>NZ_JBIBBC010000023.1:0-115164 GCF_042900345.1 Streptomyces sp. NPDC012935
CCGTCCGGCGTTTGAGGACGAGGCCGTTCAGGCCGAAGGGGGGTCTGGGGGCGCAGCCCCCAGGGACGGGAAGGGCAGGGGCGGCGGGGGCGGAACAAACGGCCCTACAACCCCCGCACAGCCCGCGCCACCCTCGTCCCCACCCCGGCCCGCGGCCTGCTGTCGGCGGCCCGCCTCCGCGGATGCACCGCGTTCGCCAGCAGCACCACGAACGTGTCCGTCACCGGATCCACCACCAACGAGGTCCCCGTGAACCCCGTGTGCCCCGCAGCCCCCCGCCCCGCCAACTCCCCCATGAACCACGGCTGATCCACCGCGAACCCCAGCCCGGGCGCGGCCAGCAGCAGCTCCACGAAGTCCGGACCGAGGATCCGGGCGGGCCCGTACGCGCCGCCGGACAGCAGCGCCCGGCAGAAGACCGCAAGGTCACGCCCCGTGGAGAAGAGGCCGGCGTGGCCCGCCACCCCGCCCAGCGCCCAGGCGTTCTCGTCGTGGACGACCCCCCGCAGCATCCCCCGGTCCGCCTTGGCCCACGGACGCCGCTGGTCCTCGGTCGCCGCCGCGCCGGGGCAGGGCCCGAAATGGGTCGCCGTCATGCCCAGGGGCCGGGTGATCCCGTCGTGGATCAGGACGTCGAGCGTGCGGCCGGTGATGCGTTCGAGCACGTGCTGCAGCAACAGCAGGTTGAGGTCCGAGTAGCAGTACGTTCCCGGCACCCCCACCGGCGGCTCCGCCCGCAACCGCTCCAGCCGCTCCGCGTCGTCCGCGCAGTCGTACAGCGGCAGTTCGGGCCGCAACCCCGAGGTGTGGGTCAGCAGCTGACGCACCGTGATGTCATGCCGGGCCGCGGCGCGGAAGTCCGGCAGATACGCCCCGACCCGCGCGTCGATGCCCAGCGTGCCGCGCTCGATCTGCTGCACCGCGGCGACCGAGGTGAAGAGCTTGGTGAGGGAGGCCAGGTCGAAGGGGGTCGACGTGGCCATCGGGACCTGGGCCTCGGGCGGCAGTTCCAACCCGGCGTCCTTGTCCTCGTCGTAGGACGCGTACCGCACCGCCCAGCCCGCCGCCTCCTCGACGGCGAGGTAGGGCCCCCGCCCGACGATCAGCACAACGCCGGCCGCCCACGGGCGGGAGCCGGTCGTGAGGTCGTGGACCTCGCGGACGAGCTGACGGATCTCCTCGGGGTCGAGTCCGGCCCTCTCCGGCGTGTCCCCGCGCAGTCTCGGCGCGCTCAGCTCTCTGCTCCCTCCGCACCCGCACGACTGTTCCAGGGACGGCACATTCCCATGAAGCAGGCCAGCGCCACCAGTGCTGCGGCCAGTTGGACGACGGCCATCGGGACGGCCGTGTCCTCTCCGGCGACGCCCACGAGGGGCGAGGCGATGGCGCCGACGAGGAAGGAGGACGTGCCGAGCAGTGCGGAGGCGGACCCGGCGGCGTGCTTGGTGCGCAGCAGGGCGAGGGCCTGGGTGTTGGGCAGGGTGACGCCCATCGCGGACATCAGGACGAAGAGGGCCGCCGCCACCGGTACCAGCCCGACCTCGCCGAACACGCCCAGCGACATCAGCAGCAGCGCTGTCGCGGCCAGGATCACCACGGCCAGCCCCGCGCCCAGCACCAGGTCCAGGCTGACCCGCCCCACCAGCACCTTGCCGTTGATCTGGCCGACGATCACGAGCCCGACCGAGTTGAGCCCGAACAGCAGGCTGAAGGTCTGCGGCGAGGCTCCGTAGATCTCCTGGATCACGAACGGCGACGCCGATATGTAGGCGAACAGCGCGGCGAAGGCGAACCCGCCCGCCAGCATGTACCCGGTGAAGGCGCGGTCGGCGAGCAGACCGCGCATGGCCCGCAGGGCCTCACCGACCCCGCCGCTGTGCCGGTCCTGCGGCGCCAAAGTCTCGGGGAGCCTGCGCCAGACGAGAGCGGCGAGCAGTACGCCGACCACCGTCAGCACGACGAACACGCCCCGCCAGTCCGTCACCCGCAGCACCTGGCCGCCGATGAGCGGCGCCACGATCGGGGCGACTCCCGAGATCAGCATGAGGGTGGAGAAGAAACGGGCCATGGCCACGCCGTCGTACAGGTCGCGTACGACCGCCCTCGCGATCACGATCGCCGCCGCCCCCGCGAGGCCCTGCGCCAGCCGGAAGGCGACCAGGAGGCCGATGTTGGGCGCGAGTGCGCACAGGGCGGTGGCGACGACGTACACGGCGAGGCCCGCCAGCAGCGGGCGCCTGCGGCCCCACCGGTCGCTCATCGGGCCGACCACCAGCTGCCCGAGCGCCATGCCGGCCAGGCAGGCGGTGAGCGTGAGCTGCACGGTCGCGGCGGGGGCGTGCAGGGACCCGGTGACCTCGGGGAGCGCCGGGAGATACATGTCCATCGCCAGCGGGGGCGTCGCCGTCAGGCCGCCGAGGATGAGGGTGACGAGCAGGCCGGTGGTCCGCAGGGACCGGACGGGCGGTCTGTCCGTCTTCGGTACGGCCGGCTGCGACACGTCCGGTATCGGCTCCGCCGGCTGTATCGGCCCCCCACGGTCGCCCATGCGCCCCTCCCTCTCCGAGTGATCCGCCCTCTATGCTCTCAGCTCGTACAGAGTGCCGAGGGTCACATGAGCGAGGGGCGGGACCGCAGTGACGGAACGAAGCGTGCGGTGGGGGATCCTGGCGACCGGCGGGATCGCGGCCGCGTTCACCGCGGATCTGGTGGACCTGCCGGATGCCGAGGTGGTGGCCGTCGCCTCGCGGAGCCAGGACTCCGCCGACACGTTCGCCGAGCGCTTCGGGATCCCGCGGGCGTACGGCGACTGGAACGCGCTCGCCGAGGACGGCGACATCGATGTCGTCTACGTCGCCACCCCGCACTCGGCGCACCGCGTCGCGGCCGGGCTGTGCCTGGAGGCCGGGCACAACGTGCTGTGCGAGAAGGCGTTCACACTGAACGCGCGGGAGGCCGAGGAACTGGTCGCGCTGGCGAAGGCGCGCGGCAGTTTCCTGATGGAAGCCATGTGGATGTACTGCAACCCCCTCATCCGGCGGCTCAAAGCCCTCGTGGACGACGGCGCGATCGGCGAAGTGCGCCATGTGCAGGCCGACTTCGGGCTGGCCGGCCCCTTCCCGCCCGCGCACCGGCTGCGCGACCCGGCGCAGGGCGGCGGCGCGCTGCTGGACCTCGGCGTGTACCCGGTCTCCTTCGCCCAGCTGCTGCTCGGGGAGCCGTCGGACGTCACGGCTCGCGCGGCGCTGTCCGCGGAGGGCGTCGATCTGCAGACGGGCGCCCTGCTCTCCTGGGACAGCGGCGCGCTCGCCTCGGTGCACTGCTCCATCGTCGGCGGTACGGCCACCTCCGCGTCGGTCACCGGATCGGGCGGCCGTATCGACGTACCGCACGGCTTCTTCTTCCCGGACCGTTTCGTCCTGCACCGCGACGGCCGTGACCCCGAGGAGTTCACGGCCGACCCGGCGGACGGTGCGCGGAGCAGCTTGCGGCACGAGGCCGCCGAGGTGATGCGGGCCCTGCGGGCCGGCGAGACCGAGTCTCCGCTTGTCCCGCTGGACGGCACGCTGGCCGTGATGCGGACGCTCGACGCGATCCGGGACCGCGTCGGCGTCCGCTACCCGGGCGAGGCCCCCGAAGGGGACGCGGGCGAGGACCTCACGCCCGAACTCACGCCGGCGTGAGCCCCGGCTCCCCCACCTCCGTCACGAAGGACGCGGCCGTCGTGACCGGCGCCCCGGGCGTGGTCACGTACGGCACCGTCTTGAAGTCGGTCCGCGCGAGCTGCTGCCCCAGCGCGACGGTCACATAGCCGCGCCGCCCGTTGTAGAACTTCATGTGCGGGTTGGCCTGCATGTACGTGTCCCAGTTGGCGGGCTTGTCGGCGCCGTCCCGGCCGCTGGCGATCGACGTGGCGACGATCTCCGTGCCGAGCGTGGCGGAGTCGGGGTCGTCGAAGTCGTCCTTGATGTCGAAGCCGTACCCGACGTGTACGTCACCCGTGAGCACCATCAGGTTCTCGACGCCGGCGGCCTTGGCGCCGTCCAGCACGCGGCGGCGGGAGGCGCGGTAGCCGTCCCAGGCGTCCATCGACACCCGTGAGGGCGTGGCGAGGTCGAACTTGCGCTGGGCGAAGGTGACCTGCTGCGGAACGACGTTCCACAGCGCTGTCGAGTCGCGCCAGCCGTCGAGCAGCCACCGCTCCTGCGTCGCTCCGGTCATCGTGCGCGCCGGGTCGTCGACGTCCGGGCCGGGGATCTGGGCGCCGTCGCCGTACGCCTGGTTGGAGCGGTACTGCCGGGTGTCCAGCACGTCGAACTGGGCGAGCCGGCCCCAGCGCAGGCGCCGGTAGAGCTGCATGTCGGGGCCGACGGGCTGCTGCGGGCGGCGCAGCGGCTGGTTCTCCCAGTAGGCGCGGTAGGCGGAGGCCCGGCGCAGCAGGAACTCCTCCGGCGGGACGCTGTTCTCCGGGATGTCGTCGGCGTAGTTGTTCTCGGTCTCGTGGTCGTCCCAGGTGACGACGAACGGGTGCGCGGCGTGCGCGGCCATGAGGTCGGGGTCGGACTTGTAGAGCGCGTAGCGCAGGCGGTAGTCCTCCAGCGTCACCGTCTCGCGGTTGAAGAGGGCGGGGAGTGTGCGGTCGGTGTAGTTGCGGTAGCCGCCGACGGAGTTGACCGCGTACTCGTACAGGTAGTCGCCGAGGTGGAAGACGACGTCCACGTCGTCCTGGGCGAGATGGCGGTACGCCGTGTAGTAGCCGTCGGTGTACGCCTGGCAGGAGACCGCGGCGAGGGTCAGCGAGCTCGCCGCGCCTTCCGTCGCGGGGGCGGTGCGGGTGCGGCCCGTCTCGCTGATCCAGGTGCCGGCGCGGAAGCGGTAGTAGTAGACGCGGTCCGCGTCGAGCTTGTCGACCTCGACGTGGACCGTGTGGTGGAACTCGGGGTACGCGATGGCCGCACCGCGTCTGGCGATCCTGGTGAACTTCTCGTCGTGCGCCAACTCCCAGTGCACGGTGATCCGTTGGGCGGGCAGTCCGCTGTCGGGCTGGTACGGGGCGGGGGCGAGGCGGGTCCACAACAGGACGGAGTCGGGCAGCGGGTCGCCGGAGGCGACGCCGAGGGTGAAGGGGTTGTCGGTGATCCGGCGGGCGTCGAGCTCGGCGGCGCTCGCTGCGCCGGCGGCCGGCAGGTTCACGGCGAAGGCGAGCGAGGCGGCGGCGCCCGTGACGGTCAGGAAGCGGCGGCGGCCGATGTGGCGTGCTGCCGCGCGCAGTTCGGGGGCGTGCTGGGGCTGAGGGTGTGCTGCGAGTGTCATCCGGTCCTCCCCTGACTGATGGATGCATGAGGCATTGGAGTGGCCGGGGACGACACTCGCTTGGCGCGTACACAACACTCGGATGGCGGATGGATGAGTTCCGGATGGCGGACCGTCCCGTACCCTGCGGCCCCATGAATGACAGGCAAACGGACACGAGGACGGACACGAGGACCGCCGTGGTGACCGGCGCGGGCTCCGGCATCGGACGGGCGGTCGCCGTGGAGCTGCTGCGCGCGGGATGGTCGGTGGCGCTGGCGGGGCGGCGCGTCGGGTCCCTGGAGGAGACGGCGGGGCTGGTACCCGACGGCGCCGCTCTCGCCGTACGGACCGACGTGTCACGGCAGGAGGACGTGGCCGCGCTGTTCGCGGCCACCGTGGAGCGGTTCGGGCGGGTGGACCTGCTCTTCAACAACGCCGGGACGTTCGGGCCGGGCGGGGTGCCGGTCGAGGAGCTGGCGTACGACGCCTGGCGGCATGTGGTGGACACCAACCTCAACGGGGCGTTCCTGTGCGCGCAGGCGGCGTACCGGCAGATGAAGGAGCAGGACCCGCAGGGCGGCCGGATCATCAACAACGGGTCCATCTCGGCGCACACGCCCCGCCCGCACTCCGTCGCCTACACGGCGACCAAGCACGCGCTGACCGGACTGACCAAGTCCCTGTCGCTGGACGGGCGGCCGTACAACATCGCCGTCGGCCAGATCGACATCGGCAACGCGGCGACCGACATGACCGCCCGCATGCAGACAGGCGCCCTGCAGGCCGACGGCTCGGTGGTGCCCGAGCCCGTGATGGACGTGGCCGACGTGGCCCGGACCGTGCGGCACATGGCGGAGCTGCCGCTGGAGGCGAACGTGCAGTTCGCGACGGTGCTGGCGACGGCGATGCCGTACGTGGGGCGTGGCTGACGGCTCACCCGCCTGCACACTGTCTCCACAACTCACACAATCGGAATGTTGAATTCCGGCACGTCGAGCACGGTGAGCGTCTTATGCTCACAATCTCCTGCACCAGAGCTTCACATGTGGAGCAGGAGGATTCCACAGGCCATACCGAGGGGGGAACGGCAGCCGTTCCACGACACCGGGTGGGGGTGGACCTCGCGAGGGACCGTGAGGTGCGCACCGGTGCGTGGAACGGCTGCCGTGCTGTGTCCCGTGCCTACGGCGGTGCTCAGCGAGCGAGGATCTCGTCGACGTCGGCCATCTGCCCGGCGGTGAGCGGCCCCTTGGCGATCGCGCCCGCGTTCTGCTCGGCCTGCTCGACGGAACGGAACCCGGGGATCGGCACGGTGCGCGGGCTGCGGGCCCACAGCCAGGCGAGCGCGCCCTGGCCGAGCGTACGGCCGCCGCCGGTGAGGACGTCCTTCAGCGCGTCCACGCGCGCGAGCCACTGCGGGTCGGCCCCGGACCCGTCCTCGAACCCCTGCAGCCACTGCGGCGGCCTGCTGCGGATGTCCCCGGCCTCCAGGGCCTGCCCGGTCCTGCGCTTGCCGGTCAGCAGGCCCATCGCGAGCGGGCTGCGGTTGATGCTCGCCAGCTCCAGCTCCTCGCACAGCGCGAACATCTCAGGTGCGTCCTGGAGCACGTTGGCCGCGTGCTGCACCGCCGCGCAGTGCTCCCCTCGCGCGAACACGGCGGCACGGGCCGGGTCGTCGGTGCTCCACGCGTAGGCACGGATGAGCCCCTCGCGCACGAACTCCTCGCAGACGTCACGCAGCTCGGCGGCACGCTCCGGGTCGGCGTCGGACAGGTGCAGCTGGTACAGGTCGACGTAGTCGGTGTCCAGGCGCCTCAGCGAGGCGGTCAGCGCGCGGCGGGCGTACGGCACGGTGTCGTCGGCGCCGGTGAGGGTGCGGGTCTCCTCGTCGAAGACGTTGCCCCACTTGGTGGCGACGACGACATCGGCGCGGCGCTTGCCCAGGGCGCGGCCGAGGACGCGTTCGCTGTGGCCGGCGCCGTAGGTGTCCGCGGTGTCGAAGAAGGTGACGCCCAGATCCAGGGCGCGCCGGACGGCCCGTACGGACTTCTCGTCGTCGACCTTGCCCCAGCCGAGCGGCTGCCCGTCGGCGGACTGCCACTCACCGCCGATGGCCCAGCAGCCGAAGCCGAGCGCGCTGACCTCGATGCCGGTCCGTCCCAAAGTCCTCTTGGTCTCCATGAGGTGGGACGTTAGAAGTTGAAGTGCGCACGAGGGCAAGCGCTTGAGCGGCTCTCGCGCCGGCTTTCTCGCGCCCCGCTAAGCCTGACCGGTCTCGAAGCGGGAGATCCTGCCGTCGCCCTCGACCTCGAAGTGCCAGCGGGTGCGCATCTCGCCCCAGGTGTCGTTGCGGTAGTGGGTGAGGAGATCGCGGCCGTCGTTGGACTCGTTGTCGACTTCCATGTGGCCGTTGGAGGAGAAGATCTCCCGCTCGATCCAGTCGGCGAGGTCGCGGTCGCTGCCGTCGTCCGCCATGGTCGCGCCGGGCGCGAGGATGCTCATGAAGCCCTCGCGGTCGTGGGCGTTGACGGCGGTGACGAAGGCGCGGACGGCGGGGTCGCTGAGTTTGGACGTCTGAATCGTCATACCGGTCAGCCTCACACCGCGTCCGCGGCCCCGCCACCCGAACGGCGGCCATGGCAGGCCGGGCGGGTGACTTCGGTGCGACGGTGGACACGAGGACGCGATCGGGCGGGGATCGGGCGGGGATCCGTCACCAGGGGACTGTTCCGGGAGCCATCGGGAGTCATTGTGAGTGCTTACGACCGACGTGATCTGGGCCTGCTGTTGCTCCGGCTGGGCGCCGGCGGCGTGCTGTTCGCGCACGGCACGCAGAAGCTGTTCGGCTGGTTCGGCGGACACGGCATCGAGGGCACCGGCCAGTTCATGGAGTCGATCGGCTACAAGCCGGGCAAGGCCAGCGCAACGGCGTCGGGCCTCGCGGAGGCAGGGGGCGGCACCCTGCTGGCGCTGGGCCTCGCGACCCCGGCGGCGGGTGCGGCGGCGGCCGGCGCCATGGCGGGCGCCGCCGCGGTGCACGCCCCGAACGGCTTCTTCAACCAGGAGGGCGGCTACGAGCACGCGGCCACCCTGGGCCTGGCCGCAGCCTGCCTCGCGATCACGGGCCCCGGCCGCCTCTCCCTCGACCACGCCCTCGGCCATGTCGTCGACCGCGGCTGGATGGTTCCCACGGCACTGGCGGCGACGGCGGCGACGACGGCGGTGGTGATCGGGACGCGGAACAAGAGGCTGGACGAGGCGAGGACGGACAGGGAGGAGCAGGCGGGGGCGCTCGAGGATCAGGAGGCCTTGTTCGAGGAGTAGGCAGCCGCTGTGCCAAGCTGCCCGCATGACCGATCAGGCAGCCCCTCCCGGCACCGCCACCGAGCCCGCCACCGCGCCCGCCGATGACCTCTGGGCGACCATCGACGACCTGTGGACCTGGCTCGACACCGACCAGCCGGTCGGCGGCAAGGAGGGCATGCTGCTGCGCATGCTGAAGTTGTCGGAGGAGGTCGGCGAGGTGGCCGAGGCGGTGATCGGGGCGACCGGTCAGAACCCGCGCAAGGGCGTCACCCACACCTGGGAGGACGTACAGGGCGAGCTGTGCGACGTGGTGATCACGGCACTGGTCGCGCTGCGGACGCTCACTCCCGAGACGCGTGAGGTGTTCACCCGGCATCTGGCGCGGGTGCGGGAGCGGTCGCTGGGTTCGGCGCCGTAGGGGCACGGGGTTTTAGGGGCACGGGGCTGTGGGGGCACGGGGCCGTAGGGGCACGGGGCTGGATCGATGTGCGGCTCCGCCGCGTGGGCGCGACCAGCCCCCACCTGCCCGCAGGTTCAGCACGGCCCGGGTGTCAGCCGCAGTACCGTCCCCTCCCCGTTCGCCGACAGCAGCAGCGCCCCGTCCGCCGTGACCGCCAACCCGGCGAACCGGCGCGCCATCCCCGGCATCCCGTTGGCGAAGAGGGCGGGTTCCGCCCGCGGCACCACGCCGGGCGGCGGCCCGACCGGCAGGTCCTCGGCATCGGTCCGGCGCTCCCCCGTCGTCAGGGACACCGCAAGCAACCGGCGCCGGCCGGTCTCCACCGTGAACAACTCCTCGCCGAGCACCGCGAGTCCCTGCGCGCGTCGAGCCCGTCGACCACGACCGCCGGCGGCCCGTCCACCTCGACCCGCAGCACCGCGCCCAGCCGCTCGTCACTGACGTAACAGTGCCCCTCGGCGTCACAGGCGACGTCCACGGGCTGCTCGAGCCCGTCCGCGAGCACGGTGAGCTCGTCCCGCTCATCGACGGCCACGACCCGCCCCGCGTCCGACTCGGCGACGACGAGCGAGCCGTCCGGCGTGACGGCGATCCCGAGCGGCCGCCGCAGCCCGCCGGCCCGCTCCCGTCTGGTCCCGGTCCCGGGGTCGTACGTCTGGACCTGCCCGAACTGCGAGGTGGTGTGCAGGAGTCCACCGTGGGCCACGATGCCGTGCGAGAAGGGCTGCAGGAAGTGCGTGGTGACGCCGCCCTCCGGCGAGGGCTCGGGGCTCGCGACCCGGTAGTGGTCGGCGGCGTACACCTTGCCGCCGAGGTCGACGGTCACGCCGTACGGTCCGTCACGGCCGTGCCCAGCCAATAGCCGAAGCCACGCCGGGTATGGATCAGCGCGGCCTGCTCCCACTCCCCGTTCACCTTGCGCCGCAGCCGCGACACGAGCCGCTCGATCGCGCCGTCCGTCGGCGGGTCGTCCCAGACGTGCCGCCCGATCTGCTCCTTGGACAGCACGCGCCCGGCGTTCACGCGCAGGCAGCGCAGCAGCCGGTGCCTCAGGCCGCTCTTGGGAAAGGTGGTCGCGAGCGACACCGTCGCCGATCCCGACGCCTCCTGCCCGTCCGGGGGCGCGTCGAGCTGGATGGGACGCCAGTGGACGCGATCCCCTCATGCATCACGACGGGCAGCCCACGCCCCTCCGGCCGACGAATCCGAGGAGGCAGGGCGGACCCGGGCGGACCGGCCGGACCGGACAGGCCGGGGAATAGCAACTTCCCCTTCACGGCCCGGACATCGAGCTCCCCGCCGACGGCATGCTTCCCAGCGGCGGCGCACTGACCAGTAACAACGCGGACTCGATGACCGCCGCCCCCTCCACAACCGCTGATACTGGGCGGTAATCTCGCGCCCCGCCGGACGGAACGAGACCGGTGGGTGAGCGCGAAGGAGCCCTCATGGCGACGGACATGCCTGCGGAGATGGAAGCCTCCGACGGCCGTTGGCAGCGCATGTGGAGCCACCGCGAGCAACTGCTCAAGGTGGCCCGGCGCAGGTCGATGAGCCCGGAGGACGCCGAGGACGCGGTGCACGAGGCGATGCTGCGGGCCGCCGAACGCCCTGACCTGGACGACGAGCGGCTCGCTGCGTGGCTCACGACGGTGACGATGCGGCTGTGCGTCGACCGGTACCGGCAGGTGAACCGTGAGGCCGAGGTGCGTACAAGTCCGACCCTCGTCGCCCCCGGCCCGGTGCCCGTCGAGGAGGCGGTGTGCGACCGGGCCGAGGCAAAGTGGCTGGCGGTGCGCAGTGGTGAGCTGCCCGCGCGGCAGGCCGAGGCGCTGCGGCTGAAGTCGGAGGACCTCGACGTCGGGCAGGTCGCCGTCCGGATGGGGCTGAGCTACCGGACCGTAGAGTCGCTGCTGGCCAGGGCGCGGCGGACGCTTCGGCAGTCGCTGGCCGCGACGCTCGGGTTCGCACTGTTCCTCCTGGGGTGGGGGCGGCCGAGGCCGGCCGGCAAGACCCCGGCCGTGGCGCTGGCCTCGACGGCGGTGACCCTGGCGGTGGCCGGGCTCGTCCTGCCGTACGCCCTCGACGGTGGCGACGGCGGAAGCGGTACGGCTCCTCGGTCCGCCGTGGCCTCGCCGGACGCGGAAGCGCTGCGGCCGGACAGCAGCGAGGGCGGCCGCAGGGCTGAGGGGAACCGGCCCACGGCCACGGCGGCCGAACGGAAGGCGGCCGGGGCGCGGTCGGGCGAACCGTTCCTGCCGCTGTCCGTGCCGTCAGTGCCTGAGGTCCCGGAGGTGTCGTTGACCCCGCTGCCGGTACTGTCAGCGCCGGAGGTCCCGCGGGTCCCCGCCGTTCCGGAACTGCCCGAGGCCCCCGACATGCCGGTCACACCCTCCGCCGTTCCGACGGACTCGGCACTCCCGCCGGTCCCGGACGCTTCCGCCGCCGTACCGTCCGCCGCGCTCCCCCTGCCGACGGCGAGCGCGTTGCCGTAGCCCCGGACAGGCAGCCGTAAATCATCGGCAAATCCCCCCGAACCTCCCCGCACGGAAACCCGCTCGAAAAAAGTCCGCCATCCCAGCGACGGACACCCCGCCCCTCCCCGTAGAGCAGATGTCGGAGCTGCTTCAGGGCTGAAGGGTGGACCGGATGGGTGTCGAGATCTGCGTGGAAGGGCTGACCAAGTCCTTCGGTCACCAGGTCATCTGGCAGGACGTCTCGCTGACGCTGCCCGCCGGGGAGGTCTCGGTCATGCTCGGCCCCTCGGGCACGGGCAAGTCGGTGTTCCTCAAGACGCTCGTCGGACTGCTGAAGCCGGAGCGCGGCTCGATCACGATCCAGGGCCGGGACATCACGCGGCTGCGCGAACACGACCTGTACGAGGTGCGCAAGCTCTTCGGCGTGCTGTTCCAGGACGGCGCGCTGTTCGGCTCGATGAACCTGTACGACAACATCGCCTTCCCCTTGCGCGAGCACACCCGTAAGTCCGAGAGCGAGATCCGGCGGATCGTGCTGGAGAAGATGGACATGGTCGGGCTGATCGGCGCCGAGGGGAAGCTGCCCGGCGAGATCTCCGGCGGGATGCGCAAGCGGGCCGGGCTGGCCCGGGCCCTGGTGCTCGACCCGGAGATCATCCTCTTCGACGAGCCCGACTCGGGCCTCGACCCGGTTCGCGTGGCCTATCTCAACCAGCTCATCGTCGACCTCAACGCCCAGATCGACGCGACCTTCCTGATCGTCACGCACGACATCGCCTCGGCCCGCCAGGTGCCGGACAACATCGGGCTGCTGTTCCGCCGCGAACTGGTGATGTTCGGGCCGCGCGAGGAACTGCTGACCAGCGACGAGCCCGTCGTACGGCAGTTCCTGAACGGCCGCATGCAGGGCCCCATCGGCATGGCGGAGGAGAAGGACGCCGCCCAGGTCGAGCAGGAGCTGGCCGCCCTCGGCGACGACGGCGTCAAGGGCGCACGGTCTCCCGGCCGCCAGGCCATGGCTCCCCGCCTGCTGCCGGGGCCGGGCATTCCCCGGCCGCCCCGCTGGGAGGCCATCGCCCGGCGCGAGGCCGCGCTGCAACAGAAGGCGATGGCCGGCGCATGAGCCTGTCACCGATCGGAGCGCTGCGGCACTCGGGCAGCCTGTTCGCGATGGCGCTGGACGTCGTCCGGACCGTGCCCCGACGGCCCTTCCAGGCACGGGAGTTCATCCAGCAGGCGTGGTTCGTCGCGAGCGTGACGATCCTGCCGACAGCCCTGGTCTCCATCCCCTTCGGTGCGGTCATCGCGCTGCAGATCGGCAGCCTGACCCGGCAGCTCGGCGCCCAGTCCTTCTCGGGGGCCGCCTCCGTGCTGGCCGTGCTGCGGGAGGCCTCGCCGATCGTCACCGCGCTGCTCATCGCGGGCGCGGGCGGCACGGCGATCTGCGCGGACCTCGGGGCGCGGAAGATCCGGGACGAGATCGACGCGATGCAGGTGCTCGGCATCGACCCGATCCACCGCCTGGTCGTGCCCCGCGTGCTGGCGTCGATGGTCGTGGCGGTGCTGCTCAACGGCCTGGTGTCGGTGGTCGGCGTGGCCGGCGGCTACTTCTTCAACGTCGTCCTGCAGAACGGCACTCCGGGCGCGTACCTCGCCTCCTTCACCACCCTCGCCCAGCTCTCCGACCTGTGGGCGGCCGAGGTCAAGGCGCTGGTGTTCGGCGCGATCGCGGGGATCGTCGCCTCGTACAAGGGGCTCAACGCGAAGGGCGGGCCGAAGGGTGTGGGCGACGCGGTGAACCAGTCGGTGGTGATCACCTTCATGTTGCTGTTCGTGACCAACTTCGTGATGACCGCGGTGTACTTCCAGGTCGTCCCGCAGAGAGGCTGAGGGGCTAGCCGATGAGACTTCTCGACCGCCCCCTGCGCTCACTGGAAGCGCTGGGCACCCAACTCTCCTTCTACGGGCGCTCGTTGGCGTGGACCGGCCGCACCCTGCGCCGCTACAAGAAGGAAATCCTGCGGCTGCTCGCCGAGGTCAGTTTCGGCCGCGGCGCGCTCGCCGTCGTGGGCGGCACGGTCGGCGTGATCGCCTTCCTGTCCTTCTTCACGGGCACGGAGGTCGGCCTCCAGGGTTATGCGGCACTCAACCAACTCGGCACCTCCAACTTCGTGGCGTTCCTCTCGGCGTACTTCAACACCCGCGAGATCGCCCCGCTGGTGGCCGGGCTCGCCCTGTCCGCGACCGTCGGCGCCGGGTTCACCGCCCAGCTGGGCGCGATGCGGATCAGCGAGGAGACCGACGCGCTCGAAGTGATGGGCGTGCCCTCGCTGCCGTTCCTGGTGACGACGAGGATGATCGCGGGGTTCGTGGCCGTCATCCCGCTGTACGTGATCGGCCTGCTGTCCTCGTACCTCGCCGCCCGCACCATCACCACCGTCTACTACGGCCAGTCCGCGGGCACCTACGACCACTACTTCCAGCAGTACCTGCCACCGGTCGACGTGCTGTGGTCCTTCGGCAAGGTGCTCGTCTTCGCCGTTGTGATCATCCTGGTCCACTGCTTCTACGGCTACTACGCGAGCGGCGGCCCGGCGGGCGTCGGCGTGGCGGTGGGCCGCGCGGTGCGGACCTCGATCGTGGCGATCAACGTTCTTGACTTCTTCCTGTCGCTGGCGATCTGGGGCGCCAACACGACCGTGCGGATAGCGGGGTGAGCCGGGTGAGCCGCCCGATGAGGGTGCCGAGAGTGCTGAGGCTGAGGTTGTACGGCGTCGTCTTCCTCGCCGTACTCGCGCTGTTGCTGTCGTTGTCCGTGGCCGTCTACCGGCAGGTGTTCACGCCGGTCGTCCGGATCACCCTGGAGGCCGACAGCCTCGGCAACCAGCTCGATCCGCGCGCCGACGTCAAGCTGCGCGGGCTGCTGGTCGGCGAGGTGCGCGAGGTGCGGGCCGACGGGACGAAGGCGACGCTCGACATCGCGCTCAAGCCGGAGCACGTCGAGTACATCCCGTCCGATGTCCACGCGCGGCTGCTGCCCAAGACCCTGTTCGGCGAGAAGTACGTCGACCTGGTGCCGCCCACCGGCTCCGCCGCCCGCCCGATCCGTGCCGGTGACGTCATCACCCAGGACCGCACCCGCGTCGGCATCGAGGTGCAGCAGTTGCTGAACGACCTGCTGCCCCTGCTCCGGACCGTACAGCCCGGCAAGCTCAACGCCACCCTCTCCGCGTTCGCCACCGCCCTCGAGGGCCGCGGCGACCGGATCGGCGACAACCTCACGCGCCTGGAGGCCTACCTGCGCCGCCTCAACCCCCATCTGCCGTCCCTCACCGAGGACATCGGCCGCTTCGCCGAGGTCGCCGAGGTGTACGGCGACGCGGCGCCCGACCTGATGGAGATCCTGCGCAACACCGTCACCACCAGCCGCACGATCGTCGAGCAGAAGGATCGGCTGGCGGCTGCACTGAGGACCACGGCGACCGTCGCGGGGACGGCCGAGGACTTCCTCTCCGTGAACGGCGACCGGCTGATCACCCTCGGCCAGGTCTCGCGTCCCACACTGGAGCTGTTCGCCCGCTACTCCCCCGAGTACCCGTGCCTGCTGGCCGGTCTGGTCCGGCAGGAGCGAGCATCCGAAGAGGCGTTCCGGGGCGGCAAGATGCACATCACGCTGGAGGTCGTGCGGCCGCAGGGGGCGTACGAACCGGGCGAGGAGCCGCGTTACGGCGAGCGGTCCGGGCCCCACTGCCGTGATCTGCCGCATCCTCCGGTGCCGGCGCCCGGAGCACACCTCAATGACGGTTCGAAGGCCGGGGGTTCGCCTCCGGGCGGTCCGCACGGCGTGTCAGCCACCCGGGCCGAGCAGCGGGCCGTCGGTTCGCTCGTGGCGCCCGTCCTGGGGATGCCCGCCGACGAGGTGCCGCCGGTCGCGACGCTGCTGTTCGGGCCGCTGGCGCGCGGGACGGCGGTGAGTGTGGCATGAGGACCGGTCGTACGAGGAGCGCGGGAGCCCGGCAGACCGCTGCCCCGCTCATCAAGTTCAGCCTCTTCGCGCTGGTGACGGTGCTGGCGACGGCCCTGCTCGCGGCCACCATCGTGAACATCTCCTTCACCCCGGAGCATCGCTTTCGCGCGGTGTTCAGCGACGTCACCGGCCTGGAGGAGGGTGACGACATCCGCGTGGCCGGGGTGCGGGTCGGCGAGGTCGAGGGCATCCGGATCAAGGATCGGACGCTGGCCGAGGTCACCTTCACGGTCAGCCAGGAACGCCCACTGCTCACCGGCACAGGCGCCGTCATCCGGTACCGCAACCTGGTCGGCCAGCGGTACGTCGCGCTGACCGAGGGCGCGGGCGACGGCACCCGGCGGCTGCGGCCCGGCGCGACGATCCCGCTATCCCGCACCCAGCCCGCCCTTGACCTCAACGCGCTGCTGAACGGCTTCAAGCCGCTGTTCGCGGCGCTCAGCCCGAAGGACGTCAACCAGCTCGCCACCGAGATCATCAAGACCCTCCAGGGCGAGGGCGGCACCGTCAACAGCCTGCTCGTCCACACGGCGTCCCTCACCTCGACGCTGGCCGGCCGCGACAAGCTGATCGGCTCGGTGATCGACAACCTCAACACCGTGCTGGGGACGCTGGACAAGCGGGGCGCCCGCTTCTCCGGGCTGCTCAAGCAGTTGCGCCGGGTCATCTCGGGCCTGTCCGCCGACCGCAAGCCCGTCGGGCGGTCGCTGGTGAGCATCGGCGACCTGACCGAGGCCACCTCGGGCCTGCTGAAGGACGCGCGACCGCCGCTGAAGGACGACCTCGCCGAGCTGACCGAGCTCACCGGAACGCTGAACGACAACGAGAAGACGGTGGAGGGCGTGCTGAAGCGGCTGCCGAACAAGCTGGGCGAGCTGACCGGGACGGCGTCCTACGGCTCGTGGTTCAACTTCTACCTCTGCGACTTCGACGGCCGGATCGTGCTGCCGAAGACGCAGACGAAGTCGGGGTCTGGGGCGGGGTCGGGGTCGGGGGCGGAGTCCCGGCAGGTACTCACACCCGAGTTTCATGTGGCGAGGGCGAGGTGCGGGGCATGAGCCGTAAGCATCGTCCGGAGCCGCTGTTCAAGGTGCGGGTGGAGCCGCCGAAGCTGCCGCGGATACGGCTGCCGAAGGTACGCCTCCTGCCACGCCGCGAGCCCCGGCGGCAACCGCTGATCAAGGTGCGCGTCGAGCCGCCACGGATCTTGAGGCTACGGCTGCGGCGCCCCCACCTCGCCCCCTTCCGCGAGCGAAACCCCGTCGTCATCGGAGCGGTCGGCCTCACCGTCCTCGCGCTGCTCGCCGCGGCCGCGTTCAACGCCGACCGCCTGCCGGTCATCGGGGACGGCGAGACGTACAGCGCTGCCTTCGCGGAAGCCGGCGGACTCAAGCCCGGTGACGAGGTGCGGATCGCCGGGGTCAAGGTCGGCAAGGTCGAGGAGGTCGACCTGGACGGCGACCACGTCAAGGTCACCTTCAAGATCAAGGACGAGCCGGACTTCGGCACCGGGACCGGCGCGTCGATCCGGGTCAAGACGATCCTCGGCGCGAAGTACCTCGCGCTGCACCCCAAGGGCGGGGGCCAGTTGGCACCCGGCAGCGAGATACCGCTGAACCGCACGGTCCCTGCGTACGACGTCGTACAGGCGTTCAGCGACCTCACCACGACCTCGGAGAAGGTCGACACCGACCGTGTGGCGAAGGCCCTGGACACCATCTCCACCACCTTCGAGGACTCACCGGAAGAGGTACGGGCCTCCCTCAAGGGCCTGTCGCAGATCTCCCGCACGGTGGCCTCCCGCGACAAGGCGCTACGCCGGCTGCTCGCCCACGCGAACGGCGTCACCGACGTACTGGCCGACCGATCCGACGACTTCACCGCCCTGGTCAAGGACGGCGACAAACTGTTCAAGGAGATCAGCAAGCGGCGCGAGGCGATCCACAAACTCTTGAAGAGCTCCGCCACGCTCGGCATCCAGCTCTCCGGCCTGGTCCAGGACAACGACAAGGAAATCGGGCCCGCGCTCAAGGGCCTGAACCGAGTGGTGGAGATGCTCGAGCGAAATCAGTCCAGCCTGGACCGGAGCATCAAGCTCCTCGCGCCCTATGTCCGAGTCTTCACCAACACCCTGGGCAACGGCCGCTGGTTCGACTCCTACGTACAGAACCTGGTCGCGGCTCCGGTGGCGCCGCGGACGGGAGGGACCCAGTGACCAGCCGTTGGCGAGCGGTGAACAACCGTTGGAAGAAGCGGGCGGCTCTGCTGACCGCCCTGGTCCTGGTCGCCGCCCTCACCTACGCCCTGTGGCCCCGCCCCGAGCCCGTCCACGTCACGGCGTACTTCCCGCGCACGGTCGGCATCTACCCGGGCTCGGACGTCCGCGTGCTGGGGGTACGGATCGGCGAGGTCAAGGAGATCACGCCGGAGGGCGGCCGGGTGCGGGTGGAGCTGGAGTACGAGGCGGACCGCAAGGTCCCGGCCGAGGCCCAGGCGGCGATCATCAACTCCTCGGTCGTCAGCGACCGTTATGTGCAGCTGCTGCCGGTGTACCGGGGCGGCCCGGCACTGCGGACCGGGGACGAGATCCCCGAGTCGCGCACCGCCGTACCCGTCGAACTGGACCGTGTCTTCGACAGCCTGCACACCACGGCCGAGGCGCTCGGCCCGAAGGGCGCCAACAAGGACGGCTCCCTGTCGCGGCTGCTCGGCGTGAGCGCGGACAACTTCGACGGCCAGGGCAAGAACCTGAACCAGACGGTCAAGGACCTCTCGGCAGCGGTCACGACCCTGTCCGACGGCCGCACGGACCTGTTCGGCACGATCCGGAACCTCCAGGTCTTCACGGCGGCGCTGGCGGCCGACGACAAGAGCGTGCGGTCGTTCAACAGCAGCCTTGCGAAGGTCGCAGAGCAGCTGGCGGGCGAGCGCGAGGACTTGGCGGCGGCGCTGAGGAACCTCGGGTCGGCGCTCGGTGACGTGTCCGCCTTTGTGAGGAAGAACAAGAAGTCGCTGACCTCGAACGTCGAGGGTCTCAGCAGGGTGACCAAGGTACTCGTCACCCAACGGGCGGCGCTGGAGGAGCTGTTGGAGGTGGCCCCGACCGGCATGTCGAACCTCAACAACGCCTACAACCCGTCCGCCGGCACCCTCGACACCCGCAACAACGCCGATCAGGCGCAGGATCCGGCGTCGCTGCTGTGCTCGGTGCTAAGGACGACGGGCGACGAGGGCGGCGAGCACCCGGACTGCGGAGAGCTGCGGGAGTTGTTCGACTCCCTGCCGGAGGTGCCGCAGGGCGGCGCGGCGGTCACGGGCACGGTCGACCGCACCCTCGGGGGAATCCTGGGGGCGAGCGCATGAGCATGCTGCGCAAGTGCGGGGTCGCGGCCTGGGCTGCAGTCGGCTCGCTGACCCTCTCCGGCTGCGAGTTCAACGGCTTGTACGACGTCCGACTACCCGGCGGCGCCGCCTCGGACGGCAACGCGTACCACGTCACCGTGGAGTTCCGTGACGTCCTCGACCTGGTGCCGCAGTCGGCGGTGAAGGTCAACAACGTCACCGTCGGCGCGGTCGAGAAGGTGGAGCTGAAGGGCTGGCACGCGCGCGTGCGCCTCCGGGTCGCCGACTCGGTGAAGCTGCCTGGCAACGCGATCGCCGAGCTACGGCAGACCAGCATGCTCGGCGAGAAGTACGTGGCGTTGTCGAAGCCGGCGAGCACGGCCCCGGTCGGTCGTCTCGGGGAGGGCGATGTGATCCCGCTGTCCCGCAGCGGCCGCAACCCGGAGATCGAGGAGGTGCTGTCCGCCCTGTCCGCGCTGCTCAACGGCGGCGGGGTGGCCCAGCTCAAGACGATCACCGTAGAGCTGAACAAGGCGCTTGAGGGCCGGGAGAACCGCGTCAAGTCGCTCTTGAAGGAGCTCGACACGTTCCTGGGCGCCATGGACGAACAGAAGGCGGACATCGTCCGGGCCCTGACGGCCGTGGACCGGCTCGCCAAGCGCCTCAGCAAGGAGAAGAAGACCATCGCCGAGGCGGTCGACACGATGCCTCCGGCCCTGAAGGTGCTGGCCGACCAGCGGCGCGACCTGACGAGGATGCTCACGGCGCTGTCGAAGCTGGGCCGGACGGGCACCAAGGTGGTCAACGCCTCGCACGACGACACAGTCACCAACCTCAAGCAGCTCCGCCCGATCCTGCAACAGCTCAACAAGGCGGGTGACGACCTGCCCAACTCCCTTGAGCTGCTGACGACCTACCCGTTCCCGCGCAACGCGGTGGACGCCATCAAGGGGGACTACGTCAACCTGCACATCACGGCGGACATCGACCTGGCCGGGATCTACGGCAACTTGACGGACGAGCCGGGCGGCGGCCGGGACGACGACGGGGAGACCCAAGGGCCCGACCTTCCCGGGACCCCTGACCTGCCGGACGTACCGGATCTCCCGGATGTACCGGATGTGCCGGGCGTGCCGACGCCCACGGCGTTGCCGACCAGTCCGGGCGTGCCGTCTCCTTCGGCCCCGAACGGGGACGGCGGCGACGGGCTGTGTCCGCCTGTGTGCACGGCCGCGTATGCGGCTGGGGGCGACTGGCCCGAGGGGATCGACCTCGAACTCGCCGAGCTGATGCTGAAGGGGGTCCAGCCGTGATCACCCGTACGGTCAAGGTCCAGCTGCTGGCCTTCGCCACCATGACCGCAGTCGGCGTCTCGTATGTCGGCGCCGAGTACACGGGGTTGGTGGACGAGGTCCTGGACCGCGGGTACACCGTCCACGCGGACTTCGCCGACTCCGGGGGCGTCTTCTCCGGCGCCGAGGTGACCTACCGCGGGGTTCCGGTGGGGAGGGTCGGGGCGCTGCGCCTGACGGGCAAGGACGGGGTTTCGATCGCCCTCGACATCGAGGACGGGGCACCCCGCATCCCTGCGGACACGCTTGCCGTGGTGGCGAACCGCTCGGCGGTCGGCGAACAGTACGTCGATCTGCAAGCCCGCACGTCCAAGGGCCCGTACCTGCTGGACGGCAGTGCCGTCCCGCGTCGGAACACCCGCGTACCGCTGCCGACGACGGACCTGGTCCTGAGCCTGGACCGCCTGGTGAACTCGGTCGGCAGGAAGGATTTGCGGGTCACCGTTGACGAACTGGGCGACGCCTTCGCGGGAACGGGCCCGAACCTGAGCCGCCTGGTGGACTCGGGCAACGCGCTGGTCGAGTCGGCGTCGGAGGCGCTCCCGGAGACGATCGCGCTGATCAAGGACTCGCGGAAGGTACTGAAGACCCAGGCGGACCAGGGTTCGTCGATCAAATCATTCTCGCGTGATCTGGCGGCGCTCACGGCCCAGTTGAAGGCGAGCGACGGAGACCTGCGCAAGCTGATCGGCAACGCGAGGCCGGCGGCGCAGGAGGTGAACTCGCTGCTGAAGTCGGCCGGGCCGGAGCTGTCGGTCCTGCTCGCCAACCTGATCAGCGGCGGCCAGGTGACGCTGGCCCGCCTGCCCGGCGTTGAACAGGCCCTGGTCACCTTCCCGGTGATGGTGGCGGGCAGCTACACGGTCATCCCCGGCGACGGCACGACCCACTTCGGCCTCGTGGTGAACGCCGACGACCCACCGGCCTGTACCCAGGGCTACGGCACGGCCCGCCGCGACCCCAGCGACACCAGTACACGCGAGGCGAACACCGAGGCCCGCTGCACGCTGCCGCGCGGGAGCGAGTCGTCGGTACGGGGCGCACAGAACGCCCCGGGCGCATCGACCGCCTCCGGCGGCGCTCAGCCCACGGCATACGTCACGCCGTACGACCCGGAGACCGGCACCACCACCGGCCCGGACGGAAGAAACGTCGAGATCGGCTCGACGGGCGGCCAGCGGGCCGTGTTCGGAAAGGAGTCGTGGCAATGGCTGCTCGTTGGCCCGATGGCATGAAGAACCTGAGGAGCTTGAAGAAATTGAGGAGCTCGAAAGGCGGGAGGAGCTCGAAGGGCGGGAGGAGCTCAAGGGCAATGACGGCCGGACTCGTCGCGGCGACGATCCTCACCACGGCACTCACAGTCTGGCTGGCCCTGACCCTCTCCGCACAGCGCGAGGCGGACCAGCGCCGCCAGGACATCCTGGCCGCGGCCCGCCAGTCAGCACTGAACTTCACTTCCCTCGACTACCGGCACTACGACCGCGACAGCGCGAACGTACTGGCAGGCGCCACCGGCGACTTCAAGAAGCAGTTCGCGGCACAGACGGAGCAGCTGACGCAGCTCGTCGCGACGAACAAGTCCGTATCCGAGGGCCAGGTCCTGGAGGCTGGCATCGTCCGCTCCTCCGAGAACTCGGCCCGCGTCCTGGTGGTCGCCGACAGCAAGGTGACCAACACGGCCGTGCCGCAGGGCGAGGCGCGCACGTATCGGCTGCAGCTGGATCTGGTCCACCGGGACGGCCGCTGGCTGGCGTCCGACGTCGAGTTCGTCGGCTGACAAGCACCAACGAGGAGTACGACCATGGCGAAGACGACCACCGGCCGCGCCCCCGGTTCCGGCACCCGGCGCACCATGACGGCGGCAGCCCGCGCGGCAGCGAAGCGTGCGGAACGCGGCCACCACGAACCGGCCACGGAGGCCACCGTCGCCGTCGCCGGACGCACCATACTCATCGAGGCCCCGAAGGACGGCTGGGAGGACCCGCCCGAGCCGTCGCTGGAGTCTGCCGAGGAGGACCCGCCGCCGGCGGACGGGGGGTCACCCCGTCGTCGGCGCCGGCTGCTCACCGCGGTGCTCGGCGTCCTACTGGTGGCAGGCCTGGTGGCGGTCGCGGCACTGGGATGGCAGTACTGGGACGGACGCCGGACCGAGACCGCCCGGACCCAGGCACTGACGGCCGCGCGGGAGTCGGCGCCTGTCGTCCTGTCGTACGACTACCGCCGCCTGGACAAGGGCTTCGCCGCGGCCCGAACCCACCTGACCGGCGACTTCCGCGACGAGTACGGCAGGACCACGAAGACCGTGGTCGGCCCGACGGCCAGGAAGTACCGGGGCGTGGTGAAGGCGACGGTCGCAGCCCCTGCCTCCGGCGGATCCCCGGCGGCGTCCGTCGTCTCGGCCTCGCCGGACAAGGTCGTGGTGCTGCTCTTCGTCAACCAGGTCACCGAGAGCACGCAGGTCTCGGGGGCTCGGGTGGATCTGAATCGGGTGCGGATGACCATGACGCGCACGGACGAGGGGTGGAAGGTGAGCGCCGTGGACGCGCTGTGACCCTGCGCGACCGACTCCCGTGATGCCGGACAGCCGGCAGCTCTCGTCACGCGGGCGGTGGGAGTTGGCAAGCGCCTGTCCGCAATCCGCGTTACCGAGGCGCGAGAGGAGCCCCACGGTGTCCGAGGACCTGCCCGCGGTCGCCCGCTTACTGCACGGACAAGGCACGAGGTTACCAGCACGCGCAACGCTGGGTCCGGCCGCCCAGCCTCCGCGCGCCATCGCACCACCAGACCGCCCCCTCCCCGCTCCCCTCCTCCCGATCGAGACGCTCACTTAGGATGGCGAACACCATCTCAGCGGCCCGACGGGCTTCCTGGTCCGCCTGCGCGGCGGACACCGGAGGACATGCCCCCACCCGCACGAGTCTTCTTCGTGCTGCCTGGGGGCGTTTCCTTGCTGTTCCGTGAGTCCGCGGCGTCCGTGGCCGCCCGCATCCTCGAAGGGTCGCTGGCGCTGCATCTGACCGAGAACTTCCGTCACCAGCATGGCCGGAGACCCGCTTTGGCAGAGATACGGTCCTGGGAACGCAGCCTGCCCGCGCTCGTCAACGCACTCATCGAGGCTGAGCTCGACAACGTCGAGGTCCTCGTCGAGTACAGCCTGCCTCTCACCAGCAAGCGTGCCGACGCCATCCTCGCCGGCGTCCACCCGACCACCGGCGAACCGTCGTACGTAGTCGTGGAACTGAAGCAGTGGAGCACGGCCTACCCCGAGGAGGACCAGCCCCTCCTGTGCCGGATCGACTCCTACGCGGAGCCCGTGCTGAACCCGATCGAGCAGGTGCGGGGCTACTGCGAATACCTGCTGTCGTTCAACGGGGCATTGGAGCGGATGCCTCAGTCGCTGGCCGGTGCGGCCTTCCTCCACAACGCGACCGAGTTCGGCGTCGCGGGGCTGCGGGAGGTCACGGAGGACCAACACGGCCGGATGTACACCGGCGAACAGCGAGGCACCTTTCTCGACTTCCTACGCTCGCGCCTCGCCACCAAGCCCGGCGCCCAGGCGGCGGACGTACTGCTCGACGCCAAGGTACGGCCGTCGAAGCAGCTGATGGCCGTCGCGGCGGCCGAGATCCGCGACCGCGAGCAGTTCGTGCTCATCGCCGAACAGCGAGTCGCCTACGAGAAGGTGATGTCCGCCGTACGCAAGGCCAGGCAGTCCAACCACAAGCAGGTGATCGTGGTGACCGGCGGACCCGGCTCCGGCAAGAGCGTGATCGCGATGTCCCTGCTGGGCGAGCTGTACCGGCGCGGGGTACCCACTCTGCACGCGACCGGTTCGCAGTCGTTCACCAAGACCATGCGGAAGGTCGCGGGAGAACGGAAGCGGGAGGTCCAGCAGCTCTTCAAGTACTTCAACAGCTTCATGGACGCCGAGCCAAACAACCTCGACGTACTGATCTGCGACGAGGCCCACCGCCTGCGTAAGACCTCCGCCAACCGCTACACGAAGGCGGAGCTGCGCACCGGCCGCCCCCAGGTCGCGGAGCTGATCGACGCCGCTCGGGTGCCGGTGTTCCTCCTCGACCAGCACCAGGTGGTGCGCCCCGGCGAGATGGGCACCAAAGAGGCGATCCAGCGGGCCGCCGCTGCGCAAGGTGTGGACTGCACCGTGGTGGAGCTGGACGGCCAGTTCCGGTGCGGCGGCAGCGAGGCGTACGAGAAGTGGGTCATCGACCTTCTCGGCCTGGACGGCGGCACGCCCCACCGCTGGGAGCCGGACGGCAAGTTCAAGCTGCTGACCGCCGAGAGCCCCCAGGAACTGGAGGACTTCCTCATCGCGCGCCGCGAAGAAGGTTACGGCGCACGGATGTCGGCCGGGTACTGCTGGAAGTGGACGACAAAGATCACCCCCGGCATGGCGACACTCCCCACCGACGTCACCATCGGTGAGTGGGCTCGCCCCTGGAATGTGTACGGCGACAGATCCGTACTTGGCGCACCACCCGCCCCTCTCTGGGCCACCGACCCAGCCGGCTTCGGACAGGTCGGCTGTGTCTACACCGCTCAGGGCTTCGAGTACGACTGGTCGGGCGTCATCATCGGCCCGGACCTCCTGTGGCGAACAGACCACTGGATCGTGGACCGCTCAGCCTCAAAGGACCCGTCCTTTACTAAGGCAACATCTGACGAGGACATCGACCGACTCATCCGCAACACCTACAAAGTGCTGCTGACCCGCGGCATGGTCGGCACGATCCTCTATTCGACGGACCCGGAGACGCGCGAGAAGCTGCGGTCGCTCATCCATCCGGCTGCCGGCGCCAAGGTGCCAGCAGTGGCGTAGCCCGCTGCAAGGCTCGTTCTCCTTCATCGGGCTCAATCGATGAAGTGCAAGCGGCGGCAGAGTGACGCACCTTGAGGGAGACCTCCGACCAAGGAGGACATTAGGCCGAAGAGCTTTGAGTGTCGATTGCCATTCGAAGGCTGACCAAGCTCGCTTCTTACGCATTGTGGCTGGGCCAAGAATACGGAGATCGCTGGTGACACTTATACGAATGTCCGCACGCGCACTGCAAAGCACCAGCAACGCAGCCTTGGTGGAGCGACTCGCAGAGCGTTCCCGCTCCACGCTTTTTCAGGAACCTTCGGATGGTGAGCGTCGGGCCTGGCTGAACAGTCTTCCGGCCCTGGCGGACGTACTGTGCGACGCCGGGCTTCACGAGATTGAGGTCCTGATCGAGTATCGGATGCCTCTCAGCAGCCTCCGGGCGGACGCTGTCCTGGTCGGCACACATCCAGACACAGGCAGGCCATCATTCGTCATCGTCGAACTCAAACAATGGAGTGAGGCACGCCTGGTACCCGACACACGAGATCTGTGCTTAGTCCCTGGAGCCGGGTACCGCTCCTCTCTTCATCCTGTCACGCAAGTTCGTCGATACTGCGACTACCTGGAGGACTTCACCGCCCTATTGAATGATTCGCAGAATCACGTCGCGGGCTTAGCCTACTTACATAATGCCCAAGACCGAGACGTGAGCGAATTGCTGCAACTAAACGACGGAAAAGCGCATCTGTTCACCAGCACGTCCCGCGGTGAACTCATACGACATCTGCAGAATCAGCTCTCTCCGCTGGATGGCGCCCTTGAGGCGGATGCCCTCCTGGACAGTCCCATCACACCTGGTCAGCAACTCATGCAAGCGGCTGCCGATGAGATCCTCTATGGCGGCAATTTCCGACTCATGGACGAACAACAGGTCGCGGCCTCCTTGGTCAAGCGCGCAGTATCCATATCGCGGAGATCAGACACCAAGGAAGTGATAGTGGTATCAGGAGGACCCGGCTCAGGAAAGAGCCTGATAGCCCTCCATCTCATGAGCTACCTCGGCAGAAACCGACGGAATGTCGTCCATGCCACCGGCTCCAAATCTTTCACCACCACCCTTCGCCACGTCGTCGGCCAGAAGAACGAACGCGTCGCCAAACTTTTCCGCTATTTCCTCGACTTCCGCACTGTAGATAGAAACGATCTCGACGTCATCATCTGCGATGAAGCGCACCGCATCCGCCACCATTCCAGAACCCAGGGCCCCTTGAACACCCAGAGAAGCGGACGCAGTCAGGTCGAGGAGCTCATCGACGCCGCCAGGGTTCCTGTTTTTCTCCTTGATGAACACCAAGTAGTGCGCCCTGACGAGATGGGAAGCGTTCGGGAGATTGATCGAGCTGCAAAGGAACGCGGGTGCGTCGTCCGTCACGTCGACCTCGATGAGCAGTTCCGCTGCGGTGGAAGCCGCGCCTATGAACACTGGGTCCGACGTCTCCTGGGCTTGGAGCCGGGAGGGCCGGTGCCTTGGGAGCCTGAACCGAACTTCGAGCTGCTACTGGCCGACGCTCCGCAAGCGATGGAGTCGTACCTTCACTCGCAGCAAGCAGCTGGATCTACCGCGCGTATGACCGCCGGCTTCTGCTGGCCATGGAGTGATCCGCGAAGTGACGGCAGTCTGGTCGATGACGTGGTTATAGGGGAATGGCGTCGGCCATGGAACGTCAAGGGAGAACGCGAAGTTCGCGGCGCCCCACGCTCCTCGCTCTGGGCCACCGAACAAGCAGGCATCGGGCAAATCGGCTGCATCTATACAGCTCAGGGCTTCGAATACGCGTGGAACGGCGTAATCCTCGGCAAGGATCTAGCCTGGGCAGGCGATAGCTGGCGCATTAATCCGACGGAATGCAAGGACAGCAGCCTGCGCCACGCTTCACCCAACCACTTCGAACGCCTCACGCGAAACCGCTACAAGGTACTCCTCACGAGGGGCCTGACCGGCACAGTCCTGTACTCGGACGACGCGAGAACTCAGGCTCTGCTGCGCACCCTTATCCCGGGCCGCGTCCCTACGTCATGACGCGGGACACGAGCCTGCGGCGGGCAGCCTCTGGCGCAGGTCAGAGGCCCCTTCCGAGGTAAGGCCGCAGGCAGCGGCAGCCGAGTCGGGCTGGTCGCGGCCATTTCCCCGGCCAAATAGCTCACGTCGGTCACAAGGTCGTCCGGCGGCTGGTCGAGGGCGAGGGCGTGCTGGTGCAGGACGGTCCGCACATCGCGTACGCGATGGCCGGCGTGCGGGGCGTTGCTCTGTGCGTACACAAGATGACCTGCGGGGAGCCTCAACGCGGTGCAGTACGCATGCATCTGGTCACCGCCTAGAGCCGATCAGTGGCAGCGTGCAGCAGCCTGTTCTCGGTGATGTCCGTGGTGAACTCGTCGTACGCGATCTCGACGGGCACGGGCAGCGTGGTGCCGAACCGTCTGAGGGCCTGCTCGGCCTCGCGGATGCGGCCCCGGACTACAAAAACGTGTCCTCGGTCGTCCGGGTATCCCTGGAGTGACCCGCCTCGAATCGCCCGCTCTACCTGGCGCTCAAAAATGCATCCCGGTGTTCGGCCAGTTGTCAGGTGCCCAGGCCCTCATCGTGGACACACAATGAACCGCACAGGTTCGGAAAGCACTCGCGCTACCGACTCCAGGTCCGCCAGCCGCCTTGCCAGCGTCGATTCGGCGAGCCTGGGTGGCAGTGCATCCGCGAACTTCAGTCCTTTGACCGCCCGCTCGTCGACCTCCGGCAGGCACAGATGGTCCGAGGCGGCGACCGAAACCTGTTTCCAGTCGTCAGGGCCGAGGTCCTCACGCAGCCGGATCCAGCAGTCGTTGATCTGCTGGGCAGGTACGGCGACCTCAGCGAGCGTCGCCGCGAGTGTGGCGTTCGCCCGATGGCCGGCCCATGTCCACCACCTCACGTATCCTCCGGAACCGCGGGTGATCACCGTGCCTCCGGGGTGCACCGCTTCCATGAAGTGCTCCCGTGCTTCGACCAGGTACTTCTCCGCTCGCGCCGTGAGGTCCACCGGCGGGTTCGCCCCGAGGAGCACTTCTCGTACTGCGCGGGTGAGTTCGAAGGAGATGCCGAAGTCGAGCCCGGCACCGCTCCACTTTGCTCTGCCGCCGCCGTCGACGGATTCGACGAAGCACCGCTTGCGCTTCCAGTCGATGTACGTGACCTGCCAGCTCCGCCCGGCCAGGAGCAACCGCCGTGGCCCGTCGATCCGTTCGGTGAGCAGGCTCGGATCCGTCCTGCCGATCTCCCTGCGGCCTTGCAACACAGTGAACTGCGGAGGCGCGGTGAACACCGCCGTCAGGTTCATGAAGTGCCGGTGCCCGAAGCGCCGTTCCGCCTCGGGGCCGATGAACAGGAGTCCGCCGTCCTGGTTCAGGTAGCCGTTGTCGACCAGGTGCCGGACGATCGGCTCGGCGGACTGGCCGAACGGGCCGAGGCCATTCCACCACTCCTGCCAGAGACGGTCCCCGACCTGTGGTTCCTGCAGGCACAGCGCGAGAAGCTGTTGGGCCACGATGTGCCGCGGCTCCGGCGGGGCGACGACAGGCTCCACCCAGCCGCGCGACCACTGCAGGAGAAGGGCCGCGGCGCCGAGGAGTCCATCGCGGTCCAGCGCGAGGAACAGGCAGTTGCGTGATGTCCCGGGCCTGCGTCCGGTGCGGCCGAGCCGTTGCAGGAAGGAGGCGACGGTGAGCGGGGCGTCGATCTGGATGACCCGGTCCAGATCCCCAACGTCGATGCCGAGTTCGAGGGTACTCGTGGAGACGATGACACAGTCGCGGGCCTCGGCGAATGCCTGTTCCGCGCGACGGCGTTCGTCGACCGAAAGGGAGGCGTGCGAGAGGAAAGTCGTCACGCCCTTTGCTCGCAGCTTCTCGCCCAGTTCCTCGACGAGCCGACGGGACTCGCAGAAGACGAGCCGTTTCTCGCCGCGGTGCAGGGCCGCGATCACGGTGGCGGCGTTGTCGACGGAACCCACGTAGTCGAGCTGGATGTCCGGGGGCGGCGGCACCGCTCCCGGTGTCTCCGGCTGCGGGTCGGCCAGATGCGGTGCCACCACCACGGACGGCTGCTTCCCCGCTCCGGATCCCTGCAGCCACAGCAACAGCTCCTCAGGGTTGCCGACCGTGGCGGACAGCCCGACGCGCTGGACGGGGCGTCCGACGACGCGCTGCAGCCGCTCCAGGACCGCGAGCAGATGCCAGCCCCGGTCGTCCCCGGCGAAGGCGTGCACCTCGTCGACGACCACGGTGCGCAGTCCGGAGAAGAAGGACGTGTGATCGACGTTCGCGCTCACCAGCATCGCCTCCAGCGACTCGGGCGTGGTGAGCAGGATGTCGGGCCGCGCGGCCAGGATCCGTTTCCGCGCGCCGGAGGTGACGTCCCCGTGCCACAGGGCGGCCGTGCGTCCGAGCCACGAGCTGTACGTCTCCAGCCGGGGCAGCAGGTTGTTCAGCAGCGCCTTGAGCGGACACACGTAGAGGACGGACGTCCCTGACCACTTCCGCTGCACCATCTTCGACAGCAGCGGAAACGAGGCGGCCTCCGTCTTGCCTCCGGCGGTAGGCGCCAGAAGGATCGCGTCGTCGCCCGCGAGCAACGGCCCGATGGCCTCCTCCTGCAGAGGGCGCAGTCCGGTCCAGCCGAGCGTGTTGACGATGTGGTGGACCAGCGCGGGTTCGAGATCGTCGATGCCGCTCACGGCATCTCCAGGTCGATGTCGTCCGCGCGTGCGGCCGCCGCGTTGCGTTCCACTTCGGTCAGCTCGCCGTCCGCGATGGTGAGCGCGTAGTGCTTGCGCGGATCGAAGTCCTCGAACTCGTCCACCCGGTCCAACACATCGGCGACGAGCTTGCGCAGGAAGACGCGGGGCGCTACCCCGACCTTGCCCCCGAGTCCGCCGGTGACGGCAGTGGCGAGTTCCATGAGATAAGCGTCGTCCACCTGCTGCTCGACTCGCTGCGGATACCGGGCAGCACCCGCGTACAGGTCGCGCACCCGCCTGCCCAACTCGCCGAGCCGCTCCAAGTCGAAGCCCGCAAGCCGCAGTTGGACCGCTCGCGGAGAGTCGAATCGCGGGTCGGTGCTGAAGTCGGTCGCCAGCCGCTGCGCCAGCGGCGGAAGCCGCTGCACTCCCTGCTGACCGTCGAAGAATGCCGGGGTCCCGGTGATGACGAGAAACAGCCCGGGAAAGCGCCCCGCGTCAATCTCGTCGAGAAGCTGCCGTAGAGCGTTGAGTCCCTTCTCCCGCACATCACCACGTACCCGCTGGAGAGTCTCGATCTCGTCGAGGACGACCAGCAGGCCGGGATGGCCGCAGTCACGCAGCACCGTGAGCAGTCCCTGCAGGAAGCCGAGGGCCGCGAAGTGGTCGAGGTCTCCCCGGACTCCGGCGGCCCTACGGGCAGACGCCGCGACGGACCTCTGACCGCCGAGCCAGGCGATGAGGGCTTCGGCGGTCGCCGCGTCGTCGGCCGCGACCGCGCGCCGGTACCCGCGCAGCGCCGCGGCGAACGCCGGCGTGGTGCGGGCCACATCGGCAAGCCGACGCTCCATCAGTACGTCGACGGCCGCTGCCAGCGCCACCTCGTCGTCCTCGTCCACGTCCCCGTTGTCGAGGACCTCCTCCTCCAATGTGTAGAACCAGGAGTCGACGATCGCGCGCAGCGCACTGGGCTGGTGGGTCGCCGTGGACAGCCGCTCGGTGAGCCGGCGGTACACCGTCTCCAGCCGGTGCAGAGGTGTCTCCGTCTCGGAGATCTGCACCTCGGCCGTGGCGAGCCCGGCGCGCTTGGCCCGCTCGGCGAGCCAGCGTGCGAAGAAGGTCTTGCCGGATCCGTACTCGCCGCGGATGGCGTGGAAGGCTGCCCCGCCCCGCGCCACCGTGGCCACGTCCTCGTCGAGGGCGCCGGTGAACCGGTCGAGGCCGACCGCGAAGAGGTCGAGCCCGGAGTGCGGCACGGTGCCCCGGCGCAGTGCGTCGACGACCTCCCGCCGCCGGACCGCGCTCACGTCGGGCGACGGCGTCATCGGCGTCACGTCGGCTCCTTCGGGAAGAACTGGTCGCGCAGCAGGGTCACATCGAGTTTCACCGTGTGCCCGGCGTCGATGAAGCCGAGGACCGGGTAGCCCTCGATGTTGAGCAGCCGCTGCACGGTGGCGATGAACCCGTCGATGTTGCGCCGCACCCGCCCGGTCGCCGAGATGGCGCCGGCGAGCGCGGCCGGTGACATGGTGCCGCCCGCCCCGGCCAGCGCGTCGATGACGGCCGCCACGACCTTGCTCTCGGGAGCCTTGCGGACGTACTCCTTCTGCGCCTCGTACACCTCGCTGGCGACCACCCGCTCGCCCAGGGTGGCAGGTGCGGCTCCGTCCGCGGCCGGCACTACGACGTCGGCGGCGGCGAAGAGCCCTTCGCCCGCGTGCTGCTCCTTCGGCTTGCCCCGCTTCGGTTTGCGTGGTGGCTCCTGCGCTGCCACGGCCTCGGGCCGCCCGCCCTTGTAGGGGGCCCACCACCGGGGGACGGCCTGCTCCCGGGGCAGGGCCTCCCACCCCTTCGGCACCAGATCGCGGTCGGGCACCAGGACCAGCAGCGGCACCGTGACCTCCGCGAGCGCGGCTCCGCCGTGGTACCCGGCCCGGCGGCCGGTGTAGCGGATGTCCTCCCGCCAGGGCGCGACGATACTGCCGCCGCCCTCCAGGACACGCGGCCCCGACAGATGGACCTCACCGTCCTTCGCCGCGCCGGTACGCCATCGGGCCGAGCCGGACCCCGCGCCCTCGTCACCCACGGGCCCTTGGCTCGCGCCCCGCTCCACCACATGGCCGTGATCGGCGACGAGCACGACCGGGCGCCCGTACCCCTTGGCCGCCGACAGCAGCTCCCGCAGATAGGTCACGTCACCCAAACTCCACTGGGTGCGCCGCCCCTGCTGCCCCTTGTCGAGGGCGTCGTCGATGGTGTTCAGTACCACGCCGACGACCGCATCCGAGGCGAGCGCGGCCATGATCTCCTCGGAGAGGAACCTTCCCGCCCCTCCCTCTATCCCGGCCTTGTGGAAGAGCAGCGCGTCGAGTCGACGCTGCTTCCAGAAGGCGGCGAAGCCCGAACTCTCCTTCGCCTGCCCGCCCTTGACCGCCGTTCCGGTGAGCAGGGAGGCACGACTGACCTCGGTGACCGAGGGGAGCATGGAGACCGCGGCCATCCGCCGCGGCTCTTCTTCCGAGCCCGCCTTGCTGGGCACGGCCTCGGTCCAGCCCTCGCGCTCGACCTCCTCGCCCAGTTGGGCGGCGACGGCAGAGCTCATGCCGTCCAGCACCAGGACGAGCGGAGCCGTATCGCCAGCCAGCGGCCTGACGGCTTCGGCCAGCACGTTCTCGACGACCAGGCAGCCGCCGGGGTGGAGCGCGGTGGCATTCGGCGTCCAGGAGGCGAGCCGCCGGGCGAACTCCTCGTCCAGCCGCTCGCGCCGCTCCCTGGCCGCCTCGTACAGCGCACGGAGGTCCTCGCCCGCGGCGGCGTCACCCTCGGGGTCGCCGGCCCACAGAACGGCGAGCGCCCGGTCCGCCCAGCCCCAGTCCCCTGCCTGGTCCCGTACTCCGGCCGCCACCGACGCCACCGAGGGCCGCGGAAGGGCCAGCCAGCGGGCGATGCGTACGGCCATCTCGGCCACGCCGACGCGGTCCGTGTTCAGGCGGGCCAGCATGTGCGCGTTCAGCTCGGACAGGGCCGCTTCCCCCGCTTCCGGGGAAGTACGGGCCGCTGCCGTCACGTGCCGCAGCTGGGCCGTGAAGCTGGACGGCAGGAAGCGGTTGGATTCGAGGGCCGTGGTGAGTCCGGCGTCCTCGGCAAGCTTGTCGGCGCGCTTGAGGACGGCGGAGACCCGCTCCAGTGCGTCTGCGTTGTGCCGGGCCTCCCCGATCCAGCGGATGAGGGCGCCCTCGACGGCCTCGGTGAAGGACTGCAGTTCGGTCCGGCGCGGCATCACCTGGCCGAACAGCCCGCCCACGGCGAGCACCACGTCCGGGCTCGCGGCCTGGTCGCGCAGGACGGCTCCCAGCAGACCGAGCGGCATCGCGTCCGATCCGCGCCCGGTCTCGGCCAGGGACATCAGGACCGGTGCCGCCGGGCCCGTGGTCTCACCGAGCCACTTCTTCAGCTCGTCCCGTTCGGTCTGGTCCAGCTCAGCGAACCGCAGGGGCCCCGCAGGGGTACGGGACCAGGTGAGCAGGGCGTCCAGATCGACGACTGTCCCCGCCGCCGGTGCCGCCCCGTCGTCGCCGTCGCCCAGCCCGAGCCGGGCCACGACCAGCGCGCGCAGCGCCGCGTCCCGCGTCAGGACGGAGCCCGCGCGTGTCCACCCCCGGGACGGCTCGGCGTCGAGCAGCGCCTCCAGCAGCCATCCTTCGTCGTACATGCGCGGGTCGAGTCCGGCTGCTCCGAAGCGCTGCATGACGATTTCGGCGTTCTCCACCGTGAGCGTCTGCCGCCGTACCGCCTGCCCGCGCAGGTCCCAGCCGATCTGACCGTCGTCGACGCCGGTGGTGACGACCAGCAGGTCCGCACCGGCGGCCTTGTCCCGGTGCTTCGTCCACTCCTCGAGGATGCCCAGGACGGACGCCTGGTGGCTGACGCGGACGCGCCGCGTCTCCTCCCCCGTCCGCACGGTGAACTCCTCGGGCGCGCCGGCCGTGTAGCGCCCGTGCACCAGGACGAGACGCCGGTCTCCGAGCCCGGAGGCGTGCGTGGCTAGCAGGGCCTCGATGGTGCGACGGCCCACCTGGGGCAGGGCGGCGCCCATCAGCGTCCGGTCTCCTTCTCCTGGTCGCCGGTGGGCACGGGGCGCCAGGTGACCTGGATGCGGGTGCCCGGATGCGTGGCGAGATACGACCTGATCTCCTCCTCCACGTCGGCGACCGTGGCGGCGAGGGACGCTTCGAGCCGAGTGGGCTCGACGACATGCGGAGCCCCCGGGCGTACGGCGTGAGCGGGTACGTCGACCGGCCGCCCGCCACCGTCGACCTGCTGCGGCGTGTCCTCCGGCACGACGGGCGCCGACGGGATCACCGGCTTCCCGTGTTCCGTGAAGCTGATGTCGTCGGCGGTCGGCTGTGGTTGTTGCGGCTGAGGTGGCACGGGCTGGGCGACCTGCGCGAGGCGTGCGACTTCGTTGACGAGGGCCAGCGCCCGGTCCTGGAGCTGTTCGAGTACGGGGACGAGCGAGCGGGCCTGCTCGTGGTCGTTCGCAGTCTCCTCGATGACCTGGATCAATCGTGCGGCCCGGTCGCCCACGCCGTCGTCCCGGCCGGTGAAGCCGCGCACGCTGCCCAGCAGCTTCCAGTTGGTGTCGTCGAGCGCGGCCAGCACCTCGGGGGCCTGCTTGAGGGCGGCCCCGATCTCCTGGTCGGTCACGTCGTACGCCACCGCCGCGAGCTCGCGCACCACCACGGCCGCGTCGTCGGTGCGCCCGAGCCGCGCCACCAGGTCCGCCGCGGCCTTCATGGACCTCATCCGCGGGGCGTCCGCCCCCTGGGGGCCCTGCAGCCCCAGTTCCCCGGCCCGCTTCTGCAGCACGGACCGGACCCCGCTCACGGCATCGCGATGCCTCTCGGCCACTTCCTTCACGCCGGTGGCGAGTTTGGCGACGTTCAGTGCGATGAGCGCGGGCGGTACATGAACCCCGAAGATCCTTCCGGCCCGTTCACGCGCGGTCGCGAACTCCTCGTCGGTCGGCTTCTCGACGGCGCGCAGTCCGTAGCCGGGACCGATCTTGTCCAGCTCCGGCGCCTGCCGCAGCGGTGAGGTCTGGTACACCCACGTCCGGTCGTCGAGCAGTGCGTAGGTGGCGATGATCAGGTTGCTGACGTTCTTCTCCAAGCCGGTGAACCCGAGCTGGCCGATCCACCTGCGGATGTCCTCGACGGACAGGTCCGTGCCGGCGTGCGCGTCGGCGGCCTTCTGGTTGATCCGCAGCCGCCACTCACGGCTGACGTTCAGCGGACCGTCGTACACCTCGCCCAGTCCCAGCGGGTGCACGATCTTCTTCACCATGGCCAGCTGGTGGCTGTCGACGACGATGCGTCGCTCGCCGCTCTCCATGGCCCGGCCGATCCATTCGAGCGCCGTCTTGAGCTCGCGCAGGGTGACCGGCTTGCGGGTGAGGGCGGGGTCGAAGTCGGGGTGCTTCGGGTAGAGCACGGCGAACATCTCGTCCGCGAGGGCGTAGAGGTTCTTCTCGAAGCCGATTCCGGGCTCGGGCTTCTGCCGCGTGAAGCCGGGCCGCAGCGACCACACGTGCTGGTCCGCCGGGACCTCGGCCCCGACGTTCGCGGCCTCCGCCTTGCTGATCCCGTACAACTGCTCTAGTACGGCGGAGAGTTGGGTGGTGAGATTGTCGCTCTGCGCCTTGAGCTGGTGGCGGATCTGGATCCGTTCCTCGGTCGGGCGGGTGGCGGTGACGTCGTCGAGGCGGTCGCGCTCCAGCAGATAGTTGATCTTCAGGAGTCGTCCGAGCTGCCGGGCCCGCTGCTCGGAGAAGAAGTCGGGCAGCCAGACGATGGTGTTCGCGGTGCGTCCCGACCGCTTCAGGGCCTCGATCCGGTGGACGTCCTCGATCGGCGAGCGCTGCGGCTCGTCGAAGGGATAGTCCAGTACGAAACGGATGTTGCCGTCGGTCTGCGGTTCGAACTGCTCGTCGGGCAGATGGGGATCCCGCACGTTCCCGAAGACGAACTCGGCGGTCCGCTTGGTGCCCCGCCAGACGATCTCGCGCTCGCACACGAACGCCTGCGTGTCCTTGATGCCGAAGGCCGCCCACAGCTGGTCCTTGACCCACTGCCGCCGGTGTCCGCCCTTGTCCGCGACCCCCTGGACTTCTTCGAGCAGCGGCTCGACGTCCAGGTCGGACAGGTGCAGATGGAACACCGGGTCGGCGTCGCCCTCACTCCTCAGCTCCCCGAAACCCTGGGCCTGCAGGTCGCGCAGCGCCTTCACCGCGATCGATCCGGCCGACCCCACCCGGGCCCTGATCGTGCCGTGGTTGAGGGCGGCGAGCCGCCCACCGGTCAGCCGTGCCAGAGCCGGGACGTTGGGGGCGAGCGCGGCGAGCAGCAGCGTTTTGACGAGCCGGTCGTCCCGCCGGTAGCGCGGATCGTCGACGGACCCGTACTTCTCCAGCAGATGCGCCCGTACGCGCGCATGGAAGCGGTGCGCGATCTCGGACTCGCGGCGCAGCTTGGCGGTGAACGCCTCGCCGGTGCCCGACGCTATGACGTCCCACAGATCGCCGAGCGGGATCAGCTCCCCCATCCTCAGGTCGTCGCGCCGGCGCCGCAGCAGTTCCTGGACGAGCTTGAGGCCGGTGCGTTCGCGCTGGAGCGCTCCGGAGAGGTCCACGAGCACATTGAGCAGCGCGGGCGAGAGCGGGTACAGGGTGCGGAAGTCGTCCCAGCTGGCCTCGGTCCGCCCGTGGGCGTCGAGCAGCACCTGCCGGACCTCGTCCTTGGACGACTCGACGAGCGTGAAGGCCTCGTCGCGGGCCGATTCCATCCCTGGCTTCGGTTCCAGCACACGGCGCTTGATGATCTCGACGAGGTTGCTGTCCTCCAGATTGACGACGTCGATGCGTCCGGCGAGATACTCGATCTGCTGTTCTAGGTTCTGCACCTCGGCGCCCGCCACGTCGGAGCCGATGAGCTGCGACAGGTCGCGCTGACGCGAGATGAAGGACACGATCGGCACGGGCCGGTCGGTGTCGCCGGACTCGATCAGCTTGACCAGCCGCTGCACCTGGTCGCGCACGAAGTCCTGCTCGCCCATGTGCGCCTGGAGCCACAGGATCAACTCATCGAGGAAGAGCACGATGCCGTCGTAGCCGAGGGACTTGGCGTGCCGGGAGATGACCGACAGCCCGTTCTCCAGCGGCACGAAGGCGTCCTTGTCGCCGCGGGCTCCTTGCGCGTACGCCGCCATGGGCCCGGAGAGCAGGGCGGACACGAGCGCCTCGCGGTACGGGTCCCCGGCGGGCGCGTCGAAGGCGAGGTCCAGGTCGGCGGAGGTCCAGCTGCCGGCGGCCGGGGCGGCGTCGTCCGCGTCCAGCATGTCGAGGTCGTCGTCATCGCCGTCCGCGCCGACGGCACCGCCACCCGGGGCCACCGCGGCGGCCCCGTCACCGAGCCACTGCACGAACTTGGCGTCGTCGGCGAGGAACTCCCGCTGCCTGCGCGCGTCCGCGAGCGCGGAGTCGGCCCGGTAAACGGCGGGGGTCGGCTTGTTCCCGTCCAGGGACCGCACGGCGTGCACGTAACCGCCGAGGATGGCCGAGTCCAGGTCGGTGGAGCCCACCAGGTGGTAGGGCACCATGAGGAAGTTGCTGTCGCGCAGCCAGTCGTCGTGCTCGGCGATGACCTCCTGCAGCCGCGGCTTGGAGCGGGCCGCCGCGCTGTTGTTCAGCACGGCATGCAGCACGGTCAGGAAGTGGCTCTTACCAGCGCCGAACGAACCATGCAGATAGGCGGCGTGCGAATTCCCCGACCTGACCGCCGCCCCAACCAGCCCGAGCGCGCTCCGGAAGGCCCCTTGCAGCTGCTCGGTGACCACGTACTCCGCGACGCGGGCATCGGTTTCGGTGAACCCGCCGGACAGCTCGACCTTGAAATCGCCGGCATGGACGTCTTCCTTGATGTCGATGACATCCCGCAGGAAGAGTTCGCTGGTGGGCATCCGGCTCTCGTTCCCTCACTCGGCAGCAGTCGGGGCGCGCCGATCTCCCGGATCTCACGCGCGACATCCAATCTTGCCAGTCTTGGGATGCCTTGTGCCCAGGCCAGACGCAAGTTGCGTGACGCTGATGTCACGTTGAGCGACTCGAGCGCACGATTCTCTCACGCAAAGCGACGAGTGAGCATCTCTCCGTGACTTCCACCTGGGTGTAGGCCCGTCGACAGCCTGGCCGAGAACCACTTAAGCCCGCATACGACCGTCTTGTGCTTCTTTTCAACCGGCTCTGACACTCGTGACCAGCGGGACATGCCGGCGTGCTTGAGGACCGCGAGGGGGACCCATGGGGAGCACCGGGATCGAGGGCTTACTGCGCGACAGGTTACTGATCATGGTGAACGACAGGTCGGCGATCGGCCTGCTGCCGTACATCGACGGAAACGCCGGAGGGCTGCTCCTCACGGGTGCCGATGCGGCGGTGAGGTGCCGGAACATACGCAACAGCTACCCGGACACGGTCGTGGCCGTGGACTACGGCGGCCACGAGCACCGGGTCGCGACCGCCGACCGCCCCTTCGGCTATCAGGCGTCCGACGGCTGGCACGCGCTCGACTTCTCCGGCCTGGAGGAGGCCCTGAACGGCCAGCTGGCCAACAAGGCGGCGTTCGCGGTAACCCCGACCTGCTTCATACCGCCGCCGGACGAGGACGGCGACGCGCGCGTGCTGCGTGCCGTGATCACCCAGGCCAACCGGCTGGAGCGAACGGACACGGTCGTTCTGCTGCCGTGCAGCTACCGCTGGCTGCGGAACGAGTCGCTGCTGCACCTGGTGGAAGCGGTACGGGACAGTCGGCACCCCGTGGCGTTGATCATGCAGCACTACAAGGACCCGCTGGAGCGGGTGGGTGTGGCCGAGGGCCTACGTGTGCTGTGCCGGTCCTGCCCGCGTCTGCTGCTGTGGCGGACGGACCTGGCGGCGTTCGACGCACTGGCACACGGCGCGCTGGGCACGGCGGTAGGGGTCACCGCAATGCTCCGTCACGGCATGGACCCGCGCAGCAAGGGCCGGGGCTGGCGGCCGTATCCGGTGGTGCTCGTCCGCGAGCTGCTGAAGTACCACCGCGTGGAGGTGCTGCAGAACTGGTTCGCGCGCGTCGAACCGTGGACGTGCGGGTGCGCGGTGTGCGAGGGCGCCGAGTTGTCCCGCTTCAGCGAGAGCAACGCCGACGTACGCGAGTCGCAGTGGCACAACACGTGTGAGCTGTACGCGCTGCACGATGAGTTGATCTCGGCCGACGCTGGTCCGGACAGGCTGGAGTGGTGGCGGCAGATCGTCGACGACGCGGTTGCCCGGCATCACCTGCTGACCTCCGATCTCGGGGAGGAGGTCGCGCATCCTCCGGTGCTGCACTACTGGCAGCGGCCGAGCCCGCCGGCGGTTCCGATGCCGTGACGGATGCTCGGGGCGCTGTCGAGGAGGTCGATCTCGGCCCAGACGACCTTGCCGGGCCCTCGACGGTCGGCGACGCCCCAACGGGAGGCGAGGGCGTCGACGATGACGAGGCCACGGCCGTGGTCTTGATCGGTGGTCGCGTCCGTGGCGCCGGTCGCGGGTGGCTGTGCGGTGAGAGGGCGGTCGCTTCGGGCGTCGGCGACCTCGATGCGGAGTGCGTCCGTACGGTGCTCGAGGCGGAGGGCGAAGTCGCGGCCGGGTACGCGGGCGTGGAGTACGGCGTTGGACGCCAGCTCGGCGACGACGAGGGCGGCGGTGTCGGAGAGGTCCGAGCCGAACGGGATGCCCCAGGCGTCGAGTTGGTGCGTGGCGAGGTGACGGGCGAGGCGGGCGCCGCGCCGGGTCGCGCTCAGCCTCTGGAAGAACACACGTACGGTGACGGCCGGTTGGGCCTGAGGTGCGGTCATGCGGTCCAGCGTCGCGGGAGGGAGAGCGGTTCAACAGGCACGACGCTGGTACAGCCGCGGCTGGGTGGGTTCACTGAGTGGACAGGGTGGGTGACGCCCCGTAACCATGGGTGGGTTGATGTCCCGGTGGGGTACGTGGGAGGTGGGCCGGGCGTGTTGGACGGCGTCGCGAGCAGTGAACCGGAAGTGTCGGACGGCCTCAAGAGCTTCGGCGCGGTCCTGAAGGCGTTGCGGGAGGAAGCGGGCCTGACGCAGGAGGAGTTCGCGCCGCAGGTGCGGTACTCGGTGCATGCGGTGGCCAAGCTGGAGCAGGGGAAGCGGTTCCCGTCGGTGAGGTTCATCGAGCGGGCCGGGGTGGTTCTACAGGCGCCGAGGGTGCTCAAGGCGGCGGCACGGCATCTGACGCGGAGGCAGGGGCTGGCTTCGTGGTTTGTGCAGTGGGCGGGGATCGAGGAGGAGGCGATCTCGCTTTATGCGTATGAGTGCCGAGCTGTTCCTGGGTTGTTGCAGCCGGAGGCGTACGCTCGGGCGGTCTTCCTGAGTAGCTTGCCTCCGCTGACTGATGAGCAACTCGAACGGCAGGTCGAGGCACGGCTCGAACGACAGCGTGTTCTGTCCGAGAAGCAGAACATGGCCTTCAGCTTCATCATCGAGCAGGCGCTACTCGAACGCCGGACGGGTGGAGACGAGGTCACGGGCATCCTTATCGACCACCTGCTGCAGCGGGCCGAACTCCGCAATGTGCAGCTCCAGATCATGCCCATGCGCCAAGACGATCACGCAGGACTCGACGGCCCCATGTACCTGGCGGAGTCTCCGGAGAATCAGTGGTTCGGCTACTTCGAGGGACAGCAGGGAAGTGCCCTGATCACAGGCTCGAAAGACACCAGCGCCCTCCTTCAGCGCTATGGGAAGATGCGCTCGCAGGCCCTCAGCCACGAGGCGACCGTGGGGCTGTTGAAACAGATGCGAGGAGCGCTATGAGCACCACCGAGCTGACTTGGTTCAAGAGCAGCTACAGCGGGACACAGGGCGACAACTGTGTTGAGGTCGCTCACTGCACTGAAGCTGTCCACGTCCGGGACTCCAAGGACAAGGAGGGCAGTCAGCTAGCCCTCTCCCGCACCACGTGGTCGACCTTCGTCGCGTACGCGGCAGACCCCCGACTCTGACACCCGCTCAACGCCCGTGGGGCTGCCGGAGTACTGAACTCCGGCAGCCCCATCGCCACGTTCCGCCTACTCGACGTCGAGGGCGGGCTGCTCCGGGGCGCTCGCCTTCTTCGAGGCGGCAGCCTTCCGCCCTCGCGCGCGCTTCACCGGCCGCCATGCCTTGAGATCCGCCGCGCTGAGCCGATGCTTTCCCATCTGCTCGTCCAGGAAGGCATCACAGTCCTCCGCCGGCACGGACTCCCACTCGCCGTCGTACTCACCGTGCCACTGCCGCACCCAGGGCATGACCTCATGCAACCCGGCGATCAACGGGGTCAACCGCTCGGTGCCCCAACCACTCTGCTCCGTGCGGTCCTCGATGAGGTTGACGAGCGCCTGGGCCTGGTCCTTGTGATCCCACCCGGCCCACCCGAGCAGCACGGTCGGATCGGCGTCGGGCCCGGCCTCCAGGTAGGAGATGAACCGCTCCTTGGGCACGTCGAGCTTGCCGCGGTGGGACCAGTAGGAGTGCTTGAGGAAGTCAGCGGACGAGTACTTCGGCGGTACGGGGATGTCGAGCCGCTGCCCAGTCCGGTCCTCCTCCCGCTGTTGCTCCCAGACCTCTTCCCACTGCGCACGCTTGCGCAGGCCGGGGTCTTTGTAGCGCATGGCAGCGAGGTACGGCACGTGCTCATCGGCGATGACATCAGCGAGCACCTGCCCGAGCGGGAGGTCGGGCTTGTTGAGGTGGTCGGAGGCGTAGAGCGCGGCGACGGAGGTGAAATCAGCGTCGGAACTCAGGGCATCGGCAATCTGGTTGGCGGTGAGCGTGCGAGGCTGCTTCACACCCTCCCGCAGACTAAACCAGAGCGCGGGATCCTCACACCGATCCAACAACCACGTGCGGAGGGCGGCCTTCTCCTTCTTCTCCCAGGGCTCAGCCAACCAACGCCGCTTGCACTCGGGCCGCTCGATGAGCGCAATGTCCGTACGCCGCTCGATGATGTCGATTCGAGCCTGCACGATGTCTCGGTACCAGTCGGGCCAGTGCCCTGGAATCTCGGTGATGGGCGTCGATCCATGCCGCTCGAACCACGCGGTGTCAACTTGGCCCGCCGCGCGCTTTCGAGCTAGCACAATCTCGAAAGCCCGCTCTCCGAGCCGTACTTCGGGGATGGTGTCGGGATCGGGCTCCGGTACGGTCGTCCGCGTCAGGTCGGCTTCAAACAGCAGTTTGTATAGCCCATACACCTGCCAGTCCAGCTCTTCCTGGAGGGCGATCATACGCTGGCGGATGCGTGTGTACTCGGCACACGCTCCATCCAGAGCCGCACGAGTGGGGGCGATGTCCTTGCTGATCACAAAGGGCTCGGATTTTTCTAGCTTCTGTGCCAGCGAGTCCAATACGGACCCCATAGCAAGCGGCAGCCTATCTGGTAGCGGGAACTCTGCCAGCCGTGTTGCATTGAAGGCGTATCGCGCTTCCCAAAGTTCGTCCTGGACCCCCCTGCCGATACCGCTACCCCCCTTGACATGACAGTTCTGTTTCAACCAAAACGCGGCAGTAGAAGAATTCAACAGCCCCAAGATCTCTAGATATTCAATATCTGTTGCTTCCCTGGAAAGTTTGACTACCGGGGCAGTCCTGTTGAATACCTTTCCAGAGCGATCCAAAACGAAGTGGTTGTGTGTACTCACTTCCGCATACGCAATCGCCAACGGCGTGTTCAACTTGGACCGCGTCAAGCGCCCAAATTCCGACCACTTGAGGCCGCCCTCTACTTTCGTTTGCCTTCCGAATAGAATGTTGTTTGAAATCGTCGTCCGGGCGGGCCACATGTAACGCAAGAGCGGCGGCTCCGCCTCAACATCCACCGCCTCGAATTCTTGAGTGTACGGGAATAGTACGTGCTCGAACTCGCCCCCCCTCCAGTCACGCAGCAAGTCGCCAGTCACCATTGTCCGAGACCAATCAGCGGTGATGCCTCGACGCCTGGCACTACGCTCAGGCAACAAATACAGATCGTCTTCCAGAGTGAAACTGGCGATGCCGAGCGATTCAACTCGTGCAGCGACTTTGCTCTGCACAGCCATCTCAATGCGATTGAGCAGTGCGCCTGCGCCGCCGCCGCTTACCGACCACGGATGGGAACGGAATCCTTGAGCGGGGACATCCTCGACCGAGACCCACTCTGATTCACTCCCCGGACGACTCGTTTGCTCAACAATCGCTTTCCAAACAAGACCCTCTGCAGCCTTTCTCGGCTGCGACGGCTCCCCTCGAACCCCCAACACGGCCCGAATCGTCCGATCGGGGTTCGGCAGTCGGTTCCGCCCCACAAGAATCACTGTCGGCGTACCGTGCCCAGGGATGAACGCCCCCGATGTATCAATAACGTGTGACAGTTCAACGCGCTCACGAAAAACAGCCTCAATGAGCTTCTTGCCGAACTCTCGCTTCATAAATGAATTCGCCGTGATCTGCCCGACGAAACCACCTCCCCCCTTGCCGCCACCCGCCCCCTTCAATGCCAAGTCAAAGAGCCTCTGCGCGAAGGGTACAGACAAGGCGTACTTGCCCGAGCAAGCGTCATACGCAGCTCGGTAGTTATCGTTCTCCGACTTGTCCTTCACTGTGATATAGGGCGGATTACCCACCACAACGTGATAAGATCCCCGCCCCAACAATTCCACCTCCCCGGCGAAATCCCCCACATCCTCCGAAGAGTAAACAAAGGCGCGCCCACTCCCAGAGTCGCCCCTCTCCAACTCCTCAAACAGCGTCCCCAAATCCGTCTGAATACCCGCCGCATCCCGCCCATGAAGCAACGAGTCCCCCACAGCCACATTGATGGGAAACACTGGCGCATCCGCCAACCGCGAAGCCCCCGCAGCCCGCATAGCCGCAACCAGCAACCGGAACCGAGCGATACTCACCGCAAAGGGATTCTTGTCGCACCCATGGACAGACTCCAGAGCCCTCCGCACCACCGACCACTCGTCCGCGCCCGGCTCCGCCTCCCGCCACTTCTCCACGAGCCGCTCGAAGATCCCCAGCAGGAAGTGCCCGGACCCGCACGCGGGGTCGATCGTCCGCAGCCCACGCCGCTCGACACCCCCCGGCCCCTCCACCACGGGATCCAGCCCGAACTCCTCGATGGCCGGCTCCAGCGTCAGATCGAGGATGAACTCCTCGACGAACTCCGGCGTCTGCAGCAGCGCATACGTCTTCCGGGCGTGGTCACTCAGGTCCTGGTACAGGTCACCGAGGAACCGCGTATCCCAGTCCAGATCCGAGAAGTCGTAAACGATCCGCCCGTCCGCGTCCCACCGCCGCCAGAACCGCAACAACTCCGTCGCGGCCTCATAGCTCGGCATCAGCTCCCACAGCGGATTGTGCGCGCGGTCGAAGAGACCGGCCACGGTCTCATGGGCCCTCGCAAGATGCTTGAACGCCGCAAGCAACCAGTCCCGGTCGTTGTGATCCGGATGGTCACGGAAGTGCGCCTCATGCCGCTCCTCCGCCTCGACCAACCGCTCCCCGGGTCCGGCGATGAACGGCGCCTCGATCAGCCCGTGATCCTCACAGAACCGTACGAAGACACAGGCCAGCACCCAAGCCACCGCAGCCTGAGTCACCCTCTCGTCCCGCCACGCCCCATACGTCGCCGCCGTACGCTGCGCCTCCCGGGCCCGCCGGTACTCGGACTCCAGCCGGACGCGGTACTCCTCCTCGGACTCACTGCGCGCACGCAGATCGTCCTCCAGGACGACGACCTGCCGCCGCAGATCCTTCAGCAGCGCCGCCTGATCCAGCCCCGCCCGCTCACCCTGGCCCGTGACCGTCACTCTTCGCATCCCTCTCGCAGCACCACGTCACCCACCGCACATCGCTACACGGTTTCGCGTCCCAATCCTGCCAGCACCGTCGACCGAAACAGATCCCGCAGGAGTCATGGCAAAGTACTCTCATCTGCCATGATCACGCCGCTAAGGTGATCACCGTGACGGCTCAGACACCTCCTCCGGTCCTGGCGGCCTCGACCACACACGCAGCCCCGGCACCCGCAGCACCTACGCCGACACCCGCACCCGCCCACCAACACTCCTTCTTGGAGGTGGGCCGCTGCCACTACGACGCGGCAACGCAACTCGCCAAGTCACCCCCGCTCTTCGGCTCCGCCGACCACTTGGCCGGAATCGCGGCGGAGTGCGTCATCAAGGCGATGCTCCTCGACTTCTTTGGTTCCCGACAGGACACCCCCCTCGGGATCCCTTACAGCCCCGCGATCAGAAACAACCCGGCGGCGCCGAGCAAGACCCAGATCGAGAAGGCGAGGAAGGCCTCCGAACACGGTCATCTCCCCCACGTCTGGGACCAACTCCTCCTGCTCGCCAACGGCCACCGCGGCGCCACCGTCCTCGCGCAGATCCCCCAGCAGAACCCCTTCCGCGAATCCGCCGACGAGTGGGACGTGGCCCACCGCTACCGTGACAGCAGCCAGATATCGGATCAGCGCGTGAAACGTCACCTCGCCGCGGCCCGTACCGTGATCGCCGCCTACCAACAGGCGAGGTAGCACAAAGCACAAACGCAGCCAAAGCCCGAGCCAAAGCCGAAGCCGAAGTGGAAAAGCAGGCGCCCGCCCCATGAACCCCACCCGATTCGACGCCGCGTGGCACGCCGCCCTGGGCCACGCCCACCGGGCCGCCGAAACCGGCCGGGACACCGTCCTCGTACGCGACCTGTTCGGGCGTGCGTCGCTCCTCATCGACGACGAGTCCGAGCCACTGCCCGCCGAAGAGCTGGAATCGCTGGCGGAGGCGTTCCGACGCGACACCCAGGCCTTCGCAGGCCCCCAACCCGTCCAGGCCGCGTCCACGATGTTCGCACCGGAGATGTTCTTCGCCTCCCCCGAACTCATCGTCGAGGACGAGGGCGAGCCAGGCCACCGAGGCCGCGTCGCCGTGCTCGAACGGACCGTCGTGGGCGCCGACTGGGCCCGGGAAGCCGCACCAGGCGCTTCACCGCAGCCCGAGGTGCGAGAGCGGCGCGTCGCCCTGTACGGCTTCAAAGGCGGCGTCGGGCGCTCCACCGCCACCGCCGTCCTTGCCCGGCACCTAGCCGACAAGGGCCACTGCGTCCTCGTCGTCGACCTCGACCTGGAGTCCCCGGGAGTCTCCACGCTCCTGCACGGCCTCGACGAACTGCCCGAGCACGGCATCGTCGACCACCTGGTCGAAGCCGGCGTCGGCAACGCGGACGAGCTGGACCTCGTCACCCAGAGCTCATTCTTCGTGCCCACCCAGGGCAACGGCGAGATCTGGCTGGCCCCCGCCGGAGGCCGCCCCCGCGACGACTACGACTACCTCGCGAAACTGAACCGCATCTACAGCGACCTTCCGGCCGCCGAACCGGGCGGCGCGCCCAAGCCGTTCTGCGTACGGCTGGAGGAGGCGATCGCCGCCTGCGAGGCGCAGGTGGCCGGGATCTCGCGGCAGCCAGACGTCGTCCTGCTCGACAGCCGCGCCGGCATTCACGACATCGCCGCCGTCACCCTCACCCAGCTCAGTGGGCTCTCCCTGCTCTTCACCGTCGACAACCCGTCCACCTGGTACGGCTACGGCATGCTGTTCTCTCAGTGGAAGCAGCGCCCGGACCGGGCCGTCGACCTGCGCGAGCGCCTCCGGATCGTGGCCGCCATGTTCCGATCCGCCGGGGACATACAGCGCCTGCACAAGCTCCGCGACAACGCCCAGAAGATGTTCGCCGAGACGCTCTACGACGACGCGGAGGGCGGGGACCTGGACGCGTACCACCCGGCCCTGGAGGACGACCAGGCCCCGCACTCGCCCATCCCGATCCTCTTCAGCCACGACCTGATCGGCCTCGACCCGCTCCAGGACCGCGACTGGCCCGAACTGCCCTTCGTGGAGGCCGCGTACAAGAGGTTCCTCGACGAGGTCTACCAACTCGTCTTCCCCAGCGAGGAGCTGTCATGACGGACCGGGACCCACTGTCCACCGACGAGTACCGGACGCTGCTCGCCACCGCCCCCGGCAGCGCCTTCGACGCCGACACCGTGAGCCCCGACGTCACGCGGCTGTTCACGCCGTCGAGCCACCGGCGTGCGCTGGACCCCGACGTGACGGTGGTGCGCGGCGCACGCGGTTCAGGCAAGACCGTGTGGACCAAGGTCCTCAGCGACGACAGCATGCGCGAGATCGCCGCGGCCTCGTACATGATGCCCCGGCTGCAACGGATGACGGTCGCCACGGGCCACGCGAAGGGTGGCGAGCCCAACCTGCACCACCCCAGTAAGAACGCCATCAGCAAACTCCTGGAGGACGGCGTCAAGCCCCAGCACCTCTGGTCAGCCGTGGTCCTGACCGGACTCGGGGCCCCGGAGATCCTGCGCATCGAAGGCTGGGACAAGCGGGTCCGCTGGGTCGCCGAGCACATGGAGTCCTACGAACGCGCCCTGTGGACGATCGACCAGGAGGCCCGCAAGAGCGGCCGCACCCGCCTGCTGATCTTCGATGCCCTGGAGCACCTCCACAACGAAAGGCCGGTCGTCGACCAGCTGGTGTCCGGCCTCTTCGAGGTGGCGCTGGATCTCCGTATGAGCACCAGCGCCATCCGGGCGAAGATCTTCGTCCGCCCGGACATGTACGAGAGCGCGCCCAAACACTTCCCCGACGCCTCCAAACTCGGCGCCAACGCCACCGACCTGACCTGGACCACGGAGAACCTGTACGGCCTCCTCTACCACCAGCTCGGCAACCACCCGAGCCCCGAGGCGGAGAAGTTCCGTTCGTGGACCGGCAGTTGGCGCAGTGAGGGCGAAGGCAGGTGCATCGCCCCCGTCGATGTCATCGCCACCCCGAAGCGGCAGCACGAACTGTTCGTCACCATGGCCGGCCCGTACATGGGCGCGAGCCACCGCCGCGGCCACACGTACACCTGGCTTCCCAACCACCTGCAGGACGGCAAGGGCCAGGTGAGTCCACGCACGCTCCTCCAGGCCGTCTCCACAGCGGCGACCATCAGCCGGGATCGATACCCCGCACACGAATACGCCCTTCACTACGACGCCATCCGAGCGTCCGTGAGTACCGCCTCCCAGATCCGCGTGGACGAGATCACGGAAGACATCCGCTGGGCGGCGGTCGCCGTCGAGCAACTGCGGGGCGGCCAGGTTCCGATGCAGCCGTCCGTGGTCCTCGCCTACTGGCGGGACGCCTCCCTCTCCGCGAAGCTGCGCGAGGTCCTGGTGAACGGCTCGCAGGGCAGCGGCCCGGAGGATGTCGACAACCACCGTGAGCTGATCGACGAGTTGGAGAGGCTCGGCGTGATGACACGGCGAGCGGCGGGCGCCACCGACCTGCGCGACTACGCGGTCGACATCCCCGACGTCTACCGCCTGGCCTTCGGCATCGGCCGCAAGGGGGGCGTCTCCCGGCGCGCACACTGACCACAGGCAGATCCCGGCGTGCGGCCTTGAAGGCGGCGGAGGCGCCCCGAAGGGGCGCGGGGAACTGCGCGACCGGCCACGACGGCGCCACAGACGACCGACGGCACATCGCGGCACTTCCACGCGGCACTTCCAGCAGAGCGCTCAGGCCGCCGCAGTCACTGCCGTCAGGAAGTCACCGTCGAGGTACGCCCGTTCCCCGTCGCCGCCGATCACCTCGACCGTCCGCCCGTCCAGGTGCGGGACCTGCGTCCGCGTGTCCACGGGGCACAGCAGCCACAGCCCGTGCGGGTCGTCGGCCGGTCTGCGCGCCGCCGTCTGGAGTCGGACCAGGAGGTCGTGGCCGCCTTCGTCCCAATACCGGGCGAGCAGCCCCGCATCATGCAGGAAGAGGACCGTGCGAGGTGCCGCGGCCCGCTCCAGCAGGGCCGCCTCCAGACGTACCCAGACCGCACGTACGAACGAAGCCAGACCCCGCTTGATCTGCCCCGGCGCGGAGCCCGCGTCGGCGCGCAGGACCTTCTCCCAGTCCTGCCCCTTCTCCGCCGCCAGCGCGCGGAACTGGGCGAGGAACTCCCGCCCCAGGTCGACGGGTTCGACGGGGAACGCCGCGGCCACCGCCTCGGCGGCACCCGGCAGCCGGCTGCCCTTCACGGTCAGCGCGAGGAACCCGCCGCGCTGAACGCGGGAAACGAGCCTGGCACGGGTGGCGGCATGCAGGTCCCCGTCCACCTCCGCGACCGCCGGGATGCCATGGCCGGGCGACACGTAACTGGTGCCCGTCCCGGTGGACGTCCACTGGCCGGCCGTCTCCAGGGCCGGCGGGAAGAACCGCTCCAGCTTGGTGTCGTACTGGAGCTCGAAGCGGGCCTCCCTGAGCGGGTCCTCCAGCTCGACATACGTCGGCTCGCGCTCTGTGGAGAGCGCGTCGAGCACGGGGAAGCGCGCGCGCAGCCGCGCCAGCAGCTCGGCGACGGTGATGCCACGGTCCCGTCGTACTCCCGCCCCTGCCTGCGAGATGCGCAGGGCGCGGTCCAGGCTGAGGTCACGGGGGTACAGCTCAAGGCGCGGAGTGACCTCGGTCCCCACGGCGACGGCGGCTGCGAGGTCGACCAGCCGGGTGTCCGCGAGCGGGGCGAAGCCCTCCGGGGCGGGCACCGCGCGCAGGTCCCGGACCACCGCGGCTCGTCCCGGCAATGGCTCCTGACGCGCCAGTCGCTCCGCCACCGACCCCAACTCGGCTGCGTAGTCGGCCAATTCACGAGGGCTCGGGTCGTCGGTCCCGGGCAACGACTCCGCGGCGATCAGTACGGTGTCGCCTCGTCGGTGCACAGCCAGGCGCGGCTCGTGCTGTTCCACGCCCTCGCCGTCCCACAGCTCGGCCTCGGTGGCGGCCCGTACCACGGCCAGCGCCCTCGCGAGCGTACGCTCGGGGGTGTCGTCGCCCGCGCCGTGCCGGACGCGCAGCTCGGCGGCCGCCTCCTGCGCGGTCATGACCCGCCCGGCCGCCGTGACGATCTCGACCAGCTCTTCGCGCACCCGTCGCAGCCAGTCCGCCTCAGCCCACTGCTTGATCTCGATGCGGTGGTGACGCGAGACCGGCGGTTGCTTGATCTTGAGGTGGTCGGCGATGCGGGCCTGGACAGGCCAGGGTCCCAACGGCGACAGCCCGCCCTCCTCGGGCGGCAGACCGAGCGTGAGCCTGACCACCGGCGCACGGTGGGAACCCTTGCGACCGGGTTCGGGGGTGAGCCTGGCGGCCATGTCGTCTATCGACAGGAGCAGCGATCCGTCCGGCTCGGGGTCACCGTCCGTACGCGCGGCCGGTACCGCGGGTCGGACGTCGGCCCCGGTGAGCTGCCGCAGGGCGATCGCCCACTGCTTGCGGCGCCGGTTGAGTTCCTTGCGTACGAGCGCACCCGCGCCCCGCGCCTTCGAGATCGCGTACGGCTGGACGTTGAGCAGCTCTCCCACCTTGGTGGCGCCCAGCCCGTGCGCGACGGACACGGCCCGGGGCGACAGGCCTGCGGCGTCCAGCAGGGTCTCGGCGTCCGCGGCCTCGGCGGCGGCGTCACGGGCCTCCTCCGCGTCCTCGGCCTGGGCGCCGACCGTGGCCGGGGTGGTGGCCGGCTTGGTCGCGTCGGCCGCCCGGAACACCTCGCGCCACTCGTCGTGCATCTGCCGCAGCGTGTCGAAGCGGTGCTCGGTGTCGCGGTGCAGCGCCCGCCGGAAGAAGGACGTGAGGCCGTCCCTGAGGGCCGGCTCGAACAGCTCGGAGGCGACGTACAGTTCGGCGGACTCATTGGTGAGCGGGTCCAGCTGTCCGTCGCCCCACATGGGGCGCTCACCGCCGGCCATCTCGTGCAGGGTGACGGCCGCCGCGTACCGCTCGGCGTGGTCGTCGTAGTACGGCCGCCGCAGGGAGCCGAGGAAGGGGTCGAGGAAGCCGCGCGTGCCCGCCTTGATGTCACGCTCGGAGGCGTCGGCGAGGGAGAAGTCGAACAGCTTCAGGCGCCAGATCCGGTCCTTGCTGTGGTGGATGCCGAAGTTGTCGGGCTTCAGGTCGCGGTGCAGGACTCCGTTGGCGGCCAGCTGGTCGAGCGCCCTGAACAGATCGTCGCCGAAGCGCTCCAGCTCGTGGTAGGTCAGCTTGCCCTTGCCGCGCAGCCGGGCGCCCAGGGACTGCTCACCGGCGCACTCGAGCTGCAGGACGGTCCGCCCGCCGATCTCGCGCAGCCCCTCGCCCCGCAGCTGCACGATCGCGCCGCCGCCCACCTCCTTGAGGACGCCTGCCTCGGCCCGCAGCCGCTCCGCCTTCTGCTCGTCCAGAGCGACTTTGAAGACCCACTCGTCGATCTGTACGTCACCGTCGTCGTCCTCGACCGCGCGCTCCACGAGAAGGGCACGGGCCGTGGCGCCGGTGCCGAGGACGCGGCGTACGGACCATTCCGCGTCGAGCGACTGGCCGGGCAGAGCCTCCAGCGGATCGACGCCGATGGCAGTGGGTGCCTCGGGTAGCACGCTGGCGCGCTCGGCGTTGTCCAGAAGGTCGAGGAACTCCTCGGCGGAGCCGAGGCGTTCGTTGACGTCGGAGCGAGTGGCCTTGAAGACCAGGTCGTCGAGCGCGTCCGAGAAGCCGTCGGCGACGGCGTACAGATGCAGGCCCGAGTCGGTGCGCAGGCGCTCGCTCAACGCGCTGCGCTGAGTGGCGGGAGGCTGACCGGTGAGGATCAGGTACGCGACAGCGCCGAGTCCGAACATGTCCAGGTCGGCCGGATCCGCGTACGGCTGGTCGGTCTCGGGGGCGAGATAGAGGCGGGCTGCATCTTCGATCAGTGCGGCGTCGAGCGCCGACCCGCCGATAGAGCGGAAGAAGGTGGCATTGCTGTCAAAGTCGCGGGCCGCGGTCTGCCAGTCGGTGATGCGCAGTTCGGGGCGTGTCCCGTCGGACCGGAAGGAGACGTAGACGGAACTGGCCGCCAAGGCACGGTGGTAGAGGGCGCGGTTGTGCGCGTAGCGGACGGCTTCGGCAAGCTGTCGCACGAGATCGAGGCGGATCTCGGGGGTGAGCTTGCCCCCGTAGGTGGCCAGGTACTGGTCGAGGCGCAGATCTGTGTGTCGGTGCCGGAAGAGGATCGCGGGTCCGCCCTGATGCTCGCGGATCTCGACGGCCTCGACGATGCCGCGATGCGTGATGCCCTGCAGGACCTGGTACTCGCGGCGGGCCGCGCGATCGGTCGACTTCTTCGCGGCTTCGGTGGCCATATGGCCGACCAGGTAGATGCGGACGCGGCCCTCCTCCTGGACGAGGCCGTCGTCGCGCGTGGCCAGGCGGTCCTCCCAGGACTGCCCGCGGTCCAGGGGGTGCGGCTGCAGCTTCCAGGCGTCGCCGAACCTGAGATGGGCCGTGGACTGCTGGACACCGATGGCCTTCAGCAGGCGCGGCAGCGTGTTGCGGGAGAAGTCGGGCGTGATGCGGCGGTCGGGGCGGTCGGGCGGCAGGCCGAGAAAGTCCTGCCAGATGCGCTTCAGGCCGGTGGGGCGGTCGTCACGACCGTAGACCTTGACCTTCTGGACGTCGTCGAGATGGCTCTCGAGGTCCGGAGCCGAGAGGAAAATCGCCGGTTCCACACGTGGCACGGAGCGCTCGGGGATGCCCAACTTGCGGGCCGCCCACAGGAGTCTGCTCTTGAGGTCCTTCGACTTGGCATCGTTGAAGTGCAGCGGATTGTTGATCGTCCGGGTGCGGTCGGAGCCTCGGAAGTTCCAGGTGGATCCGTTGTTCTCCAGGCGCCCTGGATGGCTCTTGATCTCGACCAGGTAAAGGCCGGCGGGTACCGCGATCAGCAGGTCGCACTCGTTGATGCGGCCCGACTGCGCGGTGAAGGAGAACGTGGCCCAGGCGCGATACGGCTCGGCGGCCGGCATCAGGCGTTGTACGTGATCGAGAGCGTCCTGCTCCCAGGGATACGGGGAGGGCCGTTCCTGGAACCACTGCTGCGCCGGACGCGGCGGGCCGGGCTTGGGCACCGGACGCGAGTCTCCTGCCGCCACCGTCCGACCTCCGCTGTCTCCTCACGCCCTTTCGGGCGAAAATTCCTGGTCGACCTTACCGCGCACCACTGACAGGCAGTATCCGTTTGCCTTGCTCCCAGAGCTGACGGGCCAACGACCGTGACTCGTCGAGCCTGCACGGATACAACAACTCCGATCGCTGCCCGACTCGACAACTCAGCGGTATGGACGCGCAGTTGTGCGACAACGTGGCCGTGCGCCGCATACCCCTCCTCGGAGGGAGTACAAGCCGCGGGTCGCGGGATGAACGTATGACAGTGGCCCACCTGTCGACACGGGTCATGCTGAGCATCTCCTTGGAGGAGTCGGGACCCCGGATTTGGTGGAAAAACCACCGGACATCCGTCCTCACCGGATTGGTGCACATGGAACAATCCGAAAGAGGGCGCCCTGGTATCCGATCCCCAGATCGACGACTGGCGCAGACCCTGGAATGTCAAATCACAGCACCATGTGCCGGACGCGCCGCTGGGCACTCCGCGGGCGACAAACCGTCGCAGTATCGACCGAATCAGCTGCGTCTACATCGCCCAGACATTCGAGTACGACTGGAACGCGGTCAGCATCGGCCCTGAACTCCTGTGGCGTGACGGCCGTTTCTCCGTGGGCCGGTCGACCTCGAAGGACCCTGCCTTTCGGGGTGCCCCCGACGACATCGTCGAACGCTGCATCCGGAACGCCTACCAGGTCCTGCTCACTCGGGGCATGGCAGGAACCGTGCTGTACTCACATGACGCCCGCACCCAAAGCGTGTTGCGTTGGCTCATCCCGGGCACGATAGGCCGACAGCAGATCCCCGGCTTTCCCGCGAGGCTGCGGTGCTACGGGATCTACTGAATCCTCCCGAACTAACAGAAAGGTCCCCGGACCAGCATATTTACCGGTCAGGGAGCTCTACTGGCAGACGAGTCGGGCTATACGCCGGGTTCTGTTCCCAGGGTTCCTCGCGGAGCCCTGGGCGACGGCCATCCATCTAGGACCGGCGTTGCCGCCGGCCTCCTGCGGTCTACCCGCGGACTCGGGCGGGCAGCCCTCGAACGTCCGCGCAGGGCCACCGGTTAAGGCGGCCCCTTCTTGACCTTGCTCCGGGTGGGGTTTACCTAGCTGCTCAGGTCACCCTGAGCACTGGTGGTCTCTTACACCACCGTTTCACCCTTACCCGGCGCCGAAGCGCCGGGCGGTTTGCTTTCTGTGGCACTGTCCCGCGGGTCACCCCGGGTGGCCGTTAGCCACCACCCTGCCCTGTGGAGCCCGGACGTTCCTCGGGAAGCCCCCTGAGGGACTTCACGCGGCCGTCCGCCCGGCTCGTCTGCCGTGTGGACCATGTTACCGGCCTGCGGGGGGCCGTCGTCGCCAGGACCGACCCCGCCAGGATCAGGGCGAAGGCCACCGCGATCCCCGCGGTCAGGGACTCGTCCAGGAACAGGGCCCCGGCCGCCACCGCGACCGCCGGATTGACGTACGTGAAGACCGTCGCCCGCGTGGGGCCGACCTCCTTGATCAGCTCCAGGAAGGCCACGAAGGCGACCGCCGTGCAGATCACGCCCAGGGCGGCCAGGGCGGCCAGACTCTCGGTCGACGGCATCGTGGCAGGCCACGTCAGCGCCGCCGCGGGGGCGTAGACCAGGGCCGCGAAGGTCAGGCAGGCCGCGGTCAGGTGGAGGGAGGGGACGTCCCTCAGCCAGCGCGCCGCGATCAGGGGCGCCGTCGCGTAGCCCAGTACCGTCAGCAGGACCTCCGCCAGGGAACGCGCGTCGCCGCCCGTCAGGTGGGGGACGGTCAGGGTCGCCACGCCTGCCAGGCCCAGGGTGAGGCCGGTCAGGCGGCGGACGCCCAGGTGCTCCGTCCGACCGAAGAAGCGGGCCAGGACGACGCCGACTATCGGTACGCCGGCGATCAGCAGACCCGCCGTCGAGCTGGACAGGTGGCGTTCCGCGTCGGTGAGGGTCCACCACGGGCCGATGATCTCTATGCACGCGAAGGCCAGCATCGGCCGCCAGTGCCGTCGTACCGTCCGGGGCAGGCCTCCCTGGCGGATGGCGAAAGGGAGCAGGAGCGCCGCGCCCAGGGCGCATCGCGTGAAAACCACCATCGACGGGGAGACCTCGTCCACCGCGACCTTGATCAGCAGATACGGGATGCCCCAGACCACGCTCATCAGGGCGAAGAGAAACCAACCGCGTGCAGTCATGCGGCGAGTTTCGGTCGGCTCACACTCCGGTGTCTTGAACGCTGTTGCGGTACGCCGCCGGGGTGACGCCCAGCACGCGCCGGAACCAGCGTGTGAGGTGCGCCTGGTCCGCGAAGCCGACCAGGCCGGCGACCTCGGCCGGGCGCAGGCCCGTCTCCAGCAGGCCCCGTGCCCTGCTCACCCGGTGCTGGGCCAGCCAGGCGTACGGCGGTACCCCCATCGTCGTACGGAAGGCGCGCAGGAGCTGATAGCGGGAGAGACCGAGGTCGGCGGCCAGGGCGGCGAGGGACGGTGGGGACATGAGCTCGTCGGCGAGGCGGTCGCGGACGGTCCTCGCTATGTGATCGGCGCCCGCGACCGTGTCGGTGATCGCCCGGGCCGTGGAGTGGCGGCGGGTCAGGGCCGTCATGAGCCACGGGATGCGGGACTCGGCCTCCAGGGGGTCCGGGCAGGCGGCCAGTTCGGTGTGCGTGCGACTCAGGGCCGTAGCCAGGTCGGGGTCGTCGAGGAGGGGGTCGCGGAAGTGCGGGGCTGCGGTGCCGAGGCTGCCGTCGGTCAGCAGGGACGTAGCGGCGTACAGGGCTCGGTAGGCGTAGCCGCCGGTCTCGGCCGGGCCGCCCGTGTGCATCTCTCCGGGTGCCAGTACGACGATGGAGCCGGGGGTGGGGCGGATACGGCCGCCCCGGTAGTCGATGATCTCGCTGCCGCCGACGCAGACGCCGATCGTGAACTCGTCATGGGCGTGCGGGGCGTAGACGTGCCGGTCGAAGCGGGCGGTGAGCAGGTCGAGCGGGGGGCCGTCCCGGCCGAGCCTCGCCCTGGTCCACAGTGCCTGTTCGCCCACTTCTTCGCCCCCTACGGTCCTCATGGCAGTGCAACACGGGGAGCCTCAGAGAAAGTCCGTCGTGTCCAGGTCGAAGGCGAAGGGCTGGGGCAGGGCGAGCGGCTTGCCGAAGGCCACGGCGTGGAGCTCCTGGTAGTCGCCCGACTCCGGGTTGCCGAACAGCGTGATCCACGAGGTCTCCCGGTCGACGAGCAGGTAGAGCGGGATGCCGCCGCGGGCGTAACTGCGCCGCTTGACCTCGCGGTCGATCTGCGGTTGCGAGGACGTGACCTCCAGGACCATGGCGACTCCTTCGCACGGCATCCAGGGATCGGCCCCACGGAAGAGCCTCAGCTCCTTGGGAGCGCACGTGCCGTCCGGAATCACGTGGTCCTGTGGGCAGCCATCCGCATGCTTCAGCCTCAGCCCCTTGTTCCCGGAGAACTGCATGTCGGTCTGAGAATGCCGGTGCATCTGGTCCACGATCCGGCTGAGGCAGTGCTCGCGATGCCCGTCCGGCACCGGCGTCACGACGAATTCGCCCTCGACGAGCTCCGCTCGGAGGCCCTCCGGCATATCCAGGTCGACAAACCAGTCCAGTAGCAGCTTCTGCGTGATCGGATCCTGTGGCATGGGGCCATGGAACGCCCCGTCGGCAGCTCACCGGAGCGGAACAGTGGCGGGTCACCTGTACGGGAATCCGCCGGAGGCGTCCGCTTGACCTTGCCGCAACGTCAACGTCTCTACTGATCCCATGCGGATCGGAGAACTCGCCGCCGCCGTCGGCGTCACCACGCGCACGGTGCGGCATTACCACCATCAGGGGCTGCTGCCCGAGCCGGAGCGGCGGCCGAACGGCTACCGGGAGTACACGTTGCGGCATGCCGTCATGCTGGCGCGGATCCGGCGGCTGACGGAGCTGGGGCTGGGGCTCGCGGAGGTGCGGGACGTGCTCGCGGAGGATGCCGGGAAGGATCTTGTCGAGGTGCTCACCGAGCTCGATGAGGATCTTGCCCGGCAGGAGGACGCCATCCGGGAGCGGCGGGCGCGGTTGCGGGCGTTGCTGGAGACGGAGGGCGGGCTGCCCGCCGAGGGGCCGGTCTCGCCTCAACTGGCCGCACTCTTCAAGGACATGGCCCATGTCTCCGACTCCCCCATGGCCGCCAAGGACCGCGAGGTGCTCGCGTTGATCGAGACCGCGGCCTCCCCCGAGGACCGGGAGCGGCTCATGGGCGTGATGGGCGGCGCCCTGACCACGCCGGACGGTGTGGAGCGGGCCCTCGCCGCCTACGCCCTGCTCGATGACCTCGCCGATGCCGAACCCGACGACCCTCGCGTCGACGAGGCCGCCCGCGCGCTCGCCGACTGTCTGCCCCGGGAACTGCTCCCGGAGGGGTGGGGGAGCATCGACCAGGACGACAGCTTCCTGCGCGCCTTCTACGCCGACTTCGCCCCGGCCCAGGCGGAGGCGATCCGCCGCACCCTGCGCCTGCTCATGGAAGGGGACGGGCCGTGATGCGGACCGCGCTCACCCTGCTCCGGCACGAGCTGCGGCTCGTCGCCAGTATCTGGCTGTGGGTGATCCGGCACCGGCACGGGGTCGGTGCCGGCACCGGCTACGGGTACTCGCGCGGGCAGGGCACGATGATGCTGGGGTTCGGGTTCGTGATCGTCATCGAGTCGATCATGATGTCCGTGCTGTTGCGGAACTACCCGGTGGTGCAACGGGGGTGGTTCATGGTCGACATGTACACCCTGCTGATCATCATCGGGATGCACGCCGCGTCCGTCGTACGACCGCACGTCCTCGACGCCGGCTCCCTGCGCATCCGCCGTGCCGCGCACGTCGATCTGCGCATACCGCTGGAGAAGATCGCCCACGTGCGACGCGAACTGCGCACCACCCATGAGCGGGCCGACGGTGAACTCAACCTGGCCATCGGCGCGCAGACGACCGTGACGCTCGAACTCGCCGAGCCCGTCGCCCACTTCACCTTCCTCGGCCGCCGGCGGGACGTCCGTCTCGTGCGCTTCCACGCCGACGACTCCGACAGCCTCGTACAGACGGTCGTAGAGGCGCTCAAGCAGGCTCGAACCGCACCTTCGGCGCTTCCGGATCTGCCTGTGTGAGGCGGACCCTGAGCCGCTCCCCCAGCGGTAGCGCGCCCGTGCCCGCGATGCGGCCGATGACCGCCGGTGACTCCAACTGCACGGTTCCCACGGCGGGTTGGCGCTCCTCCACGTCGACCACCCAGCCGTCGAAAACCTCCCCCACCCGGTCCTTGAGCAGCGCCGCCTCCACGAGGTCGACGCACGCACGCTCGACCGTGCCCGCGCGCCGGGTGCCCTCGGCCATCCGGGCGGGCAGGGCGTCAAGAGCCATGAGAACCCAGTCGGGGATCGGCCGGCCGGCGGCGGCTGCGAGGCAGATCTCGGAGGTGTGGCGATCGGCCAGGCGACGCAAGGGGGCCGTGCAGTGGGCGTAGGGGGCGGCCACGGCGGAGTGTGTGGTGATGTCCGGCAGGGCTCCGTCCCGGAAGACCGTGTAGCCGGCGCCGCGCAGCAGCGTCGTGCACTCCTGGAGGAAGGCCGCGTGGTTCGGGCGGTGCGGGTCGAGGGAGCGGACGAGTTCGGCGTACGAGACGTGGTGCGGCCAGTCGATGTGCAGGGCGTGCGCGGTACGGCGCAGACGGCCGACGGCGCCGTCGGGGGCAGCGGGCAGGGTGCGCAGGATGCCGGTGCCGGCCGCGAGCATCAGGTCGGCGGCGGCCATGCCCGTCAGCAGGGAGATCTGGGAGTTCCAGCCGTCGGCGGGGAGTGGGGCGCGATAGGCGAGTTCATAGGCGTGACCGTGCTCGACGATCTCCTGCTCGGGCACGCTGAGCGAGATCCCGCCCCGCTCCACCTCCAGCCGCTCCCTCAGCTTCCCGATCGTCTTCAGCAGGGCCAACGGCTCCTCGGCGGTTCCCTCGTCGATCTGCTTCTGTACGGCCGCGTAGTCCAGCTTGGCCCGGCTGCGGACGAGGGCGCGGCGGACGTCGACGGCGAGCGTACGGCCGTCCCCGTCGAGGTCGATCGTCCACAGCGCGGCCGGCCGGTCCTGGTCGGGGAGCAGGCTCGCCGCACCCTCGCTCAGCAGCTCGGGGTGCAGCGGGACCTTCTCGTCGGGGAAGTACAGGGTGGTCACCCGCCGGTGCGCCTCCTGGTCGAGCGCGCCCGACGGCACGACGAAGGCGGCGACGTCCGCGATGGCGTACCGGACGCGGTAGCCGGTGCCCTGCCGGGACAGGTGCATCGCCTGGTCGAGGTCGGTGGAGGTGGGCGGGTCGATGGTGAAGAAGGGGATGTCGGTGGCGTCGGACGGAGGGAGGGCCGGGGCCTTCGCGGCCCGCTCGGCCTCCGCCACGACCTCGGGCGGGAAGCTCCCGGGGACGCCGAGTTCGGTACGCAGCGCGGTGAGGGCGGCCCGGAGGGGGGCTTCGGGTGCGCCGGTCACTCGGATGTGGCGGCGGGGCATGAGTCGAGCGTAGGGCGAGGGGGGCCGGGTGGCACGCCGTACCCTGTGGCGGGGTTCGATCGAAGGAGTACGTGTGCTTGTCCTGCTGCCGCCTTCCGAGGGGAAGGCCTCGTCCGGCCGGGGTGCCTCGCTGAAGCTGGAGTCGCTGTCCTTGCCGGGACTCACCGCGGCCCGGGAGGCCGTACTGAGTGAGCTGGTCGAGTTGTGCCGCGGCGACGAGGACAAGGCGCGGGACGTGCTCGGACTGAGCGAGGGACTGCGGGGCGAGGTCGCGAAGAACGCCGGGCTGCCGACGGCGGGGGCACGGCCGGCCGGGGAGATCTACACCGGCGTGCTGTACGACGCCCTCGACCTGGCGTCGCTGGACGCGGCGGCGAAGAGGCGAGCGACTCGGTCGCTGCTCGTGTTCTCAGGGCTGTGGGGCGTGGTGCGCATCAACGACCGCATCCCCTCCTACCGCTGCTCGATGGGCGTGAAGCTGCCCGGGCTCGGCGCGCTCGGGGCGCACTGGCGGGCACCTATGGCGGATGTGCTGCCCGAGGCGGCCGGGGACGGGCTGGTGCTGGATCTGCGGTCGTCCGCGTATGCGGCGGCGTGGAAGCCGAAGGGCGAGGTGGCCGGGCGGACGGCGTCGGTACGGGTGCTGCATGCGCCGACCCGGAAGGTCGTCAGCCACTTCAACAAGGCGACGAAGGGGCGGATCGTACGCAGCCTGCTGACGGCGGGCGCCGTGCCCGCAGGCCCGGCCGAGCTGGTGGAGGCGCTGCGGGACCTCGGGTACGCGGTGGAGGTGGAGGCGCCGGCCAAGGGCGGCAAGGCGTGGACGCTGGATGTGCTGGTGACGGAGATCCACTAGCGGTTCGGCGACCACGCGGACACTCATTGCAGCATGCGCAACGCCTTTTGCGCATGCTGCGTGCCGTCGGCAGGATGAGGCCATGACCTCAGTCCTTGATCTCGCGCCCGTCGTCCCCGTGGTCGTGGTCGACGACCCCTCCGACGCCGTACCTCTCGCGCGGGCCCTGGTCGCAGGAGGGCTGCCCGCCATCGAGGTGACGCTGCGGACGCCGGCCGCCCTGGAGTCGATCCGGGCCATCGCGGACGCGGTGCCGGACGCGGTGGTCGGCGCGGGCACCGTGATCACACCGGAGCAGGTGACGCGAGCGGTCACGGCGGGGGCGCGTTTCCTGGTCAGCCCCGGCTGGACGGACCTGCTGCTGGAGGCCATGCGGGCGTCCGGAGTGCCATATCTGCCGGGGGTGTCGACCACGTCCGAGGTGGTGGCGCTGCTGGAGCGCGGGGTCCGGGAGATGAAGTTCTTCCCGGCCGAGGCGGCGGGCGGCACCGCCTATCTCAAGTCGCTGAACGGCCCGCTGCCGCAGGCCCGGTTCTGCCCGACCGGCGGAATCGGCCCGACGACGGCACCCGACTATCTCGCGCTGCCCAACGTCGGCTGCGTGGGCGGCAGTTGGATGCTTCCGGCGGACGCGGTGGCGGCACGGGACTGGGGGCGTGTCGAGGCGCTGGCGCGGGAGGCGGCCGGCCTCACAGGCTCACGCGCGCAGGTGTGACGTGTCGTTGAAGAGCCGCACGCTCGCGTTGCCGTCGGCGTAGTACGCGACCGCCGAGAGGGAGGCCGCCGAGAGTTCCATGCGGAAGAGGGACTCGGGCGGCGCGCCCAGGGCGAGGCGTACGAACGTCTTGATCGGCGTGACGTGCGTGACGAGGAGGACCGTGCGGCCGGCGTACGCCGCGATCAGCTTGTCGCGGGTGGCGGCGATACGGGTGGCGGTCGCAGCGAAGCTCTCGCCGTCGCCGGTGGGCCGGGCCTCGGGGTCGGCCAGCCAGGCGTTGAGGTCATCGGGGTGACGCTCGCGGACCTCGCCGAAGGTGAGCCCCTCCCAGGCGCCGAAGTCGGTCTCGCGCAGACCGTCGTCGACGCTCACGTCGAGGCCCAGGCGGGCGGCGACGATGCCGGCGGTCTCCCGGGTACGGGCCAGCGGCGACGCCACGACGGCCTGGATCGTCCCGCGCCGGGCGAGTGCGGCCCCGACCCGCTCGGCCTGCTCCCGGCCGACGTCGGACAGGGACGGATCGGTACCGCCACTGCCCGAGAAGCGCTTCTGCGGCGTCAGCGGCGTCTCACCGTGCCGCAGCAGAACGAAGGTCGCGGGCGCCCCCATGTCGGCAGGAGCCCAGCCGGACGAGGGCGCGGCGACGGTGCGCGCGGCCCTGACATCGGCCTCGGCCTTCCCGGCCGCGCCGACGGCGGACTCCGCCGCTGCTGAATCGGAGGGGGCGGTGGGAGCCGTGGGAGCGGTTGAGGCGGTTGAGGCGGTGGTGGCCCGTCGCTCGGCCAGAGCCGCCCGCGCTCGTGCCGCGCCCTCGGCGGCGTCCCCCGGCGGGCCGGACGGCTGACCGGACGGCTCGGCCTCGGCAGCGGCCCGCGCAGCCCGCGCGTCCGCCGCCGCGAGCTCGGCCGTGGACGCCGCGGCCGACCACTGCTCGCCCCGCTTCCCGGCGTCCATCGCCTCGTTGGCGAGCCGGTCGGCGTGCTTGTTCTGCTCGCGGGGGATCCACTCGTAAGTCACCTGGGACGCCGGCAGCACGGCCGCCGCCTCGAAGGCCAGCTGCTTCATGTCGGGGTGCTTGATCTTCCAGCGGCCCGACATCTGCTCGATGACCAGCTTGGAGTCCATGCGGACGTGGACGGTGGCCGTCGGGTCCAGTTCATGAGCGGCACGCAGGCCTGCCAACAGGCCCCGGTACTCGGCGACGTTGTTCGTGGCGACACCGATGTACTCGGCCGCCTCGGCCAGCGTCTGCCCCGTCGCCGCGTCGATGACGACGGCACCGTAGCCCGCGGGCCCGGGGTTGCCCCGTGACCCGCCGTCGGCCTCGACGATGAACTCCCGCACGGCACAGGCTCCTAGAGGCCGGACTCGGCCGTACGCACCAGAATCCGGCGGCAGTTCTCGCACCGCACCACGGTGTCCGGCGCCGCCTGGCGGATCTCGTTCAGCTCGGTGATGGCGAGCTCCTGGCGGCAGCCCTGGCAGCTGCGCTGGTACAGCTTGGCCGCGCCGACGCCGCCCTGCTGCTGGCGCAGCTTGTCGTAGAGCTTGAGGAGGTCCGCGGGCACCGAGCCCGCCATGACCTCGCGCTCCTTCGTGACCGTGGCCACCTCGCCGTCGATCTCCTCGAACGCGGCTTCCCGGCGGGCGGTCGCGTCGTCGACCTTCCCCTGCACGGCGCCGACCCGCTCGGTCAGCTCGGCGACCCGCTCCTGCGCGGACTCGCGGCGCTCCATGACCTCTAGGACGACGTCCTCCAGGTCGCCCTGCCGCTTGGCGAGGGAGGCGATCTCGTGCTGGAGGTTCTCCAGGTCCTTCGGGGAGGTGACGGCACCGGAGTCCAGGCGCTGCTGGTCGCGGGCGGCGCGCTGACGCACCTGGTCCACGTCCTGCTCGGCCTTGGTCTGCTCGCGGGCGCAGTCGCTCTCCTCGGTCTGCGCGGCGACGAGCAGGTCGCGCAGCTGCGTGTGGTCCTTGGCCAGCGACTCGATCTCGGCGTGCTCGGGCAGCGACCTCCGCCTGTGCGCGAGCTGCTGGAGGCGGACGTCGAGGGCCTGGACGTCGAGGAGGCGGATCTGGTCGGCGGGCTCGGCGTTCAGTTGGGGGCTCCAGATGTATCCGTGATGGCGGACGCCGCGTGGGCGGTCCAGGGGTCGGTGACCGTCTTCGAGACGTGGACGCGCAGGTCCCATCCGTTGCGGTCGGAGATCTCGTCGAGCTGGGTGGCGGCCAGCTCGCACCAGGGCCACTCGGTGGCCCAGTGCGCCGCGTCGAGCAGCGCGAGAGGACTGTGGGCGGAGCTGTGGGCGCGGTCCGCGATGAACTCCGACGCCGGGTGGTGGCGCAGGTCCGCGGTGAGGAAGGCGTCGACGCCGGCGGCGCGTACGTCGTCGAAGAGGCTGTCGCCGGAGCCGCCGCTCACGGCGAGCGTACGCACCGTCGCCTCCGGGTCGCCGGCCACGCGGATGCCCTGCGCGGTGGCGGGCAGCCGCTCGGCGGCGCGGGCGGCGAGTTCACGGACGGTGAGCGGGTGGTCGAGTTCGCAGATCCGGCCCAGTCCCCTGCGGCCCTCCGGGTCGCTCGGGTCCGGCACCAGCGGGCGTACGACCCGCACGTCCAGCGCGCCGGCCAGCGCGTCGCTGACGCCCGGGTCCGCCGTGTCGGCGTTGGTGTGGGCCACGTGCAGCGCGATGTCGTTCTTGATGAGGGTGTGGACGACCCGGCCCTTGAAGTGCGTCGCAGCGACCGTCGTCGTACCGCGCAGGTAGAGCGGGTGGTGGGTGACGAGCAGGTCGGCGCCCAGCTTCACCGCCTCGTCCACGATCTCCTGGACCGGGTCGACGGCGAACAGGACCCGGGAGACCTCCTGGTCGGGGTCGCCCACGACGGTGCCGACCGCGTCCCAGGACTCGGCCCGCTCGGCGGGCCACAGGTTCTCCAGCGCGGCGATGACTTCAGACAGACGGGGCACGCAGGCAAGGCTACCTGCCTGGTCCGTACGGCTGTACCGGCACGGGAGGAGGCGGAAGGCTCCTGCGGGCCACACCCCGGCCATCTTCGGGTCGTCCGGGGGGCCACCCTCCGGTCACCCCTGACCCCGCTCAGCACAACCACCCCCGTTTCCTCAGGCGAATCGTTCCTGGGCCATCCCTTTGTGTGAAGGGAACCTCGTCGGTCCCACGCCTGTGCGTGCGAAAACTAGCTTCGTTACCGGAGGTGACCGGACCATGACGGCCTGTGCGATCGAGCCCGCGGCGGAGCACGAGGACGGCGACGCCCCCCGGGCGGGATGCACCATCACGGCGGACGGTTCCTACGCCGCCCGCCTCGCGCTGGACGGGGAGAACTGGTTCCCGGAGCGCTGGACCCTGGACGGCCCCGAGCCCTACGCCGTGCCGCTGCCCGCCCACCAGCCGGAGGAGCCCGGCACCGAGGTGCAGCCGATGGCCGACGGGCGGGTCCTGATCTGCCGCCCGACCGACGGACGGCACATCTTCTCGCTGCTGTATCCGACCGGTCCCGGCACCGGCGAACTGCTGCTCGGCGCGGTCCAGTGCCCGCCGGAGCAGACCCGGCTGCGGCTGCTGCCCCCGGCGCCGGGCGGCGGCAAGGCGTACGCCCTCGCGGTGGGGCGGCACTCCAGCGCGGTGTGGCTGGTGGCGGGGGGCACGTTCGGGCCGGAGCAGCTTGCGGAGGTCCCGGGGCGCTGCTCGGGCGGTGTGTGGCTGGACCGGGGCGGGCGGATGCTGGCCCTCGACCGTCTCGACCTGGAGCCCGGGGGCCGTACGAAGGCCGTCGTGGTCGATCTGGAGCGGGGCGGAGAGGTGTCGCCGCTGCTGCAGATCGCGCAGGACAGCGACGACCGGTTGCTGCTCGCCGACCCGGACAGCGGGCTGCTGCTGATCGGCTCGGACGCGCCGTCGCCGGGGCAGGAACGATTGGGCTGGGGCGTACTGGGCAGCACGCTGCCGGTGCGCTTCCCGGAGTGCCTGCGGATGCCCGACTGCGCGGTGACGCCGTTCGCGATCCAGCCCGGGCAGGTGCTGACGCCGGAGAGCTGCGGGGTGGCGCTGCGGGTCGACGGTCCGGTCGGGAGTTGGGTCGGGGTGTGGCGGCCCGCCGAACGGCAGGTACGGCATCTTCCGGCTCCCGAGGGGTGGTTGACGGGTGCCGGGTCGTGGACGCCGGACGGGGTGCTGCAACTGCCGTATGCGACCGGGGAGGTGCCGTGCGGGGTGGCGAAGGTGGAGGTGCCTCCGCCGGGGGCGCCGCCCGCGAACTCGGCCTCCGGGACGCCGGATTCGGTGTCGTGCGCGCCCCCGGAAACGGACCCTCCGGCTCCCGCCATCCCCCGCCCCGTGCCGTTGCAGCAAGCCCCGTTGGGTGGTCTTGTAACGAAGTAGTGGCGGTTGGCGTGGCCGCCTGGATTCGGCCCCTGGGGCGTTGGTTAAACTCGCCCGGCTGTGAGCAGAAGATCATGTTGACGGGGTGAGTTTTCCGATGAGCAACGCCAGCACGACCCAGCCGGGGCCGGCCGACGTTCACGACGTTCAGAAGCCCGCCGGTCACGGCAGGCACCGGGGTCCGGTGTCCGCCCAGGACGGCGAGACGGCCCCCCGCGGCCGTCACCGCAAGCCGGCTGAGGAAACCGAGACGGCAGCCTGACGCCGAATCCGCACGGCCCCGCCCTTCACCGCGAAGGGCGGGGCCGTTCCCGTTCCTGCACCCCGCCCGGCTATGCCCTCTTCAGTCCCAGCACCCGGCTATGCCCTTTTCAGCCCCAGCACCTCCACCGCCCCGAACGTCTCCCCCTCCGGCAGCTCCGCGTAGTGCGGGGTGAGCAGCGCGTCCAGCTCGTCATAGGTGAACGTCTCCTGCTTGCTGTCGAACTTCGCGGCCACCCGCGGCCGTTCGACGACCGCCACCATGCCGCCGTGCACGACGAGCAGCTGGCCGTTGATCCGGGCGGCGGCCGGGGAGGCCAGGTAGCCGACGAGCGGGGCGACATGCTCGGGGGCGAGCGGGTCCAGGCCGTCCTCCGGCCGGTCGAGGCCCGCGAAGACGTCCTCGGTCATGCGGGTCCGGGCGCGCGGGCAGATGGCGTTGGCGGTCACGCCGTACTTGGCGAGCGCGAGGGCGGTGGAGGTGGTGAGCCCGACGATTCCGCCCTTCGCGGCCGCGTAGTTGGGCTGTCCGGCGGAGCCGGCGAGGAACGCCTCCGAGGACGTGTTCACGACCCGGCCGTACACCGCCCCGCCCGCCGCCTTGGACCGCTCACGCCAGTGCGCGGCGGCGAAGCGGATGGTGTTGAAGTGACCCTTGAGGTGGACCCGGATCACCGAGTCCCACTCCGCCTCCGCCATGGAGAAGACCATGCGGTCGCGCAGGATGCCGGCGTTGTTGACCAGGATGTCCAGCTTGCCGAACTCGGCGACGGCCAACTCGACCAGCACGCCCGCCTGTTGGAAGTCGGCCACGTCCCCGGTGTGGGCGAGGGCGGTGCCGCCCGCCGCGCGGATCTCGGCGGCGACCTCCTCGGCGGGCCCGGCGGATGCCTCGCCCGAGCCGTCCCGGCCGGGCTGCCCGTAGTCGTTGACGACGACGGCCGCGCCGAGCCGGGCGAGTTCGAGCGCCTCGGCCCGGCCCAGGCCGCGTCCGGCGCCGGTGACGATCGCGGACAGTCCCTCGAGTGGCAGTGACATCGGGCTCCTAGAGAAGCGTGGCCGTCAGGAAGCGTGGTCGGTCAGTCAGCGCCGCGGTCAGTCAGCGCGGTCAGATCTCTATGCACGTGCGCAGTGCCGTGCCCGTCCGCATCTGGTCCAGGGCCTCGTTGATGTCGGCCAGCGGCACCCGGTGGGTGATCAGGCCCGCGAGGTCGATCCGGCCCGCCCGCCACAGGGCGATCGTCCGCTCGTAGGAGCGCAGGACGTCACCGCCGCCGTACATGGACGGCAGGATCCGCTTCTCGTCGAAGAACAGCTCGAACATGTTGAGCTGGAGGAAGTCGTCCATGGCTCCCGCGCCGACGACGACGAGCGTGCCGCCGCGCCGGGTGTACTCGTATGCCGTGCGGGCGGTGGCGGACTTGCCGACGACCTCGAAGACGTAGTCGAAGCCCTCACCGGCGGTGACCTGCTGCTTGGCGTCGGCCAGTTCGTCCGGTGCGACGGCCCTGGTCGCGCCGAACCTGAGCGCGGACTCGCGGCGCGAGGCGACCGGGTCGACGGCGACGATCTCGGCGGCACCCTTGAGCCGCGCTCCCTGGATCGCGGAGATGCCGACGCCCCCGCAGCCGATGACGGCGACCGACGAACCGGCCTCCACGTCTGCGGTGTTGAGGGCGGCACCGAGTCCCGTGGTCACGCCGCAGCCGATGAGGGCGGCGATGTCGAAGGGCACGTCGTCGGGGATCGGCACCGCGCAGCCGGCGTCCACGACGACCTCCTCGGCGAAGGTGCCGGTGCCGGCGAAGCCGAAGACGTCACCGCCGGGGCGCTTGAAGTTGGGGGTGCCGGCGTTCATGAACCCGGCCAGGCACAGCTCGGTCTGGCCGCGCTTGCAGGCGGGGCAGGCGCCGCAGGCGGGCAGCCAGCAGACGACGACCCGGTCGCCCGGCTTGAGGTGGGTGACGGCCTCCCCGACCTCGAGGATCTCGCCCGCTCCCTCGTGGCCGGGCACGAAGGGCGCCGGCTGGGGCAGCACCCCTCCCATCGCGGACAGGTCGGAGTGACACAGTCCGGTGGCCCGCACCCGGACCCTCGCCCTCCCGGGGCCGAAGCCCACCGCCTCGACGTCGTCGAGGACCTCCAGCTTGTCCTGGCCGATCTCGTGCAGTACGGCTGCGCGCATGGTGCGGCTCCCCTCGTACGGCGTTTCTTGACTCAGGTGTGTTCGACGACGGTGTCGGCGAGGACGGGCGCGTCGTCCCGCTCGACGGCGCTCACGGCCACGCGGACGCTGCCCGCGCCGGGCCACATGCGGATGCGCAGGGTCTCCCCCGGATACACGACCCCGGCGAACCGGGTGTCGTAGGACCGCACCCGGGTCACGTCCCCGCCGAGCAGCGTGTCGACGACCGCCTTGAGGGCCATGCCGTAGGTGCACAGGCCGTGCAGGATGGGCCGCTCGAAGCCGGCGACCTTGGCGAACTCCGGGTCGGCGTGCAGCGGGTTCCAGTCGCCGGAGAGGCGGTACAGCAGGGCCTGGTCCTCGCGGATCGGCCGCTCGACGGTGCGCTCGGGCTCGCCGACGGGTGGTTCGAGACGAGCGGACGGACCGCGGTCGCCGCCCCAGCCGCCCTCACCGCGGATGAAGATCTGGGCGTCGTTGGTCCACAACGGGCCCTCGGCGTCCGCGACTTCGGTGCGCAGCACCAGCACGGCCGCCTTGACCTTGTCGTACAGGGCGGCGATCCGGTTGGTCGCGGTGGCGGTGCCCGCCGCCGGGATGGGCCGGTGGATCACGAGGCTCTGGCCGCCGTGCAGGACGCGGGCGAGGTCGACCTCGATGCCCGGCATGGACAGTCCGCTGATCACTCCGGGCGAGCCGGAGCCCGCGACGGTGGCGAAACTGGGCAGCACGTGCAGCCGGGACTCCAGGGTGTAGCGCAGTTCGTCGGGGTCGGTGGCGGGGCTGCGCCGGTCGGGATTGGCGGCGGCGCCGATGCCGAGGTGGTAGAGCTGGACGTCCTTGGAGTTCCAGGAGATCTCGCCGGTCCGGGGCTCGGCGGCGAGGGCCTTGGCTGCGTCGATGGGCATACGGCTCCTGAAGGTGGCGGAGTCAAGACCCCGGTACGGCCGTCCGCACCGTCGGCCGCACCGAGGTCGTCACGGGCCGTTCTAGAACGCGTTCCAGTCCGGCGCCCTCTGTATAGCCGAGCGCTCGGCAGTTGTGAAGGCTCCTGACGTGGCATCAGATCTGGTTTCGGCGTCCACCTGCTCTGCCTGCTCGACGGGGGCCGTGACATTCGTCCTGCCGGAGTGCTGACAACCGGACCTGCCGCACGCGCGCCTCGATCCGTAGCGTCGGAGCCATGACACTGGGGACGGAACCGACGAACGGGGGACGGGACATGTCCTGGAGGCGCAAGGTTTCGTGCACACCGACTCCGCTGAGGGCCGCGTCCGCAGACAGCACGCGGAGCGAGATTCACCCACCGGTGCACGCCCCCTTCCATGTCAGGGGGCAACCACTTTTCGTGCTGACCGGGGACGGTCCACCGAACCCCGTGCGTCCTACTCTTGCCCCGTGAACGAGATGCCGCAGGATCACCGGCCCGCCAAGTCCATCCGGGTCCTGCTCGCCGAGGACCAGGGCATGATGCGCGGGGCACTCGCTTTACTGCTCGGGATGGAGGCGGACATCGAGGTCGTGGCACAGGTGGGGACCGGGGACGTGATCGTGGACGCCGCCCTCACCCACCGCCCGGACGTGGCCCTCCTCGACATCGAACTCCCTGGCCGCAGCGGGCTGGACGCCGCCGCCGAGCTGCGCGACCAGGCCCCCGACTGCCGGGTGCTGATCCTGACGACCTTCGGCCGCCCCGGCTATCTGCGCCGGGCCATGGAGGCGGGCGCCGCCGGCTTCCTGGTCAAGGACGGCCCCGTGGAGGAACTGGCGGCCGCGATCCGCCGCGTGCTGACCGGCGAGACGGTGATCGACCCGGCGCTCGCCGCGGCCGCCCTGAGCGCCGGTCCCAGCCCCCTCACCGCCCGCGAACGCGACGTTCTCAACGCCTCGTCGGACGGCGCGACGGTCGCCGACATCGCGACCCGGCTCCACCTCTCCGAGTCGACGGTCCGCAACTACCTGTCCTCCGCGATCGGCAAGACGGGTACGCGCAACCGGATGGAGGCTTTGCGGGAGGCTCGGCAGCAGGGCTGGTTGTAGCGGGGTTCCTCCCCGCAAGGAGCTCGTCCGGATCGGCCGGCGCCGGGGCGCTGCTCCCCCACCCGGCCGGCACCAGACACTCGCCCCCTAGTCGGTATCAGGCACTCGCCCCCCGGCCGGTACCAGGCACTCCCCCACCCGACCGACACCAGGCACTCGCCCACCCGGCCAGCACCAGACACACGCCCACCCGGCCGGGGCAGCCGACCACCGAGCCACCGCAGCTGCGGAGGCGAAGGCGCCGGGCGCGGGCCCGACCGCGCCGCCCCTCCTCCTCCCCCCACGGACGAGCCTCCCCTGCGCCCCTGAGCATTTGCCGGCCGACCCGTCACGCGGACGACTGCACCCCCTCGCGCGAACCACCCCGCGGCAATGCCGAGCCGACATCCCCCGCGTCAGCTCGCCCCCTCACTGCCCCGTCCCCTCCGCGGCAGCCAGACCACCATCAGCACCACTCCACCGGCCAGCACCCCGGCCCCGGTCCGGAACGCCAGCGCATACCCCTCCGTCAGCGCCGCCGGTGTATCGCTGCCGCCCGAGCGGGCCGCCGCCAAGGTCGACAGGACCGCGAGGCCGAGTGAACCGCCCATCGTGCGGGAGGTGTTGACGAGACCCGAGACCAGACCGGCCTCCCCCGGCTCCGCGCCCGACGTGGCCAGGGCCGCGAGAGGTGTCGCCGCCAGGCCCGCGCCCAGCATCATCAGGATGCCCGGCACCATGATCGAGGTCAGGTACGCGCCGTCCACGCTCAGCGTCGACTGCCAGCCGAAGCCGGCGACCGCCACGAGCGTGCCGGCGGCCGCGACGGTGCGCGGGCCGGACCACCGCATGAGCAGCGGCGCGAGCTTGGAGCCGAGGATCACGGCCAGCGAGCTCGGCACCAGCGCCAGTCCGGCCTCCAGCGGGGTGTAACTGAGCACGTTCTGCGCGTACAGCGTCATGAAGTACCACATGCAGAACATCGCCGACCCGCACAGGAACATCGCCGCGTTCGCCGACGCCACCGCCCGCCCCCGCAGCAGCCCGAGCGGCATCAGCGGCGCCGCCGTACGCGACTCCACGACGAGGAAGACGCCGATCAGGGCGGCCCCGGCGAGCAGGGGCAGGACCGTGTCCGCCGCCGTCCAGCCGGAGGCCTCCGTCTGCGAGATGCCGTACGCCAGCGTCGCCAGCCCCGCCGTCACCAGCACCGCCCCCGGCAGATCCAGCCGCCGCCGGTCCCCGGCCCGGCTCTCCGCGAGCCACAGCACGGAGCCGGCCAGTACGACCGCGCCCACCGGCACGTTGATCAGCAGGACCCAGCGCCACGACAGGGCTTCCACCAGCAGCCCGCCGACGAGCCCGCCCGCCGCACCACCGCCCGCGCCGACGGCGGTCCACGTGCCTATGGCCCGCGCCCGAGCCGCCCCCTCCGGCACCGCCGCCGTGAGGATCGTCAGCGTCGAGGGCGCCAGCACCGCCGCACCCAGCCCCTGCACGGCCCGCGCGGCCAGCAGCTGCCACTCCTGCTGGGCCAGCCCGCCGGCCAGCGAGGCCAGGGTGAACACCCCGAGCCCGACGAGGAACATCCGCTTACGGCCGTAGAGGTCCCCGGCCCGTCCGCCGAGCAGCATGAACCCCGCGAAGGCGATGGCGTACGCGTTCACGACCCACTGCAGCCCCTGGGCGCTCATCCCCAGGTCGGCCCGCATCGAGGGCAGTGCCACGTTCGCGACGGACACGTCGAGCACGACCAGGAACTGCCCCGCACAGGCGAGCGCCACCACCAGCCAGGTGGGCGGCGTGGCACGGCGGGGGGCACGGGTGACGTCGGCGGCTTCGAGCATGCCTGTCATGCTCTCAACGACGGACGCTCCTGGCATCAGGAATTCGCCCTAGGTCAACAAATCAAGCCGGTCAACAAATCACGCCGACCTGGGCCGCGGTCCGTTCCTCAAGAGAAGGTCAAGATTTCGTTAGTGACCCAAAGCATCGGAATAGTTGCCCAGGCAGACGGAGTTCGGGGTACACATGACACAAACGACGACCGAAAAGCCCACCGGCGGAGCGACCGGCCCTCTCGTCCCGGTCCTCGCCTTCGCGGGCATCGTTGTCGCGGTAATGCAGACTCTGCTCGTCCCCGTCATCAAGGACCTGCCGCAGCTGCTGAGCACCGCGCCCAGCAACGCCACCTGGGTCCTGACCTCGACTCTCCTCTCGGGCGCCGTCGCCACGCCGATCATGGGCCGCCTCGGTGACCTCTACGGCAAGCGGCGCATGCTCATAGCCAGCCTGTCCGTGATGGTGATCGGCGCGCTGATCAGCGCGTTCACCAGCACCCTCCTCCCCATGATCGTCGGACGCACCCTCCAGGGCTTCGCGATGGGCGCGATCCCGCTCGGCATCGGCCTGATGCGCGACATGCTGCCCCGCGAGAAGCTCGGCTCGGCCATGGCCCTGATGAGTTCCTCGATCGGCGTCGGCGGCGGACTGGCCCTGCCCGCCGCGGCCCTGGTCGCCCAGCACGCGAACTGGCACGCCCTCTTCTACGGCGCCGCCGGCCTCGGAGTCCTGGCCATCGGCCTCACCCTCCTCGTCGTACCGGAGTCCAAGCTCCGCGCGGAAGGCTCCTTCGACTACCTCGGCGCCCTCGGCCTCTCCGTGGGCCTCGTCCTCTTCCTCCTCCCGATCACCAAGGGCAGCGACTGGGGCTGGACGTCCGCCACCACGCTCGGCATGTTCGGCGCGTCGGCCGCCGTCCTCCTGCTCTGGGGCGTCTACGAGCTGCGCACGAAGGCCCCCCTGGTCGACCTGCGCACCACGGCCCGCCCGGCCGTCCTCTTCACCAACCTCGCCTCGATCATGGTCGGCGTCAGCTTCTACGTCGTCTCCCTGGTCCTCCCCCAGCTGCTCCAGCTGCCGAAGGAGACCGGCTACGGCCTCGGCCAGTCCATGGTCGTCGCGGGTCTGCTGGTGGCGCCGCTGGGCCTGACGATGATGTTCACCGCCCCGGTCTACGCCCGCCTCTCGGCGAAGTACGGCCCCAAGACGACCCTGATCCTCGGCATGCTGATCATCGCCATCGGCTATGGCGCCGGCCTCGGCCTGATGAGCGCCCCCTGGCAGAGCCTCGTCATCGCGGTGATCCTCGGCGCGGGCATAGGCCTCGCCTACTCCTCCCTCCCCGCCCTCATCATCGGTGCGGTCCCGGCCTCGGAGACGGGCGCGGCGAACGGCCTCAACACGCTGATGCGTTCCATCGGTACGTCGGTCTCCAGCGCCGTCATCGGCATGGTGCTGGCCAACACGGCGAACAACGTCGGCGGCGTCGAGATCCCGACCATGCACGGCTTCCGCGTCTCCTTCCTGATCGCGACCGGCGCGGTCGCCGTCGGCCTCCTGCTGGCCCTCTTCCTCCCGAAGCAGCGCTCGGCCACCGCCCACCCGCAGCTGCGCGCCAGCAGCGAGGAGGACGCCAATCTGGAACGCGCCGAGGAGGCCCTGCGCGGCTTCCGCGGCCGCGTCCTGGACGCCACCGGCACGCCCGTCGCCCGCGCCAAGGTCACGCTCATCGACCGCCGCGGCCGCCAGGCAGGCGCGACCCTCTCGGCGGACGACGGCACCTACGCCCTCACCGTCCCCGCCCAGGGCCCCTACGTCCTGGCCGCCCGAGCCGACGGCCACGCCCCGCTCGCCTCTTCGGCGACGCACGCGGGCGACGACAGCCCGGTGGACCTGGACCTGTCGCTGCCGGAGGAGACGGTCTCGGCGTAGCCGCCTCGCCAGGGCGCGGGGCTTCCGGGCAGGCCGCTACTTCAGATTCACGCCGTCCCCCGCCGACACGACCCGTGCGGTCCTCGTAGTGCCGGGGAAGTACCAGCGTCAGCTTCCCGCCGAGGTGGCGGTGACCTTGGTGCTGAGCTTCCCGGCTTCGCCCGTCTTCACCGTCTTGACCGTGCGGTAGTGAGCGGTCCCGGCCTTCTTGAACTGAAGCTTCACGCTCTGCCCGGTGAAACCGTGGTACTTCAGGTCCTCCCAGTTGGCCCGGGACAGCTTGCCGGTGACGGTGAGCTTGGCTCTTCTTCTCGCACCGGGTGTCCACCCGGTCGCTGAAGCCCCGACAGTTCGCCTTGTTGAACACGCTGACGTCCGACAGGCCCCTCACGCCGGCCGCACGGGCCCGGTGGGCGGTTGGGCAGTGCGCCCGCCGAACAAGCTCAGTAACCGGTGGTGTCGGCCCGCAGCGTCCCATACGGTCGGTGCGTGATGATCAAATCGGGCGAGCCGCGCAGGCTCGGCGTCCCTGCCACCGACGCTCGATTGCGCTTCGAGGCGGAGCGGCAGGAGACCGGGGGCGGGCCCGGGCGCAGGTTGCTGGTGGTCGACGGGGAACCCGCCTTCGAACTCAGCTTCTGGTGCGGAACATGCCCTTTCCTGTTCCGTCGCTTGCAGACCGCCACGCAGACGCTGTCGCTGGAGAGCGTGCAGGAACGGCTCACCGGCGCGCTGGCCGATCCGGACGACGGCGACGTGATCGATGCGTTCGGTGCGTTGCTGCCGGAGGGCCAGTACGTTCCGGCGCTGCTGCGCGTGGAGCCCCGCCTGATCGTCCCCGGCCGGGAAGGCGACTACTTCAGCGGCGAGCAGGTGGCCACATGGGGGCTCGACCAGTTCTGGGGCCTCCCGGAGTACCCGCATACGCCGTACTACCGGACCTTCGAGACCGCAGTCGACACGTCCGCTCACCTCTATGAGTTCGTCGTACCCATGGTTCCCCCGACGTGGAACACCCGGGACCGCGTCGAGCAGTACGTCGAACTCATGGGCCGGGGAACGGTCCCGACGGCTGTCGCGGTCTCGACTCTGGACGTGTGTGAACCAGCCTCCGGCATGCCGGCCGACCACTACCGGCACTGGGGCCTGACGCACTTCCTCCTCGACGGCCACCACAAACTGGAAGCCGCCGCCACAGCCGGCCGACCGGTGCAACTCCTTTCGCTGCTGGCCTTGAGCGAGGGCCTGTCCGACTCGGCAGATTGCGCCCGGCTGCCTGCCCTGCGCGCTCAGCTCCGATCGGCCCGAACGACCTCGCCACCACCGGCATCAAGGTGAGCAAACCCGACATCTGCGACGCATCCTGATGCAGCACCGCCGTACCCCCCTGTGACCCGCCGACCAGGGGGTACGGCAGCATGGGGCGCCTTGACGCACGTACGACCGGAAGGCCCCCTCGATGACCTTGGCCCCCAAGCCCGAGATCCTGGCCGCGTTCGAGGCCGCGAAGGGCTTCATGCCGGTGAACGAGGGCCTGGCCCTGTACGAGGCCGCCGTCGAGGCCGGCCGCCTCGGCCTCCCCCTCCTGGAGGTCGGCACCTACTGCGGCCGGTCCACGATCCTCCTCGCCGACGCCGCCCGCGAGGCCGGTGTGACGGCCCTCACGGTCGACCACCACCGCGGCAGCGAGGAGCAGCAGCCGGGCTGGGAGTACCACGACCCGGAGACGGTCGACCCCGAGCTCGGCGTGATGGACACGCTGCCGACGTTCCGCAGGACCCTGCACCGGGCCGGTCTGGAGGAGCACGTGGTCGCCCTCGTCGGCCGCTCCCCGCAGGTCGCGAAGGTCTGGAACTCCCCCCTCGGTCTCGTCTTCATCGACGGCGGTCACACCGACGAACACGCCACCGCCGACTACGAGGGCTGGGCCCCGCATGTCGCCGAGGGCGGTCTGCTCGTCATCCACGACGTGTTCCCGGACCCGGAGGACGAGTTCACCGGACAGGCGCCGTACCGGGTGTATCTGCGGGCACTGGAGTCCGCGGCCTTCACGGAGACATCGGTCACGGACTCGCTGCGGGTGCTGCGGCGGACGGGGCCAGGGGTCTGAACTCCGGCGCCGCCCGACCGCGCCTTCCCAACGCACGCCATGTTCGGCCCGTAAGGTGTCACGCGTGTCGTACGTAGGTCCGGACTTCGATCCTCCCCAGCCCCGCCGCAATCGCCGCCGAACCCTGACCGTCGCGGTCGCCGCCCTGGTGCCGGGGGCCCTGCTCGGATGGGTGATGTACGAGGCGCTGGGCACCCAGGGCGGCGGCTCCGGCAACGCCGCCGTGCAGCCGTCCTCGCCCCCGTCGGACTCGGTACCGACGGTCTCCGCCACGAACGACGACAAGCCGCCGGGCCCGACGCCCACCGCGGACTCCACGTCCGTCTCCGGCCCCCTCCAGGGCAAGGTCGTCGTCATCGACCCGGGCCACAACCCGAACAACTTCCAGCACACCGCCGAAATCAACCGCAAGGTGAACATCGGCACGAACTGGAAGGAGTGCGATACCACGGGCACGTCCACCAACGACGGCTACACCGAAGCCAAGTTCACCCTGGACGTCGCCCACCGTCTGCGCACACTGCTCCAGCAGCAGGGCGCCACGGTCAAGTTCACCCAGGACGGCGACCGTTCCTGGGGGCCCTGCGTCGACGAGCGCGCCAAGATCGGCAACAAGGCGGACGCCGACGCGGTCGTCTCCATCCACGCGGACGGCGCCGGCGCGGGCCAGCGCGGCTTCCACGTCATCCTCCCCGGCGAGGTCGACGCGGGCGCCGCCGACACCGGTCCCATCGTCGTCCCCTCCCGCGACCTCGGCGAGCGCATCGCCGGCTCCTTCGTCCGCGTCACCGGCAACGCCCCTTCCAACTACGTCGGCGACGGCACCGGCCTCGTCACGCGTAAGGACCTCGGCGGTCTCAATCTGTCAACGGTTCCCAAGGTGTTCATCGAGTGCGGCAACATGCGCGATACCAAGGACGCGGCGTTGCTCACCAGCGACGTGTGGCGACAGAAGGCTGCGCGAGGGATCTCTGAGGGAATCGTGAGTTTCCTGCGCGGGTAGTGGTCCACGGGTTGATCCCGGCGGACACCCTCGTCGGTCGGACGATAAGGTCATTCCTACGATGAGGGGCCACCCCCGCGCTTCACACCGGGGCCTGACGGCGACATGGTGACAGCGACGCCTCCAGCGATACCGATGTTGAGACGACTGACGAAGGACCTGAAGTGAATATCCGCTCCCTCACTCGAGGCGACGGCGTGGTGATCGGAGCAGCGGTATTGCTGTTCATCGCGTCATTCCTCGGCGTTGCCAGCTGCGACGGCCCGGACGCCGTTTGCGAGAACGTCAGCATTCCGAACGCCTGGGACGTGAGCATCGGCCTCGGGCTCGGTACGTACATGACCGGCGTGATCGGCGCCGCACTCATCGTGGTCGCCCACCTGCTCCCTCAGCCGCGCAAGGTCGCCGGTCTTGACATGGGCCCCCTCGGTGTCGGCCTGGCGGTGGCGGCCGCTTGGGCGCTGTTGTGGTGGACGATCGACGCGGAAGACACGGGTGTCGGTCTCATCCTCGGTCTGATCGCCGCCCTGGCCCTCGCCGGCAGCGCCATCGCCACCCCCCTCGTCCCCGCCCTCCAGGCCGCCCTGCTCCCGGCTCCCCGCCCCGCCGCCCCCCAGCCCTACGGCGGCCAGCCGCAGGGTGGTTACGGCTACCCGGGCGCCCAGCAGCCGCAGCAGCCGTACGGTGGGCAGCCGCAGCCGGGGCAGCCTTTCGGTGGCGGTCAGCCGCAGGCGCCCTCGCCGACGCCCGCGCCCGCCGGCGACTTCTCCCCGTTCTGGTTCGCCGTACCCGTGGCGCGCCCCCTGTTCGCCGAGGACGGCTCACCCACGCCGATCGCCGAACTCGCGCCCGGCACCTGGTACCTGGCCGTCGAGCAGCGCGGAGCCGCCCTGGTCGCGCAGACGCAGGACGGCCGCCGTGGCGTGCTCCAGGACACCTCGGGTATTCAGCGCGGCTGAGCCCCTGACCGTCCCGTACGGCCCCTCACCCTTCCCGGTGAGGGGCCGTCGTCGTACAGTCCAAGCCTCCAAGCACATCTGACGTACCGTCAGGAGGCGGACATGCGGCTCGGGCTCGCACTCGGATACTGGGGCCGCGGCCCCTCCGCGGACCACGTACCCCTCGCCCAGGAGGCCGAGCGGCTCGGCTACGACTCGGTGTGGACCGCCGAGTCCTGGGGCTCCGACGCCTTCACGCCGCTGACCTGGATCGCCGCGCAGACCTCAAGGATCAAGCTCGGTACGGCCGTTGCGCAGATGGCAGCCCGCTCCCCCGCCACCACCGCGATGCACGCCCTCACGCTCGACCACCTCTCCGGCGGTCGCATGATGCTGGGGCTAGGGCTGTCGGGCCCGCAGGTGGTGGAGGGGTGGTACGGGCGGCCGTTCCCGAAGTCGCCGCTGACCGCGACGCGGGAGTACGTCGATGTCGTACGGCAAGTGCTGCGGCGCGAGGCACCCGTCGAACTCGACGGGCGATTCCACGCCCACCCGTACCGCGGTCCGGACGCCACCGGCATCGGCAAGGCGCTGAAGCCGATCACCCATCCGCTGCGCCCGGACCTCCCCGTGCTCCTCGGCGCCGAGGGGCCGAAGAACGTCGCCCAGACCGTCCGCATCGCCGACGGCTGGCTGCCGTTGTACTGGTCGCCGAGCAGGCCGGACGTGTACGGGGAGGCGGTCGGCGACCTTCCCGACGGCTTCCTCGTCGCCCCCATGGCCCGAGTGCAGGTCTGCGACGACGTCTCCGAGGGTCTCCTCCCCGTCAAGGCCATGCTCGGCTTCTACATCGGCGGCATGGGCCACGCGGCCCGCAACTTCCACGCCGACCTCATGGCGCGGATGGGGTACGAGGAGGAGGCTCGGCGGATCCAGGAGCTGTTCCTCGACGGGCGGCGGGAGGAGGCTGTGCTCGCCGTACCCGATGCGTTCGCCGACGAGATCTCCCTCGTCGGTCCCCGTGAACGCATCGCCGAGCGGCTGGAGTTGTGGCGCAAGGGGCCGGTGACCGACCTGCTCGCCCTCTCACCCGACCGGGCCACGCTGCGGGTGCTCGCCGAGCTCAACTCGTAGCCGCACAGCTGTTGTTCACTGGAAGACGGAGATCGGGTCCAGCGTGAGTTCGCCCGTCGTGCCGTTCCAGGTGCGCACCCGGCCCAGACACGTGGCCGGGAACTCCTCCTCCGCCGCGAAGCTGTCGACCCGGAACTCCTCCTCACGGACCCAGGACCTCTCGCAGGTGATCTTCACCTGCGCGCGCGGCTCGCCGGTGCCGTAGCGGGCGCGCAGGATGACGTCCTCGCCGTCCCTGCGGACGGTGAAGAGGCCGGAGACGGAGATGTAGGTGCCCCTGACGGCGGTCAGCGGTGTGCCCCTGGTCTCCGTGCCCCGCAGCTGATCGGCGAGGGCCGCGGTGAGGAAGAGCTGCTCGGTCGCGAGGTCGGCGTCCACCACCATGTCCCGCTCCCGCAGCCGGTCCATGATCAGGCGGATCGTCTTCATGGGGGTGTTGGGTTCCCAGTACTCCGTGCGCGTCTGCGTGTTCCGGTCGCGCTCGGCCCGGCCGCCGAGGGTGAACCGGCTGAACAGCCCGAAGCCGGTGGAGAGGCTGGTCTCGTGGGAGACGTTCACGTCCGCCTTCGGTATGCCGAGGATGTCCGCGACGCCCTCTACCCGCGTCTCGTGGAGGTAGATGCACATGCCGGAGAACATGCGCCCGTCCCTCAGACGCCGCCTGCGCCGGGCGGCCACCCAGCGGGCGACCACGTACTGGGCCACCACGGCGACGCAGGCCGCGGTCAGGAGCCAGACGACCATCCACGGCCACCGCATGCTCCACCACTGACTGTCAATGACACCCACGGATCTCCTTGAATGCGTCGGAGAGGGAGGAACGGTTCGCGTCGACCATGCGGCCGCCCGTCGCCGCGGCCGCCTTCTTCAATGCCGCCGCGTCGGCCTCGCCGAAGTGGACGGGAAAGGTGGGCACGTCGCGTGCGTCGGCGCCGAGGCGGTCGTAGCGGCGCAGGAACTCCGCATAGGAGATGCCGGCGTTGCTCTCGCCGTCGGTCATCAGCACGATGGCGACGGGTCGTGCGGGCGCCTGGCGCACCGCGTCCGCGGCGATGCGGTAGCCGCGGTCCAGCGCCGACCAGACGGCGGTGGAGTCGTCGAAGGAGTCGGTGGCCACGACCTTGCCGAGGGTGCGCAGATCGCCGCCGCCGCGCACGGTCACCGTGCGCTCCTGAAGAACCCGGCCGCCGAACCGTACGACGGTGAGGTGCTCGCCGCGGTAGAAGCGGGCGAACTTGCCGGTGGACGAGGGGTCGGCGCCGCTCAGTCCGGCGAAGGCGGCGCGCAGGTCGGCGATGCGCTTTCCGCGCATGGAGCCGGAGAAGTCGAGCAGGAACACCACCTGGTCGGTGGTGGCGCTCGCGGGATCGCCGTAGTCGGCGACCAGTTGCTCCACGATGGAGAGCCGGTCAGGGAAGGACAGGGCGTTGCCGACCGCCTCCCGCAGGGGCTCGGCCGGAGTGATGTCCTGGTTGACGGGCCGGCGCCAGGTGCGCTGCATCAGCTTTTTCTGGACGTCGTCGGTCAGCAGCCAGTCGACCACCTTGCGGTACGCGGTCCGCTCTCCGGGGTCGAGCAGGAGCAGCGGGAAGTCGGAGAGCACCATGCCGTCCTCGGGGTGGACGATCCGCAGCGGCTCACGCAGCTTCTTCGCGGAGTTCAGGGACAGCAGCTCGGACTCGTGGGCGATCAGCGCGTTGGCCTCGTCCTGATGGCCCGGGTACGACGCGATCAGCTCCCGTGAGCTGGCGGCGGTGAGCGTCTGCCCGGAGCGGAAGCCGCGCAACCGGTCGCAGGAGACGTCCTGTTCGCGCAGCGCGCTGCCGGTTCCGGCCGCCGCGGTGGCGACGCCGACAAGGGCCGCGCGCCCGGTGTCGCTGCTGCGCGGGTCGGCCATCCCGAACCGTACGGTGCCGTCGGCGGCGGCATCCGCGATGTCGGCCCACGACAGCCGTCCGCCCGGTACGTCGGCACGCAGCTTGTCGGCGACCTCCGGGGTGAGGCCGACCACCACGGGCGAGCGCATGATCGAGGTCGACTCGGGCCGGGCCGTCTGCTCGCCCTTCTCCAGGAGCCGCAGCAGGTACGAACGGTCGGATGCCGGCCAGGCGAGATCGTACGACGAGCTCCCGGCGCCTGACAGGTCGGCGGTCGCCCGGTAGTCCATGTCCAGCGCGACGCCGGTGTCGTCCCTCAGCTCGCCCAGCAGGGGTTCCAGGTCGGCGAGTTCGGGGCTGGCGAGGACCCGCAGGGTCACGTTCTCGTCGCCCTGGGTGCAGGAGGTGAGGGCGGCGAGCAGGGTCAGCGTCAGACAGGCGGTGAGGGTGCGTGCGTACTGCTTCATGGGGCGTCCAGCACGGGCGGCGGGCAGGAGCCCACGGAGTTGATGATCTCCTGGAGGACGTCCAGGTCGGGTTCGTACACCTTCGTCTCGTCGCGGTTGGGAGTCGGCACCTGGATGCCGTGCTCGCCCAGGTAGTCGTTGAGCTGGTCGCTGGTGCCCTCTTCGCCGGAGAAGCGGACGCGGAAGCCCAACTCGATGGCCCGCTGGCGCAGTTCCGGGTCTTGCTCGATGACGCGGACCAGCCGGTCGCCCTTGTCGTTCAGGGCGATGAGCTGCGGCTCGGTGAGGGCGTAGGGGGTGGGGTAGAGCAGTACGCGGTCGGTGTCCTGCTTGCTGTACTTCTGCCGGTACTCGATCTGGTGGGCCAGGTACTGGTGCTCGTAGATCAGGGAGATGGGGGCGATGCTCTCGCCGAGGTCGGAGAGGTAGCTGTCGGCCTGTTCGTCGGCCCACATGCCCTGGAGGTCGATGAGGGGCTTGATCCTCCGTGCGACCGCCTCGGCCTCCTCCGTCGCCCTGGCCTCGTCGCCCGCGCCCGCGCCGGGTGTGCTGTCGCCGTTCGCCACGAAGGCGAGGATGCTCAGGTAGGTGCCCGCGGAGTTGGATTCGCAGACGCTGGAGGTGCGGACCAGGACGCGGCCGCTGTTGCTGCGCACGCCGGCCTTGTCGAAGCCGATGCCGTTCCAGGTGTCGGCGCGTTCGGGGGTGCCGTCCCGGTCCTGGTCGCCGGTTTCACGGCCGCCGGCCGTCCCGTCCAGCAGGTCCATGAACTTGCGCATGTCGAGGTCGTAGTAGAGCGTCCTGCCGCCGTCCGTGGTGGGCTGGGCGCTGGCCACGCCCATCTTCCGCAGGGTCTCGGCGTAGTCCCGGAACGTGCCGAGCACCAGGGGCGTGACGAAGGGGCGGACCGAACGCACGGAGTGGTCCTGGCGGTCGAGGATCAGCTTCGCGGCGGGCTGGCCGGAGGGGAAGACCGCGTCCATGCCCTTCAGGGACTGGGTGGCGATGCCGCGGGAGCCGAGCCGGTGGATGTCGACGCGCAGGCCGTGCTTCAGCAGCAGCCGCTGCACCTCGGGGTCTTTGAAGTAGTCCGACTTGGAGGCCATCCTGGCCTCGATCGTGGTGATGCGGTCGAACGGCCGCAGCGCGTTGCCCGTGATCAGCAGTGCGATCAGCCCTGCCAGGGCGAGCGGAAGAGCGACGATGACGTGGATCGGTAACCGTGCACGGGGACGGCCCCTGTCACGGGTGCGCAGTCGTGGTTCCGGAGCGGTGCGTGGTCTGTCGGCCTCGGATGTGGCGTGCGGTCTGTCTGCTTCGGACACCGGCTCTCCTGCCCTCTCGGGAGGAGGATCGTCGGTGATCACGATGAGCGGTGAATGTCCTTGCGCGGAACGCCAGTTGAACGTGAGGACCCGTTCGGGTTCCGGTCGGAATGTTCAACCGCGAGTTTTGGTCAAGGGTTTCAGTCACGCATCCAGGGCTACCCGCAGAGCATGTCCCCTAGATATCGCAACGGTTCCAACCAGGCCGGCACGGCCATAGCGATCGTCGCTGACGTCATGGCCCTCATCCTGGGCATGTGGATCCTGATGTACCTGCTGGACGCCAACCGGGCGAACGACTTCGTCCAGTTCGTCCATGACGCGGCCCGCTGGCTGGCGGGTTGGTCCCACGACCTGTTCACCTTCGACGAGGAGTGGGCGAGGGTCGTGGCGGGGTACGGCCTGGCGGCGGTCGTGTACCTGTTCGTGGGTCACGCCATCGCCAACCGGGTCCACCGCCACTGACCTCGACGTCAGCCGCAGCAGTCCGGGTCCAGGCCCGTCGGCAGGCGATCCCCACCGAACACCGTGCATGTCGCCTCATGCCCACCCAGCGCGGCGACGGCGAGCAGGAGCGACCCCGCCGTCCAAGTCGTGAGCTCGCGCGGCCAGATGGCGGCGTCCTCGAAGACATAGCCCGTCCAGTACAGGCCGCTCTCCGGGTCCCGCAGGTGCTGGATCGACTGGAGGATGTCCAGCGCCCGGTCGGACTCGCCCATCGCCCACAGGGCCAGGGCGAGTTCGGCCGACTCGCCGCCCGTCACCCACGGGTTGGGTACGACGCACCGCACCCCGAGTCCGGGGACGACGAATCGGTCCCAGCTTTCCTCCATACGCGACTTGGCCTCGGCGCCCGTCAACGCCCCGCCCAGCACCGGGTAGTACCAGTCCATCGAGTAGCGGTTCTTGTCGAGGAACCGCTCGGGGTGGCGACGGATCGCGTGCCGTAGCGCACCCGCCGCCAACTCCCAGTCCGGCTGGGGCTCTTCGCGCTGCTCGGCGATCGCGAGGGCGCACCTGAGCGCGTGGTGGATCGACGACGAACCGGTCAGCAGCGCGTCCGGCGTCGCCGTGCCGTCGTCGTCGCGCCGCCAGCCGATCTGCCCGCCCGGCTGCTGGAGCTTCAGGACGAACTCGATGGCCGCGTAGACGGACGGCCACATCCGGTCCAGGAACGTGTCGTCGCCGGTGGCGAGATAGTGGTGCCAGACGCCTACGGCTATGTAGGCGACGAAGTTGGTCTCGCGCCCGGAGTCGGTGACGTCGTCGTGGGCCCCGTCGGCGTAGGCGGCGTACCAGGAGCCGTCCTCGTTCTGGTGGGTGGCCAGCCAGCTGTACGCCCGCTCGGCGGCGGCGTGTTCACCGGCCGTGTCCAGCGCCATCGCCGCCTCGACGTGGTCCCACGGGTCGAGGTGGTGCCCACGGAACCACGGGATCGCCCCGTCCTCCCGCTGTACGGCGAGGATCCCTGCGACGGTCGCGGCGGCCTGCTCGGCGGTGAGGACCCCGGGCAGGACGAGGTGTTCTGTCCGGGGGGTCGTCACTTGGCGTCCACCCGGGGGAGGTGGGGCTTGGTCGCGTACGCCACGAAGCTCTTGCCGATCAGGGGGTTGAGAGCCTGTTCGGCCACCCTCGTCGCCAGCGGTTTCTTCATGATGTCCCAGACCAGCAGCTTGTGGTACGCCCGCACCGGCAGCGCCTTGTCGTTGTCGACGCCGAACGCGCACTTCAGCCACCAGTACGGCGAGTGCAGCGCGTGCGCGTGATGCGTGCCGTACGGCTTCAGTCCGGCCTCGCGGATCTTGGCGAGCAGCTCGTCCGCCTTGTAGATGCGGATGTGGCCGCCCTCTACCTCGTGGTACGCGTCGGAGAGCGTCCAGCAGACCTTCTCGGGCCCGTAGCGGGGCACGGTGACGGCGATCCGCCCGCCGGGCTTCAACACCCGCACCATCTCGGCGAGTACGCCCTTGTCGTCCGGGATGTGCTCCATGACCTCGGAGATGATCACGACGTCGAAGGACTCGTCGGGGAACGGCAGCGCGAGCGCGTCACCCTCCATCGCCGTGGCGGTGGCGCCCTCGGGGGCCTCTCCCGCCTCCTCCATCGCCGCGAACCACTTCGCGACCTCGCGGATTTCCTCGGCGTTCTGGTCCAGCGCCACGACCTGGGCACCGCGCCGATAACACTCGAACGCGTGCCGGCCGGCCCCACAGCCGAGATCCAGAACACGGTCCCCCGGGGCGAGCGGGAACCGGGAGAAGTCGACGGTCAGCACGTGGCCCTGCTTTCGCGGTCGGAAGGGTGGGGGTGGAGGGAGCAACTGGAGGAGGTTGAGCGGCTGAGGTGGCGGGAGTGGGTGGGCGGGTGGACGACGGTCACTGGGCGGCCTCGGACACGCGCACGGTTTCGCCGGCCCCGGCGGCCGCCGCGGCAGCCTCCGTCACTTGCGCGGCCTCTCCGACCCTGGCGGCTTCCTCCGGCCCCGGCACGGCGTCGCCCGCCGTCACGGCGACCTCGACCTCCGTCATCCGTATGGCATCGCCGGACTGCGCAGGCTCGGTCGTCTTGCCTGCCTCGGCCCCCCTGACCGGCTCGGCCTCCGGTGCCGGCATGGAGCGGCCGGTGCTCGGGCCCGCGGCGCGGCCCGCCTCGCGGCCCTCCGAGCGGGCTATGGCCTCGCGGTAGCGGGACACCGTCCCCTCCGCCGCCTTGGCCCAGGTGAAGTTGCGCAGGACCCGGTCGCGTCCGGCCGCGCCCAGGCGGTCACGGAGTTCGGGGTCGCCGAGCAGGCGGCTCAGGCCGGCGGCCAGGGCGCCCGGGTCGCCCGGCGGCACCGCCAGACATGTCTCACCGTCGCGGCCGGCGACCTCGGGAATCGCCCCGCCGGTCGTGGCGACGAGCGGCGTCCCCGTGGCCATGGCCTCGGCGGCCGGCAGGGAGAAGCCCTCGTAGAGCGACGGCACGCAGGCGACCTGCGCCGAGCGCACGAGGTCGACGAGCTCCGCGTCGGAGATGCCCTTGACGAACTCGACGGCGCCTTCGAGGCCGTAGCGCTCCATGGCCTGCGCGACCGGGCCCTCCTCGGGCCGCTTGCCGACCACGACCAGGTGGGCGTCGGGATGCTCGGTGCGGACCTTGGCGAGGGCCTCGACGAGGAAGACCAGGCCCTTCAGCGGGACATCGGCGCTGGACGTCGTCACGATGCGGCCCGGGATCTGCCGTACCGAAGGATCCGGCGAGAACAGGTCCGTGTCCGCGCCGATGTGCACCACGTGGATACGGTCCTGCCCGACGCCGAGATGGTCGACGATCTCCGCACGGGACGTACCCGACACGGTCAGCACCGACGGCAGCCGGCGCGCGACCCGCTTCTGCATGCGCGTGAAGGCGTACCAGCGGCGTACGGACATCCGCCGCTTCCAGCCCTCCGCCGCGTCCAGCTCCAGTTGCCGGTCGACGGTGATGGGGTGGTGGATGGTGGTGACGAGGGGTGCGCCCACGTCGCCCAACAGGCCGTATCCCAGCGTCTGGTTGTCGTGTACGACGTCGAACTCGCCGCGCCGGGCGCGCAGATGGCGGCGCGCGCGCAGCGAGAACGTCAGCGGCTCGGGGAACCCGCCGGTCCACATGGTCGCCACTTCCAGCGCGTCGACCCAGTCGCGGTACTCGTCACGCTTGGGCGTGCGGAAGGGGTCGGGCTGGCGGTAGAGGTCGAGGCTGGGGAGCTCGGTGAGGGTCAGGCGGCCGGCGTACTGCGCACCCTCGTCGAGGACGGGGTAGGGCTGCGAGCCGATGACCTCGACGCGGTGTCCGAGGCGGGCCAGTTCGCGGGAGAGGTGCCGGACATAGACGCCCTGGCCACCGCAGAACGGGTTCCCTTTATAGGTGAGAAGCGCGATGTCGAGCGGTCGCTCGCCGTCGGCGGCAAGGTCCGTCGGGGACCCGGCCTCCCTGGCCTCAGCGGTCACTCTGGGCCCCCTTCTCCCTGCACTGTCCCGCGAGATTACGCCGGGACGCTAATCTAGAACAAGTTTCAGACTTGATCGTTCAAGAGGCTCTGAATCTACCGGCAGGTAGCGCCGCTGTGAGCGATGGATCAGGTGATTCACGCCACGGCCCACGCGCTGGCATGCTCTGTCCGGTCACTCACCCTCACCGACTGTCACGGAACGGGATCCATGCCTGCGGAAGTCAGTAGCGCGAGCCCCGCCTCACCGCCCCTCACCGAGCGGCAGGAGGCCCGCCGTCGGCGCATTCTGCACGCCAGTGCGCAGCTCGCCAGCCGGGGCGGTTTCGACGCGGTGCAGATGCGCGAGGTCGCGGAGTCCTCGCAGGTGGCGCTCGGCACGCTGTACCGCTACTTCCCGTCCAAGGTGCACCTGCTGGTCGCCACGATGCAGGACCAGCTGGAGCACATGCACGGCACGCTGCGCAAGAAGCCGCCGCAGGGGGAGACGGCGGCCGAGCGGGTCGCGGAGACCCTGATGCGGGCCTTCCGCGCCCTGCAGCGCGAGCCGCACCTGGCCGACGCCATGGTCCGCGCCCTGACCTTCGCCGACCGTAGCGTCTCCCCCGAGGTCGACCAGGTCTCCCGGCAGACCACGGTGATCATCCTGGACGCGATGGGCCTGGAGAACCCGACGCCCGAGCAGCTATCCGCGGTCCGCGTCATCGAGCACACCTGGCACTCGGCACTGATCACCTGGCTGTCGGGCCGCGCCTCGATCGCCCAGGTGAAGATCGACATCGAGACGGTGTGCCGGCTGATCGACCTGACGAGCCCGGAAGGGCACAAGTAGGTTCCACGCACAGGAAAACCTACGAGACGGGTTCCCTTCGCCGGCATTGTCCGGATCAGGTGCTGGGGGTCGCCTTCCGGCCCAACTGCTGCCTTCCGGCCTCTCAGCCCGGACCGTCGACGTCGGCCCTGGCGGAAGCCGTGTGCTTCCTGCCTGAGTCGGCTACTCCGGTTCGGACTCCCTCACTCGTCCCGTAGGCCAATTTCCAGGATAGAACGCCCACCCAGGGATGAAACCCCCTGAAGCATATTTTTTTGCCGTTTACTCCACCGCCTGCTCCACCGCCTATTCCTCCGGTGGAAACACCGGCTCCCCGCTCCCCAGCAGCGTGATCACGATCGCCTCCACCGGGCAGCTCTCCGCCGCCGCCAGGATCGTCTCGTTCGCGTCGGTCTCCGGGTCGGCCGGATGGGACTGGCGGGCGGTGTCGAGGCGGAAGCCGTCGGGGGCGTGGTGGACGCACTGGGCCGAGCCGATGCACACCGACCGGTCGACCTCGACGTGCCAGCGGTCGCCCATCCCTACGCCTCCCAGCCGGCCGGCAGGTGGATCATCTTGTGCTCCAGGTACTCCCCGTACCCCTCGGGCCCGAACTCCCGCCCCAGGCCGGACTTCTTGTAGCCGCCGAACGGGCCCAGCATGTCCAGGCTGAAGGTGTTCACCGAGTAGGTGCCGGTACGGACCTGGCGGGCGATGTCGATGCCGTGCGCGGTGTCGGCCGTCCAGACGCTGCCGCTCAGGCCGTAGTCGGAGTCGTTCGCGATCTTGACGGCCTCGGACTCGTCGCCGTAGGGCAGGAGGCAGATCACCGGGCCGAAGATCTCCTCGCGGGCGATGCGCATCGAGTTGTCGACGTCCCCGAAGAGGGTCGGCTCGACGTACCAGCCCTTCTCCAGCCCCGCCGGACGCCCGCCGCCGGTCAGGATCTTCGCGCCCTCTTCCTGTCCGATGCGGATGAAGTCGAGGTTCCTGCGCTGCTGGCGCTGCGCCACCAGCGGGCCGACCTGGGTCGCCGGGTCCAGCGGGTCGCCGACCACCAGCGCGCCGGCCGCCGCGGCGAAGGCCTCGGCGAACTCGTCGTAGCGGGAGCGCGGGAGCAGGATGCGGGTCTGGGCCACGCAGGCCTGGCCGTTGTTCATCCAGGCCGCCGGGACGACACCGGCGACGGTCGCCTCGACGTCCGCGTCCGGCAGGACCACGGCAGCCGACTTGCCGCCCAGCTCCAGCGTCACGCGGGTGAGGTTGCGGGCCGCGACCTCCATGACACGCTTGCCGGCCGCCACCGACCCGGTGAAGGAGACCTTGTCGATCCCCGGGTGTCCGACCAGGTACTCACTCACCTCGCGGTCCGCCGGGAGGATGGACAGCACACCCTCGGGCAGCCCGGCGTCCTTCGCGATCTCGGCGAGGAGGTAGGCGTCGAGCGGCGACTCCGGGGACGGCTTGAGGATCACCGTGCACCCGGTCAGCAACGCGGGCGCGAGCTTGGCGGCGGCGACGAACTGCGGGACGTTCCAGGGCACGACGGCGGCCACGACCCCGACCGGCTCGCGCCGCACGAGGATCTTCCCCAGCACGCCGTCGCGTGTCTCCTCGTACGGGAAGTTCCGCGCGACCGTGATCGCCGAGTCCCACACCATCATCGCGCCGAGCGCCTGCGCGAGGACGCTCCAGGAGTACGGGGAGCCGTTCTCGGAGGAGATCACTCGGGCGATCTCCTCGTGCCGCACGGCGATGGCGTCCTTGATCCGGGTGACCACCTCGATCCGCTCGTCGAGGCTCATCCGCGGCCAGGGCCCCTCGTCGAACGCCTTGCGCGCCACCGCGACGGCCCGGTCGACGTCGGCCGGCGAGGCGTGCGGCACGCGTCCGATGACCTCTTCCGTGTGCGGCGAGATCACCTCGATGACGTCCTTGCCCAGGGGGTCGGTCAACTCCCCGCCGATGAACAGCTGTCCGTGTTCCACGAGCTCGGTCATGGCGACTGCCTCCCCAGAGCGGGACTCTGACGATCCATCAGATACACGGAACTGATACCAGTTCCACCCGGAGGAGTCCACGGAGAGCACACACCTCGCCCCTACGCTGAGCGGGACAGCGAGGGGGCATGGGATGGCTGCGCGCGGGCGCGACTGGGCGGCGTTCGCCACGGCCATGGCGGTGGGCGTCGGCGGCGCCGCATGGATGGCATCAACCTGGGGCGACGTCAAGAGCGGCAACGGGGTGTCCGTGCACCGGGAGACGAAGAGCCCCGAGGAGATCAGGAAGTTCTGGACTCCCGAGCGCCTCAAACGGGCCGAACCCGTCGAGATGCCGGCGTGGGATTCCTGCGAGCACTTCCCCACCCTGCTCTCGCCGAACTGCTGGTAGACGACAGGGGTAGATGACTCGAGCTCCCATCGGAACCTGTTCTAGTTATAGTGGGCCGGTCGGCCGGAAAGTGTCGCGGCGATTGGGGAGCCCATGGCGCAGGTGTACGACCACGGCGGTGGCGTGCGGTCCATCCAGGTCCCCATCCCCGACAACCCGCTCGGACACACCCTTGTCTACGTCGTCGACACCGACCGCGGCCCGGTGCTGATCGACACCGGCTGGGACGACCCGGCCTCCTGGGACACCCTCGCCGAGGGCCTGGCGGCCTGCGGCACCGCGCCCGCCGGCATCCACGGCGTGGTGATCACCCACCACCACCCCGACCACCACGGCCTGTCCGGCAAGGTGCGCGAGGCCTCCGGCGCCTGGATCGCGATGCACGCGGCGGACGCGGCGATCGTACGGCGCACCCGCACCACCCGACCGGAGCGCTGGTTCTCCTACATGGCGGCCAAGCTCACGGCGGCCGGAGCCCCGGACGCACACGTGGCCCCCCTGCGCACGGCCCGCCGCCCGAGCACCCTGCCCGGCTTCACCCCCGCCGCCCCCGACCGCGAGATCGTCCCCGGCGAACTCCTCGACCTCCCCGGCCGCCGCCTGCGCGCGATCTGGACCCCGGGCCACACACCGGGCCACGTCTGCCTGCACCTGGAGGAGGACCACCCATCCCAACTTCCCGGCCACGGCCGCCTGTTCTCCGGCGACCACCTGCTCCCCGGGATCACCCCGCACATCGGCCTGTACGAGGACCCCGACGACACCACCGTCACCGACCCCCTCGGCGACTACCTCGCCTCCCTCGAACGCGTCGGCCGCCTCACCCCCGCCGAGATCCTCCCGGCCCACCAGCACACGTTCACCGACGCCCCCGCCCGCGTGAGCGAGTTGCTGAACCACCACGAGACCCGCCTCACCGGCCTCCTCACCCTCCTCGCCGCCCCCCTCACCCCCTGGCAACTCGCCGAACGCATGGAGTGGAACCGGCCGTGGGACCAAATCCCCTACGGATCACGGAACATCGCGATCGCGGAGGCCGAGGCCCATCTGCGGCGACTGGTGAAGCTGGGGCGGGCTGAGGCGGTGGCGGGGAGTGAGCCGGTGACGTACGTGGCCGTGTGAGGCGTCACCCCTGCGAAGCATCACCATGGACGCCATGGACCCCATGGAACTGCTGCTCGCCGAGCGAGCCTGCGAGCGCCTCGTCGTCGACTTCGTCCACCGCCTCGACCTCGGCGAACCGGCCTCCGTCGCCGAGCTGTTCACGCAGGACGGCACGTGGGAGTGGCCGGCGGGAGAACGGCTCGTGGCGGGGCGGGACGCGCTGGCCGAGTACTTCGGCTCCCGTCCCGCCGACCGGCTCTCGCGCCGTCTGATGTCCGACGTCCTCGTCACGGTGACGTCCCCCGGCACCGCGACGGCGACCTCGTACTTCACGACGTACCGGGTCGACGGCCACGAGGGCGGCCTGGTCCCGCCGGGGCCTCCGGTCCAGGTGGGTCACTACGAGGACACGTTCCGCAGGTCGCCGGACGGCACCTGGCTGCTCTGCGCCCGAGTCCTCCACCTGGCCTTCGGCGGCCCGACCCCGCGAGCGTCCGCGGGGCCTCCGTCAGGCCGCCCCGGGTGAGGGCCGAGGGGTCGGCGAGGAGGGCGGCGAGCATCGCGCCGGCCGGCGCGGCGTACCGCTCGTCCGCCGGGGCCGCCTGCGCGAGGATCACCGCGGACATGCCCCAGTCCAGACCCGGGTCGCCCTTTCGGCCGCATGGGGATCACGGGGAGGACCGGACGGCTGCTCGGTTCGGGGCGCAGCTACCCCCGTCCTCAACCTCCCCTCAACCTCCCCTCAGCCACTTCCCTACGGGCCGGTAGAGTGACCGCGTCGTCATCACACCCGTACGGGGGAAAGCCGGTGCAAATCCGGCGCTGACCCTCCCCCAGTGCCCTAAGGGCCTGGGAGGGACCCCCTCGTGAACCGGTCATCGAAGGCCGGTGAGCCGGATCGCCGCGTACGGGACAGTGACCGGCTCACGTGCACCGGCAGCCTGCCGGAGCGCGGCACCGTCGAGGTATACGGAGCCGAGCCGCCGGGGGTTTCCCCTGTGCTGCCCGGTTCCCCTTAGGGAAGGGCACCCGCCGATCATGTACGTCCGCCGCAGCGCAGCGGCCCTGGCCGCCACCGTCGTGATCGGCGCGGCCGCGCCCGCCGTAGCCGCCGACCCGACCCCCTCCACGTCGCCGTCGAAGGCGTACCCCGCCGAGCTGTACGGCGACTCCGACCCCAAGTACGACGGCGTCTGGCGCCAGTCCCTCGCCCTGCTCGCGCAGGACACCGTGGACGTGAAGCCGGCGAAGGGGGCGGTGGACTGGCTGGTCGGGCAGCAGTGCGCGAACGGGGCCTTCGCGCCCTACCGCGCCGACACGAGCGCGGACTGCGGCCCGAAGGATCTCATCGACACCAACAGCACCGCCGCCGCCGTACAGGCGCTGGCCGCGCTCGGCGGGCACGACCTCGCGGCCGACAGGGCGGTGTCCTGGCTGAAGTCGGTCCAGAACAAGGACGGCGGCTGGGGCTACACGGCGGGCGGGGCCACCGACACGAACTCGACGTCGGTCGTGGTCGGCGCGCTGGCCGCAGCGGGCGAGAAGCCGGCGGAGGTCGTCAAGGGCGGGAAGTCCCCGTACGACGCCCTGCTCGAGCTGGCTCTGCCCTGCAAGGGCAGCGACGCCGGTGCCTTCGCGTTCCAGCCGGACAAGAAGGGCGGCCTGGCCGCCAACGCGGACGCGACCGCGGCGGGTGTCGTCGGCGCGCTCGGCAAGGGTCTCGTGGTCAGCGCGGGCAAGCAGTCGGACCCGTCCTGCAGCGACGCCGGCTCCGCGACCCCTGAGCGGGCCGCGGCCAACGGCGCCGCCTACCTGACGCAGGCCCTCGCCAAGGACGGTCACCTGACGTCGGCACTCCCGGGCGCCGAGGACCAGCCCGACTACGGCAACACGGCCGACGCGGTCGTCGCCCTCGCCGCGCAGAGCGGGGCGGGCGCCGCGCAGAAGCCGTTGCGCTGGCTGGAGCAGAACTCCGCGAAGTGGGCCGCGCAGAGCGGCCCGGCCGCCTACGCCCAGCTGATCTTCGCCGCCCACGCGACGGGCGCCGACCCGCGTGGCTTCGGGGGCACGGACCTGGTCAAGCAGCTCAACGCGACCGGCCCGGCACCGCAGTCGGCGCCGAACGGGTCGGTGACGGCGTCGGCGAAGGCCTCGGACAAGCAGGAGGGCGACGACAACGGCTTCGGCGTGTGGTGGTTCGTCGGCGTCTGCCTTGTCGCGGGCATCGGCGTCGGCTTCCTGCTGAGCGGCCGCAACAAGGCCAAGCGATCGTGATCCGCCGCGCTCTCACCCTCCTCCTGGTCGCGCTGGTCCTCGTGACCGGCGCGGCCCAGGCCGCCCAGGCGGCCGGATACCGCTACTGGTCGTTCTGGGACCGCGACGGCGCCAAGTGGACGTACGCGACCCAGGGCCCCTCCACGGCCCGGCCCTCCGACGGCGACGTCCAGGGCTTCCGCTTCGCGGTCAGCGAGGACTCGAAGGACGCCGCCCAGCCGAGCGGCGCGGCAGAGTTCGAGGTGATCTGCGCGCGGACGCCCGCACAGGACGGCAAGAAGCGGGTGGCTCTCGTCATCGACTTCGGTACGGCGGCCGACGCCCCGTCGGGCGAGACGCCCCCGGCCCGCCGCACCGTATGCGCCCGCGTCGCCCCGGACGCGACCACGGCAGAGGCCCTGGCCACCGTGGCCAAGCCCCTCCGGTACGCCACGGACGCGCTGTTGTGCGCGATCGGGGGCTATCCGGAGAAGGGGTGCGGGGAGCAGATGGCCGGGGGCGACAAGTCGACGGCGTCCGAGGGGACGCCTTCCGAGCAGGCGTCCTCCGCGAAGAAGGACGCCTCGGACGACGGTCCGTCGCTGGGGCTGGTGGCGGGGATCGGAGTGGTGGCGGTGCTGGGCGCGGCAGCGGTGTGGCAGGCGCGGCGGCGGCGGACCTGATGGCAAGCCGCCCCAGCCGGCCTGCGGGCATTCGTGCCGCCGGGGAGGTGCCCGTCCCGAAGGGAGACGGCACCCCGCCGGCGCCGGCAGGCGGCCCCGTCCCCAAGCCGCGTCCCCGCGCACAGCTCCACCCCGGCGCCTGGTGGCTCTGGGCCCTGTCCCTCGGCACCGCGGCCACCCGCACCACCAACCCCCTCCTGCTCACCCTCCTCATCGCCACGTCCGCCTACGTGGTGGCGACCTGCCGCCCGAACGCCCCCTGGGCCCGCTCCTACTCCGCGTTCGTCAAGCTCGCCCTGGCCGTCCTCCTGATCCGCCTCTTCTTCGCCGTGGCCCTCGGCTCCCCCATCCCCGGCACCCACGTGATCGTCACCCTTCCCGAAGTCCCCCTCCCCGACTGGGCCCAGGGCATCCGCCTGGGTGGAACGGTCACCGCCGAGGCGCTCGTGTTCGCCCTGTACGACGGCCTGAAGCTGGCCACGCTCCTGATCTGCGTGGGCGCGGCGAACGCCCTCGCCAACCCCACCCGCCTGCTGAAGTCCCTCCCGGGCGCCCTGTACGAGATGGGCGTGGCGGTGGTCGTCGCCCTCACTTTCGCCCCCAACCTGATCGCCGACGTCCAGCGCCTGCGCGCCGCCCGGCGTCTGCGCGGCCGACCCGATCGCGGCATCCGCGGCCTCCTGCACGTCGGACTCCCGGTCCTGGAGGGCGCGTTGGAGCGCTCGGTCGCCCTCGCCGCCGCGATGGACGCCCGCGGATACGGCCGCACCGCCAAGGTTCCCGCCCCGGTCCGCCGCACCACCACCGCGCTCACCCTCGGCGGCCTGCTGGGCGTCTGCGCCGGAACGTACGGCCTGCTCACCGCCCAGGGCGCCACCTACGGCCTGCCCGTCCTCCTCGCCGGGCTGGCCGCCGCGCTGGCCGGACTCCGGCTCGGGGGCCGCCGCACCCCTCGCACCCGCTACCGCCCCGACCGCTGGGACGCCCGCGCCTGGCTGGTGACCGGCTCCGGCGTCGCGGTGGCCGCACTGCTCACCCTCGCCGCCTCCCGCGACCCCGAGGCGCTGCACCCCGGTGTGGTGCCCCTGGTCGCCCCGGCCCTCCCGCTGTGGCCGGCGGCGGCCGTACTGCTGGGCCTGCTGCCCGCCTTCGTGATCCCCAAGGAGCCGTCGTGATCCGCTTCGAGGACGTATCGGTGACCTACGACGGCGCCGTCGAACCCACCGTGCAGGGCGTCGACTTCGAGGTGCCGGAGGGCGAACTCGTCCTCCTCGTCGGGCCGTCGGGCGTGGGCAAGTCCACCGTCCTCGGCGCCGTCAGCGGCCTGGTCCCGCACTTCACCGGCGGCACCCTGCGCGGCCGCGTCACGGTGGCCGGCCGCGACACCCGCACCCACAAGCCGCGCGAACTCGCCGACGTGGTGGGCACGGTCGGGCAGGACCCCCTGTCCCACTTCGTGACCGACACGGTCGAGGACGAACTCGCCTACGGCATGGAGTCGCTGGGCCTCGCGCCGGACGTGATGCGCCGCCGTGTCGAGGAGACCCTCGACCTGCTCGGCCTCACCGACCTCCGGGCCCGCCCCATCGCCACCCTCTCCGGCGGCCAGCAGCAGCGCGTCGCGATCGGCTCGGTCCTCACCCCGCACCCCAAGGTCCTCATCCTCGACGAGCCGACCTCGGCCCTCGACCCGGCCGCCGCGGAAGAGGTCCTCGCGGTCCTCCAGCGCCTGGTCCACGACCTCGGCACCACGGTCCTCATGGCCGAACACCGCCTGGAACGTGTCATCCAGTACGCCGACCAGGTCGTCCTGCTCCCCTCGCCCGGAGCGGCCCCCGTCCTGGGCACCCCGGCGGAGGTCATGGCCGTATCGCCGGTGTACCCCCCGGTCGTGGCCCTGGGCCGCCTGGCGGACTGGTCCCCGCTGCCCCTGACGGTCAGGGACGCGAGGCGAAAGGCGACGAACCTACGGCAACGACTTGAGGGGCGGGACGACAACGCCCTAAAGGGGCGCGGGGAACTGCGCGACCAGCCACAACCGACCAGCACCCGCGACGAGTCCGCACCCCCCACCCCCCTGGGCGCCACCCCCCGCTGGTTCCGCCGCAAACGCACCGGACCCACCCCACCCTCCCCCCACTCGGCCGAAGTACAGGCCCTGGCCGTAACCCGCGACCGAATCCAAGCCCTACGCTGCGTCGACCTGACCGTCACCCCCGGCGAAACCATCGCCCTCATGGGCCGCAACGGCGCCGGAAAATCCACGCTCCTCAACACCCTGGTCGGCCTCGTCGAACCCTCCGCCGGCACGGTGCACGTAGGCGGAGCCGTCCCGCACCGCACCCAGCCCCGCGACCTCGTACGCAAAGTGGGCCTCGTCCCCCAGGAACCCCGCGACCTGCTCTACGCCGACACGGTCGCGGCGGAGTGCACATCAGCCGACGCCGACGCCGGCGCAGCACCGGGCACCTGCCGCGCCCTCGTCTCCGAGCTCCTCCCGGACATCCCGGACGACATCCACCCGCGCGACCTCTCCGAGGGCCAGCGCCTCACCCTGGCCCTGGCCGTCGTCCTGACCGCCAAGCCGCCCCTTGTCCTCCTCGACGAACCGACCCGCGGCCTGGACTACGCGGCGAAGGCACGCCTGCTCGGCATTCTGCGCGGGCTGGCCGCGGAGGGGCACGCCATCGTCCTGGCCACCCATGACGTGGAGCTCGCCGCCGAACTGGCGCACCGGGTGATCCTCCTCGCCGACGGCGAGGTGATCGCGGACGGCGCGGCGGCGGACGTGGTGGTCGCCTCCCCTTCCTTCGCCCCGCAGGTGGCCAAGATCCTGGCCCCGCAGAAGTGGCTCACGGTCGCCCAGGTACGGGAGGCGCTGGCATGAAGGCCCACGCCCCGCACCCCGCTCCCCGAACCGGAGCCGCACGCCCCGCCCGCCAGGCCCGAGCCGTCCGCCTCGGCCCCCGCTCCATCGCCGCCCTGGCCCTCGTCAGCGCGGTCGGCGTCGCGGCGTTCGGCTGGCCGTTTCTCACGCCGCCCAGCTCCCAGCTAAGCGCCCACGCCCAGGACGCGCCCTGGCTCTTCTCGGCGCTGCTGGTCCTTCTCGTCGCGGTGGTCGCCGCCACGATCTCCGAGTCGGGGCTCGGCCCCAAGGCGGTCGCGATGCTCGGCGTCCTGGCGGCGACGGGGGCGGCGCTGCGGCCGATCGGGGCGGGTACGGCCGGCCTCGAGCCGATGTTCTTCCTGATGGTGCTCAGCGGGCGCGTCCTGGGCCCGGGCTTCGGGTTCGTGCTCGGTGGGGTGACCATGTTCGCGTCGGCGCTGCTGACGGGCGGGGTGGGTCCCTGGATGCCGTTCCAGATGCTGGCGATGGGCTGGTTCACGATGGGCGCGGGCCTGCTGCCGGGCCCGGACCGCCTGCGCGGGCGGGCGGAACTGCTGATGCTGGCCGTCTACGGCTTCCTCGCGGCCTTCGTCTACGGCACGATCATGAACCTCGCCGGCTGGCCCTTCATGTCCGCCCTGGCCTCGGACGTGGCCTTCGACCCCGAGGCGGCCGTCCCTGCGAACCTGGCTCGCTTCGTGGCGTACTGCCTGGCGACCTCCCTCGGCTGGGACCTCGGCCGGGCCCTCGTCACCGTCGTCCTGACCGTCACTCTCGGCCCGGTGATCCTCAGGGCGCTGCGCCGTGCCACGCGCCGGGCGGCATTCGAGAGCCCGGTCACATTCGACGCTCCCACAGGGTGAGGGGCCACGCGCGGTCCGTGATCCACACGGTGAACCACCCCACATGACTCACATCACCTACGATCCGCCTTAGTCGGACAAATCGGATGCCATGTGCATGCCGAAACCCGGCCTGACCTGCGCACTGAGAGCCACCTCACACGGGGCTCCACTCCCCCGCATACGACCACAACTAGCAAAAGGGCCCATTGCGGACACCTTCCGGGCCTGTTTCTCTGGACGACGTCGCACGGCGCCGACGTGCCCTCAGGGCCGCGGCGCCGACGTACGCCCCCGCCTCGCATCGCGTGGTTCCGGCTTGCCTGCGGCCCCTGTCCCCGAAGAAAGGCTCTCCGTGTCCGCGATTTCCACCTTCCGCCGCATCTCCGCCCCGAAGAAGGCCCTCGCCGGTGCCGCCCTGGCCGCCACGGCCGCCGGCACCCTGTTCGCCGCCGCGCCCGCCCAGGCCGCGTCGACCGAGGCCGGCTCGGCGCAGAAGGTCGCGAAGAAGATGATCTCGGACTCGGCCCAGTACCAGTGCTTCTCCAAGATCGTCGATCACGAGAGCGACTGGAACGTGAACGCCACCAACTCCTCCAGCGGCGCCTACGGCCTCGTCCAGGCCCTGCCGGGCGACAAGATGGCCTCGGCCGGCTCGGACTGGAAGACGAACGCGGCCACCCAGATCGAGTGGGGCCTGGACTACATGAAGGAGCGCTACGGCAGCGCCTGTGGCGCCTGGGACTTCTGGCAGTCGAACGGCTGGTACTGAGCCGACCCCGCCGGACCCTGAACCGAAGGCGGCGGCCCCCGATCCCCGGGGCCGTCGCCTTCGCCATGCGTACCACGTGTATTGACCGGTGTGCCGACGGAGCCGTCTCGGGGGAGGCAGGAACGGGGCGTAGGGATAAGGGGTGCTCCTGCCTCCCTCGGGACGGGCCGACGGCGCCGGGAAGCCGTCGGCCCGAGTGTGGCGCCGTGCGTCCTCAGCCGGCGGTCACCTGGAGTTCCTTGACGCCGTTGATCCAGGCCGAACGCAATCGGCGCGGGTCACCGACCAGTCGCAGGCCGGGCATGGCGTCGGCCACGGCATTGAAGATGAGGTCGATCTCCAGGACCGCGAGGGACTTGCCGAGGCAGTAGTGGGGACCGCCCCCGCCGAAGCCCAGGTGAGGATTGGGGTCACGCGTGATGTCGAAGGTGTCCGGCTGGTCGAAGACCTCGGGATCGTGGTTCGCCGAGGCATAGAAGATTCCTACCCGCTCCCCCTTCCTTATGCGCTTTCCGCCCAACTCCGTGTCCTGAGTGGCCGTCCGCTGGAAGGAGACGACGGGCGTCGCCCAGCGGACGATCTCCTCGGCCGCCGTCGCCGGGCGCTCCCTCTTGTACAGCTCCCACTGCTCGGGGTGGGTGAGGAAGGCGTGCATCCCGTGCGTGATGGCGTTACGGGTGGTCTCGTTGCCGGCCACCGACAGCATCAGCACGAAGAACCCGAACTCGTCGGAGCGCAGGTTGCCTTCGTCCTCCGCCGCCACCAGCGTCGTGACGAGGTCCTTCGCCGGGCACTCCTTGCGGTCGGCGGCCATGTTCATCGCGTACGAGATGAGTTCGGTGGCCGATTCCTGCCCGACCTCCTCGGTGATGGCGTACTCGGGGTCGTCGTACGCGATCATCTTGTTGGACCAGTCGAAGATCTTGGCCCGGTCGTCCTGCGGGACGCCGATGAGCTCGGCGATGGCCTGCAGGGGCAGTTCGCAGGCGACCTCGGTGACGAAGTCGAAGGGGCCGGAGTGCTGCCGGGCGTTGGCGGCGATCGACAGCGCCCGCGCGTGCAGACGTTCCTCCAGCGCCCGGATGGCTCGCGGGGTGAAGACGCGCTGGACGATCTGGCGGACCCGGGTGTGCTCGGGCGGGTCCATGTTCAGCAGGATCAGTCGCTGCGCGTCGATGGCGTCGCGCTCGATGTGTTCGTTGAAGCGGATGATCGCGGTGTTCAGTGAGGACGAGAACAACTCCGGATGCGTGGATACGTACTTGACGTCCGCGTGCCGGGTCACCGCCCAGTAGCCCTCGTCCTGGAACCCGGCCACGTTGCCCGACTGCGGGATCCAGCGGACCGGTTCGGCCCGGCGCAGCTCGGCGAACTCCGGGAGGGGTACGCGGTGGTGCAGCACATCGGGGTCGGTGAAGTCGAACCCGTCGGGAAGCGCTGGACAAGGCATCGGCAACTCCAGCCATCTAGCCATGTAGCCATCTGACGGACCATCAGAACAAGGATTGCCGCGAAGGTAGTAACGGGTTCTACAAGTGGCAAGAGGCACGGCACCCCGAATTGCGTGCGGGATTCGTGCAGATCTCCGCAGATCAAGACTTCAGACGCTGCACGACTCTTGCGGCAGTCGACGCGCTGTCAGCAGACTGCAAATGGAACTAGTACGTGTTCTAGTTCCGCGTGGCGGGGCCGGCCGGGACGCCCCCGCGCCGCGCGGGTAACCGAGGAGAGGACACTCCCCATGGCCGCGGAACCCGTGATCGTCGAAGCAGTACGCACCCCCGTCGGCAAGCGCGGCGGCGCGCTCGCCAACCTCCACCCCGCCTATCTCCTGGGCGAGACGTACCGCGAACTCCTGGGCCGCACCGGCATCCCCGCCGACGCGGTCGAGCAGATCGTCGGCGGCACGGTGACCCACGCCGGCGAACAGTCCATGAACCCCGCGCGCACGGCCTGGCTGACCATGGGCCTGCCGTACGAGACGGCCGCGACCACAGTCGACTGCCAGTGCGGGTCCTCGCAGCAGGCGTCGCACATGACGGCCAACATGATCGCGGCGGGCGTCATCGACGTCGGCATCAGCTGCGGCGTCGAGGCGATGTCCCGGGTGCCGCTGGGGTCCGGCTCGAAGCACGGTCCTGGCAAGCCCTTCCCCGACGAGTGGAACGTCGACCTGCCCAACCAGTTCGAGGCGGCCGAGCGCATCGCCCGCCATCGGGGGCTGACGCGCGAGAACGTCGACTCGCTGGGGCTGGTGTCGCAGGAACGCGCGGCGACGGCGTGGGCTGAGGAGCGCTTCAAGAGGGAGACGTTCGCCGTCCAGGTCCCGACCACCGAGGACGAGCAGCGCGCGGGGCAGGGCATGTGGCGGCTCGTCGACAAGGACGAGGGGCTGCGCGACACGTCCATGGAGGCCCTGGCGAGGCTCAAGCCCGTCATGCCGACGGCCGTGCACACGGCGGGCAACTCGTCCCAGATCAGCGACGGCGCGGCGGCGATCATGTGGGCGTCCAAGCGGATGGCTCGCGCCCTGAAGCTGCGGCCCCGTGCGCGGATCGTCGCCCAGGCGCTGGTGGGCGCCGACCCGCACTTCCACCTCGACGGACCGATCGACGCGACGAAGGCCGTGCTGGGCAAGGCCGGGATGTCCCTCAAGGACATCGACCTCGTCGAGATCAACGAGGCGTTCGCGTCGGTGGTGTTGAGCTGGGCTCAGGTCTTCGAACAGGACCTGGAGAAGGTGAACGTGAACGGCGGCGCGATCGCCCTCGGGCATCCGGTGGGGGCGACCGGGGCCCGCCTCATCACGACCGCCCTGCATGAACTGGAGCGGGCGGACAAGGAGTTCGCGCTGGTGACGATGTGTGCGGGCGGGGGGCTCGCCACCGGCACGATCATTCAGCGGTTGTAGCCCAACCCAGGAACGCGTTGAATGCGGCGGGGTCGAGGGTGACGATCGGCCCCGCCGGGTTCTTGGAGTCGCGGACGGCGATGACGGTGTGCGTTTCACCGACCTCGACGCAATCGCCGCCCTGGTCGCCGCTGTGCGTCGACTTGCTCCAGGTCAGTGAGCCGGTGGTCGCGCATTCGACGCAATCGCCGCCCTGATCACTGCTGCGCGAAGACTTGCGCCACGCCAAAGCACCGAGCGGCGCGCATTCAACGCACTGACCTCCCTGGTCGCTGCTGTAGGACGACCTACGCCACGGGGTCCCCGCCGGAATCGCGTTGCTCGCCATAGCGCTCCTCCCTTACACGCCGGATCAGCTCCGCCGAGTCCTTGAGGGAGAGGGCGGCAGCCTGGAGATGATCGTATCGGAGCGAGCAGTCCCCGACGGTGTCCGGATTGGCCGTCGGATGCCCGCTGCCGTAGCTCTCCGTGTAGACAATGGTCGGATCGCTCGCAAACCGGTAGAGGTCAAACGAGCCTGTCAGCCCTGCATGCGCACCCGCCGCGAACGGCAACACCTGGATGTTGATCCGAGGATTGTTCTCGAAGGACAACAGGTGGGCGAGTTGCTCGCGCATGACCTCCCGGCCGCCGATCTCCTGGAACAGCGCCGCCTCACCCAGAATCGCCCAGAAGAGCGGCGGGTCGCCCTTCTCAAGGATGCGCTTACGCGCCAGCCGTACCTCGGTGCGGTCGTCGAGGTCGGTTTCGTCCAGGACGCCGAGCACGGCACGGGCGTATGCCCTGGTCTGGAGGAGACCGAGAACCATGTGGTCCTGGAAGGAGCAGATCTCGATCGCCCGCGCCTCCAACTCCGCCACCTGCTGAAACCAGGCCGGAAGTTGACTGCGCATCACCAGCTCATGCAGCCGGGACAGCGACCCGCCCGTCCCCAGCGCGACATCCACCCGCTCACTGAACGGCAACGTCGGCAGCTTCCGTGCCGTCTCGATCTGGCCGACCAGCGACCCCGTGCAGTACACGATGTCCCCGAGCTGCTTCTGGGTCAGCGCGGCGGCCTCGCGGTAGCGGCGTAGTTCGAAGCCGTAGTAGTCGAGTGGCGAGGCGCCCGGGTCGAGGGTGTGGATGTGGGTCACGCAGCGGCCCCTCTCAACGCAACTCGGCCCACTTCTGGACCTGTTGTATCCGTTCGGTAGCCCAGAGTAGTTGCGCCAGGTCACGCTCGTACCGTGAACGGATACATTCCCCCCACCTCCCTGGTCCCCTTCCGTGCCCAGTACCGGCTGCGCCTCACCGCCGGCGCGCACTCGGCCCGGCACATCCGCACCATCGCCCGCTCGCTGCTCGCCGAGTGGGCGATGCCCGCACTCACCGACGCCGTGGAACTCGGCGTGACCGAGCTGGTCGCCAATGTCGTACGGCATGTTCCGGACCGCCGGTGCGAGGTGCTGATCCTGCGGCGGCCGGGCGGGGTGCGGGTCGAGGTGACGGACGGCTTCGCTCAACTGCCCGCGTTCGCCGTGCAGTCGGGGCCGGACGACGAGGGCGGCCGGGGGCTCCTGCTGCTGGACGCGGTGGCCGGCAAGTGGGGTGTGGATCCGGTGGCGGACGGCGGCAAGGCGGTGTGGTTCGAGTGCTGGTGCGGAAGTGGCTGGCCGGCCTGAAGCGGAGGGGAGACAGCCACTTCATCGGCCAGTAAACGCTCTCACTCGATTCGACGTCTTCGATCACGTGGCCCAAGCCGACCTCACCCGCACCCGCACCCGCCCGAGCGCCCCGCAGCAGGCACCCCCTGCCCGGGAGCGGCTGCTGGACACGATCTGGGCCCGGTACCGAATACCCCTGCTGGCCACGCTCCCCACCGTCCCCCTCTATGCGATCTGGGCCCTCTTCCTCGCCACCGGCGGTGGTGACCTGGCCGCGCAGGACGCGTGGACCGGCTTCGCCACCCAGCACGGCGGTTCGGCCTACAACCTGTTCTGGTACGGCGGCACGCACACCGCCAACTACAGCCTGATCTCGCCGTACCTGATGGCCGCGCTCGGCGTCCGCACGGTCACCGTCGTGTCCGGCCTCGCGGCCACCTGGCTCGCGGCGGTCCTCATCACGCGCGCCAAGGGCATCCCGCGCCCCCTCGGCCCGGCCCTCCTCGCGGCCTTCGCCCTGTGGTGCAACGTGGCCTCGGGCCGCACCACCTTCGCGCTCGGTGTGGCCTTCGGACTCGCCGCCTGTCTGCTGCTGACCCGTGAGAAGCGGCTCGTCCTCGCCGCCGCGTACGCCGCCCTCGCGACGATGGCGAGCCCCGTGGCAGGGCTGTTCCTCGTCGTCGTGGGGGCCGCGTTCCTCCTCACCCGCGAGTGGGCCCGCGCCCTCACTCTCCTGCTCCCGCCCGCCGTCACCGTCGGCGTGACGACCCTCCTCTTCCCCTTCAAGGGCGAGCAGTTGATGTTCGCCGACCGAATATGGCCGCCGTTCTTCCTGGGCCTGGCCGTCACGTTCCTCGCCCCGCGCTCCTGGCGCGTGGCCCGCTGGAGCGGTGCCGTATACGCGGCCGGCGCGGTCCTGACGTATCTCATCCCATCCCCCATCGGCACGAACGTCGAGCGCTTCGCCGAGCTGTTCGCGCCCGCTGCCCTCCTCGCCGTCCTGGTGGCCCAGCCCCGTCTCGCCAAGGTCCGCCGGAACCTGCTGATCGCCGCTCTCGTCCTCTCGGTCGGCTGGGTCACCAAGAAGACCGGCGACGACCTGTACGTCTCCACCACGGTGCCCGCCTGGGCCGCCGAGACCCACGGAGTGGTCCGCGCGCTGGACCACCTCGGCGCCGACCGCACCCGCGTCGAGGTCGTGCCGGCCCGCAACCACCGCGAGGCCAGCGGGCTCGCCCCGCACGTGAACATGGCCCGCGGCTGGAACCGCCAGCTGGACATGGAGCGGGCCCGCCTCTTCTACGACGGTTCCTTCTCCGCGGCGACCTACCGGAAGTGGCTGGACCGCTGGGCCGTCGGTTACGTCGTCCTCCCGCTGGGCAAGCCGGACGGGTACGCCAAGGTCGAGGCCCGGCTCATACGCGAGGACCGGCCCGAGTGGCTGGAGCCCGTGTGGCAGGACGAGCACTGGCGGATCTTCCGGGTGCGGGACGCCGTACCCCTCGTCTCCGATCCCGCGAGCGTCGTCTCGACCTCCAGCGCCGACCTCGTCGTGCGCATGTCCCGGTCCGGATCGGCGACCGTGCGGGTCGCCTACTCCCCCTGGCTGCACGCCGACGGCGGCGGCTGCCTCACCCGGCAGGGCGAGTTCACCCGCCTCACCGTCACCGCCCCCGGCACGTACCGGATCAGCTCGGAGTACGCGCCTTCGCCGGAGCCGGGGAGTCACTGCTGACCTTCTCGGCCTGTGCCGCCACCATCCGGGCCCGCGGCCCCTGGAAGAGGTACGTCATCCCGAAGCCCGCGCCCACGACGGCCGCACCGCCGACCGCGTCCAGGACCCAGTGGTTGCCGGTCACGACGATCGCGGTGAGCGTGAACAGGGGGTGGAGGAGGCCCAGGGCCTTCATCCACCACCTCGGGGCGAGGACGAGGATCACCAGGCCGCACCACAGGGACCAGCCGAAGTGCAGGGACGGCATCGCCGCGTACTGGTTGGTGAGTTCGGTGAGGGTGCCGTAGTCGGGCCGGGAGAAGTCCTGCGGGCCGTGGACCGTGTCGATGAAGCCCAGGCCCGGCATCAGGCGCGGGGGTGCCAGGGGGTAGAGCCAGAAGCCGATCAGGGCGAAGACGGTGGCGAAGCCGATGGCCGTGCGGGCCCAGCGGTAGTCGACGGGGCGGCGCCAGTAGAGGACGGCGAGGATGGCGAGCGGGACGCCGAAGTGGAACGACTCGTAGTAGAAGTCGAAGAAGTCGCGGACCCAGTCGACCTGTACGACGGCATGGTTGGCCCAGCGCTCGATGTCGATGTGCAGGGCACGTTCGATCGAGTAGATCTCCTCGCCGTGTTCCTCGGCGGTGACCCGGCCGGCCGAGTTGGAGCCGCCCGCGGCTGCCAGCCGGATCTGGGCGTAGGCGTAGTACGTGACCCGGATGAGGAGCAGCTCGAAGAGCAGGTTCGGGCGGGTGATCACCCGGCGCAGGAACCCCACCAGCGGGATGTGCCGGAAGCGGGACGGCACCGGCGTGGCGTACTGGGTGGGGATCGGCGTCTGCCAGTACTGCGACGTGCGGGACAGGAAGGGCACGACGGCGGCCGTGGCGAGCGCGGCCAGAAGGACGAGGTCGGCGCGCAGCGGGTGGAGGATCACCTTGTCCGGCACCATCATCCGCGCCGGCAGCGTCATGATCAGGATGACGGCGACCGGCCACACGTACCGGTCGGAGTCCCGTTTGCCGACCTGGCCGACGATCGCGAGCAGCACCCACAGCAGCTGGTGCTGCCAGGCGGTGGGGGACACGGCGATCGCCGCGCAGCCGGTGATCGCCACCGCCAGCAGGAGCTGCCCGTCATGGGCGTAGCGAACGGCCCGGCGCAGCGCGAGGACGGCGACGGCGGCGCCGAGGAGCAGGAAGAGGGCGATCTCCAGCGGGCCGGTCAGGCCCAGCCGGAGCAGGGCGCCGTGCAGGGACTGGTTGCCGAGGTCGTCGGCCCGGCCGCCGAGCCCGACGCCGGCCATGTGGTGCACCCAGTAGGTGTACGAGTCGCGCGGCATCGCCGCCCACGCGAGCGCCGTGCACGCGGCGAACGTGGCCCCGGTGGAGAGCGCGGCCCGGCGCCGGCCGGTGAACCACAGCAGCGGGGTGAACAGCAGCAGGGTCGGCTGCAGCGCGGCCGCGACGCCGATGAGCACGCCGCTGGTGCGCTCGCCGCGGACGGCGAAGCAGCCGAGCAGCACGAGCAGGACCGGCATGATGCTGGTCTGGCCGAGGTAGAGGGTGTTGCGCACCGGCAGCGAGAGCATCAGCAGGCTGATCGCGACGGGCGCCGCGAGCAGCGAGGTCCTGCGGCTCACCGGCTGCGGCAGAGCGCGGGCGGCGACCAGGCCGAGGGCGACGACGAGCAGGAGGGTGCCGAACGTCCAGCCCCAGCCGAGGGCCTGTTCGGCGGCGCGGGTCAGCGGCTTGAGGGCGAGCCCGCCGAACGGCGTACCGGTGAACTGCGTCGAGTCGTACAGCGAACCCTTCACATGCAGGACGCCGTCCGCCCCGACCCAGGTCTCCAGATCCGTCAGCCGCTCCCCGCGCGGCGTACTGAGGACGACGGCCACCTGCCGTAGGGCGAGCACCGCGGCGACCAGCCACAGGCCGAGCCGCGCCACGCGCACACGTGCCTGGACCGTGCCGACGGCCGTGGCTCCGAGTGCCTCCGCCGGTCGCCCACCGTGATCCGCATTCGCCACGCCTCGTCGGCCTCCCGCCCCGGTCGTCACACACGTCCCACGCGTCAGGAATCCTTACGAACCCTATGCGGCTCGCACCCCCGCAGAGAGAGACGCAGGCAACCCCGACTTCACCTGACGTCCGCTCTCCTTTTGTCCGGAGACGATAGTCGGGGGGCGGTTCGCCCGCCTCCGGTGGGTCACCCCGGAGGGGCGGAATCGATCACATCGCCGGGCCCCGGCCACGGAACCGCGTCATCCGCCGTACCGTCTGAACGGCCGCCGTCACGGTGGTGGAGGGGCTTGCGGGGAGGGAGGGGCTGCGCGATGGCGGACTTACTGCGGGCAGGTGCGGGCAGGCGGGTTCTGACGGTCGTCCTGGCGTTGCTCGCCCTCCAGCTCGGCCAGCTCGCGGCGCCCGCCTGGGCGTGCGGCTGCGGGGCCATGGTGCCCGGCGACGCGGCGCGCGTGGCGGTCGGGCGTGAGGAGTCCGTCGTGCGGTGGGACGGGGCACGCGAGCAGGTCGTGATGCGGCTGACCGTCGGCGGGGACGCCGAGCGGGTCGCGTGGATCATGCCGGTGCCGCGCCGGGCCACGGTCCGCCTCGGAGACCCGGCCCTCTTCGACGAGCTGCACACCATCACGGCCCCCGTGCACCGCACCCGCCACCACTTCTGGCCCCAGGACGGTGACTGGCCGCTGGTGAGCGGCGGCGACGGCACCGCGGGCGCCCCGCCGCCCCCGCCCGGCGCCGGCTCTCCGGTGGGCGTCGTCGGCCGCCAGCGGCTCGGCCCCTTCGACGTGGCCCGGCTGACCGCCACCGATCCCGGCGCCCTGGACGGCTGGCTGGACAGCAACGGCTTCGCACTGCCGCCCCGCCTGACGGAAGCCCTGCGCCCGTACGTCGACAAACGCTGGGAGTACGTGGCCGTCAAGCTCACCCCGCAGACCACCGGCACCCCCCTCACCGGCACTCTCGACCCCCTGCACCTCACCTTCCGCACCGACCGGCCGGTCTACCCGATGCGCCTGTCACGCCTCGCGGACACGCCCCAGTCCCTGGGCCTGTACGTCCTTGCCGCACACCGCATGGAACCTGCGTCCCCGATCGGCGGGGAGCGCCCTCGCGTCACCTACGCGGGCCGGGTCACGCAGCGGACGGGCCCGCTCGCCGAACTGGCGGCAGGCACACCGTTCCTCACCGCGATCGGCCAGGAGTTCCCGTATCCCGAACGCATCGTGGGCGACCACGAGCTGCGCCGCGCGCCGGCCGACGACCCCTTCCAGCAGGTGATCCACGAGGACCGGCTGCGCACCGTGGCCGGATTCCCGGCGTGGCTGCTGACGGTGACGGGCGGTCTCGCCCTGACCGTGGCGACGGCGGCCTGGTTCGCCGTGCGACGCACCTGGCGGCCGGAGCTGCCGACACCCCCGGCGCAGCCGCCTGCGCCCGGCACCTGAATCGACCATCCTGGTATCACCGACGGCGAAGACGGGTAGTTAGCGCATCTAACTAGCCATAGGAAAGGCAAGGCGATGAGCGAGTCGCAGCTCTGGGACGACGTCGACGAGTACTTCTCCGCCCACCTCTCACCGGATGACGAGACGCTCCAGGCAGCCCTGCGCGAGAGCGAGGCGGCCGAGCTCCCGCCGATCGCCGTCAGCCGGTCCCAGGGCAAGTTCCTCCAGCTCCTCGCCCAGATCCAGGGCGCCCGCAACATCCTGGAGATCGGCACGCTCGCCGGCTACAGCACCATCTGGCTGGCCCGGGCCCTGCCCGCCGACGGCCGCCTGATCTCGCTGGAGTACAACCCCAGGCACGCCGAGGTCGCCACCCGCAACATCGCGCGGGCCGGCCTGGACAAGCTCGTCGAGGTCCGGGTCGGCCCGGCCCTGGAGTCGCTGCCCAAGCTGGCCGACGAGAACCCGGCCCCCTTCGACCTGGTCTTCATCGACGCCGACAAGGCCAACAACCCGCACTACGTCGAGTGGGCCCTCAGGCTCACCAGCACGGGCAGTTTGATCGTCGTCGACAACGTGGTGCGCGGCGGCGGGATCGTCGACGCCGACAGCACGGCCCCCGACATCCAGGGCACCCGGACCGCCATCGAACTGATCGGCAGCCACCCGAGGTTGAGCGGCACGGCGATCCAGACGGTGGGCAGCAAGGGCTACGACGGCTTCGCGCTGGCGCGCGTCCTCGCCTGAGGCCTGGCTCAAGCCTCGTGATAGAAGCCCACGTTGACGCTGCGCGGCTCGGTGCGGTCGTGGATGATGATCTCGCCGCTGCCGCCCCTGGGCAGCGGCACGGTCCCGCCGTAGCCGATCGGCTGGGCGTACTGCCCCACGGTCAGCCGCACCTCGGAGGACGGGTCGGGCTGCGAGCCGCGCAGCCAGGTCACCTGCCAGCTGCCGTCGGGCCCGCACAGGAACTCCAGGTGCACCCGCGAGACGAACAGCCACTCGTCCGGCGTCACCAGCCGGCACACCGACTTGTCGCGGCCCACCCGCAGCACGGCGCCCGGCTCGCTGGGCGCGTCGGCCATGAGCATGCCGGCCGTGGCACCCTCGTCCGCCGCGGACACGGCGGCCATGGTGAGTTCGAGCACGTGCGCTCCTTCTGAAACATCCTTGAACAGCGGCCGTTTGGCCACCGCGCCCGCATGATAAATCGCCCGGCACTGCCGCGTCCGGCACAATGAACTCATGACCGAGCGAAAGCCCCCGGGCGTCCCGTTCGAGTCCTGGGTCGACAAGCAGATCCACGACGCACAGTCCCGCGGCGACTTCGACAGACTGCCCGGCACCGGCAAACCGCTGCCGACCGACCTGGAAGCGCCGTACGACGAACTGTGGTGGGTCAAACGCAAGATGGCCCGCGAGGGCCTGTCGGTCCTGCCCCCGGCCCTGGCCCTGCGCAAGGAGGCGGAGGACGCCCTGACCGCGGCGTACGCGGCTCCCACGGAACGGACGGTCCGGAAGATCATCACGGACGTCAACGTCAAGATCCGCGACATGCTGCTGAAGCCGCCGCCCGGCCCTCCCCTGGGCCGAAAGCCGTACGACGTCGAAGAGGTCGTACGGCAGTGGCGGGAGAGACGCCGGGCGGCGGGCGAGTCGGGTGTTGCGTCAGATGCGTAGGAGCCGTTCCGCCAGCTCTCGATAGTCGCGCAGCGCGAGCCTGAGCTGCTCGGTGTCGGTGGAGGACGCGCCCTTGCCCTCGGCCGCGGGACCGGTCGTCTGCCAGGCCCCGCGCAGGGTACGCCGGCGCTGAGTCACCGCCTCGGTGAAGCGGGCGGCGAGCTCCTCCAGGACGCGGTCGGCCTCCTCCACGGCGCCCCGGGGGCCGTCGACGAATCCGGAGACCGCGTGCTGGAGCTTGAGCTCGAACTTGTCGGACTCGTCGTGCGGGAAGAGCCGCGCGACCTCACGCCCGCTCTTCGCAGGGGCCGCCGCACGCGCCTCACTGCCACGCCGCTCGCTCCCACCGGTGGGAGCGACCGGGGGCGCGCTCTTCGCGAGGTCGTGATCCGTCACCTTGCCGGCGCCCATGCCGGTCGTGGCGTCCGTCATGTCACTCAACTCCCCTTCGCGTGACGGGTGAACGTCCACGGCAGATGCCCGCGGTGGCCGTTGCTGCGGGCGGGTGCCTGCCCTTCGGCGTCCCTGCGGGACTCGTGCGAAGCCCGCCGCCCGACCGGCCCCGTCAGGTCCTCGAACAGGGCCCGGGCCTCGATCATGGCCTCGCGCATCTCCTCCGTACCCGCACCCCCGCCTTCCCGTTCGCCACCCACGTGCGCGTGAGAGACGTGGTGCACGTGCCGGTAGCCCTGCACATGGTCCGCGTGGTGTACGGCCAGTGCGGCGAGCTGCTCCTCGTACTGCGCGCCGTCCGGGAACCCGCGTGCCTGCGCCAGCTCCGCGAGCAGCCGGTCCGCCTCGGCGACGGCCTCCTTGGGCGACTCGACGAAGTGCTCCTGGGCGGCGGCCCAGCGCGCCTCGAACCGCTCGACCTCGGTCGGCTCCAACGGCCGCTCCCGCAGCCCGCCGTGCCGCTCCACCAACTGAGCCAGCTCACGCTCGGCAGCGTTGACGTCTCCGTCGTGCCGGGCAACGGCCCGCTCGTATTCAGGCCCGAAGCGCCGCTTCAGACCCCGACCGCCCTGCGCACCCCGAGTACGCAGGGCCAGGACGGCCGCGCCGAGCACGACGACGACCACCGCTATCACGATCAGAATGATCACACCTGTGGACATGTGTGCCGGGTTGCCCCCAGAACGCTCCCCAAACGGCCGTCGAACCGGCCGCCCACAAACTCAGTTGCGAGCCCGCCGGTCCCCTCGCCGACAATTGCGGCCATGACCTGGACCGTAGCCCCGGAATCCCCCGACTCCCCCATGGCCAAGGCCCTCTGGCGGGCGTACTACACCGAGGTCAGCGACCGCTACTACCTACTCCACAAGGGCCACCCCACCGACCCGTCCGAATTGTCCCGCGAGCTCGCCAACCCCCCGACCACCGAACTCACCCTTCCCGGAGGCCAGTTGCTGGTGGCCCGCTACGAGGGCGAGCCGGCCGGATCAGTCGGCATCAGACTCCAGAACCCGAACACAGCCGAACTCACCAGGGTGTTCGTAGACCCGAGGATGCGAGGCAAGGGCGGCGGCAAACTCCTGGTCCTCTCAGCCGAGGCCACAGCCCGCACGCTCCACGCAACCCGCATGATCCTCGACACCCGCCACGACCTGACAGAGGCACGCGCCCTGTACACAGCTCTGGGCTACGAGGAAACACCCCCACACAACGACGGCGTCTACGCCGAGCACTGGTTCACGAAGCCCCTCGACTAGGTCGGCGTACCCCGCGGCGCCGCAGCCACGCACGGCGGCAAGGGGACGTACCGGGGAATGTCCGCCCCGCAGCGGCGGGCGTCAAGAACCAGCACCCCTCAAGAGACAGCAACCGCCCGACCGGGGACGGACACCCCCCGGCACGTCCCCGACCCACAACCCACCCGCAGGCGCTACGCGCACCCCCACCGGACAGCGAGGGGCCGCCGCAGGCACCCGGCGCTCAAGAATCCCGCGGCTGCTCCCGATCAGACCCACACAACTCCGCATTCAACTCCTTGACCAGCTGCACCAGATCAGTAGGCCGATCCGGCCCCCACCAGTCCCCCAACAACTCGGCCAACGACTCCTCCCGAACGAGCGCCAACCGCTCGGCGACCTCCCGCCCCCGGTCCGTCAGCACCAGATCGAGCCCCTCCCGAACAGCCAGCCGCCGCCCCTCCACCTCCCGAGCGGCATCGAGAATCACGGACAGCGGCACAGAACTCCGCTCCGACAGCACCCCCGGCTCCACCCACCCGTACCTCTTGATCCGCAACAACAGCCAACTGGCCGCGGGCAACAGGTCGTAGCCCGCCCGCTCGGTGATGTCCCGATACACCTCCCGCCGCCCCTCCCGGGTACCGAGCACCGACAACGCCCGGCACACCTCGTCGTAGGACGACCGCTCGACGGGATTGCTGGCCAGCGTCTCGGTGACGTCGGGCGCGGTCACGGACCCCCGCAGCTTGTCCTCCCGCAGGAACCAGGCGAGCACGAACCCCACCAGAGCGACCGGCGCCGCGTACAGAAACACGTCGGTGATCGAGGACGCGTAGGCGTCCAGCGCAGCCGGCCGCAGCCCCGCCGGCAGTTCCCCGATACCCCGCGGATCCGCCTCAAGCCCGTCCAGTGAGACCCCGGGGGGAAGCGACACTCCCCGAAACGCCTCGACGAGCTTGTCATCGAGGCGGCCGGCGAAGATCGTCCCGAAGATGGCCACACCGAACGACGCCCCGATGGACCGGAAGAACGTCGCCCCGGAAGTGGCCACGCCGAGATCCTCGTACGACACGGCGTTCTGCACGATCAGCACCAGCACCTGCATGACGAGCCCGAGGCCCAGCCCGAAGACGAAGAAGTAGACGCTCATCTCCCAGGTGGAGCTGTCCCTGTCCAACTGGTGAAGCAGCAGCAGCCCCAGCGTGGTGACGCCCGTTCCCGCGATCGGGAACACCTTCCAGCGTCCGGTACGGCTGACGATCTGCCCGGAACCGGTCGACGCCAGCAGCATGCCGGCCACCATCGGCAGCATGTGCACCCCGGACGTGGTCGGGCTGACTCCCTGTACGACCTGGAGAAACGTCGGCAGGTAGGTCATCGCGCCGAACATGGCGAAGCCGACGATGAAGCTGATGACCGCGGAGAGCGAGAACGTCCGCACGCGGAACAGCTTCAGCGGCAGCACAGGTTCGGCAGCCTGCCGCTCCACGGCGACGAACGCGAAGGCGAGCACCACTCCGAGCAAAGCCAGCCCGACGATCTGAACCGACCCCCATGCCCATGTGGTCCCCCCGAGGGAGGCCACCAGCACGAGACAGGTGGCGACGGAGGCGATGAGGAAAGTGCCCAGATAGTCGATGACATGCCGCGTCGACTTACGCGGAGTGCGCAGCACGACAGCGATGACGGCAAGGGCGACGACCCCGATGGGAAGGTTGATGTAGAACACCCACCGCCAGCTCAGATGCTCCGTGAACACCCCACCGAGCAACGGCCCGAGCACACTCGTCGCCCCGAACACGCCCCCGAACAGCCCCTGATACCGCCCACGCTCCCGCGGCGGGACGATGTCGCCGACGATCGCCATGGACAGCACCATGAGCCCGCCGCCGCCGACACCCTGAATGGCGCGAAAGGCGATGAGCTGGGCCATGTCCTGCGCCATGCCGCACAGCGCGGAGCCGACGAGGAAGATCACGATCGCGACCTGGAACAGCCGCTTGCGCCCGTACTGGTCACCGAGTTTGCCCCAGAGCGGAGTCGCGGCCGTGGACGCCAGCAGATACGCGGTCACGACCCAGGACAGATGCTCCAGGCCGCCGAGGTCGCTGACGATGGTGGGCAGGGCGGTCGACACGATGGTCTGGTCGAGTGCGGCGAGCAGCATGCCGAGGAGCAGCGCGCCGATAGAGACGAGGACGTTGCCGGGCACGTTCTCGTGCGCGTCGGCTCGCCGTTGCGGGGGCTGCGCGTCACGCACATTTCCCGTCATACCGTGCGCGTCCTCGGCCATGAAGACCTCCCGAGCGTCTCGTTACACCTCCCATGCACCTCCCATCGTGATCGGTTTGATCAGTTATGGCCTGTTGAGCCCCTTTGGAAGCAGTCCTTCCGGGGGCTTGGGGAGACGACGTGAGGAACGTCTGCATAATCTGGGGAGTTCGCGAGGGGAGGGACGAACACGTGACTGAGCCGACGGGCGCGAAGGGTCCGGACAGCCAGGACGGCCCGATAGGCCAGAACGGTCACCTTTGCCCGGAGTGCGGTACGCCAAGAGGGGCCGACAACACCCCGTCCTGCGGCTGCGGCCTGCGCGTGTCCGAAGCCCTGCGAGACGCCCGTACGGCGGAGGCGGCCGCGGCGGAGGACTTCGATCCGCTGCGGATACGGCCATACGTGGAGTTGGAGGGTACCGGCGAAGCGGTCGGCGAGACGATGCCGCTGCGGGCGGTGCCGGTATCGCCGCCCACCCCCTTGGCACCTCCGGCCACGACACCGAGCGCGCAGGACCTGAGCCTGTTCGAACCGGACGGGGTGTCCGACCGGTCCGATCCGGCCGACGATCCCGGCACGGCCACCACCCGTCGCCGTCGTACGCGCACGGTCCTGCTCGGGGCCGGCGGAGCGCTCGTGGCCGTCTTCACGGCGGCGGGCCTGGCGAGCGGCATGTTCACGTACGAGGCGCCGGTACGGGACACGGCGCTGCCGGACGACGTACGGGCGAGCGTGCCGGCGCCGGCCACGAGCGAGGCCCGGGAGACGCCGTCCCCCACGGTGCCATCGACGCAGTCGGCAGCGCCGCCGGCGTCGCCGACGCCCACGCAGAGCGCGTCCGCTTCCCCCTCGCCGTCGAGGGCGAGCGCGTCCCCGTCCGCGTCGGCACCCCCGGAACCGACGAACGCCCCGTCCACCACCGAGGCCGCCGGCTCCCAGGAGGACTCCGCCGCCGCGCGGGACCCCGGGCCTGCCACCCTCCAGCGCGGCGACCGGGGCCCCGAGGTCACGGAACTCGAACTCCGCCTGACCCAACTCGGCCTCTACACGCGGGAGGCCAGGGGCAACTACAACGAGGCCGTCGAGGACGCGGTCATCCGCTACCAGTGGGCCCGGGGCGTCCAGCCGGACGAGTACGGGGTGTATGACCTGGCTACGCGGGAGAGGCTGGAATCAGAGACGACTGAACCGTGACGCGAAGCTGGCGGGGCCGGACGCCAGACCGGGGCCGGGACGCCAGCGCGGCGCTGGCGGGGCCGGGCCGGACGCGAGACCGGGGCCGGGACGCCAGGCCGGACGCGAGACCGGGGCCGGGACGCCAGCGCGGCGCTGGCGGGGCCGGGCCGGACGCGAGACCGGGGCCGGGACGCCAGGCCGGACGCGAGACCGGGGCCGGGACGCCAGCGCGGCGCTGGCGGGGCCGGGCCGGACGCGAGACCGGGGCCGGGACGCCAGGCCGGACGCGAGACCGGGGCCGG
>NZ_JBIBBC010000024.1:0-114470 GCF_042900345.1 Streptomyces sp. NPDC012935
GGTGGGGGGGGGGGGGGGGGGGGGGGGGGGCGGCGCGGCGCCGGGGGGGGGGGGGGGGGGGGGGGGGGCGCCCCCCCCCCCCCCCCCCCCCCCCCCCGACCGCACAACGTCCCCACCTATAGGAATTCGGAGAAATAGCCCATAATGCCTGCAAGGAGAACCCTTGTGAGCAACCCCGCCGATGAGCTCGACTACGGGACCCTACGGCTCGACCGCACCGGTCAGGCCGAGGCCTTCGATGCCATCGGCGAGCGCTATGACGAGGCCTTCCCCCACAAGGAAGGGCAGGTCGCGGCTGCCGAGTGGCTCATCGGGTCGCTGCCGCCCGGATCCCGGGTACTGGACCTCGGGTGCGGCACCGGGCTCCCGACCGCACGCCAGCTGGCGGAGGGGGGCCTCGACGTCGTCGGGGTGGACCTGTCGGAGCGGATGGTCGAGCTGGCCCGTGACCATGTGCCCGGCTGCGAGTTCCATCGGGCGGACATCGCGGACCTGCGGTCCTCGGGCTCGCTGCACCTCGGCCGCTTCGACGCGCTGACCGCCTTCTTCGCGCTCCTCATGCTGCCGCGCGCCGAGATCCCCCTCGCCCTGCGGACCGTGCGCCACCTGCTGGTTCCGGGGGGACTATTCGCGCTGTCCATGGTGGAGGCAGACGTGGACGACTTCGCGATCCCGTTCATCGGCAGCAGCATCCGCGTCTCCGGCTATCTGCGGGACGAACTGCGCGAGGTCGTCGAGACGGCGGGCTTCGAGATCGTCGGCGAGTCCTCGTACACCTACGCTCCGGCGGTCGCCGACATCCAGCCCGAGGTACAGATCTTCCTGCGGTGCGTACGGCACTCCTGACGACCTCTGACCCGCCCGCCCCGGCGCTGGCCGCACGGCCGGAAGGACAGGCATGACGAAGCAGCTCGGAGGTGGAGATCCCGCGCCGCCGGCCACCCGGGCTCACCCCGGCACCCACCTCGCCGGCGGCCCGGACGACGCCGAGCCGCACACCGACAGGCTGCGGTACCTCGACGCGGCGACCCGCCGGATCGCGCGGGGCATGAACCTCGACGAGACCCTGCACGAACTGTGCCACGCGGCCGTACCGGCCTTCGCCGACACCGCTTTCGTCCACCTGTACGCCCCGCTGCCGGTCGGCGACGAGACGGGCGCCGTCCCCGGCGTCCTGCGGCTGCACGGCGCGGACCGCGCGTCACCCCGGGATCCGGGGCCGGGGGCAGAGGTCGTGAACCCGGCCGCCGACCGCCTGCTCGGCAAACTGCTGCAGGACGGGCGACCGGTGTTCGGGAACGCCCCGGGCGTCACCTCCGCGGCGGCCGAGCTGCTGGGGACGGCGGGCGCTGCCCCGGCGGTGCCGCCCGGGCGCCGGCTGATCATCGCCCCCCTGCACGGCCGCAGCCACGTCCTGGGCAGCGTCGTCCTCATCCGCGGCCCAGGCCGCCCCGAGTTCACCGATGACGACCTGATCGTCGCCTCCCAGCTCGCCACACACACCGCTCTCGGCCTGGAGAAGGCGATGCTGTACGAGCGTGAGGCTGCCATCGCGGACACGTTGCAGCGCACGATGCTCCCGCCGTCGCTGCCGGATCCGCCCGGGGTCCGGCTCGCCAGCCGCTATCTGCCGTCCTCGCGGACCGCGCAGGTCGGCGGCGACTGGTACGACGCGATCCCGCTGCCCGGCAACCGGGTCGCCCTGGTCATCGGCGACGTGATGGGCCATTCCATGACCTCGGCCGCGATCATGGGCCAGCTGCGCACCAGCGTGCAGACCCTGGCGGGGCTCGATCTGCCTCCGGACGAGGTCCTGCACCACCTCGACGAGCAGGCGGGCCGGCTGGGCAGCGAGCACACGGCGACCTGCCTGTACGCCATGTACGACCCCGTGCAGCAACGGCTGCTGGTGTCCAACGCCGGCCATCTGCCGCCGGTGCTGCTCCATCCCGACGGCAGAGCCGAGGTTCTCCAGGTCCCGCCCGGGGCGCCGATCGGCGTCGGCAGCGGCGGATTCGAGTCCGTCGAGACGCACGCACCGGCCGGGGCGACCCTGCTGCTCTACACCGACGGCCTGGTCGAGTCCCGCGACTCGGACGTGCTGACCGGCGTGGAGGCGCTGCGCGCACGGTTGCGCGCGGCCTCGGCCGGGTCCGTGCCGCCGGCGCTGGAGAAGCTGTGCGACGAAGCACTCGGCGCGCTGGGGGCGGGCGGCCGGGACGACGACATCGCGCTGCTCGCCGCCCGCTTCGAGGGCATCCTGCCGGAGACCGTCGCGTACTGGTACATGGCGCCCCGTCCGCAGACCGCGGGCCAGGCCCGTCGGCTGACCCGCCGGACGCTGGGCCACTGGGGACTGGAGTCCCTGGTGGAGACGACCGAGCTGATGGTCAGCGAGGTGGTGGCGAACGCCGTGCGCTTCGCATCCCGGCCGATCACCCTTCGGCTGCTGTGCACGGACGTGCTGCGCTGCGAAGTGGGCGACGACTCGCCGATCGTGCCGAGGATGCGGCACGCCCGGCTGAGCGACGAGGGCGGCAGAGGCCTGTTCCTGGTGGACCAGCTGGCCCGGCGCTGGGGCGCGACGAGGGTGAGCACGGGCAAGGTGGTCTGGTTCGAACAGCCCCTGCCCGACGCACCTGCGGGTGACCGGACCCCGTAGTCCGGCGTCAGTCGGCGCAGCAGGCACCCTCGGTGCTGCCTGCGGTGATCGCGTCGAGACGGCAGAAGCAGGAGGCCTCGACCGGGACGTCCGCCAGCGCGGCGGCGAGACGCAGCTGCTTGGCCACCATCTGTGCCTCCCCGGTCCGGCCCAGGCGCGTGAGGCACTCGTGCAGGCCGTGCAGGGACCAGACGTTGTTGGGGTGCTGAAGGGCGCGCGGGAGCGTGCCGTCGAGGCCGAGGTCGGCCCGGTAGACCGCTTCCGCTTCCTCGACGCGGCCCTGTTCGAGGAGAAGGGCGCCGTAGGCGTGCCGGGTGGGCTGCATCCAGCCCCACGGTTCGTCGTAGGGGAGGTTGTCGTCCAGTTCGATGGAGCGTTCCAGCGCGGCGAAGGCGGCGTCGTGGTTGCCCTTGCGGTACTCCAGTTCGCCGTCGAGCATCGCCGCGGCGATCGCGAGGATGTCGGCGCAGGTGTTGTTGAAGAGCATGCGGGTCTCGGGGACCCGGGCGACGGCCTCGTCGAAGAGCCGGCGTTCCGTCTCCGCCTCCGCGACGCGGTGGGTCGAGGACAGGGCGACGCCGCGGGCGTAGTGGAGCATCGCGGTCGTCACGCAGTACAGCTCGGAGTCGGCGGGCATCGGCAGGGCGAGGATGTCGTGCCAGCGGCCGAAGCGGATCAAAGCGTGGAACCGCATGCCGAGGAAGGCCTCGAGCCAGTCGGCCATGGGTGGGCTCGGCACTCGCAGCAGGTCCTCGGGGATGGACGCCTCGAGCTCCGCGGCGGTCCTGAGAGCGACCTGTGACTGGCCGAGGAACATCGCGCCGTAGATCTTGAAGTGGTAGTTGTGCGAGCGGTACAGGGTGTAGAAGTTCATCGCCCCGGCCCGGGCGTGGTACTTCTCGTCGACCGCGATCGCCGTCGTGTTGTCCGAGACCACCCGCCGGTAGTCGCCGCAGAGCACCTCCAGGTGCGACGGCATGTGATGCAGGTGCCCGGCGTCGGGCACCAGCCCGCGCAGCCGGTCCGCGATCGACAGGGCGGCTTCGGGGGTCGGGGACATCTCCATCAGGTGGATGTAGAGGTGGACCAGGCCTGGGTGGTCGCGTCCCGCGTCGGTGGCGAGGGCACGTTCGAGGACGGCCCTGGCCTCCACCGTGCGCGCGCATTCGGCCGGCTCGCCGGTCCGGAGGTCCCACAGCTGCCAGGGAGTGAGGTTCATCAGCGCGTCGGCGTACAGAGTGGCCACGTCCAGGTCGTCGGGGGCCAGCTCGTAGACCGCGCGCATGCTGTCGGCGTAGGGGGCGTTCCAGACCGAGCAGTCGTCGACGGCCTTCGCCTGCGGGTAGCGGGCGCGCAGTGCGCCGATCAGGGCCTGCTCGACGGGGGTGGCGGCTGCCGCCTTCTCGTGGGCCCTCTCCACGGCGGCGTGGGTGCGGTCGACGGTGCGCACCAGGTCCTCGTCGTCGAAGAACTCCCACGGCTTGTTGTAGTTCGGGCCGAGCGCGTAGGCGATGCCCCAGTGGGCCATCGCGCAGTCGGGGTCGGCTTCGGCGGCCGCCTGGAAGCAGGCGACGGCCTCCTCGTGGTGAAAGGCGTACGTCCACATCAGCCCGCGGTCGAACCAGAGTTGGGCCTGCTCGGAAGGGGTGGTCACGGAGCGGGTGTAGGTGCCGAGGTCGTAGTACTCCATGGCTCTGTCTCCTGCCTGTGCGCCCCGCCGGTCTGTTCCCGAGTCTTCCCGAGAGCACCGGCTCTCGCACCGACAACGGGGGCAGCCCCTGCCCGGTTGCGGGCTTCTGCCCTGCCATCTCGGATGCCGGCATCGGTCCGCGTCGCCGTGGGTACCCGGCACGGTGGTGCGGTGACGAGCCCGGTGCCGCGACCGGGTGAGTCGGTTCGTGCCGCCCAGGTGCGGGCGGAGGGCCTCGTGGCGCATTCTTGCTGTGTCGCGCGCGTGACGGCGTACGGACGAGGTAGGGCCGATGACTGGGAGCGCCGAGGGCGCAGAGCGGGCGCCGGGCAGGCTGGCGGCGCTGCTGATCGATGCCTCGGCGGAGGCGATCAGCGCGGCCGGTGGCCACGCCGGTGGGGTCTACCTGCGCTGCAGCACTCCCGGACTGCTGCGTCTGGCGGTGCTGGAAGGGCTGCCGGGGCCGTTGTTCCGGCCGTGGTGGCGGGTGCATGTGGACCGGCCGTTCCCCGTCGCGGATGCCTATCGGCTCGGCGTCGAGGTGGCGCTGCCCAACGCGACGGAGACGATGCGCCGCTATCCCCAGTTCGCGGCCGGGTTGCCGTTCCCGTTCGGGTCCGTGCACGTTCCCGTCGCGGGTTCGTCGAGCGTCTTCGGTGTGCTGACCGTGCTGCTGCCGGCGGCGTCGGACGGCACCGAATTGCTGCCCGTGCGCGAGCGCGTCACGCGCCTGGCCGAGGAGCTGGGGGTGGCACTGGAGAAGCTGGCGGACCAGGACGCCTCGGCGGTGTCCTGGGAGGGCGGTCCCCTGTGTCTGCGGCCGCCGGCCGGCCGCCCTCCGTCCGGGCAGCTCGGGCGGTTCACCTGGGATCCGGTGACGGGCGTCCTGGCGGCGGACGAGCGCCTGAACGTCGTACTCGGCATGGCTGAGGCGGAGGCCCACAGCACCGCAGAGGCGTTCGCGGACGCGGTCGCTCCGGCTGACGCGGTGCGGATCCTGGCGGCGCTGCGGGAGGCAGCCGGTGGCCGGCCACCCGCGCTGCCGCTGTACGTGCGCTCGGCGGACGGGGCACTGCGCCTGGTCGAGGTCTGGGGGCCGTACGACGACTCCGCACGCTCCCGTTCGACGAACGTACGGGGCGTGGTGGTCGACCCGGGGCCGGGCGCGGTGGCCGACGCGGCGGCCGATCTGCTGCCGGACGGCGTGCTGTGCCTGGACCGGCTGGGGACGGTCGTCTACGCGAATCCGCACGCGGCGCGGCTGCTGCGCCGACCCCGCACCGAGCTGCTGGGCCGGGCTCTGTGGGAGGGCGTGCCGTGGCTCAACCAGCCCACTCTCGAGGACCATCTGCGCGGCGCGCTGCTGTCCCCGGATCCGGTGCACTTCCACGTCCGAAGACCGTCCGCCCACGGGCGTGAGCGCGCCACCCAGTCGATGGCCGGTGACTGGCTCGCCCTGTCCGTCTATCCCGGCCCGGACATTCTGACCTGCACGATCCGTCTGGGGCACCGGGTCGCGGACAGCCCGTCCGGGGTCCCGGAGGCGCACGGCACCCCGGCGACGACCGGTGCGCCCTCGCTCGCCCCGCTGTACCGCCCGATCGTGCTCGCCATCGCGCTGACCGAAGCGGTCACCGCACGTCAGGTGTCGGCGGTGGTGATGCGGGAGCTGCTGCCCGCGTTCGGCGGCCGACGGCTCGCCATCTACCTGCTGCAGGAGCGGCATCTGTATCTCGCCTGGGAGACGGGCTTCCCCAAGGGGTTCCTCGCCCCGTTCGACGGTGTCGGGCTCGACGAGCGGCTGCCCGGGGTCGAGACGCTGACCAGCGGGCGCCCGCTGTTCTTCGACTCGATGCAGGATCTCTCCGACGCCTATCCGGGCATCGCGCTGGACGCGACGGAGGGGGCCCGTGCCTTCCTGCCGCTGATCGCCTCCGGGCGTCCCGTCGGGTCCTGCATCCTCGGCTTCGACCGGCCGCGCAGCTTCAGCACCGAGGAACGCACGGTGCTCACCGCCATGGCCGGACTGATCGCCCACGCCATGGAGAAGGCGCAGCGCTACGAGAACGAGGCCGCCCTCGCCCGTGGGCTGCAGCAGGCCCTGCTCCCCCGGCGGCTGTCGCAGCACCCGCTGATGGAGACCGCCGGACGCTATCTGCCCGGCACCCAGGGCATGGAGGTGGGCGGTGACTGGTACGACGTCGTCGCCGCCGGGGACGGTCTGGCCCTGGTCATCGGCGATGTGCAGGGGCACGGCGTGCAGGCGGCGGCCACGATGGGCCAGCTGCGCAGCGCCGTGCGCGCCTTCGCGCTCGGCGACCGGCCGCCCGACGAGGTCATGAGCGGCACCAACCACCTGCTCATCGACCTCGACGCCGGCCTGTTCGCGAGCTGTTGCTACATCCGGCTCGACCCCAGGACCGGCCTCGCCCAGGCTGCCGTGGCCGGGCATCCGCGGCCGCTGCTGCGCCGCCCGGACGGCCGTACCCATGTCGTCGACCTGCCCGGCGGGGTCGTGCTCGGCGTGGATCCGCAGGCCACGTATCCGGTGGCGGAACTGCGGATGGAGCCGGGTGCCGTGCTCGCGCTGTACACCGACGGGTTGGTCGAGCGGCCCGGAATGGACATCGACGACGGCATCAGCGCGCTGCGGGTGGCGCTGGCCAAGGCCGGTGCTCCCGGCGCCCGGCCGGGCGGGCGCTCGCTGGCGGGCGTGGCGGACCGCCTCACCGCGACGGCCCGGCACATGGCGGACCGCCCCGACGACATCGCACTGCTACTCGCCACCCGCCGCACCACACCGCCGCGCCCGAGCTGAGGGCCGGGCGCCGTGGGCGCCGTACGGCCCCTCGGCGTCGTAACCCTGTTGCGGGGGCGGGAGTTGCCCCAATCCGGGCACCACGCCCGTGGCCGTGGTCGATGAGAGGTGCCTGGTCGTGTCACGGTCCGTGACGTCTCTCGCCTCCCGGGGCCCGGCAGTGTAGACATGGGCACATGGTCCGACTATTGGGTCGATCCGGGGCCCGGTCGGCCCCTCGTCCCAGCGGTCTGCGCACACGCGGTGCGCGCGACCGCTTCTCTGAAGCGCCCGAGCCAGGGGTCCCGAGCGACGAACCCGCTCACGGGCGGCGCACGGGGTGGTTCTCTGCGCTGCGGTCGGCGGTCGGCGGTCGCAGTGTCGCCGGGCAGGTGTTCCTGCTTCAGGTCGTGATCGTGCTGCTGCTCGTCGTCGCCGCCGTGGTGGCGCTGGTGCTGCAGGTGCGGTACGACACCACGCAGGAGGCCCGCAACCGCTCGGTGGCCGTCGCGGAGGCGTTCGCCAACGCGCCCGGCACCCGGGAGGCGCTGAACAGCCCGGATCCGTCCGCCGTGCTGCAACCCCGTGCCGAGGCGGCGCGCGAGGCGACGGACGTGGACTTCATCGTCGTGATGAACACCGACGGCATCCGCTACACCCACCCCAAGCCGGACCGGATCGGCAAGCAGTTCGTCGGGAACATCGCACCGGCGCAGGCCGGGCGGGTCGTGACCGAGGAGATCACGGGCACCATCGGACCGCTGGTGCAGGCCGTGGTGCCCATCAAGGCACCCGACGGGCAGGTCGTCGGGCTGGTCTCGGCCGGGGTCACGAAGGCGACCGTGGGCGGAACCGCGGACCGGCAGCTGCCGCTGGTGCTGACGGCGGCAGCGGTGGCGCTCGCCCTGTCGACGGCGGGCACCGCGCTGGTCAGCCGGCGGCTGCTGCGGCAGACACACGGCCTCGGGCCGGACGAGATGACCCGGATGTACGAGCACCACGACGCCGTCCTGCACGCCGTGCGGGAGGGCGTGATCATCGTCGGCACCGAGGGCCGGCTGCTGCTCGCCAACGACGAGGCGCACCGCCTGCTCGACCTGCCCGCCGACGCCGAGGGACACCGGGTGCTGCACCTCGGCCTCTCCCCCGACACCGCCGAACTGCTGGACTCCGGCCGCATGGCCACGGACGAGGTGCACCTGGTCAAGGACCGGCTGCTGGCGGTCAACCAGCGCCCCACCACCCTGAGGGGCCGACCGTCCGGCAGCGTCGCCACCCTGCGCGACTCGACCGAACTGCGGGCCCTGTCCGGCCGGGCCGAGGAGGCCCGCGAGCGCCTGAACATGCTGTACGACGCCGGTGTGGGCATCGGCACCAGCCTGGACGTCACCCGTACCGCCGAAGAACTGGCGGAGCTTGCGGTGCCCCGCTTCGCGGACTTCGCCACCGTCGACCTGTACGAGGCCGTGCTGGGCGGCGGTCAGCCGGAGGCGGCGACCCGGCTGCGCCGCACGGCGAGCAGCGGCATACGCAAGGACGCGCCGCTGTACCCGGTGGGTGAGCAGCTGAGGTTCGTCGACTCCTCGCCGCAGGCCCGCGCGCTGAAGGACGGGCAGGCCGTCATCGAGCCGCGGCTGGACGAGGCGCCGGGCTGGCGTGCCCAGGACCTGGAGCGCTCGGCGCAGGTGGTGGAGTTCGGCATCCACTCGCTGATCGCGGTGCCGCTGCGGGCGGGGTCCCTGGTGCTGGGCGTGGTGAGCTTCTGGCGGTCGCAGAAGGCCGAGCCGTTCGACGCCGACGAGGTGGCACTGGCCGAGGAACTGGTCGCCCGGGCCGCGGTGTCGATCGACAACGCCCGCCGGTACACACGCGAGCACAGCATGGCGGTGACGCTTCAGCGCAGCCTGCTGCCGCGCCGTCTGCCCGAGCAGAACGCCCTGGACATCGCCTACCGGTATCTGCCGGCGCAGGCCGGCGTGGGCGGCGACTGGTTCGACGTGCTGCCGCTGTCCGGTGCCCGGGTCGCGCTGGTGGTGGGGGACGTCGTCGGACACGGCCTGCACGCGGCGGCGACGATGGGCCGGCTGCGTACGGCCGTGCACAACTTCTCCGCCCTGGACCTGCCGCCCGACGAACTGCTCGCGCTGCTCGACGAGCTGGTCGCCCGGATCGACCAGGACGAGGCCCAGGAGGGCGACAGCGCACCGGTGACCGGCGCGACCTGTCTGTACGCGGTCTACGACCCGGTGTCCCAGCGGTGCACCATGGCTCGCGCGGGCCACCCGCCGCCGGCCCTGATCCAGCCGGACGGCACCGTCGGCTTCCCCGACGTGCCCGCCGGTCCGCCGCTGGGCCTGGGCGGGCTGCCGTTCGAGACGGCCGAGCTGGAGCTGGCGCGGGACAGCCGGCTCGTGCTCTACACGGACGGTCTGGTGGAGGACCGCGAAAGGGACATCGACGAGGGCCTCGAACTGCTGCGCGAAGCCCTGTCCCAGGCCGGCCCGTCGCCGGAGGAGACCTGCCAGGCCGTACTGGAGGCCAGGCGGCCGGCCCGGGCCGGCGACGACATCGCGCTGATCGTGGCGGGCACCCGGGCGCTCGGGGCCGACCTGGTCGCCGAATGGGAGGTGCCGTCCGATCCGGCGGCCGTCGGTCAGGTGCGCTCGGCCGTGACGCGGACGCTTCAGGCGTGGGACCTGGAGGAGCTGACGTTCACCACGGAGCTGATCCTGAGCGAGCTGGTCACCAATGCGATCCGGTACGGCGGTGAGCCGATCCGCGTGCGGATGCTGCACGACCGCAGCCTGATCTGCGAGGTCTTCGACAGCAGCAGCACCTCTCCGCATCTGCGCTACGCGACCATGACGGACGAGGGCGGACGCGGCCTGTTCCTCGTCGCGCAGCTGGCCGAGCGCTGGGGCACCCGGTACCTGCCCGCGGGCAAGGTGATCTGGGCGGAGCAGCCGCTGCCTTAGCAGCGGCCGTTTGTACATAGGTACGAACCTTCGACACGACAGGTGCCCACCATGCCCCGCTTCTGATAGGAAACCTTCCTATCAGTATCACCACGGCCAACACCCCACCCCCCACGTCCACTTGGAGCCGCCGTGAAACACCCGGCACGCACGTCGCGCCGAACTCTGCTCGCCCTGGTCGGCGCATCGCTGGCGTCAGCCCCCCTCCTCAACTCCCCCCGCGCAGCCGCGGCCGCGGTGGGACTGGACGACCCGGCGAAGAAGGAGATCGCCATGAAGCTGGTGTCGAGCGCGGAGAACTCCTCGCTCGACTGGAAGGCGCAGTACAAGTACATCGAGGACATCGGCGACGGCCGCGGCTACACCGCCGGGATCATCGGCTTCTGCTCCGGCACGGGCGACATGCTCGACCTCGTCGAGCTGTACGCCGACCGCCGCCCCGGCAACGTCCTCGCCCCGTATCTGCCGGCCCTGCGCCGGGTGAACGGCACCGACTCGCACGACGGGCTCGACCCGAACTTCCCGCGTGACTGGGCCCGCGCCGCGCAGGACCAGGAGTTCCGGCGGGCGCAGGATGGTGAACGCGACCGCGTGTACTTCGGTCCGGCCGTGCGGCAGGGCAAGACGGACGGGCTGCGCGTGCTCGGCCAGTTCGCGTACTACGACGCCATCGTCATGCACGGCGACGGCACCGACCCGACCAGCTTCCGCAACATTCGGCGGCGAGCGCTGAACCGGGCCCGGCCGCCGGCCCAGGGCGGTGACGAGGTCAGCTACCTGCACGCCTTTCTGGACGCCCGGGTGTGGGCCATGAAGCAGGAGGAGGCGCACAGCGACACCAGCCGGGTCGACACGGCCCAGCGCGTCTTCCTGCGCGCGGGCAACCTCGACCTGAACCCGCCCCTCGACTGGAAGGTGTACGGGGACAGCTACCACATCGGCTGACCCGTCCGCGGGGTTGCCGCACCGGGCGTCCCACCGTGCGGCAACCCCGTGCCGTCCCCACACCTTTCAGCCCATAGAATTGATTTATGAGCTCATAGGTCGGACCCGCGTACCGACTTAGGCTTGCCTTAGTTTAGGCTTCCCGACGAGATCGCTTGTCATCGCTCGAAGGGACCCTGATCATGCCCCGCCCCCTGCGGGTAGCAATCGTCGGAGCCGGCCCCGCCGGGATCTACGCCGCCGACGCCCTGCTCAAGTCCGACGTGGCCGCCGAACCGGGCGTGTCCATCGACCTCTTCGAGCGCATGCCGGCGCCGTTCGGACTGATCCGGTACGGCGTCGCCCCCGACCACCCCCGCATCAAGGGCATCATCACGGCCCTCCACCAGGTCCTCGACAAGCCGCAGATCCGCCTCTTCGGCAACGTCGACTACCCGACCGACATCAGCCTGGACGACCTGCGCGCGTTCTACGACGCCGTGATCTTCTCGACGGGCGCGACGGCCGACCGGGCGCTGCCGATACCGGGTGTCGACCTCGACGGGTCGTACGGCGCCGCCGACTTCGTCTCCTGGTACGACGGCCACCCGGACGTTCCGCGCACCTGGCCGCTTCAGGCCGAGAAGGTCGCCGTCCTCGGCGTCGGCAACGTCGCCCTCGACGTGGCCCGCATCCTGGCGAAGACGGCGGAGGAACTCCTCCCGACGGAGATCCCGCCGAACGTCCACGAGGGCCTCAAGGCCAACAAGGCCCTGGAAGTGCACGTGTTCGGCCGCCGCGGCCCGGCGCAGGCGAAGTTCAGCCCCATGGAACTGCGCGAGCTGGACCACTCCCCCAACATCGAGGTCATCGTCGACCCCGAGGACATCGACTACGACGAGGGCTCGATCGAGACCCGGCGCGGCAACAAGCAGGCCGACATGGTCGCCAAGACCCTGGAGAACTGGGCGATCCGCGACGTGGGCAACCGGCCGCACAAACTGTTCCTGCACTTCTTCGAGTCGCCCACCGAGATCCTCGGCGAGGACGGCAAGGTCGTCGGCCTGCGCACCGAGCGCACCGCCCTCGACGGCACCGGCAACGTCAAGGGCACCGGCGAGTTCAAGGACTGGGACGTCACCGCGGTCTACCGCGCGGTCGGCTACCTCTCCGACAAACTCCCCAAGCTGCCCTGGGACATCGACTCGGGCACGGTCCCGGACCAGGGCGGCCGGGTCATCCAGGAGTCCGGCGAGCACCTGCAGTCGACGTACGTCACCGGGTGGATCCGGCGCGGCCCGGTGGGCCTGATCGGCCACACCAAGGGCGACGCGAACGAGACGGTGTCCAACCTGCTGGACGACTTCGCGGGCGGCCGTCTGCAGACGCCGGCTTCGCCCGAGCCGGAGGCGGTGGAGGCCTTCCTCGCCGAGCGCGAGATCCGCTTCACCACCTGGGACGGCTGGTACAAGCTCGACGCCGCCGAGAAGGCGCTGGGCGAGCCCCAGGGCCGTGAGCGGGTGAAGCTCGTCGAGCGGGAGGACATGCTGCGGGAGAGCGGCGCGTAAGGCGCAGTGGCCGAAGCTGAAACCGTGAGGGCCGGGGGTTCCGATCCCCGGCCCTCACGGCCTTTGTCGGCGCGCTCCGGATGATCAGTTCCTGTTGGCGTCCCCCGGTGTTCTCACTCCTGGAGCCCCCTTTCTTCACCCGGCTGCGCGATGCGCGGCGGGTGCTCGTCGCCGGTGCGGGCGGCGGTTTCGACGTGTACGCCGGACTCCCGCCGGCCCTCGCCCTGCGCGCGGCCGGCAAGGAAGTCCATCTGGCCAACCTGTCCTTCTCCGACCTGTACGGGCTCGCACTCGACGCGTGGGTGGACCACGACGTCGCGGCGATACGTCCGGACACCGCGGCGCGCGGCGACTACTTCCCGGAGCGGACGCTCGCGCGGTGGCTCGCCGCGCATGACCTGCCCGACACGGTGTACGCGTTCCCCCTCACGGGCGTCCAGCCGCTCAGGGCCGCCTATCGCACGCTTCTGCAGCACCTGGGCGGCGTCGACGCCGTGGTGCTGGTGGACGGCGGGACCGACATCCTGATGCGCGGCGACGAGCACGGGCTGGGCACGCCGGAGGAGGACATGGCCAGCCTGGCCGCGGTGTCCGGCCTCGACGAGGTTCCGGAGCGACTCGTGGCCTGCCTCGGGTTCGGCGTGGACTCCTATCACGGGGTCAACCACTGCCTGGTGCTGGAGAACCTCGCCGCACTGGACCGCGAGGGCGGCTACCTCGGGACGTTCTCGCTGCCGCGCCACAGCCGCGAGGGGCACCTGTACCTCGACGCGGTGGAGCATGCCCAGCGGGCCACGCCGGACCGCCCGAGCATCGTCCAGAGCTCCGTCGCGGCAGCCGTACGCGGTGACTTCGGTGATGTCCGGTTCACCGAGCGCACCAGGAACAGCGAACTGTTCATCAATGCGCTCATGACCCAGTACTTCTGCGTCGACGCACCCGCCCTGGCCCGCCGCAACCTGTATCTCGACCGCCTCGAGAACACCGCACTCATGCGCCAGATCAGCTCGGTCATCGCGGAGTTCCGCGACGACCTCAGCGAACAGCGGCCACCGCGCGCCTACCCCCACTGACGCGCCCTCGTCTCAGATTTCGGTGAAGCCTCCCCACCGTGTGCGTGCGTTGCATACACTCCTGATCTTCACACAAGCTCCACACAGGGGGATATATCTCCATGCGTATACGCATTGTCGCCACAACCGCCGTCGCCGCCGGTACGCTCGCCGCGCTGTCCGCCGTGCCGGCCCAGGCCACCGAGTACTCGTCCGCGCTGAAGATCCGCGGCATCCAGTACGACGCGCCCGGCAGCGACTCGAACAACTGCCGGACCGGCAACACCGACGAGGAGTACCTGACGATCAAGAACTACTCGTCCGGTACCACGGTCAACCTCAAGGGCTACGTCGTGAAGGACAAGGCCGGCAACCGGTTCGCCTTCACCGCCAACCACTACCTCCAGCCCGGCGACTACGTGAAGCTCCGGGGCGGCAACGGCAGCGACTCCGACGCGAAGAACGTCGTCTACCGCGACAACTGCAACTTCATGTGGAACAACGACAAGGACTCGATCTACCTGTACAAGCCCTCGGGGACCGGGGCCGACTCGCACTCCTACACCAAGAGCGGGAGCGACCCGGACCGCAACGGCTACATCACGTACCACAACTGATCGGACACCGAGTCACGAGCAGGACCCGCCCCAATGCGGATGGTGGGCGGGTCCTGCTCATCGAGTCATTGTCATGACCGGAAGCGGTGCGGACCACGAGTGCGGGACGCCGGCCGGTGCGGATGGCGCACACCCCGTGTGCGGACCCCGCCCGGCGGGCAGGCATCTGCGGCGACGATACTGATACGAGCACGTGCTCCCGCCCACAGATGGACCCCATGCCCAGCTCCTCCAGCACCCGCCCCTCGACTCCCCCCTCGGTCTGGCTGGCCCATGGCCGCCATCTCGGGCCCGCCGCGGAAGAGGTGCTCCGGCTCAGTCTGAGGCAGCTCAAGGACAGCCGGGTCATCGACGACTTTCTGGAGCTGCCCGAGACCGAGGGCGCCCAGGAATGGATCTTCGAGGCCCGATGGCGGATCGCCGGGTCGGTGACGGTACGAGCCCGGCTGACCGTCGAGCACGACTCCGGCACCGGGCAGAACTGGACACTGGTCGCGGAGGCGGAGGCGCCGTGGGACCCGCGGTGGCCGTCGCCGGCCACCCTGTTCTGGCCGCAGGAGCCCGACGCGACCTGGGACCGCACGCCCATCTGCGACCTGCGCCTGACGGACATCAACCCCCTGCCTTCGGACGACAAGGCGGTACGGCACCTGCTGCGGGAATGCGCGCGGGACCGCTGGAGCATCCATGTGGTCGTCCACGAGGCCATGACCACGGATCAGCGCGGTCGCACGCCCCTGGCCGGCATGCTGCCGCCGAGCCTTCGGCACCGGCTGGTCGAGCACCGTGCCGCACCCAGCCAACTGCGCGTCGTGAACTGGGCCCTGCGGGACCTCGGCACGCAGGTGCCGCGCGGAGGCGCCGTGGTGCTGCCCGGAAGTCCGGCACCGTCCGGCTACGACGCGGACGACTTCGCCGTACGCAGCGTCTTCCTCGACGGCACGGAGCCGGCCGAGCTGATCCACGCCGTGACGCGGTTCGCCGCCCTGTCGCGCCCGCTGCCGGAGGGCGCCGAGGAGGCGCTGACCGCCCTGCGGGAGGACTGGCGGCTGCTGACGCTGGAGGAGGAGCTCGATCGTGAGCGCAAGCTCGTGGCGATGTACGCCGACGCACTCGAGGCGATGACGAAGTCCCGCGACCTGTACCGGGAGGCCGCCGAGCAGGCGCACGCGGCGCTGACCGCCTACCGGGAGTCCGCCGACGCCGCTCCCGGGAACCGGCCCGACACCCTCGCGTCCCCGGCGGCGTCCCCGCTCCAGCAACTGACCCGGACCTTCGAGCGTTTCAAGGGCTCCGCCCGGACACGCAGGCCCGCGGCCGGGACGGGAGACGCGCAGGAGGGCACGGCCGTCGAGGAGCAGCCGGAGATCCCGGGCCGCCGGAGGGCGTAGGCCGGCTGCGCCGGATCCGTGGCGAGGGCGTACTGCGTCCTGCGGGCTCGCTTCGGCGCGCGGGTGGACGGATCGTGCGCCTGCGCGAGCAGGTGACCGGGCCGATCCGTGCGTCTTCCGTCCTGACGGGTGACGGGGTGCGGCCGAGTGCGCGCTGCCATGCAATGCACAGGCCGCAAGGGGGAATCCGACCGGCAGGTGCGCATGGTGCGCGCCGCCGGCAGGAGGAGGGTCCATGGAGTCGACCACCGCGGTGATCGTCGTCGTCGCGGCCCTCGCGGCCGTCGTGCTCGCCGTGGCCATATGGGTTCTGGCGCGGCTCGTGCGGACACGGCGTGTGATGCGGCGTGCCGGGCTGCCAACGGGGCCGCGCTGGGTGTTCTGGGGTGCGGTCCTGTACTTCGTGCTGCCGGCCGATCTGGTGCCCGATCCGGTGTATCTGGACGACATCGGCGTGCTCTTGCTGGCACTGCGTACCCTGCGCCGTTCTCCCGATGCGGGACCGCCGGACGCCGTTGATTACAGAAAGTAAGGAAACCAATCACTCGTTCGATTCGTTTAAGTAAGTGGAAACCGAAGGGCGTCGGCGGGCCGAGGGGCGCCCCTGGGTGACCAAGCTCGATCGGAGCAGCACCTGTGAGGGAGAGACGATGCAACCGTTCGCGCTCAACTATGCACGGCCGGCAGCGGAGTTGGAGGTCACCGCTGCGTATGCTTACGACTCCGGTCTGCAGTTGAACGTGCTGCGTGACGGGCGAATAGCCGCTTGTGATCACGCGCTCTTGCGGGAGTTGGGAACCACGACATCCACGGCGGGCTCGAAGACCCACTTCGACGACTGAACACAGGTCGCCGACGATGACGGTCTTGATTGTGACCAACGAAGAGGACGTGACGGCCGACATGGTGGTCGTGCACCTGAACGCGTCCGGCGTCCCGGTGGTCCGGCTCGATCCCGCCGACGTGACCGACGGGGTCGCGCTGTCGGGCGAGTATGTGCACGGCTCGTTCCGTGGCCATCTGTCGTCCGCGGGACGCCTGGTGAACGTCAACGGCCTGCGGTCGATCTGGATGCGCAGGCCGGGGGCCGCGGCGGCGCGGGCGGCGGCGCCCTCCGCCTGGCTGACTCAGGAGGCGGAGCAGGCGCTGTACGGCATGCTGCGCGGGTGTGACGTGCGCTGGATGAACCACCCCGACGCGGCACGCCGGGCTCGCTACAAGCCCTGGCAGCTGCGGCTGGCCCAGCGCTGCGGTCTGCCCGTCCCGGCCACGTTGATCACGACCTTCCCGCAGGCCGCCCGCGAGTTCGCCGAGCGCTATCCGGATCTGGTGGTCAAGCCGGTGTCCGGCGCGCATCCGCAGGATCCGCCCCGCGCTGTGCCGACCAGCAGGGTGGGGCCGGACGCGGACTTCTCCGCCGTCGCGTTCGGACCGACCCTGCTGCAGCGGCGCGTGGCCAAGCGTGCCGACATCCGCCTCACGGCGGTGGGCGAGCAGCTGCTGGCGGCCCGCAAGGCGACCGGTGCCGAGGCCGAAGTGGACGTCCGCTTCGCCACGTCCGACGCGCCGTGGTGTCCCGTCGAGGTCGCGCCGCGCGTCGCCGAGGGCGTCCTTGCCTATCTGCGGGAGGCTGAACTCGCCTACGGTGCCTTCGACTTCGTCGAGGACGCCGACGGGACGTGGTGGTTCCTGGAGTGCAACCAGTCGGGGCAGTTCGGGTTCATCGAGGTGGACACGGGCCAGCCGATCGCCCGCAGCATCGCCGAGTGGCTCGCGCGGCCGGCCACCGGGGAGCAGCCGCACGTCAACGGGGCGAGCGCGAAGGTACCCTGACAGGTCCGTCCGGGCCGTCCGGGCCGTCCGGGGCTCAGCGCGACTGCGGCCCGGGCGGCAGGGCGCTGCGCTGCCAGGTCGGGGCGGGGGGTGCGGGGCGTCCGGGAGGGGGTGCGTGGCCGCCGGACTGCAGCAGGGGCTGCATGGCGAACTCGACTTCCCTGCTGACGCGTTCGGCCTCCCTGCGCACCTGGGTGGGGATGTCGCCGCGCTCCGCGATGAGCCGGTCGTAAATGGGGGAATCCTGGAACACCCGTCAACGCGCCTTTCATGTCGTGGCCCTGTGTGCAGATGGGCACGGCTGTCGAGTCTAGGCGCCGACGCACACTGAAGTGCGAATTCTGCCAGAGCGCTTGACGTGCGACGAACGGGCGGCTCCACCCCCGACGCGTGGTCGCGGTGCCGCCCGGCCCCCGCTGCCCGGTTCCCCGCGTCAGGCGCCCGTCGTGGAACCGGGCCGGACGATCATCAGCACCGTGACGGTCGCCCACAGGAGGTTGAAGATGCCTGTGAACATGGCGAGTTGAACCGTGGCCGAGCGCTCGACGGGCTTCTCGGCGCTCAGTTGGCCGACGAGTTCCTCCTGACGGGGCAGGACGAAGGCGATCAGGATGCCGGCGGCCGCGGCGGTCAGCGCGATGGAGGTGATGAGCCATCCGCTGCCCAGCACTCCCATCGCCAGGCCGGTGGCCAGGCCGAGGACGGGGACCGAGACCCCGATGGCGCCGTAGACGCGGCAGATGCGGTGCAGGAGCCGGACGGTGCCCACCGCCACCGCCCCGTCCGTCGCCGGGACGCTGCGCGCGGCCGGGGGGAACATGCTGGCCGCGACGGTGACGGGGCCGACCGCGACGATGGCGGCCAGGACGTGAAGAGTGAGGAGGATCTTGGTCACCCGCCCCACGCTAGGGATCGCCCGGGTGATCGCACAGGGGCTGAAACGACAGCTTCCAACGGATTCCCGCCAACGGGCCTGCCCGCTCTTTCACCCGGGCCAACCTGTGCCACCTGCACTTATGTCCGTGGCGGGAATCCGCCTAGGGTGTCACTCATGCACACCGTGGCGATCCTGGTCCTCGACAATGTGGTGCCGTTCGACATGGCGACACCGTTCCAGATGTTCGGCTGGACACGGCTGCCGGACGGCCGCCGTCCCTACCGGGTCCGGCTGTGCGCCGAGTCGCCGGAGGTGCCCACGGAGGGCTTCGCCCTGCGGATCGACCGGGGGCTCGACGGGCTGGCGGACGCGGACACGATCATCGTGCCGGGCTGCGACGAGACCGGACCGCCCTCCCCCGCCGTGGCGGCGGCCCTGCGCGAGGCGGCCCGGACCGGCACCCGGATCGCGTCCGTCTGCGTGGGCGCCTTCGTCCTGGCCGAGGCCGGACTGCTGGACGGACTGCGCGCCACCACCCACTGGATGGCGACGGACGAGCTCGCGCGGCGCTTCCCTGACGTCCATGTGGAACCGGACGTGCTGTACGTCGACAACGGACAGATCCTCACCTCCGCCGGGGCCGCGGCGGGAATGGACATGTGCCTGCACATGGTCCGGCGCGACCTGGGCTCGGCCGTGGCCGCGCACACCGCGCGGATGTCCGTCGTACCGCTGGAACGGGAGGGCGGACAGGCGCAGTTCATCGTGCACGAGTATCCGCCCGTGCCGCGCGGCTCGGCGCTGGAACCGCTGCTGGAGTGGATCGGGGACAACCTGGCCGGGGAGATCACCCTGGGGGCGTTGGCGGAGCGCTCGGGGATGAGCGAGCGCACCTTCAGCCGGCGGTTCCGTGAGCAGACCGGCACCACGCCGCTGCAGTGGCTGCTGCGGGCGCGCGTGCGGCGGGCCCAGTATCTGCTGGAGAACAGCGACCATCCGATCGAACGGATCGCGCGGCAGGCGGGGTTCGGGTCGCCGACGGCGTTCCGTGAACGGTTCCGCCGGGTGGTCGGCACCACGCCGCACGCCTATCGGGCCGCGTTCCGGGCAAAGGCCGTGGTCGGCGCCCCGTCATGAACGGGCCGGGCCTGCTGTCAGGTCACGGTGGGATAAATCACCCGAGTCCACGCGGGCCGTCAGCAGTTGGACAAGGGTATCGATCCCGCCCCAAGGACGGTGTACGCCCATGAACTGCTCCAGCCGCCTGCTCTGCGTCCTCTACATCGCCACGAGCGCGGGGCTCGCCTGGACCTCGGTCCTGGAAATCCGGTACGGGCCCGCCTGGGCGGCCTGTCTGTTCGCCGCCGCCAGTCTGGTGCCGGTCATCGCCGTGGTGCGGGAGACCGTGATCGGCGAACAGCGCCGGTGGCTCCTGGAGTTGGTCGCACGGGCCGGGCGCGCCGGCGATGCCGCCGAGGCGATCGTCCGAGCGGAGCTCGACTCCGCGTGCTGCGAGCGCTGGTGGACGAGCCTCGGCAGTGAGCACGAGGTGACGTGCCGGCACTGGATGCCGCGGAGCAGCAGTGCCGCGTGAGCGCCCGTGACGCCGTCCCTTGCGCCGACGTGGCGCGGGGCGGGACGGCGTCACGGACGGGCGTCACCGCCCGAGCGCCCGGTCGACCTCCTCAGTCAGGAGGGCGACGTAGTCCCGGGTCCAGCCCTCGATGGTGCTGCGGTCCCACAGGTCGGCCGAGTACTCCACGAAGCCCTTCAGTTCGTCGCCGGCCGGGACGAGCCCGAAGGTCAGTTCCGTGCGGGCCGCGGCGGGCGCGAGGTCCTCGACGGCCGTGGTCAGACCGGGCAGTTCGACCTCCGCGTCCAGAGAGCTCTGGTAGGCGAAGCCGACATCCAGCCGGTCGGGCACGTCCACGCCCCGGCGCTCCCTCATCGCGGGGGCGATCCGGCGCACCGGCAGGGCCCGGTCCATGCACTCCACGGTCGTACGGGCGACCTGGTCCGTCAGAGTGGCGAAGGAACCGGCGCCCCCCTGTCGCACCGGCAGCGCGAAGCCGGTGACCGTGCAGGCCAGCAGCGATTCGAACGCGCGGCGCTCGCGGTTGGCGTAGGAGACGTTGAACACGACGTCGCACTGCCCGGACTTCCGCGCGAGCATCCGGCCCAGGGCCGCGGCCGTGACCACGAACGGCGTCGTCCCGCGCTCTCTGGCCAGCCGCTCCACGGCGGCGCGGGCCGCGGCCGGCACGGTGAACATCACGGCGCCGCCCCGTCCGCTCGCGCTCTGCGGCCGGGGCCGGTCCAGGGGAAGGCCGACGGTGAACGGCACGCCGTCGAGCTCGCGCAGCCAGAACTGCACCTTCCGCTCCTCGGCGGCCTCGTCCACCTGGTCCCGCTGCCACCGGGCGTACGCCACCGGCTGGCACTGCACGGGCGGCAGAGTGTGGGGCTCGCCCGCCGCGGCTGCCCCGTAGAGCGCGGCAAGTTCCTTCAGCAGCAGGCTGACGGACCACCCGTCGCAGGCGGAGTGGTGCAGGACGAGGAGCAGTGACCAGGTGCTCTCCGCGCTGCGCAGCAGGCGCAGCGTCATCGGCATCCCGCCGGTGGGGTCGACGGGCGTCTCCGCCGCCTCGGAACTGGCCCGGTCCAGGGCCGCCTGCCGTTCCGGCGCGGGCAGCCCGGTGAGGTCCTCCACCGGCAGTTCGACCGGGCCGGCGCGCAGCACCTGCTGCTCCCAGCCGTCGCCGCTGCGGGCCAGGCGGGTCCGCAGCCCCTCGTGCCGCTCCACGAGCCCGGTCAAGGCGGTGCGCAGGGCTGCCACGTCCAGGTCACCGGTGAGGGTGAGGCGCAGCGCGACGTTGAAGACCTGCGGGAGGCTGTGGTCGGCGTGCACGGTGGCGAAACGGGCCTGCTGCGCGGTGGCGGGGGCGCGGTGCTCCACCGTGCCGGGTCCGTCGTCGTCGGCCTGCGGTGAGGGACTCGCGGAACCCGGTTCCGCCTTCGCGCCCACAGCCGCGGCCAGGTGGGCCGTCATGGCCCCCGGCGTCGGCTCCTGGTAGAAGCTCAGCATCGGGTACTCGGTGCCGAAGTCCTCCCGGACCCGGTTGACCAGCCGCATCGCGGTGATCGAGTGGCCGCCCAGGTCGAAGAAGGAGGCGTCGGCCGCGATGCCGTCGGCGTCGACGCCGAACTCTTCGGCCCACAGCTCCCGAACCCGCCGCTCGATGCCCGTCGGACGGCCGGCGGCGGGTGCGTCGCCGACGGCACTCGGTGTCCGGGTGGGTGCGGAGGTGACGAGGTCGGGTGCCGGCAGCGCGGAGCGGTCCAGCTTGCCGTTGCCGCTCACGGGCAGGGCGGTCAGGACGCGCCACGCGCGCGGTACGAGGTACTCCGGGAGCCGGGCCGCCAGTTCCTCGGCCAGCAGATCGGCGTAGGCCTGCCGGTCGTCGGCCGCATCGCCGATCAGGTCGGCGGGAACGGCATAGGCCGCGAGGTACGCATCACCGCGGTCGTTGCGCCGGGCCAGGACAGCCGCCTCGCGCACGCCGTCCAGGGCGCTGAGTGTGCGGGAGACCTCCTCCGGCTCGACCCTGAAGCCCCGGATCTTCACCTGGTCGTCGGCCCGGCCGCGGAACTCGAGCGTCCCGTCCCCGGTGAAGCGGACCAGGTCGCCGGTTCGGTACCTGCGGGCGTCCGGTCCGCCGTCCGGGTCCGGCAGGAACCGCTCGGCGGTGAGTTCCGGGCGGTGGAGATAGCCGAGGGCCACGCCCGGTCCGCCGACGTACAACTCCCCCACCGTGCCGACGGGCACCGGGCGTCCCGACGCGTCGAGCACGCTCAGCCGTACGTTGTCCACCGGGCGTCCGATCGCGATCGGCCGGGCGGGGTCGTCGCTGTGCGCGGCGACGACTTCCGTCGTGCACAGCACGGTGGTCTCGGTGGGCCCGTAGACATTCACCGTCTCGTACGGCGCCTCGGGGCGCGGCCTGGTGCGCAGTACGTCACCGCCCAGCAGGAGGTGACGCAGGGGCGGCTGCTCGTGCGGCGGCAGCCGCAGCAGCTGTTCGCCCAGGGCGGTGGGGAGGATGGAGAAGGTGACGTGCTCGCGGGCGTACCAGCGGGCCAGGGCCAGGGGATCCCTGCGGACTTCCTCCTGGGCGATGGTGACCGACGCTCCCGCGGTGAGTGCCGGCCAGATCTCGAGGATCGAGGCGTCGAAACTCTGGCTGCACACGACGGCGCTGCGGTCGGCCGAGGTGAGCGCGAAGCGCCGGTGGTGCCACTCGCACAGGTCGAGGACCGCGCGGTGCGCCAGCACGACGCCCTTGGGTGTGCCGGTGCTGCCCGAGGTGTAGAGGACACAGCACGAGGAGGGGTTGCCGGTGGCGGACGCGGAGCGCGGCGGGTGGGGTGCTGTCGCGTCGGGGGGTACGACGGTCACGCCCGGTGGCAGCTTCAGAGCGGCCGCCTCGCCGGGCGCCGACACCAGGGTCCGCGCCCCGCACTCGGCGATGACCTGCTCGGCGCGCACCCGGCCCAGGGACGGATCCAGCGGGACGTAGGCGCGTCCCGCTCTGAGTGCCGCGAGCATGGCGACGACGAGGTCGGCGGAGCGCGGCAGCCACAGCGCCACGACCTCGGCACCGCCGTCCGTGGCGGGCTGTTCCCGCAGGGCGGCGGCCAACTGCGTGGCGCGGTCGTTCAGTTCGCGGTACGTCAGCCGGGTGTCGCCGCTGATCACTGCGGTGCTGTCCGGCCGAGCGGCCGCCTGCCGGGCGACCAGGTCGTGGACGGTGGTGTCCGCGAGCGGGCGCGACGGGCCGTGCTGCCAGGAGCTCGGTACGGGCTCACCCTCGGCGGCGGTTCCGACGGGCGCCGGGGCGAGCCGGGACAGCGGTGTGTCAGGGGTGTCGACCGCCGCGGCGAGCAGGTCCCGGAAGGTGGCGAAGAACCCGTCCACCGTCTCCTGGTCGAAGAGGTCGGTGTTGTACTCCAGGTGGCAGCGGATGCCCTCGGACTGGTCGGTGAAGTAGACCGTGAGGTCCGTCAGGGACTTGTCGGGGCCGGCGTCCAGCGGTGTGGCCTCGATGCCGGGCAGGTCGAAGCGGAACGGTTCGGCGCGCTGGAACTCCGCGAATGCCTGGAACACCGGTGTCCGGTCGACCGCCCGGGGCGGGGAAAGCTCGCGCACGACCCTCTCGAACGGCACGCGCGCGTGGTCGTAAGCGTCGAGGGCGACCGTGCGCACGCGGTCCAGCAACGTGCCGAACGCCGGGTCGCCGGACAGGTCGAGGCGCAGCGCGAGGGTGTTCACGAAGAACCCGAGCACGTCCTTAGCCCGCTCGGGCCGGTCCGAGATCGGGGTGCCGACGACGATGTCCGGCTGTCCGGTGACCCGGTGCAGCATGGCGCCGTAGCCGGCGAGCAGGGTCATGAACAGGGTGCTGCGGCGGGCGCGGCTCAACTCCCTGAGCCGTCCGGAGAGTTCCGCGGTGAGGGTGTGGAAGACCGCCCGGCCTTCGGAGGTCATAGTCGACGGTCGCGGCCGGTCGGCGGGCAGGGCGAGGACGGGCAGGTCGCCGTCGAGGGTGCGGCGCCAGTAGGCCAGGTCCTCGTCGGCTTCGGGGCCGTTCGCGGACGCCGCCTGCTCCCTGGCGTGGTCGGCGTAGCTCCAGGTGAGCGCGGGCAGGTCGGGGGCGGTGCCGTCGCGCTCTGCGCGGTAGAGCGCGGAGAGGTCGCGGGCGAGGACGGTCGCGGAGGCCGCGTCGACCACGATGTGGTGGAGGGACAGCACGAGGACGTGCTCCGCCTCGGCGAGCCTGACCAGCCGGGTGACGAACAGCGGGCCGTCGGCCAGGTCGAAGCGGCGTGCGCTCTCCGCGGCGAGGACGTCCCGCACCGCGGTCCGTCGGTTGCCGGTGCCGTCGACGACCTCGAAATCGGGCTCGACCGGCGCCCGCTGCACCACCTGTCGTGGCACGCCCGCGCTCTCGCGGAAGACGGTGCGGAGCCCCTCGTGCCGTGTGACGAGGCCGCGCAGTGCCGCGCGCAGAGCTGGTACGTCGAGGGGGCCTTCGAGGCGGATCGCCTTGACCTCGTTGTAGGCGGTACGGCCGGGGAGCAGGCGTTCGAGGAACCAGATCCGTTCCTGGCCGGGCGACAGCGGCGCGTCGGCGGAAGCGCGATCAGCTGTCCGCCGGTACGTGCGGCGCAGCGCGTCCAGGTGTGGCAGGCCCTCGCGCAGTTCGTCCGGAGCGACTCCGAAGTCGACGAGCGCGACGATCTCGTCGGCACCGGCCGCGGTCACCGCGTCCACTACCGGACGGACGCTGTCCACCGTGCCGATCAGCGCGCGCTGGTCGCAGTAACGGCCGTAGGCCCGGCGGAACACCGCGTCCAGGTCGTCCTCGCTCAGCTCGGCCAGGTCGACGTTGTGCCCGAGGCTGTTGGTGACGCCGCTGAACACGGACAGGGACGCCCGCATATAGCGGGACAGCGGTTCGAACGCCTCGGTGCGCGCGCTGTCGTGGTCGTCGGCGAGGTAGGTGTGCAGCAGGACGGCCACCCGCCCGGCGTCCGGGTCCAGGCCGTGCTGAGCCCGGGTACGCCGGTAGCGGGCGATGTTCTGCCCGAGTTGTTCGACGCTCTGGGTCATCAGGTTGGTGACGATTCCCAGGTCGTGACGGGCGGCGAGTTCGAAGGAGGCGGGGTTGCCGACCACCGCGGTGTACATGGGCGGGGTGTCCTGCACCGGACGCGGGAAGAGACGTACCTCGGCCTCACCGTCACCGCTGGCCCGGCGCACGGCGTCGCCGCGCCAGAGCCTGCGTACCTCCTCCAGCTGCTCGTACATCAGCTCCTTGTGCCGGCCAAAACGGTCGGGGAAGAACACGAAGTCCTTGGCGCTCCAGCCACTGGCGACGCCGATGCCTACGCGTCCGCCGGAGAGGTTGTCCACCATCGACCACTCCTCGGCGACCCGGATGGGGTCGTGGAGCGGCAGGACGACGGAGCCGGCGTTGAGCCGGACGCGTCCGGTCTCCCGGGACAGCGCGGCGGCGAGCACGGCGGGGTTGGGGAAGAGGCCGCCGAAGGAGTGGAAGTGGCGCTCGGGCATCCACAGCGCATGGAAGTCGTGCCGGTCGGCGAACCGGGCCACATCCATGAGGAGTTCGTACTGGCCGCCCTCGCTCGGCGCGGAGGTGTCCTGGGGGTAGTCGCCGAAGAAGTAGACGCTGAAGTCGGTGCTGCGGGCGGCGGGTTCGCTCGCGGCACCGTCGGGCACCTTGCGGGCGTCGGTGACGGCTGCGGCGTTCCAGGCCATGGAGGCGACCGGGGCGGGTGCCGGCGCGGGGACGGCCGGTTCCGGTGTCGGTTCAGCTGCCTGGCTCGGTGCGGCTGCCGGTTCCGGTTCGGGTGGCGCAGCCTTCGGCACCACCGGCTGCCCGCCCGGGAAGAAGCCCGCCGTCCGCAGTTCGCGCAGCGAATCCCGTACGGCGTCCGCCACGAACTCGATGTCGCCGTCCGTGTGGGCGGTGGACAGGAAGAAGTTGCGCCACTCCCAGACGTGCACGCCGCGCAGCATCAGGTGGTGGTAGAGCAGCTCCATGTCGGCGCGGTGCTCGAAGCGGAACTGTGAGCCGAAGTGGCTCATCCGCAGCGGGAATTCCTCGGCCTCGAAGAAGCCGTTGAGCGTCGCGGCCAGTTCGGCGGTGCGCGCGTTGAGCCGCTCCTGGAGGTGCGGGCTGTGCTCCTTGAGGTGGGTCAGCACGGCGCGGGCGGCGACCATCGACACCGGGTGCTGGATGTACGTACCGCCGAAGAACGTGGTGTCGGCGGGCGGGTAGCTGTCGTCGCCGTAGGACCAGTGGCCGCCGTCGACGCCGTCCATGATGTCGGCGCGGCCGGCGATGGCCCCGATGGGGAAGCCGCCGCCGAGGAGCTTGCCGTACGTGGCGAGGTCCGGTGTGACGCCGTACAGCTCCTGCGCGCCGCGCAGCGCCGGGCGGAAGCCGGTCAGCATCTCGTCGAAGAGCAGGACGATGCCGTGCCGGCGGGTCAGTTCGCGCAGTTTCCGTACGAACTCGACGGGCCGCAGGGAGGGGTGTCTGCTCTGCACCGGCTCCACGACGACCGCGGCGATGTCGTCCGCGTGCCGGGCGATCGCCTCCAGCGCGGCGTCGGTGCCGTAGTCGAGGACCAGCAGATCGGAGACCGAGGCCTGCGGGATGCCTCGGGAGACGGGCACGGTGACCTGGTCGGTGCCGCTGCCCGAGGTGCGGCCGAGGACGTTGTCGGCATGGCCGTGGTAGGCGCCCAGGAAGGTGACGATCTTGTCGCGTCCCGTCGCGGCGCGGGCGAGACGGATGGCCGCGGAGTTCGCCTCCGTACCGGAGTTGGCGAAGGCGACCCGCTCCAGACCGGTCAGTTCGGCGAGGAGTTCCGCCGCCTCGCCGGTCTCGGCGTTGCGCGGGCCGAGCTGGATGCCCCGGGACAGGTGCTCGCGCACGGCTTCGGTGACGAAGTCGGGTTCGTGGCCGAACAGGAGGACGCCGAAGCCCATCGTGATGTCGACGTACTCGTTGCCGTCGACGTCCTGGAGCCGTGCGCCGCCCGCCCGGTGGCCCGCGATGGGGTACAGCATCTCCTTCGTACCGCTGCGGAAGCCGACGACGGCACGGCTGTCGGCCAGGACGCGGCGGTAGCGCTGGGCGATGCTCTTGGAGGTCGGGGTCCTTGCGGTGTAGCGGCGTACGAGGTCGGCCAGGTGCTCCTGCTGGGAGTCCGGTGAGACGTCCTGCACCATTCCGGAGGTCCTCGCGACCGTCACCCGGGGGCCGTGGACGCGTGGTGCCTGCGGCGAGCGCTGCTCCGGGACGGATGCGCCGGCTCCGCCCATCTGCTCGGCGATGCGCTGCGAGAGTTCCGCCATCGCCGCCAGGTCCTGGTCCAGTGCGGCGGATATGCCGTGCAGCCCGGTCACTTGGCCACCTTGCCGTTGAGCCGCTCGGTCACCGAGGCCGTCTGGAGAGCCAGCAACTGGGAGAGCTGGGACATCATCTGCAGCTGTATCTGGGATATCTGCTGGAGTTTGCGGGCGAGGTCCTCCAGTTCCTCGCGGGTGGCGTACTCGGGGGCGGATGCGGGGGTGGCGGGCGCGGGTGCAGGAACCGGTGCGGGTGCAGGTGCGGCAGCCCTGGGCGGCGCAAGGGGCTCGGGAGCGACGACATGCGGGGCGACGGGCTCAGCAGCAGGGGACGCGGGAGCAGCGGACGCGGGAGCAGCGGACGCGGGAGCAGCGGACGCGGGAGCAGCGGACGCGGGAGCAGCGGGCGCGGGAGCAGGAGGCTCGGGAGCGACCGGCTGCGCCGACCCCGCCCCCTCCGCCGGGAATTCCACCCGTGCCGTCCCGTCTGCCGTCCCCGGCATGCGGGCGGCGATGAACTCCGCGAGCCGCCGCGGCGTACCCGTCTCCTCGAACAGCTGCCGCATCGTCACCTTGACCCGGTGTTCCTGCTCCAGCTCCCGCAGCACGCTGATCATCTGCAGCGAGTCGGCACCGAGGTCGAAGAAGGACGCGTCACCGATGATCGCCGACGGCTCCTCGCCGAGGTGCCGCGCCGTCGCCTCGACGATGCTGTGAAGTACGCGCGCGACCGCTGCCTCTTGCTGAACCACTTCGGCTCCCTCTCTCGCTGGTGTTCCTGTGCTGAGGGCCGTCAACTCCGGCCCTGTCCAGTGGTCCTTGTGCTGGAACCGGTATCCGGGCAGCGGGATACGCCTGCCGCCGCTGCCCGCCAGCAGCACCCGCCAGCCGACGTCCGCCCCGGCACAGTGCAGCCCCGCCGCCGCACCCCAGAGGGCCCCGAGCCCGGTGCCGCGCCGCAGGGACGGCAGCGCCGGCACGTCGGGCAGTGCCCGGCGGGCCAGACCGCTGAGGGTGGTGTGCGGCCCGATCTCCAGCAGGGCGTCGGGTCGCCCGGCTCCGATGCCGCGCAGTGCCTCGTCGAAGCGGACGGGTTCGCGGGTCTGCCGTAGGAAGTAGTCGGCGTCCGGGGTCCAGCCGGGCCGGCGGGTCATGCCGTCGAGGGCGCTGACGAACGGGATCCGAACCGGCTGGAAGGCGACGTCGTCGAGGAGCTTGCGGAACTCCTCCAGCATCGGTTCCATCAGAGCGGTGTGGAAGGCGCGGGTCACCGTCAGCCGCTGCCCCGGCGTGCCGCGGGCGTCCAGCAGGGCGCACGCCCGTTCCACGGCCTCGACCGGCCCGGCGAGCACCTGTGCGCGTTCCGCGTTGGCCACGGCCGGCTCCAGGCCGGGTACTTCGGCGGCCAGGGCGAGGGCGGCCTCCCGGTCCAGCGCGGCGGCGACCATCGCGCCGGGGGCACAGCGCTGCTGCATCAGCCGGCCGCGCTCGGTGGTGAGACGCAGGCCGTCGTCGAGCGACAGGGCTCCGGCCGCGTACAGGGCGGCGTACTCCCCGACGCTGTGCCCGGTCACGGCGTACGGTTCGATGCCGGCGTCACGCCAGAGCCGGACGAGGGCGCACTGCAGGGCGAACAGCGCGGGCTGCGCGGTGTCGGTGCCCCCGAGCGGCCCGCCGGGTGTTTGCTCCAGCGGCCCCTCCCCCGATGTGTCTCCCGCCCGCAGTGCGGCGAGCAGTGAGTCGCCGGTGAGGTCGCGGTAGTGGTCGTCGCAGGCGTCGAGCACCTCGCGTACGACGGGAAAGCGCTGGTGGAGGGCGTCGGCCATACCCGCGTACTGGCTGCCCTGCCCCGTGAACTGGAACGCCACACGCGCGTGACCCTCCGCCGGCATGGTCCCCGCTGTGGCCGCCGGCCCGGCCGTCCCGGCGAGCCAGGCGTCGAGGGCGGCGGCGAGGGCGGCCGGGGTGGTGCCACGGACCGCCAGCCGGTGGCGGCCATGGACGCGGCCGAGGGCGGCGGTGGTGACCAGGTCGGCCAGGTGGGGTGACGGCGGCCGCCGTAACCGGTCGCGGAAGGCGCGGGCGTTGTCCGCGAGGGCGGCCTCGCTGGTCGCGGAGACCAGCAGCACGTCCGCGGGGGCGGCGGCGTCGGTCCGCGGAGCGGGCTCGGGGGCCTGTTCCAGGATCAGGTGGACGTTGGTGCCGCCCACGCCGAGTGAGGTGAGCCCCGCGCGGCGGGGCGCGTCGTTCTCGGGCCAGGGCCGGGCGGTGCCGGGGATGTAGAAGGGGCTGCGGTCGAGGTCGAGGCCGGGGTTGGGCTCGCTGAAGTTCGCCATCGGCGGGATGACGCCGTGTTTCAGGACCAGCAGCGTCTTGACGAGTCCGGCGAGTCCGGAGGCCGCGTCGAGGTGGCCGATGTTGGCCTTGGTGGAGCCGAGGGCGCAGTAGCCGGTGCGGTCGGTGTCCTCGCGGTAGGCGCCGGCGGCGCCGTCGAACTCGATCGGGTCGCCCTTGAGCGTGCCGGTGCCGTGGGTCTCCAGGTAGCCGATGCTGTCCGCGCCGACGCCGGCTCGGCGCAGGGCCTGGCGGATGGCCGCGCGCTGGCCCTGGGCGCTCGGGGCGGTGAACGCCTTCTTGTCGGCGCCGTCGTTGCTGATGCCCCAGCCGCGGACGACCCCGTGGATCGTGTCGCCGTCGGCGATCGCCGGGCCCAGCCGCTTCAGTACGACGGCCAGGACGCCCGTTCCTCCGACGGTGCCGTCGGCTCCGGCGTCGAAGGCGCGCAGGCGGCCGGACTTGGACAGGATCGAGCCCTTGACGTAGCGGTAGCCGACGACCTGCGGCACGTGGACGGCGGTCGCGCCGACGAGGGCGATGTCGCAGTCACCCATGAGCAGGGACTGTGCGGCGGCCTGCACGCCGACCAGCGAACTGGAGCAGCCCGTCTGGACGTTGACCGCCGGACCGGTCAGACCCAGCCGGTAGGCGACCCGGGTGGCGGTGAAGTCGGCGTGGTTGCCGACCGTGATCTGCATGCCGGCCATCCAGTCGGAGGCGGCCTGGCTGGGCAGGACGTTGTTGAGGAGGTAGTTCTGCAGGGTGTACAGGTGGTATCCGGTGCTGGCGTAGACGCCCACGCGGCTGCCGTCCCGTTCGTCCGGGTACCCGGCGTTCTCCAGGGCGTGCTGGGCGCACTCCAGGAACATGCGGTGCTGGGGGTCGGTGAGCCGGGCCTCGCGGGCGCTCATCGCGAAGTGCTGGGCGTCGAAGCCCGCGATGTCGTCCAGCACCCCGGAGGCGCCGACGAAGTCGGCCGCCCGGTACTCCGCGGCGGGAACGCCGGCGGCGTCCAGTTCCTCGTCCGTGAAACGGGTGATGCAGTCCGTGCCGTCACGGATGACCCGCCAGAACTCCTCGGGCGTGTTTGCGCCGGGCAGACGGAAGGCCATGCCGATGACGGCCATCCGCGGGTCGGGGTCGCTCATGGTCATCAGCTGCGTCCCTCCGGCACCGTCGGCTGGTCCTGAGTGACCGTTTCCTCAGCGCCTTGACCGCGTGCGCCGCCCCGGCGCAGAAGCAGCAGGAGCAGTGCGCCGCACAGGACGATCGCGAGGCCGTGGAAGGAGGCCACGACCTGTAGCGGCGAGAACGTCTCCAGCAGGGCCCCGCTCACGAGCATGCCGAGGCCGAAGCCGGTGTTCTCGGCCGAGGCGGAGAGCCCGAAGAGGCGGCCGCGCTGCTCGTCCGGGGCGGCCTGCAGCCGCGACACGTAGACGATCTCGGTGAACCCGTCGGCGGCGCCGGCAACCAGTGCGGCGATGACCGCGGGCGCGGTCGGCAGACCGCTGAAGACCACGATGAACCCGGCCGACATCACACAGGCGCCGAGCGCGAAAGCCCGCTCTCCGGGTGTGCGCCCGGCCTTCTTGGTGACCCGGCCGATCACCTGCTGGGCGACGATGTTGCCGATGGCCCAGGTGGCCCAGAACTGGCTGATGAACGTGGCCGGATGGTCGGGGTCCAGGCTGCTGGAGTAGATGGGCAGGGCGACGTTGTGGGAGGAGGAGCCCAGCCCGTCCACCGCCCGGATGGCGATCATCGCCACCAGCAGCGGAGCCGTGGCCAGCAGCATCCGCGCGGTCCAGCGCGCGGCGCCGGAGGACTGGGCGGAGCCGCCGCCCGCGGCGTCCTTCACCGCCCTGGTGCGTACGGGCAGCAGGAACAGCACGGTGGCGGAGACCAGGAACGACGCGGCGTCCAGCGCGAACGCCGCGGAGTAGCCGAGCTGCGCGACCACCACGCCCGACGAGGCGAAGCCGGCGATCATCGCGAGCGAACGCCCGGTCACCAGCAGCCCGTTGGCGCGCACGCGGTGTTCCGCGCCGACGATCTCCGGGATGCTGCTGCGCAGGGCGACCTGGGAGAGCGTCGAGCAGCCGCCGGTGACCACGGCCAGGACGTAGAGCAGTCCCACGCGGGTGGCGTCCGGTGCGATCAGCAGGGTCAGCAGCGCAACGGCCTGGCACAGATCGGCGCCGACCATCAGGCGCTTGCGGTCGTAGGCCGAGACGAGACGACCGCTCACCCAGCCCGACACGACACTCGTCGCCAGGCGTACGGCCATGAAGAGGCCGGCGGCCAGCGCGCTGCCCGTGGCGTCGTAGACGAAGACGTTCAGTGCCACCATGTTCAGGTAACTGCCGTACGCCGAGATGCCGTTGCCCAGGACGAGCAGCCGGAAGTACCTCATGCACCTTCCTCTGGTCTGCATGAAGGGTGTGACTGGTGTGCGAGTCCGGGATGCGTCGCCCGCGCGCTCAGCGGCGGGACCGAGTCCGTGCGGACGGCAGGCGCCGGGACGTTCGCCCGTCGGGTGCGCCGCGCGGGAAGCGATGCCGCGGTGTCCGATCCCCGTTCGTCGGCCCCGGCCGCTGTCGCCCCGTCGGGGCGCACGCCGCTGACGCAGGGCGCGTCCGGGCACCCTTGCCTGCCCAGCACAAGAACCATTCCCCCTATGCGCCGCCGGTCGGCGGCCAATGGTCCGTCAGCCAAGCAGATACGGACACGGGGCTTCAAGGCTCAAGGGGAGGTCCAGACGACTTCAGGTCCGGATTTGGCGAGTTCGGAACGCTCCTCAGGGATCGCGTGAACTGCTTGTTCGTCCAGGTTGATGCGGCAGCACGCGAAAAGCCGCCGCACCGTCAGGGCATCGGATCGCGCCAGTCCGATGCCGTGGAGGGTCACCCTCATCAAGGCCGTATGAGGGCGCCCCCGGAAACGGCCGATGCGCGGGCAGGGGTACGTCAGCTCTCCCCTCGCTGCTGCACGGCGATGCGGCAGGGCAGTGCGAAGTCACCGACCCGGAGTCGGCCTCGGCGGTGACGCCCTCCACGTCGTAACACCCCCCCACTTCATCGCCGGCGTCAGGAGCGCGCCGATGATCTCGGACGCTCTCCGGGGAGCGCGCCCTGCTCGGAGTGCAGGTCGTTGTGCGTGCCGCCCACTGCCATCACCTCCTGAAGAAGTATTCACTTCCGAAGCAGCCGTCAGTCGAGCGAAGTGAAGAAATCTTCAGGAGACATGTGCGGGGCGGCTAGAGTGCGGGGTGAAGCGAGTGACGGGGCGGCATGGAGGATGGTGTGATGGCCGAGCGGACCGCATCCGGGCGCGTCGACCGGCGCAGGGCACGGACGCGCACGGCGCTGGTGGGCGCGGCGCAGCGACTGCTGGCCGAAGGGCGGACCGAGGTCCCCATCCTGGAGATCACCGAGCTCGCCGACATCGGGGTCGGCTCCTTCTACAACCACTTCGACAGCAAGGAAGAGCTCTTCCGCGTCGCGGTCGAGGAGGCTCTGGAGTGGTGGGGCACGCTGATGGACCGCCTCACGGCGGACATCGAGGACCCCGCGGTCGCGTTCGCCCAGAGCTTTCGGCTGACCGGCCGGTTGCACCGACGCCACCCGGAGCTGAGCCGCGTCCTGCTGAGCCAGGGGCTCGAACTGGCCCACTCCCAGCGCGGTTTGGCACCCCGCGCGTTCCACGACATCCGGGTCGCGGTCGACGCGGGGCGGTTCGAGGTGGAGGACCTGGATCTCGCCCTGACGATGACGGCGGCCGCGGTGCTGGCCCTGGGCTCCTTGCTGCACGCGCAGCCCGACCGGGACGACGCCCGGTCCGCGGACCTCGTCGCCTGCGGCCTGCTGCGGCAGTTCGGGATCCCCGCCGACGAGGCCGCGCGGATCTGCTCGCTCGACCTGCCGGACCTCGATGTGGTGGACACCCTGGTCGGCTGATCCGGCACCACTCCTGCCGCAGAGGATGCTGTAGGGGATGCTCCAATTAGAGTGGACGCTTCAGGACATGATCGTTCACAGGGGTCCGAGGCCCTGTACGACCGGAGGGGCACCCCATGACCAGGCCGGAGACGTCGCGCAAGAAGCGCGCCAACGGGGTGGAGTCACGTCAGCGCATCCTCGACGCCGCGGTGGAGATCGCCGGCGAGCGCGGCTACGACGGCACCTCCATCGCAGCCGTCAGCGCCAAGTGCGGGCTGCCCGCCAGCTCCATCTACTGGCACTTCAAGGACAAGGACGACCTGATCGCGGCGGTCATCGAGCGCAGCTTCGAGGCCTGGCTCACGGCCGTCGAGCTGCCCGGCGAAGAGACCGGTACGCCCCTGGAGCGGGTGACCACCATGGCCGCCAACGTGGCCAAGTCGCTCGTCGACGCACCGGACTTCCTCCGCCTCGGCCTGATGCTCGCCCTGGAGCGACGACCGACCGAACCGCGGGGCCGCACCGCGTTCCTCCAGATCCGCGACATCACGCACCGCAAGATCGCCGAGGTCGCCGCCACCCTGTTCCCCGGCCTGGACGAGCAAGCCGTGGACACCCTCACCACGTACGCCATCGCCGGCGCGGACGGCCTGTTCGTGCAACGCGAGGTCAAGGGCGATTCCGTCGACCTCGTGGCGTTGTTCGAGCTGCACGCACAGGTCGTCCACGACGCGGCGGCCCGGATGGCGGCGGGGCGGTAGCCACTGCGCCAGGGCTACGACACGGCCCCGCCGGAGCGTGCCGTGAACACGCGGGCGTGCTCCGCCGCCCACTGTCCGAAGGTGCGGGCCGGTCGACCGGTGACCTTCTCGACCGTGTCGGCGACCGTACGACCCACCTCCGGGGTGTTCCCGTACGCCTCCAGCAGGAAGCCGATCACGTCCTCAGGGTGACCCGCCGCCCGCCACTGGGCGACGGCCTGCTCCTGCGTCAGCTCGACGAGGGCGATCTCCCGGCCGCGGGCGGCGGCGATCGCGGCCACCTTGCCGGTGACGGTGAGCAGTTCGGGACCGGTGATCACGTACTCCTGGCGCCCGTGCCCCTCCTCGGTGAGCGCGACCGCGGCCACGGAGCCGATGTCGCCCTCGTGGACCATCGCGCTGAGCCGGGAGACGAACGGCTCGCGGACCTCGTCCGAGGCCACGATCCCGTTCGCCCACTCCAGGGCGTTGGCCATGAACTCGACCGGCATGAGGACGGTCCAGTCCACCCCCTCGTCCGCCCGCACGGCGTCCTCCAGCAGGGACGGCCCACCGCCGTGCAGCACGGTGACCCGGCGCACGCCCGCCGCGCGGGCCAGTTCCAGGATGCGCGGACCGGTCTCCAGCGGGGCGAAATAGGCCCCGCCGAAGGTGATCAGGTGGAGGCCGGTGACGCCTTCCAGGGCCGGGACCAGGCTGTCGGGGTCGGTCAGGTCGCCCTGGACGACCTCGACGCCGGCCGGGAAGCCGGACCTCGCCGGATCCCGGGTGAGCGCCCGGACCACGTGGCCGCGGGCGAGCAGTTCGGCGACGACCTGGCGGCCGACGGTTCCGGTGGCGCCGGTGACAAGAATCTTCTGCGTCTGGGTCATGGAACGACCGTACGGAGACTTGCGGTCAGGTTCTGTCCGCAAGTACCGAGAGGTCGTTGTCGACCGTGTAGTAGGGGCGCACCACCGAACCACCGACATCGGCTGCGGGGAGGACGAAGATCTCTTTGCGGTCCGCCACGTCGTCCAGCAGGCGGCCGATCCGGACGGGCGCTGCCCCCTCGGCGGATCCGGCCTGCACGAACAGGTCCCAGACACGGTTCCCGGCGCCGCCGTCACCGGCCAACTCACCGAAATCCACGGTGAACCTGAACCCGTGGCCGTCGTCCTCGACCTGCGGGACAAGGTCCAGTGCAGTGCCGCCATCACCCCGCAGCCGCAGTCGCACGCAGGCGCCCTCGGCGAGCACGACGCCGTGCAGCCTGGCCCTGACCGTCATCGACCGGTCCCTCACGTCGACGCCCTCGACCTCCGCGTGAGCGGCACGCAGCCACGCCCGCACCGCGAGGTAGCCGTCCTTCGTGACGTACGGGATCCGCACGGCGACCGGCGTCTGCCGGTCACTGCGGTGGCCGTCGACGAGGGTGCGCAGGTCACGCAGCCCGGGGCGCAGGCGCTGTCGTGGCGCGCCGGGTTCGGGGAGCAGGTAGACGTCCCAGCGGCCCTCGGCCAGTGCGGGCTGCGGATCCAGTACGGCACGGAGCCGCCCGTCCTCCGTGGATTCCAGGTCGAGGGCGTGGACGGTCTTCTCGGGCTGCCCCTTCTTGGGGCGAAGCCTCAGAAGCAGGCGGGCAGTTGTCGACGGCGGCTGGGGCGCAGAGGTCGAGGGTGGCTGGAGCGCAGAGTTCGCCGGTGGCTGGAGGGCGAAGCTGATCCGGCCGTTGGCGTCGACCGTGCAGTCGGCGCGAAGAGTCGTGCCACTCGCCGTGCCGGGTTGTGTGCTCATCGCTGCCCCTTCCGTACCGTACGCAGCGCGCGCGAGGCCACGGCATACGCGGTGTCGCGTGCTGCGAAGCCCTGGCTGACCAGGGCTCTCTCTATTCGGCGTCCCATCGGGCCGCCTTCCGGTGCCGGGCCCGGTCGCCCGGTCCCGCGCGCCGACCTGGCCTCGTCGATCAGGCGCTCGGCCTGCTCCAGGACGGGGACCGGGGCGAACCGGCCCGCGTTCTGGACGGCCGTACGGCCCATCCGCCGGCGCAGTTCGTCGTCGCGGACGAGGTCGAGCAGTGCGGCGGCCATCGCGTCGGGGTCGCCGACCGGTACCAGCCGCCCGTCGACGCCGTCCTCGATGATCTCGCCGGGACCGTAGGGGCAGTCGGTGCTCACCACGGGCAGGCCGCACCGCATGGCTTCGACGATGGTCATGCCGAACGGTTCGAAGTTGGACGCGCTCGCTGCGATCGAGCCCTTGACCCACTCCGCTTCCATGGGGGCCGCCGCGCCCATCAGGAAGGCCTTGTCGTACAGGCCGAGGCGCTCGATGAGCTGCCGCAGCCCTGCCTGTTCCTCACCCTTGCCGTAGATGCGCAGGCGCCAGTCCGGGTGTTCGGCGGCGACCTTGGCGAACGCCTCGATGAGCAGGTCGTAACGCTTCACCGGGACCAGCCGACCGGCCGCGACCACCACCTTCGCGGTGCCGTCCGCAGCGGGCAGCACCGGATCGGGGACGCTGTTGGGCAGTGCCTCGACCCGGACGCCGGGCAGCCGCATCTTGCGCCGGTAGGCGGCGGCGTCCGCCTCCGTGACCGTGGTCAGCACGTCGAGCCGGCGGTAGGCCCGGCGCAGAGCGGTGCGCAGCCGGGGCGGATGGTTGTCGAGGGTGAGGTGCTCCTGCCCGATACGGACCACATGCTCCGGCGCCTGGCGCGCGAGGTGCACGTTGAGTCCCGGCCGGGTGCCGATGACGACCTCGGCGTCGGTCGCCGCCAGGCTCTCGCCGATCCGCCGGTCGGTCAGCTCGCTGTACTGCCGGTAGCGGTACTCGGCGACGGGGAACACCTTCGCGGGTCTGAGATGCAGGGGATGTTCCTTCTCGTGCCGCAGGTCCACCAGTGGCCTTAAGGACACTCTCGGGTCCAGGGCGAAGTTCGGACGTTCCCGGTGCCGCAGCACGGAGACGATCTCCACCTCGTGACGGTCGGCCAGGGCGTGGGCCAGGTTGAAGGTGGTGGCGATCGTGCCTCCGATCCCGTAGGCGTTGTGCAGCAGGAAAGAGATCTTCATGGCGGACTAGACCGCGGCAAACCCCCTTTAGTTGCCTGTTGTTATATCTCCGTTGTCTTGCAGGTCATCGCGGCATTGCCGGTCGGGCGACGAGGCGGACCGGTGGAACGGCCGCGTCCGCGGCACAGACACCAGCAGCTCGCCTCCGCCCCGGACGGCCGAGCCGGCCGACCCGGCCGACCCGGCCGCCGCAGCGGACGGGTGCCGGATCTCCGCGCGCACGTCTCGCCCGGCCAAGTGGCCCACGCACAGGCGCTGTTCCGGGGTGGAGCCGGTCCCGGCCAAGCGTGCAGGGGTCCTGCTGGTGGCTGGTGGACAGCCCGGCGAGCTGGTCCAGATGGGCGTGCCTGGGCTCGGTCCAGCAGGCCGGACCGCCGGTGGTGGGCGCGCCTGGGCTCGGTCCGGCAGGCCGGACCGCCGGTGGTCGACGTCCGGCCGTCCGGCCGGGTGCGTCAGGCGACCTGCCCGCTGTGCAGCGCGGCGTACGCCCCGTTCCGGCGCAGGAGTTCCTCGTGGCTGCCGATCTCCTGGATCCGTCCGTCTCCCATCACCACGATCCGGTCGGCGCCGCGCACCGTGGACAGCCGGTGCGCCACGACGAAGGTGGTGCGACCGTGCAGCAGGCGGGCGAGGGCCTGCTGCACGAGCGCTTCCGAGTGGGTGTCCAGGGCCGAGGTCGCCTCGTCGAGGACCAGCACCCTCGGGTCCCGGATCAGGGCCCGCGCGATGGCCAGGCGCTGCCGCTGACCGCCGGACAGCCGTGCGCCGCGCTCGCCGACCACGGTGTCGAAGCCCTGCGGCATCCGGTCGACGAACTCCAGCGCGTTGGCGTCACGCAGCGCCGCGCGCACCGACTCCTCGTCGGCGTCGTCCATGCCGTAGGCGACGTTCTCGCGGATGGTGCCGTCGAAGAGGATGGACTCCTGCGGCACGACCGAGAGGAAGCGGCGGTACGTGCGCAGGTCGAGGGTGTTCATGTCGATGCCGTCGAGCAGGAGTTGGCCGGAGGTCGGACGGATGAAGCCGATGACGAGGTTCAGCACGGTGGACTTGCCCGCACCGGACGCGCCGACGAGGGCGATGGTCTCCCCCGGGGCGACGGTCAGAGTGAAGTCCCGTACGGCGGGCCGTCCGTTGTCCTCGTACGCGTACCCGGCCTTCTCGAAGGTCACGGCGCCGTGCAGGGAGGCGAGTTCGGCCTTGCCCTCGTTGTCCTCCAGTTCGGGCGCCTGGAGCACCTCTCCGACCGAACGGACGGACTCCAGGCCCTTGGTGACGACCGGGGCCAGTCCCGCCAGTGTGGTCGTGGAGTTGGTCAGGGTGGTCAGGAACGCGCTCAGCATGACCACGTCTCCGGCGCTCACGCCCCAGACGTCGTAGTACGAGACCAGCGCCGCGCCGGCGAGCACGAGCACGCCGACCACGTTCAGTACGACCCAGGCGAGCGATCCGAAGCGGCCGTTGACCAGGTCGAGGCGCATGCCGGAGGTGAGCAGCCGGTGCAGGGTGCCGTCCATGCGGCGCAGCGCCTTGCCCTCCAGCCCGTGGGCGCGGGTGACCGGGATGAGGCGGGTCATCTCGGTCACCCGGGACGACAGGGTCTCGACCTCCTGACGGAAGTGCTCGTTGTGGGTGCGCAGCCGCGCCCTGAGGCGGGCGACGACCAGTGCGGCGGCGGGCACGACGACGAGGAACACGGGCACGAACTCCGGTGTCCGTACGGCGATGATGACGAGGCCGCCGATCAGCACGGTGCCCGCCCCGAGGCCGGTCTCTGCTGTCTGCTGCACCATCTGCTCGACGGTCTCCACGTCACGCACGACCTTGACCTGCAGCACTCCGGCGCTGACGCGCGAGTGGTAGCCGATGGAGAGCTGCTGCATGCGCGTGCACAGCGAGGAACGCAGGCTGGTGCCCATCCGGCGCACACTGCCGTACAGGAGGCGTACGTACAGCACGTGCAGGGGGTAGTTGACCAGCAGGATGACCATGATGACGCCGGTGCTCAGCCAGAGCCTGCTGATCGGCTGGTGCTGGACCACGGTGTCGATGATGGACGCCGTGATCAGCGGCAGCAGCCAGACGGGGCTGTGCTTGACGGTGAAGACGCCGACCGCCGCCGCGAGGCGGTGGCGGTCGGCGCGGAACAGATAGGTGAGGGTGCGTACCGGATGTTCGCCGCGGTAGCGGTGGTCGAGCGGTCTCTCGTGCGACGACGCCATCCGCGTAGTCCTTCCCGGAGTGACTCAGACGGCGTCCAGCTCCGCGATCTCCTCTGCGGTGAGCGCGAGTTCCGTCGCGGCGATCGAGTCCAGGATCGTCTCCGGCCGGCTCGACCCCGGGATCGGGACGACGACCGGCGACTTGGCGAGCATCCAGGCCAGGCAGACCCGCTGCGGGCTCACCCCGTGAGCCTCGGCGACCCGCGCGAACGGGGCGTAGGCGGAGCCCAGTTCGCCGGCGCGGGAGATGCCGCCGAGCGGGCTCCACGGCAGGAACGCGACGCCGAGTTCGTCGCACAGGCGCAGCTCCGGCTCGCTGGAGCGGAACGCCGGGGAGAACTGGTTCTGCACGGAGACCAGCCGGTCGCCCAGGATCTCGTTGGCCTGGCGGATCTGGTCCGGGTTCGCGTTGGAGATCCCTGCCATCCGGATCTTGCCCTCGTCGAGCAGGTCGCGTACGGCGCCGACCGACTCGGCGTACGGCACCCTCGGGTCGGGGCGGTGGAACTGGTAGAGCCCGATGGCCTCCACGCCCAGCCGGCGCAGCGATGCCTCGCAGGCGTCCTTGAGGTACCGCGGGCTGCCGTCCAGCGTCCAGCTGCCGTCGCCGGGACGCAGATGGCCGCCCTTGGTGGCGACGAGGACGTCCTTGCCCCGGTCGTGGGAGGCGAGGGCCTTGGCGATCAGGGTCTCGTTGTGACCGACCTCGTGGGCGTCCCGGTGGTAGGCGTCCGCGGTGTCGATCAGGGTCACGCCGGCGTCGAGCGCGGCGTGGATCGTGGCGAGGGAACGTGCCTCGTCCGGGCGTCCCTCGATGGACATGGGCATGGCGCCCAGGCCTATCGCGCTGACCTCGGCATCCCCGATGCGGCGGGTGTGCATGGGCTCGTGACCTCTTTCGGCTGTCGCGTGGAAAACGATGTCGTCCGGCGGGCGGGCCATGGATCACACGCGTACCGGACCGACTCCAGCGTGGCTTTCGGGGCGCGCAGGGTCCAATAGAAGAAAGCGAATGCATTCAGTGCTGCCAACGCTGAATCCCCGCTGCCGGCATCACCAATGCAAGTGCTTGCGCCGCCTCCGGGTTGATGTGACACGCTCACCCCGATCGATCGACGGCTTTGAGAGGCGGCGGCATGCGCATCGGACTGCTCGGCACCGGCCCGTGGGCCCAGATGGCTCATGCTCCCGCCCTGGACCGGCACGCCGAACTGGACTTCGTGGGGGTGTGGGGCCGCCGTACTGCTCCCACCAAGGAGCTGGCCGACAGCTACGGCGTGCGTGCCTACGACGATGTCGACGCGCTGCTCGGCGACGTGGACGCCGTGGCTGTCGCCCTGCCGCCCGCCGTTCAGGCCGACCTGGCGGCGCGGGCCGCGCGGGCGGGCTGCCATCTGCTGCTGGACAAGCCGCTCGCGCCGACGGTGGAGCAGGCACGGGCGGTCGTCGAGGCGGTCGAGGAGGCCGGCGTGGCCTCGGTCGTCTTCTTCACCACCCGTTTCCAGCCGGAGACCGAGGCGTGGATCACCGAACAGGCCGCTGCGGAAGGCTGGTTCACGGGTCGGGCGGAGTGGCTCGGCGCGGTGTTCAGCGATGACGGCAACCCGTTCGCGGCCTCGCCCTGGCGGCAGGACAAGGGCGCGCTGTGGGACGTGGGTCCGCACGCCCTGTCCGTGCTGCTGCCGGTCCTGGGCGACGCGAGACGGGTGACGGCGGCTGCACACGGGCCCGGCGACACCGTCCACCTGGTCCTCGACCACGCCGGCGGCGCGTCCAGCACCCTGGCCCTGAGCCTCACGGCACCGGCCGCCGCAGCGGGGGCCACCGTGGAGCTGCGGGGCACGGCCGGCGTGACGCTGCTCCCGGAGAGCACCGAGAGCGCGGTGTCAGCCCTGCTCAGGGCAGCGGACGCCCTGCTGGCGGCCTCCCGCACCGGCCGCCCGCACACGTGTGACGCGGCGTTCGGCCTGCGGGTCACCGAGATCCTGGCAACGGCAGAGGCGTTGTTGAACGGCGACGTCTGACGGGTGGGGGTGGCGGGTGGCGCCAGCCCGGGAGGCGGGCGGACTGGGCCGGCAGCGGAGCCGGGCGGACCAGCCCTGGAGGTGGGTGGACTGGGCCGGAAGCGGAGCCGGGTGGACCAGCCCTGGAGGTTGTAGCCGCCCGACAGAGCGTCTCTGCCCTCCACCGCAACTTCCAGGCGGTGACCGCGATGAGCCCCATCCAGTTCCAGAAGCAGATCCGGCTCCAGGAGGCCCGGCTGCTGCTCCCCACCCACCCGGGCGACGTCACCGGAGTGGGCCACCGCGTCGGCTACGACAACCCGTCCCAGTTCAGCCGCGAGTACCGCCGCCAGTTCGGCGCGTCGCCCAGCCAGGACGCCGCCCGCCTGCGCGACGCGGTGCGCACACCGGCAGGCGCCCTGCCCTGACACGATCCCGTACTGGTCCAGCCTCGTGGCGAGACCATCACCCGGTACGGGTCGCTGAGCGGCCCGGGCCCGACATCGAGGTCCGGGCCGCCCGGTATCCCCTACGACTGGGGGCTACTGCTCCCTACGGCCGCCCACCACATCGAAGTTGATGCGCTCCTTGACCACCGGGAACCCCGCCTTGGCGAAGTTCCGCGCCATGGGGAAGTTGCCCAGGTCCGTTGCTCCGGAGACGAACTCCGCGCCCTGCTCGGCCAGGAAGTGGGTGCACTCCGCGAGGAGGTCGTAGGCGTAGCCGTGGCCGCGATGCTCCGGGACGACTCCGATGAAGCCGATCGTCGGGCCGGAGGGGTTGTGTGCCGGGATGTGGATGCCGGCCAGCTCGCCCTGCGGGGTGTGCGCGACCTGCCACCACTCCCGTGGGGACGGGCACCAGTGGAAGAAGTCGAGCTCCTCCTGTGCGGCCCGGTCGAGGCCGCCCTCCTCGATGGCCCGCAGGGCATGGGCGTCGAGGGTGGCGGAGTGGATGCGGCGCAGTGCGTCGAAGAAGACGGCGTCATCGGGCTCGGCGCGGAAGCGCAGCCGTCCGGGCCGTTCGGGCAGGCCGAGTTCCGGGGTCCAGCGGTACAGGAAGCGTTCCACCAGGAGTTCGTAGCCGGCCGCACGTGCGGCGCCGAAGCGGGCCTCGGCCGCGGCCTTCAGATCGGGCTTCTCCCGCCAGCCGCCGGGCAGGTTGATCTCGAGTTCGACCTGCCAGGGTGCGGAGCGCAGGAGTTCGGCGCCGGCCTCCTCCTCCCCCTCGGCCACGTCGAACCAGTTGATGTTGACGGGCTCCGAGTCGTCGGGGCCGCCCCACCAGGCGCCGCGAGCGACGACCGTGCCGTCGCGCAGGGCAACTCGCTTCCACTCGGGGCGAAAACGGGTTCGCTGGTGGCCCTCACGGGCACCCAGCGGGTCGGGGTGTGCGTCGAAGAGATGGGCGTCGCTCGTCGAGAGCGCACGGATGACCAGATCGGTCACGGATTCCTCCGGGATACAGGCTGCTTGGAGCGCTCCCGGTCAGATCACACGAAACACGCCGGGGCAGCGGAAAGGGAGCGCTGGAAAGGTGTGAACTGCACGGCACTCGCCTCCTTCCGTCCGTCTCAAGGCGTGGAGCCACACAGTACGTGATCTTCGCCGGGCCCGTCCATGGGTTTTCTCGCGTGGGTGTGCAGGGTCGTCGATGCGTCGAGAGCGCTCTCACAGCCCCTTCGGATGCGTGCGGAGCTTAAGTGGGACTTAGGAGAGAGTTAAGCGGTCGTGGTCATTCCGTGGCTTTTCAAGTTCCCGCAGTTCAGAGGAGTTTGGTCACGATGCAGACCCGTTGGCCGTTGCGGGGGGCGTGCGTAGCATCGGGGGCCCATCGGTGGCGGCGAGGCGCGTTTCGAGAGCGCTCTCACACGTACCGGCCTCGTCACCACCGCAGCCCAAGTACCCGCACAAGTACTCCGGGAGACCCCCCACATGACACCCCGTCACCAGCGCACTCTCGGTCGCCGCAGGCTCCTGTTCGCCCTCGGCGGCACGGCGGCGGCCGTCCCCGCCATCGCCGCCGTGACTCCGTACGCCCTCGCGGGTACGCCCGCGGGTGGTGCCGCGCCTGCCGCGGCGGACTCGATGCCGCTGACGATCGTCAACGACAGCGGCTCCTTCGACAACGCGAACGTCCACGTCTACATCGTCGGCAACCAGGACGGCAGGCAGGTGCGCGTCACGCCCGACGGCACCCTCGCGCCGATCGCCCTGTCGGACAACGGCCCCGACGGCTTCACCGACTACGCCATCAGCCTGTCGGGCGGCGGCGAGACCCGGCTGTCCCTCCCCCACATGTCCGGCCGGATCTATGTGTCGCTCGGCGCGAAGCTCAAGTTCAAGGCCGTCTCGGACGGCAACGGCAACGCGGCGCTGCAGTATCCCGCGGGCTGGGTGACGTCGGACCCGAACTACCCGGTGCTGCACGACTGCGCCGAGTTCACCTTCAACGCCGCCGGAATGTTCTGCAACACCACGATGGTCGACATGTTCAGCGTGCCGCTGAGCATCCGGCTGACCGGGGCCAAGGACCAGACGACGGGCAGACTGCGCGCCGGTGGACGCGCGGCCGCGTTCGCCGCCGTGCGCGAGGTCGAGGAGTTCGCGCGGCTCGTCGTGGACGACACGCGCATCGTCGCCCCGGGCCACGGCCTGGACGCCGGTCTGTTCGCCAAGGACTACTTCGCCCCGTCCATCGACGAGGTCTGGAGCACGTACACCGGGCGGGACCTCACCGTCACCACCAACGCGGGTACGTTCACCGGGCGGGTTCGCGGTGAGCGGTTCACCTTCGACGGGCCCGCTCAGGTGTCCTTCGCCAAACCGTCGACTCGGGACGTGCTGTTCTGCGACGGCAATCTCGCGGCCCCCAACGACGGCACGACCGGCCCCGTCGCCGCCGTCCTCGGCGCCGGCTTCAACCGTTCGACGCTGCTCAGCCACCCCGCCCAGCCGACGACCGACGCCGCCACCTTCTACCGGACCGGCCTGACCAACCACTACGCCAAGGCGATGCACGCGGCCCACGAGGACGGCAAGGCGTACGGCTTCGCCTTCGACGACGTCGCCGACTTCGCCTCGTACATCCAGGACACGGCGCCTACGGGGATCCGGCTGACGCTCACGCCGTTCGAGGGCTGACGCGGGCCCGGGCGCGAGGGGTTTCCCGGCGGCTCCGGATGCAGGGTTTGCTCGGGCGTTGAATGGTGTTAACAGACCCGATGACCGCACCGGGCCCGAAGAAGTCACCCGGATCCGAGGAGCAGAGATGATGCCGACGTCCCAGCCCGAAGCGTCCGGGCCGTCCGGGGAGCGCGTCACCCCGGACGACCTGCTCCACGCCCGCACCGGCACGGATGTGTCGCCCGAGGACATAGTGCTTGCCTCAGGCAAGGACCTCACCCCGCGCAATCTGGAATGGGCCAAGCGCAAGCTGGCTGCCGAGGGTCCCTCCGCTCTCGACAAGCTGCTGCCCTAGCCCGACCGGTCAGGTCCGCACGGGTCGTCTCCGGGTGCGCGACGGCGCCCGGGGGCGGCTATGTGCGGCCGACCCATGCCCGCAGCCTCACACACCCGCCTCACCCTCGCCCTCGTCCAGGCACAGCACCGGCACCCGCTGCACGAGGTTGTTGGCGAAGCCTCCGCGGTTCCAGGGCTGGTCCAGCGGCTGGATGTGACCGTCGGCGTCGGTGGCCCTGGCGCTCAGCACGTGCTCGCCGGGGATCGCCGTCCAGCTGTGCTGCCACCGGCGCCACGCCCACCGATACCCGTCACCCGGATCCAGGTCTGCCTCCTGCCAGGTCCGCCCCGCGTCCGTGCTGACCTCTACGCGCGTCACCTCGGCGCACCCGGACCAGGCCCGCCCCTCCAGGGTCACGGTCCCGGGCCGGACCACCCGTGCCCTTGACATGAAATCGGGGAAGCCCGGCGGGACGAGCAGGGCGCGCGGGGCGATGCGGGTCACCGGCTCACCCTCGTCCTCGGGGTGCCGGCGCAGCCGGTAGGCCACGGCCTGCTGGAACCCCGTGAACGGCTCGTCGACGACGGTGACCTCGCACAGCCACTTCACATGCGCCATGCCGTACCAGCCGGGCACGATCAGCCGCAGCGGGCGGCCGTGCTGCGGGGGCAGCGGGGCGCCGTTCATCGCGTACGCCACCAGCACCTCGGCGTCACCGCCCGTGGCCACGTCGAGCGGCAGCGCGCGCTGGTAGTCCTGCTCGACGCCGCGCTCGACCCCGTGGTCGGCGCCGGTGAAGACGACCTCTGCCGCGTCGCGCTCGGTCCCGGCCTCGGCCAGCAGGAGGCGCAGCGGCACGCCGGTCCACTCGGCGGTGCCGACCGCCTCGACCAGCCAGGGCTGGCTCACCGGCCGGGGCGTCAGCAGGGCCCGGCCGTTGCCGGCGCACTCCAGCGTGACCCGTGTGGTGACCTGCGGGTACGTGCGAAGGTCGGCCAGGGTCAGACGCAGGGGGCGCCGGACCCGGCCGCCGAGGGTCAGGTTCCAGGAGGCGTCGTCGGGGACGTACGGGATGTCGTAGTGGGTCAGGACGTAGTGCAGCCCGGGCGGGGTGATGTCGTGGCGCAGGGCTTCGAGCGGCAGTCCGTGGTTTCTGGCGGCGAGCGCCAGTTCGTCCCGGCCGATGCCTTCTTCGGGGGCGGCCAGCCGGGCCGGTGCGCTCGCGTCGGCGAGTCGATTCCCCATATCTGCATTATCGACCCGTACCGGGCATTTCGGTGTCGGGCCCGGCTTGCTCTCCTTGCGGTGGGCGGGAGCCTTGCGGCGTCACCATGGTGTCGGCGCAACTTCCCTGTCTCCCAACGCACTTCGCATCGTCGTCCCTCCCGGCACTTCACATCGTCAAAGGTTCTTGGCTCACCCTTTCGAAGGGGTCTCGCGGCTGCCAGACTCCTGAAGGTGCCCGACTTCGACATGCTCGTCATCGGATCCGGCCCGGGTGGCCAGAAGGCCGCCATCGCCGCGGCCAAGCTCGGCCGCCGGGTCGCCGTCGTCGACCGCCCCGACATGGTGGGCGGCGTCTCCATCCACACCGGGACCATCCCCTCCAAGACCCTGCGCGAGGCGGTGCTGTATCTGACCGGCCTCACCCAGCGCGATCTGTACGGCCAGAGCTACCGGCTCAAGGAGGACATCACCGTCTCCGACCTGACCGCCCGCACCCAGCACGTGGTCGGCCGCGAGGTGGACGTCATCCGCAGCCAGCTCTCCCGCAACCACGTCGCCCTGTACGCCGGGACCGGGCGTTTCGTCGACCCGCACACCGTCGCCCTGCGCGAGGTCACCGGCCAGGAACGGCTGCTGACCGCCGAGCACGTCGTCATCGCCACGGGCACCCGGCCCGCACGGCCCGCCAGTGTGGAGTTCGACGGACGGACGATCCTGGACTCGGACAACGTCCTGGCGCTCGAGCGGGTGCCGCGCTCCATGGTGATCGTGGGTGCCGGGGTGATCGGCATGGAGTACGCCTCGATGTTCGCCGCGCTGGGCAGCAAGATCACCGTGGTGGAGAAGCGTGCCGGGATGCTCGACATGTGCGACGTCGAGGTGATCGAGTCGCTCAAGTACCACCTGCGGGACCTCGCCGTGACGTTCCGCTTCGGCGAGACGGTCGCCGCGGTCGAGCGGCATTCGCGTGGGACCCTGACCGTCCTGGAGAGCGGCAAGAAGATCCCCGCCGACGCGGTGATGTACTCGGCGGGCCGGCAGGGCCTCACCGACGGACTCGACCTGGACAAGGCCGGGCTCACCGCGGACCCGCGCGGCCGGATCACGGTCGACGAGCACTACCGCACCGAAGTGCCGCACATCTACGCCGTCGGCGACGTGATCGGCTTCCCCGCGCTGGCCGCGACGTCGATGGAGCAGGGGCGGGCGGCGGCGTACCACGCCTGCGGGGAGCCCGTCGGCCGGATGCACAACCTCCAGCCGATCGGTATCTACACGATCCCGGAGATCAGCTTCGTGGGGCGGACCGAGGACCAGCTCACCGAGGACCGGGTGCCGTTCGAGGTCGGCATCTCGCGCTACCGCGAACTGGCCCGCGGGCAGATCATCGGCGACTCGCACGGCATGCTGAAGCTGCTGGTCTCCCCGGAGGACCGCACGCTGCTCGGTGTGCACTGCTTCGGTACGGGGGCGACGGAGCTGATCCACATCGGGCAGTCGGTGATGGGGTGCGGCGGAACCGTCGACTATCTGGTCGACGCGGTGTTCAACTACCCGACGCTGGCGGAGTCGTACAAGGTCGCCGCCCTCGACGCCACGAACAGGCTGCGGCAGATCGACCGGATCGGGGACTGAGCCCTCCCGGACCTCGGAGCCTTCCGGACCTCATCAGGTGTCCACACCGCCCTCGGGAAGGTCGGCGTCGTCCTCGACCACGTGCATCGCGGCCTCCTCGGCGCCGGCCGCTCCGCCGTCGATGCCCTGGTCGAAGGCGACCTGCTCCTTCGTGGTGCCGGCGTGGGCGCCCTCGTCCGGTGCGACCAGGCGGCCCGCCCGGTCGGTGCCCGCCTCCGGGTCGAGGGGTTCGCCGTCGCCGCCCGGCAGGTCACCGACGTCGTCGCCGGCGGGCTCGGTCACGTCGGGGACCTCCTGGGTGAGCCGTTCGTCGAGGGTCTCACCGGCGTGCTGTTCGGCGGCCGTGGTGCCGTACTTGGTGACGCCGAGCGGTTTCTCGGGCGGGGAGTAGCCCTCGTCGAGGGTGTCGTCGTAGGTCCGCTCGTCCAAGGCGTCCTGGAGGTCCAGCGGAGCTGCGTCCTGCTGTTCCTCGTTGCCTCCGGTGGGCTGGTACGCGTCGTCGGCCATCGACTCTGCGGGCGTGTGCTCGGTGCCCATGGCTGCCTCCTCACTCGCGCGCGGCGGCTGGTTGTGCCGGTGCATGTCCTGAACCGCGTTTCCCGTTGTGCGTTCTCCAACCCCGGAAGATCTCAAGGCTCTTGAAGCATCAAGGAGGGTGGCTATCATCACTCGCACACACGGCGTGACTGCACGACGACGCAACGGCGTACAGTGTCCGCCACCCCCGTTCAGCCGCCCCTGACCCGAGGTCATCCCTCACCGGTTCGTGGCGTTGTTTCACCCCCCACCCCCCTTACGCCGTCGGGGCCGGCTCGCCCCCACGTCGTGCACGACGGAAAGCAGCGCATCCATGAGCAACAACAGGGGAAGAGGGCTGCAGGCCAATGCCCTCGGTACGTTCGACACGGTGGTGATGGCGATCGCGGGCAGTGCCCCCGCGTACTCGATCGCCGCGACCACGGCGGTTCTCGTAGGTGCGGTGGGCCTGGCAAGCCCGGCCGCGCTGCTGTACTGCGCGATACCCATGCTGGGCATCGCACTGGCCTACAGCTACCTCAGCCGGATCGACGTGAACGCGGGCGCCAGTTACTCGTGGGTCGGCCGTACCCTGCACCCCTTCCTGGGCTTCATCAGCGGCTGGGCTCTGGTGGTCTCCGCGACCATCTTCATGGTGGCCGGTTCGCTGCCCGCCGGATCCATGACGCTCGCCGTCTTCGACGAGGACCTCGCGGACAACACCGCGCTGTCCACCCTGGTCGGCGCCGGCTGGTTCCTGGTCATGCTGCTCGTGGTGCTGGGCGGCGCACGGCTGACCGTCCGCGCGCAGCTGGTGATGTCCGGCGTCGAGCTGGCGATACTGGCCCTGTTCGCCCTACTCGCCCTGCTCCACGCGGACAACGCCCGGGCGTTCGACTGGTCCTGGCTCGGCTTCGGCCACTTCGACGGGGTCACGGGCTTCGCGTCGGGGGCCCTGATCGCCGCGTTCTACTACTGGGGCTGGGACGTCACCAGCAACCTCAGCGAGGAGACCCGCAACAGCCGCCGTACGACCGGACTTGCCGGGCTCATCGGGGTCGGCATCGTCTTCCTGCTGTTCGAGGTGTTCACGATCGCGGTGAACGTCATCCTCTCCTCGAAGCAGATCCAGGACAACGACGCCAACGTGCTGGCCGTGCTCGGTGCGGAGGTGTGGCCGGGCTGGGGCGGCAAGTTGCTGGTCGTCGCGGTGATGCTGTCCACCATCGCCACCCTGGAGACCACACTCATCCAGGTCACGCGGTCGCTGTTCGCGATGGGCCGGGACCGTACGATGCCGTCCGCGCTGGGCCGTGTGCACCGACGCTGGAACACGCCGTGGGTGGCGATCACGGTGGTCGGCGTGGTGGCGCTGGGCATGTTCGTCGCCGCCAACTCCCTCGGCACGGTGGGCGAGATCCTCTCCGACGCCATCTCGGCGATCGGGCTGCAGATCGCCGTCTACTACGGGCTGACAGGGCTCGCGGTGGTCGTCGCCTACCGCAGGATGCTGCTGAAGTCGGTGGGCAACTTCGTATTCGGCGGTGTGTGGCCGTTGTTCGGGGCCCTGTTCATGTTCTGGATCTTCGTCGAGTCGCTGGGCGAGCTGAGCACGTCCGCGATCACGATCGGCATCGGCGGTCTGGCGGCCGGGCTGATCCCGATGCTCTGGTACTGGCGGCAGGGCAGCGACTACTACCGGCCGGCGAAACTGGACGCCGCCGAGACCGTCGAGGCGGACTACGTTCCCGTCGGCGGTGACAACACCAGGTCCGGCTCCGACTCCCTTGTCCACGAGGGTCTTCCCACCGATTTCTGAGAGAGCCCTCGATGGCGAAAGACCGCTTCGTTCCCGACTTCGACCCCGACTGCGGCGACGCCGCCCTCACCTGCGCCCGCCAGGACATCGTCATCGGCCGCTGGCAGGGGCTGCGGGAGCTGCTGCGGGCAACCGGCCCCGACTGGCTGGTCCGCGGGCATCGGACCCGGCAGCTCGCACAGGCGTGTGCGAGCAGTTCCACGGCGGAGTCGTGGCTGGCCGCCGAACCGAACAGCGCCGACGCGCTGGTGCTGCGGGCGGCGACGGAGACGGCCCGGGCGTTCAACCTGGCGATCACCGCGGGCCGGGGCGTGCCGATCGACCGGCACCGCATCGACACAGCGGTGCTGTCCTGTCTGAAGGCCGCCGACTCCTACCCGGACGATCCGACACCGTGGATCTCGCTGATCTCCGTCGCGCGGCTGTATCCGTCGGGCGTACGGCGGCAGGAACTGGCGCGCTGGTGGGACGAGTTGCACCAGCGCGACCCGTTCAGCGTGGAGGGGCACCTCCAGGTGCTGCACTACTACTCCTCCCGCTGGCACGGCACCCACGGCCTGATGTACGACTTCGCCCGCGACGCGGCCGGCGTCGCACCGCCCGGCTGCCCGCTGCCGGTGCTCGTGCAGTACGCCCGGGTCGAGGAGTTCCGCTACGCCCTGGACGCCGCTCGGGGGCAGCACGCCTCGGTCGGTCTCGGGCAGCACTGGAGCAACGACGGCGCCGCCAGTGACGTACGCCGGACCTGGGAGCGCTGGATCATGGGCCGCACCGGCAACACGGTGTCCCCCGGCGAGCTCCGCGACCTCAACTACCTGACCCACGCGGCCTGTCACGCGGGCGCCCACGACATCGCCGCGGCCCTGTTCCGGATACTGCAGCGCCGGGCCACGCGGGCGCCGTGGGCGTACACCGGCGATCCGGACAAGCAGTTCGTCAAGTGGCGCAGGGAAGTGGGGTTGCGCGAGTGATCGCGGCGGCGGACCAGTTCTCGCAGAGGTGGGGTCAGGGCGTGGCGTTCGGCCCGTAGGGACGGGCGCGGCGCTGCTCCACCATCTCGCGGTGCTCAGTTTCACTGCTCGTCATGGCGCCCCCTCCCGCGTGCGGCCGGCAACCGGACTCCTACCTGAACCGTGCGACCGGGAAACGCCTTTGCCGCTCACAGCGCCCCGCGCCGGACGAGTACGGCGAGCACGATCAGGCCGGGAATCAGCGGCACCCACACTGTCAGCAGCCGGTAGCCGAGCACGGCGGAGGCGGCCGCGGTGGCCGGGGCGCCGGCCATGGTCAGCGCGAGGACGAGCACGGCGTCGAGGGAGCCGAGGCCGCCGGGTGTGGGCAGCAGGGCCGCCGCGGTGCTCGCGGCGAGATACAGCAGCGCCACCCGGACCGCCGGGAGGGGCAGGGCGACCGCACGGGTGACGGCGATCAGCACGGCGCAGTGCAGCGTCACGAAGGCCAGCGAGCCGCCCCACAGGGCCGCCGCCCTCACCGGCCTCGCGTGGACGGCAACGATGTACGCCCATGCCGCGGTCAGCGCCCGCCTGCAGCGGGACCACAGGGGACCGCTCAGCAGGACGATCGCGCCGGCGACCGTGGCGCACGCGGCGATCAGGACTCCTCCGCTGACGGCCGGGAGGTGCAGCAGGCCGGGGTCGGCAGCGAGGAGTACGGCGATCAGGGCGCCGCGCAGGATCCCACCGGCGGTGCCCTTGACCGCGATGGCGGTGGCCGCGGCGGCTATCGGGATGCCGCAGCGTATGAGGAAGCGCAGGTTCACCGCGGCGGCGCCGAGTCCGGCGGGCAGCACGTGGTTGGCCGCGGAGGCGGCGAACTGCCCTGCCATGAGCCGCCCGCGCGGCAGTCGGCGCGGCACCGCGCCCTGCTGGGCGAGCGCCGAGCAGGGCCACGTCACGAGGGTGGCCGCGGCGGCCACGAGCAGCCAGCCCTGGTCGGCGACGGCGAGCCGGACCGCGCCGGTCTCGAGCACGGCCCAGTGACGCCGGGCCAGCCAGACCACGGCCACGAGGACGGCGAGGGTGAGCAGGGCGTGCCGGCAGGCCCGTCGGCGCTGGGGTGCGGCGAGGAACTGATCCGACGTCATGCCCGTCCGCCCGCGCCCCGCGCCGGGGCGATGCGGACTTCCAGGCCGTCGAGGCGGTGCAGGTCCCAGTCGCGGGCGTACCGGGGAGGCGTGCCGCCGGGAGCGGTGAGGGCGCCGACCGGGACGCTGCGGGAGGTCCGCAGGATGTCGGCCGTGGTGGTGTTGGCGTTGTTGCCGCGCGTCGCGCCGGAGTCGCAGCCGGTGTAGTACCCGACGGGGATGGCTTCGTGCCCGGTGAGCAGGCAGGGCGGGCGCACGCCGAGGCGGTGGAGTTGGGCGGCGGAGCGAGCCCATGCCTCGCGGTTGGCGGTGGTGCGGTCCACGGTGTGGTCCAGAACCGCGTACTGCACGGCCAGGTGCCCGGCCAGCCCGAGCGCGATCACGGCCGCGACCGCCGGGCGCCACCGGCCGGTCGGCGTGGTGACCAGGCGGAGCAGCGCGTGCGCGACCGGGATGGCTAGGAGGGCGTAGGCGGGCAGCAGGAAGCGGGGTGCCGCGTATCCGATCAGGAACAGGTACGGGAAGGCGGCCGTCGCGGCGCAGAGCAGCGGGACCAGGGTGCGGGTGGTGCGTCCGTCCAGGACGGCGACCGCGAGAGCGTAGGCGGCGAGCAGGGGGAGGACGAACCACCAGGCGTAGACGGCCGGGTTGGGCATCTCGCCGTTGCAGGGCCGGCACAGGGTGTTTCCGACCAGGCTGCGCAGCTGGTCGTCGACGGCGAGGTTCCAGCCCAGGTCGCCCTGGATGCGGGAGGCCTGGTTCAGGCGCTCGCGCAGACCGCCGTAGCTGACGAACGCCTCGATCACCCACTGGCCGGCCCCGGCCACGAGCCCCGCCGCGAGAGCGGCCCCGAGCCGCCAGTGCCGTACCGCGACGACGAGGACGAGCAGGGGCAGCGTGACCCATACGGCGTCGGTGGGCCGCATCCACGCCATCAGCGCGGCACCGCCCAGGACGCCCCACAGGGCCCGCCGGTCGTAGCGGTCCGCGCGGGCCCGCAGGAAGCAGCCCACGCAGAGCAGGGCACCGAAGGCCACCCAGAGGTTCGGCATGGCCTGCGGGCCGTAGAAGAGGGTCACCCAGAGGGAGGCGAAGAGGGCTCCGGCGCCTGCCAGGACGCGGGGCGGGAACAGGCCGCGCCAGACGCGCAGGGCCAGGTACAGGGCGAGTCCGGACAGGACGGCGATGTAGACGCGCAGCAGTGTCGTGGACGACGACCAGGAGGCGATGGGCCACACCAGCAGGGTGACGCCACGCGCGCGTGGCGCGCTGAAGAACGCGGCCGGTGCGTCGGTGCCGACCTGGCTGACGTACACGATCTCGTCCCAGCCGAGGCCCATCGAGGGCCGTACGAGGAGGAGTTGGGCGAGCGTGAAAGCACCGGCCACCGCCGCGAGCAGGCCGTGGCCGCGGGCCCGCCACGGCGTTCCGGACGCGAGCGCCTCGTCGCGCCGGCCCACGCTCATGAGCATGGGCCTCGTGCCGTGGGCCATCGTCCACCCCTCACCCCTACGAGTCGTAGGGTTCCGAGCCCCGCGGCCGGGCGAGTTGGCCGACAGGGAACCGAGATATCGTCACAAACACGGATAAACTAACGCGCGAGGCGCAAGTGTGCAGTGCGATGTTCGGCCAGGTGCCTGACGGGGGCGCCGGTCCGCTCTCGGTGGGGGGGCATTCGGGTGTGCGTCGTGAGCCGTGAATCGTGCGTCGTTCCGCGGCCGTGCGTCAGTCGTGCGGGAACGAGTGGTGCTCGTGGGCGACGAACCAGCGGCCGCGCTCCTTGCGCAGACCGAGCGTCAGGCGCAGGCGCAGGGTGGGGCGTTCGGCGAGTTCCTCCGGGGTTCCGCAGCGCAGGAGGGCATGGGCGTACGCCACGTCGGCGCCCGCGGTGATGTCGAGCGACTCGATGTCGAAGCAGGCGCCCTGGGCCTGCCACTCGAAGAACGGCGGCCAGGTGGCGCGGTACGCCGGCAGGCCGCGGATGCCGTCGTGGGGTGGCGGTACGTCGAACATGACGATGTCCTCGGCGTGGCCGGCGAGAACGCCGTCGAGGTCACCCCGGTGGACCGCGTCCGCCCAGGTCGTGATCAGTGTGCGGATCTGTGCGGTGTCGTCGTCGGACATGGTGCGCGCCTCCCTTGCCCCCTGATGCTGATGGCGACTCGTGATCTCGTGGCGACTCTTGATCTCGTGATGACTCGTGATCTCGTGATGACTCGTGATGAGGAGGATCCCCTGTCCACGAGACTCCGCGGACCGCCGGAAGTCATCGCCGGCCGGGTGACACACTCTGCTGTGTGGCCCTGACCTTCGACGACCTCCTCGCCCGTGCCCGGTCTCTCCCCCGCGACGGCCGCCGCGCCGTCCTCGGCATCGCCGGCAGCCCAGGGGCGGGCAAGACGACGCTCGCCGAGCAGCTGGTGCGGGAGCTGAACGGTGCCGGGGATCCCTGGGTCGCGCATGTGCCCATGGACGGCTTCCACCTCGCCGACGTGGAACTGGACCGGCTCGGCCGCCGGGACCGCAAGGGCGCGCCCGACACGTTCGACGCGGCAGGTTACGCGGCGCTTCTGCGGCGCCTGCGCGAGGATTCCTACGCTGACACCGTGTACGCGCCCGGTTTCGAGCGGGTTCTGGAGCAGCCGATCGCGGGCGTCGTTCCGGTGCAGGCCACGGCCCGGCTGGTGGTGACCGAGGGCAACTACCTGCTGCTCGAGACGGGTGCGTGGGCGAGGGTACGGACGCAGCTGGACGAGGTGTGGTTCTGCGAGCTCGACGAGCCGGAACGCCTGCGGCGGCTGATCGCCCGGCACGAGGAGTTCGGCAAGCCGCACGACGAGGCGGTGGCCTGGGTGCTGCGCTCGGACCAGCGCAACGCGGAGCTGGTCGCCGCGACACGGGACCGGGCCGACCTGCTGGTGCCGGCCACGGTGGTGCCCGTCCCGCACGGGTCGTCGACAGCCCGAGCGGGGGCTTGAGGACCGCCTGCACGACCCGCAGGACCGGCCTGCACGACCCGCAGCACCGGCCTGCACGACCCGCAGGACCGTCCTACACGGCCCGCAGGACCGTCCTACACGGCCCGCAGCGTCAGCTCCGGTTCCCCGTGCGCGTCGCCCGCCGCCTCGCCGACCACGGCGGTGAAGGCCTCCGTGCGGACCGTCAGGCCCGGACCGTCCTGGGCGAAGGCGGGCGCGAACGGGCCCGTCGCTCCGTGGCTTCCTGCTCCGTAACGTACGGCGAAGACGTGCAGGTCCTCCGGTGCGCCGGGGGCCGGTTCGGCCTCCAGTGCCGTCGAGCCGACGAGGTGGCTCCAGCCCAGGTCGGGGTTGCCGTAACCGCGGGGGTCGGCCGCGAGGGCGAAGGCCGCCTCCTCCTGGGTCCGGTCCGCGCGGGCGTCGAAGTGGTCCACGCCGTCCGCCTCCGGGTGCGTCAGGCGCAGTTCCCCGGCCGAGGTGACGTCACCGTCCGCGGTCCTGCGTACGCGCGCGCCGTCATCGGTGGCGTACGGCAGTCCCGCGAGCAGATACGGCGTGCCGGGCAGCCGTTGAACCGCGACCGTCACCCACAGGGCCGTGCCGTCGGTGACGTACAGGGACCGGACATGGCGCAGGACGTGGTCGCGACCGACGACCGGCTTGGTGACCAGCTTGGCCGTGAGGCCGTCGGCGCGGACGTCCCGGACGCGGACCGCGCCCATCGGGCGGCAGAGGAGGAAGCCGTCCGTCACGGGGCCGAAGCCGTGCTGCCGGTTCACCGCCGCCGGGAGGTAGTACGTGCCCGCCGCCTCGATCAGCGACGGGGTCATACGGTCGTCGAAGGCCACCGAGACCGAACCGGCGCGCAGCTGGTGGCGGGCCGGGGCCAGGGACGGGGTGCGGTGCCAGCGCGCGGTGTCCTGGATCTGCCAGACCAGCATCCAGGCGAAGTGGCCGTCGACTTCGCCGTCCGCCTTGACCGCGTGCCGGCCCCACCGGGTGTCGCCCCGGTAGCGCCCCAGGTCGGAGCCGATGCGCCGGCTGAAGTAGCGCAGCCCGAGGACCGACTCGAAGCCGCTGTGCTGCTCGCTGTAGCGCGGGCCGCCGTTGTCGAAGCCGCCGCCGGGCAGACGGGCGTCGATGTAGCGGGCGAGCGCGTCTCCGTCCTCGGCGAAGATCTCCTCGCCGCTGACCCGGTGGGCCTGGGCGAGGAAGGACAGGGAGATCGGGCCGTAGTTGTTGTCGTACGCGCCGCCGTGCTCGGGAGGCAGGAGTGCGCCGCGGTCGGCGACCCGGTGGGCGCGGATCTTCTCGGCGTACAGGGCGATCGCTCGGGACCGCACCAGGTCGCGCCGGCCGGGCGGGAGGTGGCGGGCCAGCATCAGGCCGCCGACGACGCAGCCGATGGCCTGGTTGCCGGCCTCCTGCGGGTTGAAGAAGGTCGCCTCGGTCAGCCAGCGCCAGTAGCCGTGCGCCACTTCGATCAGCTCGGTGCGCTGCCCGTCCTCGACGAGGCCCTGCGCGAGGTCCAGCACGTTGACCGCCTGGAGCAGCGCCCACACCGTGCTCGGCCAGTCACCGATGGGATGGGCGCCGGCGGCGAGGGTGTAACGGGCGTACGGCAGACCGCAGTTGCGGGCCCGCAGGTTCGGGTAGCCGGGGTTGTCGTCGGTGTAGACGCGCTCGCGCAGATGGAAGGCGAGGCTGCGGCGCACCGCCTCCGGCAGGCGTGGGTCCTGGCCGCGCTGCCACGCCAGGGCGAGGAGCGAGGTGACGCCGAGCGAGGTGTCGCCGATGTCGTCGACACAGTCGGGGTGTTCCAGGTTGCCCTCCGGCGTGAGCCGGGCCAGGGCCTGTTCGGCGACACCGGCGAGGACGGCGTCGTATGCCTGAGGGGTGTCCGGGAGGTCGTGCAGGGCGCCGAGCTGGCGAGGGAGATGCACGGGTGTCAGCCCTTCATGCCGGAGGTGGCCATGCCTTCCACCAGCCTCTTCTGGAAGATGAGGAAGCAGATGAGGGTGGGCAGGAGGGCGAGTGTCGACATGGCGAACATCGCGCCGTAGGAGGAGCCGCTGGTCTGGTCGAGGAACAGCGTCAGGCCCAGGGGCACGGTGAACTTGTCGTTCTGCTGGAGGTAGACGAGCTGGTGCAGGAAGTCGTCGTAGGTCCAGATGAAGGTGAAGATCGTGGTGGTGATCAGCGCCGGTTTCATCAGCGGCAGGATGATCTTCCAGTAGATCTTCCAGGGGTTGGCGCCGTCGACCATGGCTGCCTGGTCCAGCTCACGTGGGATGGAGCGGATGAACTGGACCATCAGGAAGATGAAGAACGCGTCCACCGCGAGGAACTTCGGCACGATCAGCGGCAGGAACGTGTTGATCCAGGTCAGGTTGTAGAAGATCGTGTACTGCGGGATCAGGACGGCCTGGGTGGGCAGCATCAGCGTGCCGAGCATCAGGCCGAACCAGATCTTCTTGCCGCGGAACTCGAAGCGGGCGAAGGCGTAGGCGGCCAGCGAGCAGGAGATGACGTTTCCGATCACCGCGCCGATCGTCACGATCAACGAGTTGGTGATGTAGAGGGAGAAGGAGTTGCCGGAGCCGCTCCAGCCCTCGGAGTAGTTCTCGGGGCGCAGCGCAGTCGGGATGAGCCCGGGGTGGGTGAAGATCTCGGTGTCGGGCTTGAGGGAGCTGCTGAGCATCCACATCAGCGGGTAGAGCATGACGATCGCCACGCCGATGAGCACGGTGTGGATGAAGATACGGCGGGTCCCGGTGGCCGAGCGGAGCCTGTGCAGCGGCGACGTCGAGGGCCGGGGCGGGGTGATGGCGGACATGGGTGAAGGACTCCTCGCTCAGTCGTCGTAGTGGACCCAGTAGCGGCTGGCGATGAAGTTGACCGCCGTGAAGAGTGCGATGACCAGGAACAGCACCCAGGCCAGCGCGGAGGCGTACCCCATCTGCAGGTCGGTGAAGCCCTTCTTGTACAGGTAGAGGGAGTACAGCATGGTCGAGTTGAGCGGTCCGCCGGAGCCGTTGCTGATCACGAACGCGGGCGTGAACGTCTTGAACGCGTCGATGATCTGAAGGACCACGTTGAAGAAGACGATCGGAGTGAGCAGCGGGAGGGTGATCTTGAAGAACCTCGTCACGGCGCCGACGCCATCGATCGCGGCCGCCTCGAACACGTCCTTCGGCAGTTGCTTCAGCCCGGCGAGGAAGATCACCATGGGCGTGCCGAACTGCCAGACGGCCAGCAGGACGAGCGTGTAGAGCGCGGTGTCCGGGCTGGAGATCCAGTCCTGTCCGGTGTTGAGCCCGAACCAGCCCAGGAAGTCGTTGAACAGGCCCTCGCCGCCGAAGACCTGCCGCCACACGATGGCGATGGCCACGGCCCCGCCGAGCAGGGACGGCAGGTAGAAGGCGGCCCGGTACAGGCCGATGCCCTTGAGGTCGCGGTTGAGCAGCATCGCCACCGCGAGGGCGAGGGCCAGTTTCAGGGGCACGGAGACGACGACGTACACGAGGGTGGCGTGCACCGAGTCCCAGAAGACCGGGTCGTCGTTGAACATCCGGTCGTAGTTGTCCATGCCGACCCACTGCGCGGGCGTCAGCAGGTCGAAGTTGGTGAACGACAGGTACAGCGAGTCGAGCATCGGGTAGATCGTCAGCCCGAACAGGCCCACGAACCAGGGGGCCAGGAAGAGGTACGGCCACCATCCCCCGCCCCGCCGTCTGGCGAGCCGACGGCGCATACGGTCACGCTCCCGCTGGTCGGACGGGGTCGCGGGAACCGACGGCTCCTTCATGACCTCGCCGGTCTGCGCGGTGGTCATACTCATGTCTTCCTGGCCCTCTCCCGGTATTTCAGCTGGGGCTGCACTCCTCGACGCCCCGGTTGACTGCCACGCCCCCGAGGGGCGCGGGGAACTGCGCGACCAGCCACGACGAATCCGCAGACAACCGACGGCACATCGCGGCAATTCCTCCTCGGCAGTCCCGGCGGAGCTAACTTCCGAGAATCCCCGACGCCTGGTCGAAGAACTCGGAGAGCTGCGCCTTGATCGACTTCTTGCCGAAGGCCACCGCGAGGTTCGACTGGAACAGCAGGTCCCAGATCTGGTCGGCCCCCTGCGGCGGCGGCACCGGCGCGGGCAGGGCGTTGGACGCCTTGGAGACACGCTGGGAGATGTAGTCCGCGTTCTCCATGTTCAGCTTGTCCGTCTCGGTCAGGCCCGCGGCGATGAGGTTGCGGGCCTTCTCGGTCGGCGGGATGCCACGGAACAGCTGCATGTCCTTGATCGCCGTGTCGTCCTGGGCGAAGAAGTTCATGATCTTCACCGAGTCGGCGACCTTCTTGCTGGCCTTGGTGGCGCACAGCAGGACGCCGCCGTTGACGAAGTTGCCCTCGCGGGCGCCGGAGAAGTCGCCCTGCGGGGTCGGCAGGAAGTCCAGCTGGGCGTCGGTGATCGAACCGCCCGCGCCGTAGACACCGGAGTCGAAGGTGAACAGCGCCTTGCCGATGACGACCGCGTTCTTGGTGAGGTCGTTGTGCGCGGCGGAGGTGATCGCCGGGGGCGGGGACGCGTTCGTCCTGCGCATCTCGGCCCAGTACTCCCACCACTCCTGGAGGGTGTCGGAGGTGAAGCCGAGCTTCTTGCCGTCGTCCGAGAAGAAGGTCTGTCCCTTCTCGCGCGCGAACACCTCGAAGCACTGGAGGGTGGAGCCGCCGCCGTCGTCGACTCCGTAGGTCTTGCCGCCGCTCTTCTTGTAGACGTCCTGGGCGGTCTTCTTCAGGTCGGCCCAGGTCCACTCGCGGTCGGGCAGCTTCAGGCCGAGCTTCTCCAGGCCGCTGCGGTTGACGGTGAGCTGGTTGACGCCGATGCCGGACGGGACCCCGTACAGCTTGCCGTCCACGGTGCCGGCGGCGAGGAGTGTCTTGGAAAAGCCCGTCAGGTCCAGGGTCTTGCCGACGTAGGAGTCGAGCGGGGCGAGGACGCCCTTGCGCGCGTACTGCGCCACCAGGGCGGTGTCCATCTGCAGCAGGTCCGGGGCGCTGCCGCCGGCGATGTTGGTGTTGAACTTGTCGAAGTAGCCGTCGTAGCCCTGGTAGGTCTCGCGGATCTTGATCTTCGGGTTCTGCTTCTGGAAATAGGCGAGCGACTTCTTGTAGGCGTTGTGCCGGTCGTCGCTGCCCCACCACGTCATGGTCAGGTCGCTGCTGGTGCTGCCGGCGCCCGTGCCGCCGGCGCAGGCGCTGAGCGAGCTGCCGAGCGCGCCGGCGACGGCCAGTCCGCTCGCGGTGCGGAAGAGAGTTCTGCGCGAGATGTGGTGACCCACCGGGTCCTCCCTGGATGTGCGTGACGGATTGCCCGGCCGGTCAGCGCGGCTCGGATCCTTCTGTGGATGGCGCCCTACGGCCCGCGACCTCGCCCGGTCGTTCCGCCGTGTCGGACGAGGGTCCACGGCCGTCGTCCTGGCCGTGACCGTACGAGCACGCCCTCGCACGGCTGGCCGTACCCGATGTACGGCGCAGTACCTCGTCCCGAGCCGGGTCCCGCCGACTCAGAAAGCGCTTGTCCGGACATTGGCAGAAGCGGGTGGAGTCCGTCAATGCTTCGCCTGGACCGCCCCGGTCACGGTTTGGAGTCCACGGGCGACGGCGAGGCGGGTGGCTCCCACCACGGTGCCGCTGTCGCCGAGCGCGCTGCTGACGACCTCGGTGGGCCAGCTCAGCCGGCCGAGCTCGGTCCGAACACCCGGCACGAGCTGCGGGTTCGAGCCGACGGCACCGCCCAGCACGATCAGCCCGGGGTCCAGGACGGCGGCCACGGCGGCGGCCAGCCGTCCGATGTCGGCGGCATGCCCGGCGACCGCGGCACCGGCCGTGCGGTGACCCGCCCCGGCGAGGGCGAACAGCTGCTCGGCGGTCTCGGGGCACGGCTCGTCGTCGTCCTGCCACGCCTCGGCCGTCCGGCGCAGCAGGGAACGTACGCCCATGCGGTCCTCCAGCGCCTCGTGGCGCGGCTCGCGGCCGTCGTCCCACGGGTACGGCAGCCGGGCCACCTCACCGGCGGCCCCGTTCGCGCCGCGCAGGACCTGGCCTCCTACGACGATGCCGAGACCGATGCCCACGCCGATGCGCAGATATCCGAACGTGCGACGGCCGCGGGCCGCGCCCTCGTGCAGTTCGGCGAGGGCGGCGCAGTTGACGTTGTTCTCCAGGTGGACGGGTACGCCCGGCGGCAGTGCGACGGCCATGGCGTCGAAGACGGGGCCGGCCTTCGCGGTCGCGGGCCGCATCCCGCCGCCGTCCCGGTCCAAGGTCGTGACGTCACCGACGGCGACGACGACGGCGCGCAGCGGGGCGTCGTCGGGCAGGGCGTCAAGGACCTTGCGCACGGTGTCGGCGGCGGCGTCGCGGGAGCCGGTGCCCTCGGCCAGCAGGGTGCCGTCCAGGGCGCAGCAGCGCACCTGGGTCTGGGCGGGCCCGAGGTCGACGGCGAGCACGGCGCCGGCGGCGGGCCCGAGCCGGTAGACGGCGGCGGAGCGGCCGGTGGCGCCGGAGGCGGTGCCGGAGTGGGCTGCGAGGTCGGCGGCCTCCAGTTCGGCTACGGCGGCGGAGACGGTCGGCTTAGAAAGGCCCGCACCTGCCGCCAGCTGGGGACGGGTGGCGGTGCCCGCCCCGGCCAGTACCGCGAACACCGCACGCGCGCTCTCGCTCAGGTCCATGGTCTCCCCAGGTCTTGCCGCGGCAGTCGGAACCGCCGAAATGATCGTGCGGCAACGGGAATTCCGTGCCTCTTGACGCACCCTACTTCGTTAGTTAACTTCCTAACGAACTGATGCGGTACTCGCCTGCCGCACTCGGCAACGAAGCCCGTCCCGGGGTTTCCCTACGCTCAACGGCGCGGATCCACGCCGCTCGTCGCGACGTCCGCGCCCGCCCAGGCACGGTTCGCCCGCCGTCGCAGCCGACGCGCAACGACGAAAGAGGATCCGTGCAGGACACTCCCCACTCGCCTCCTGTCGTGGTGGGCATCGACGTGGGCGGCACCAAGACGCACCTGCGCGCGCTCGCGGGGGACGTCATGGTCGCCGACCACGTCCGTACGAGCAGCGGCTGGCGGCCGCACGACCCGGTCGCCGCCGCCGGCTGGCTGGCCGCTCTGGTCGCCGACACCCTGCCGGCCGGCGGGCGCCCCTCGGCCCTCGCGGTCGGCGGGCACGCCTGCGAGACACCCCGCCAGTGCGGCCAGATCCGTACCGCGCTCCAACTCCACTTCGACGCGCCCGCGTCGGTGGTGGGAGATGCCGAACTGCTCGTCCCCGCCGCCGGGTTGGACAAGGGCATCGGGCTGGTCGCCGGCACCGGGTCCGTCGCGGTCGGCCGGCTGACCGACGGCACTGCGGTCCAGGTCGGCGGCTGGGGCGCGGTCCTCGGCGACGAGGGCGGCTCGGCGGGTCTCGTCCGCGAGGCGGCTCGGGCCGTGTGGGCGGCGCACGATCTCGGCGAGGAGCCCGACGCTCTGACGCGCGGGCTTCTCGACGCGTTCGGCGTCGTCGAAGTGCCCGCACTCGGCGCGGCGTTGGAGAGCGCCGAGAGTCCGTCCGCACAGTGGGGCCGGCATGCGCCGATGGTGTTCGCGGCCGCCCGGGCCGGTTCACCGCTCGCCCGTGCGGTGATCGACGAGGGCGGCCGGTCGCTGGCCGCGCTGGTCGGACAACTCGCCTCGCGTGGGGTCCCGGTGGACGACGTCGTGGTAGCCGGCAGCACCATTCTCGCCCAGCCCGTCCTGTACGACGCCTTCGCCGCCGCGCTTGCGGACAGCGTGCCGGGGGCCCGGCCGTGGCGCCTGGAAGTGCCGCCGGTCGAGGGCGCCGTGGCACTCGCCCGTTCACTTGTGTGACAGCTGCCGGACTCCGCGCCCTCCTGAGTCCGACACAACTCGCCCGTAGATCTTCGCTCGTAAGACTCGATCCCCCTGCGTTTCGTGCGTCTCATGTGCACCAGATGTGCACCAGACCGTCGAGTCGATCACTTCGATCTCCTCCCGGCCGTTCGGGCCGATGAACTCGAGAGAGGCACCATGCCGGCATCCGTCGGGCGCCATGCCACCCCGTCCCTCAATAGAAGGCGCTTTCTCCTGACCTCCGCCGGCGGCGGTGCGGCCCTGCTGACCGTCCCTGCCGTCGCCGGCTGGCTCCCCGCCGCGGACGCCAAGGCCGCCACGAAGGCAGCCGCGTTCGTCGACGACTACAAAACCAACGTCGTCGCGAACCTGACGCCCGAGACCAACGCGGTGGTCCGCGTCCTCGGCGGCTTCGCGAAGATGTGGAAGACGGGCGGCGCCTGGAACACCGGCATGCCGCTCATGCCCGACGTGCTGCGCGCCAACATGCGCTACAGCGTCCGCATCACCATCGCGCGCACGGACGCTCAGGCGAAGGAATCGTTCATCATCGACCGTCAGCATCAGAGCTACTCGGTGATCGCCGGGCTCGGTCCGCTTGCCGACCTGTACAAGTCGGGCGCCAGGGCGGTCACATCGATCACCAGCGCTCCGGACGGCACCCCCTCGGGGAAGATCAGCGACGCCGTGCCCGCGGACGCCCCGCCCGGTTCCGCGATCGGCGCGGGATCGTACGACTCGGAGCTCGGCAAGGTGGCCAAGCTGATCGACACCGTGCGCGGCCCTTTCGCCTCCGGCAACCCGGCCAAGTTCGCCTTCCAGTACCCGCGTCCATGGCGGATGAACGAGGAGAGCGAGGTCGTCGACACCGGCACGAAGGACGAGTTCGGCTTTCCCGTCTACGAGTCGAAGGTGGTCGTCGCCCCGCAGCTGCTGCGCCAGCGCGGTGAGAACGCGACCGAGGACGGCGGCTTCCCCAGCGGGCACACCAACGCCCTGCACCTGGCGGCGCTGGCGTACGCCTACGCCGTGCCCGAGCGCTTCCAGGAGCTGGTGACCCGCGCCTTCGAGCTCAGCCACACCCGCATCGTGGCGGGCATGCACTCCACGGTCGACGTCCTCGGCGGCCGCATCATGGCCACCGCCCTGGCCGCCGCCGCCCTCGCCGACCCCGCGAACGCAGACCTCAAGGCCGCCGCCCGCGCGCAGGCCCTGGCGTACTTCAAGGCGCGGACCGGCACCACGGCCGACACGCTCAACGCGTACGCCCACTCGGCCGACCGCGCGACCGACCCGTACGCCGACCGTGACGCCAACGCCCGCACGGTCGAGCCGAAGCTGACCTACGTGCTGCCCCGTCGGGGCCGCGACGAGCCCCTGACCGTGCCGAAGGGCGCGGAGGTGCTGCTGGAGACGCGGCAGCCGTACCTGACCGCGGCCCAGCGCCGCGAGGTGCTGCGCACCACCGCGCTGCCCGGCGGATACGTCCTGCTGGACGGCTTCGAGCAGTGGGGACGGCTCGACCTGTTCACCGCGGCGGACGGTTACGGCGCCTTCGACTCCGACGTGAGCGTCACGCTCGACGCGGCGGCCGGGGGCTTCGGCGCGGCGGACAGCTGGCGCAACGACATCCGCGGCGAGGGCGGCCTGACCAAGCGCGGCACCGGCACGCTCACCCTGACCGGGCACAACCGGTACCACGGCGGCACGGTGGTCGAGGAGGGCGTGCTGGTCGCCGCTTCCGCCAACGCCCTCGGAGAGGGCGACGTGCGGGTGAAGGGCGGCACGCTCCACGCGGACAAGGTGCTGCGGGTGCGCGGCTCGTACGTCCAGGACGGCGCCGCTGCACTGCAGTTGCCGGTCCGCAGGAATCACGGTCCGGCGCTCGAGGTGTCCCGCCGGGTCACGCTGGGCCGGGGCAGCGTGCTGTCGTTGCGCCTCGACGCGGAGCGTCCGCCGGTCGCAGGCACCATGGTGCCCGTCATCGAGGCGTCACAGCTGCGCGGCCAGTTCGACCGCGTGGAGCTGAACTCCCGCACGCTGCGAGCCGTACCCGTCTGCACGACGGATGGTCTGTCGGTACGACTCCTCAGGCGGTAACGCCGTCCCCGGGGCGGGAGCTGGTGCAGAGTGGGCTCATGCGCCGGCTCCGGATCAGCTCCCGCCGCCGCGGGGTCGACGGCGCCGCGGAGCGGAAGATGGCGCTCGAACAGCACTCGGTCCCTGCCTCGGCCCCGGGGGTGCTCTCCGGTGTGCCCAACGGTTCTGCCGGGTCCGACGCCTGCGCCGGTTCCGACGCCAAAACCGGGTCCGATACCAACGCCGGTTCCGATACCAACGCCGGTTCCGATGCCAAAACCGGTTCCGATGCCTCCGGCGTGCAGCCGTCGCGGCTGGCCGGCCGGCGCTGGCTCGTACCGCTCCTCGTGGTCGTGCTGCTCGGCCAGATGGCCATCGCGATGGTGACGACGGCCGTACAGCAGACTCCGACGATCGATGAGCCCGTGTATGTGGGCACGGCGGCCGAGTATCTGCACGAGCACCGACTGACCCACAACCCCGAGCATCCGCCGCTCGGAAAGCTGATCATCGCCGTCGGAGTGGCGGCGGCCGATCCACACGTCGACCACTCCTTCGCCGGCGATCAGGGCCAGTTGGGGCGCCACCTGCTGTACGAGTCGGGCAACGATCCATGGCGGCTGATGCTGTTCGCCCGACTCCCTGTGATCGTTTTGACGCTTTCGTTCGGGTTGATCGTCTTCGCCTTCGCCCGTGAACTGGCCGGTGCCGCGGGCGGTTTGGGGGCGCTCGGTCTGTACACCTTCTCCCCCGACCTCGTCACGCACGGCTCGCTGGCCACGCTGGACGTGCCGGCTGCGGGGTTCGTCCTCACGTCGGTCTGGCTGCTGTGGCGGGCCCGCCGCGGGCCACGTTGGTACCTGCCCCTCGCCGGGGTGGCGCTCGGCGCGGCACTGGCCACGAAGATGAGCACTCTGGCTGCGGTCCCGGTGCTGCTGGCGCTCACGGGACTGTCGCTCTGGTGCGCGAAGTCGCCCTCGCAGCCGCGCCGACGGGCCCTCGGGCGGGTGGCCGCGGGTGCCGGTGTCGTGGCGGTGACCGCCATCGCGGTCGTATGGGCCTCGTACCTGGTGGTCGACCCGCGGCTGCGCTGGACGCCGCAGCAGCCCGTGCCCGTCGTGCACGGGCTGCGCGCACTCGTCATCGATCTGCTGCCGTTCCCGCAGGCCTACGGCGACGGGATGCGGGTCCAGTTCGGCTTCGAGGAGTACCCGTGGCAGGGCTTCCTGTTCGGCCGGCTCTACACCGGCTCGCTCTGGTACTACCTGCCGGCCGCGCTGCTGGTGAAGACGCCGCTCGGCATGCTCGCCCTGTGGGCGGCGGGTGTCGTGGCGGTGGTGGCCGTACGGCGGCTGCGCCCAGCGGCGCCCTACCTGCTGGTGCCCGCCGCCGTGCTGCTCGTCGCGGCCATGCTCGGGTCACGGGACTTCGGCACGCGTTACGCCGTCTTCGTGCCGATGTTCCTGGCGGTGGCGGCGGGTTGCGTGCTCGCGGTGCGGTGGCGGTGGGCGCCGGTCGCGGTGGGGGCGCTGGTGGCGTTCGTCGCGGTCAGCTCGCTGCGCACGTACCCGTACTACCTGCCGTACTCCAATGAGGCGTTCGGCGGTCCGGCGAAGACCCGTCTGCGGCTGCACGACTCGAACGTGGACTGGGGCCAGGACCTGGGCCGGCTCGCGGACCGGCTGGACGAGCGGTACCGGGGGGAACGGATCTGGCTGGTGTACAAGGGCAGCGGGGTGCCGTCCGCCTACGGCGTCCATGCCGCCGATCCGCGCAAGGCACCCGCCCGTGAGGTGCGCGGACTGCTGGTCGTGTCGAACTCCTCGGTCGCCAAGGCGACCGGCCGATTGGCCGAATTGATCGACAGTAGTCGTATGATCGATACGGTCGGCCATTCGATCACCATCTATCGACGGTGAGCGCGGGAGTCATACCAGCCCAGGTCACCACAGTGTGTGAGCTATGTTGAAGCACTGTGGAAGACAAAGGAGCCGCCTCCCTGCCATCGCCGCAGCAGGCACGCGCACAGGCATCCGCCATCACCTCGGGCAAGTCCGCCGGCGAAGCGGAAGCGTCCCCGACTTCCCAGCTCAGGACACTCTTCGACCAGCCCCGGCTGTCCCCCGGACAGCGGCGCATCGCCCAGTATCTGATCGAGCACATCACCGAAGCGGCGTTCCTTTCGATCACCGATCTCGCCGAGCGGGTCGGTGTCAGCCAGCCCTCGGTGACGCGTTTCGCGGCGGCGGTGGGCTTCAGTGGTTACCCCGCGCTACGGGAGAAGCTGCAGTCGATCGCCCTCGGCCATCTCGCCGGGGGCCCCGCGGCCGAGGAGAACGGCGCGAACGAACTGCAGTCCGCCGTGGACGCCGAGATCGACAACCTGGAGAACCTGCGGCGCGACTTCGCCGACCCCGACCAGGTCATCGACATCGGCCGCAAACTGTCCCGGTCGACGCCGCTGACCATCCTCGGACTGCGCATCTCGGCGTCCCTCGCCGAGTACTTCGCCTACGCGGCGCGCCGCGTCCACCCCGACGTGCGGCTGGTGACCCGGGGCGGCAGCGTCGCCTACGACGCGCTGCTGCAGTCGCGCGAGGCGGGCGGCACCTGGGTGCTCGCGTTCTCCATGCCCAGGCACGCCCAGGAGACCCTGACCGCCGTACGGGTCGCCCGCAGCGCCGGACTGCGGGTCGCCCTGATCACCGACCTGGCGCTCGGGCCGGTGGCCGACAACGCCGACGTCGTCTTCGCCACCGGCACCGGCTCCCGGCTGGTCTTCGACTCCTACGCCGCGCCCGGTGTGATGGCCGCTGCGCTGCTGCAGGCCATGACCGACGCCGACCCGGAGCGGACCCAGGCGCGGCTCGAGGACTACGAGCAGATCTCCGACCAGCACCAGTTCTTCCTCCGGGACTGATCCCGCCGCGACCGCCGCCACCAGGACTGATCCTCCGCATCACCCGTCCGTACGGCGCCGCTCCCCCACTTCGCTCGAACCGCACCACACGGGGACCATTCACTTCAAATCACGCATGAATGTTTTCATACGTCTTGCAAAGCGGACGGCATATATAAATACTTCACACGCACCATCCGCCCGCAGAGAGCAGCCGGTCCGTTCATGCGCACGTCACCCCATCCGTCGTGCGACTGCCGTCTGCCCTTCCGGGCTCCTCAACGAACACCCGTTGCCGCCGTCTCCTACCCGCGTCGGCGCGCGGGCTGTTCGGTCGGGCATCGCCTGCGCGAGCGCCCGTGGCGGCGGCCCCGGTCATCCCCTAGGCCGGGGCCGCCCCGACCACGTCGAACACCCCGGACGACGCCGCACACCCGGAAGCGATGATCATGCCCCTGACGACCACGCGCATCACCCCGGACTGGCCGTGCCAGGTCAAGACCCCCGGTTCCTACGACTGGGAACGCTCGGCGGCCAAGTGGCTGCGTGAACTGGTGCCGGCCCGCTACGCCAGCTACCCGGCCCTGATCCGCCACCCCGTGCTGCTCGCCCGCCATGCGCAGATCCAGGTCCAGAACGAGATCCGGGTCGCGCGCACCGCACTGCAGACCGCACGGGCCGACCTGCCCGCCCTCGGCATGCCGGAGGCGGTCATCGAACACACCATCAAGCTCTACGCGGCGGAGGTCATGCAGCTGCAGCACATCGCCCGCAGCGTGCGTGCGGTGTCGCAGGCGCTGGTCGACCACGGGCGCTGACCGGCCGCCCGGCCCTCGCACCGAGGCCCTCGGCCGTGCGGGGGCGTCAGGAGGCATCGGCTGTCGCCGCGCAGGTGACCTCCGCGGACGGGGCACCGGACGCCGAGGTGTCGGCGATGAAGCCGAACTTGACGCTCGCGCCGGGCGCCAGCTTCCCGTTCCAGGACGCGTTGGCGACGGTGGCCGTGCCGTCCCCGGCCGTGGTGAGGGTGCCGTCCCAGACCTGGATGAGGCGGGCGCCTTCGGCCGGTACGACCGTCGCGGTCCAGCCGGCGGCCGAGGACGCGGGCGCGCCGGTCACCGTCACCTCGCCCTGATAGCCGCCCTGCCAGCTGCTGACGGTCCGGAAGGACGCACTGCAGGCGGGAGGGTCACCGGGCTCGTCGGCGCCGGGTGCGCCGTCCGCGCCTGCGCCGGGGGCGGGGGCTGGACGGGTGGGCGCGGCCGACGCTGAGTCTGCGGCGGAAGGTGCCGGATCCTTCGCCGCCGCCCTACCGTCGTCACGGCCGGAGAGCAGGAGCGCCCCGCCGAAGCCGAGGACCGCGGCGGCCGTCACGGCGACCGCGGCGGCCACGCGGCCAAATCCCGGGCCGGGCGCGGGCGGGCCGGGCGCGTCCGGGCCGGGGCGGGCGGCGCTGCCGCGCGGTGCGATCCTCGTGTCCTCGGTGACGGCCGGGAGTTCCTGTGTCGCGTCCTCGGCGCCGGGCTGGGCACCGGGCACGACCACGGTCTCGTAGCCGTTCCTTTCCTGCTCCAGCTCCTTGAACAGCTCAGCGAGCGCGTCGGTGCGGCGCGGGCGCAGGACGCGGATCGGTTCCAGGGCCGGGTCTTCGTCGGGCTGCGCGGGGTCGGGCCGTGTGGGCACGCCGCTCTCCTTCCGTCCCGTCTTCACGGGCTTCGCCAAATCCCCGAGGAGTGATACGGGGTTGCCGTCCCGCCGGTTCAGCGGACGGCGCCACCCGCGCAACAGAACACGCCGAGCGCCTTGCCTGTTCGGCACCTACCCTCCCTTCACCTCCCTCAAATGCTCAATACGATCAATTAGGTATTCACTATTGAGCGTTTGAGCGTTCCCCTGCTAGAAAGCGCCGTCATGACGACTCGTTGGTCACGTCGCGGCTTTCTGGCCGCAAGCACCGGCACCGCTGTCGCGCTCGGCCTGTCCGTCCAGGCGAGCGCCGCGCCTCCGTCCGCCGAACCGGCCGCGGAGGCTGACGAGTTCACCACGCTGCGGGCGAAGTGGCGCGCGCTCATTCTGGGCGAAGGGTTCAGCCCCACCTCGGAACCCTTCAAGAGCCGGCTCGCCGAACTCGGCAGCGCCGCGGGCCAGTGGCGGTCCTCCATGGCCCCGGCGGCCGGCTCGCTCTGGCCGGATCTGGTGTACGCCGATCCGGAGCCCGACACCGATCAGGAGTCGTACGGCTACTCCGGCAACATGAACACCAGTTACAACCGGCTCAACACGCTCGCCCAGGCGTACTCCCAGCAGGGCACCGGCCTGACCGGCAACGCCGGGCTCAGAGACGCGATCCTCACCGGCCTCGCTCACCTCCATTCCGAGGTCTACAACGCGAGCCAGGCCCGCTACGGCAACTGGTACAGCTGGCAGATCGGTGCCCCGCAGGCGCTGCTCGATATCTGTGTGCTGATGTACGACCACCTGTCGGCGGACGGGATCGCCGACTACGCCGCCGCGGTGGACCACTTCGTACCCGACTCGGCGGTCGCCAACTACACCGGCACCAGCACCGGGGCCAACCGCGTCGATCTGTGCCGGGTGCTGGCGCTGCGCGGGATCGTCGGTGCGAACTCCGCCAAGATCGCGCTGGCGCGGGACGCCCTCTCCCCCGTCTTCCCTTACGTGACCAGTGGCGACGGGCTCTACACGGACGGGTCGTTCATCCAGCACACCACGGTGCCGTACACGGGCTCGTACGGCTCGGTGATGCTCGGTGGGCTCGGTTCGCTGTTCGCGCTGCTCGACGGGTCGAGTTGGGAGGTCACCGACGCGAACCGGCAGATCGTGTTCGACGCGGTGGAGCGGGCGTGGGCGCCGTTCCTCTACAACGGGCTGGTGATGGACAGCGTGTCGGGACGGGCGATCAGCCGGGGACTGTCCGCGTCCGACACGAAACAGATCCAGCAGGACGATCACCTCAGGGGTCATCCGATCCTCGCGTCGATCGTTCTGCTCGGTCAGGGAGCGAGTGCCGCGGAGAACGTTCGTTGGCGCGGTCTGGTCAAGGGGTGGCTGCAACGCGACTATTACAGCCCGCCCATGAGCAACCCCACGATCGGTCTCACCGGCCTGGGCCGCCTCAAGTCGGTCCTTGACGACACCTCGATCACTTCGATCGCCGAGCCGACCGGCCACCGGCTGTTCCCCAACATGGCCCGTGCCACGCACCGCAGACCCGGCTGGGCCGCCTCGCTCAGCATGGCCGACCGGCGGATCACGTACTACGAGACCGGCAACGGAGAGAACCTGCACGGCTGGCACACCGGCTCCGGGATGCTCAGTTGGTGGGGTGACACCTTCGGCAACGGCCAGTACAGCGACGCCTTCTGGCCCACGGTCGACCCGTACCGGCTGCCCGGCACGACCACGTCGCGCAAGGCGCTCGCGGACGCGGCCGGCGGCGACTGGGGTGCTTCGCTGCCCGACGTGAACTGGGTCGGCGGGGCCACCGACGGGCAGCGGGCGGCGATCGGGCAGTACCTGAAGGGCCTGCAGTCCACGCTGCTCGCGAAGAAGTCGTGGTTCTTCCTGGACGACACGGTCGTCTGCCTCGGTGCCGGCATCAAATGCACCGACGGCACCACGGTGGAGACGACGGTCGAGAACCGCAACCTCGGCACCACGGGCGGCGCCCCCTTCGTCGTCGACGGCACCGCCAAACCCGCGAGTTACCCCTGGTCGGAGACGCTCACCGGCGCCACCTGGGCGCACATCGGCGGGCACAGCGGCTACGTGTTCCCCGGCGGTGCGAACGTCGAGGCGCTGCGGGACGCGCGAGTCGGTCGGTGGAGCGACATCAACAAGGGCGGCTCCACGACGGCACTCAACCGCAAGTACCTGACCCTGTACGTCGATCACGGCACGAATCCGACCGACGGCCGCTACGCCTATCTGCTCATGCCGGGTGCGACGGCGGCCCAGACCCAGGCCCGCGCCGCCGCCACGACGTGGCTGACCGTCCTCGCCAACACCGACGACCAGCAGGGTGTCGCTGTTCCCTCGATCGGCTTCACCGGCGTCAACTTCTGGTTCGGCGGCACGGTCGGACCCCTCGTCGCGAGCAATCCGTGCTGCGTGATGATCAGTGAGAGGTCCGACGGCACGGCGGTGATCTGCGTCAGCGATCCGATGAGGATGCAGACGAGCCTGACGCTCACCTGGAACAGGGCTGTGTCCGCGGTGGTCTCCAAACCGTCCACGGTGACCGCGGCGACGACCGGTTCGTCACTGCGGCTCACGTTCGGCGACCTGAGCACGACGAAGGGCGCTACGCAGAAGATCATCGTCCGTCAGGGGTGAGCGCGCGGCTCGGGCCGGGCGAGCGCGCGGTCCCGGTCAGCCCTCCGCGGCGAGGAAACGGTGCAGGGACGCCTTCAATGCGACGACGAAGGCGTCCCTGCGCCTGTCGTCCAGAGCGTCCAGGGACAGATAGGGGTTGAGGTCCTCCAGCTCGACCAGCAGCAGTTCGCCGCCCGGCGCACGGCAGGCGTCGACGCGCTGGATGCCGTGGCCGATGCCGTTCCACTCGATGAAGCGCCGGGCGAACTCCAGGTCGCCGTCGGTGGGTTCGTACGGCTCCAACTGCCAGCGCCGGTCGGTGTGCGGCGCGTACAGGGCGTACTGGAAGTCGTGGTCGACGAAGTAGAAGGAGACCTCGTAGGCGAAGTCGACGCACGGCTGGATCAGAACGGTCCCGCCGGCCTCCTCACCCGCACCCGCAGTGACCGGGTCCGAAACGATCCTCAGCCCGATCGAGTCGGCACCGAGCTTGGGCTTGACGACATACCGATCGGACTCGGGCAGCAGGTGCAGGTCCTCGCGGCGGTCCACGGTCGGGATGACCGGGTACCCGGCGGCCGTCAGATCGAGCAGGTACTGCTTGCCCGCCATGTCCGCCTTGCCCGACAGCGGGTTGTAGACCCGCGTCCCCTCGGCGACAGCACGCCGGCGGAACTCGTCGTACGCGTCCTGGTGGCCCAGTACCGGACCGCTGTTGCGGACGACGACCGCGTCGAACGCATCCATGAGCGCGGCCGCGTCCCGGGGGTGGCACAGGGCGAGGTCGAAGTCCTCGCGCAGCCGTGAGGTGAGGAAGATGTCCTCGTCGCAGTAGCGCCGCCCGCGTGCCTGGTAGGCCAGGTCGGTGACGTACAGGAGGCGGGGTCGGGCGGGTGACATGCGGTGCTCCTCGGCTGCGGCGGCAGCCGATCGTAAGCGGACCGGCCGTCACCGAACAAACGTCGGGCCGGTCCGGATCACAGCCCTGCTGCCCACAGTTCCTCCCTCCCGATTCCCTCGAGGCCCCGCCGCACGGTGCGCCGAGGACCGGCGCCGATGGGCGCGTACGACGGCACGGCGAGCACCCGGCAACCCGCCGCCTCGGCCGCGGCGACGCCCGTGGGCGAGTCCTCGACGGCCAGACAGGCCGCGGGGTCCACCCACAGGGCCCGGGCGGCGGCGAGGTAGGGGTCGGCGGCGGGCTTGCCGCGCGGTGTCTCGCCCTCGGCGACCGTGGTACCGAATCTGTCGGCGCCCAGCGTCTTCAGTACCGCGTCCATGACCGGCCGCGACGACGCCGAGACGAGCGCCGTCGGGATGCCCGACTCCTGGAGCAGATCAAGCAGTGCGAGGGCCCCGGGGAGCGGGGCGGCTTCGCGCCGGACGGCCGTCAGGAAGCGGTCCTCCAGGTCCGCGGCGAGCGGCTGCGGGTCGTCGCCGCAGGTCAGGGGCAGGAGGCGGGCGGCGGCCTCGGCGGCCGAACGGCCCAGGACGTCGAAAAGGTCGTCGGTGCCGATCCGGGGCACGGCCTCGCGCACCGTGCGCAGCCACAGCGACTCGGTGTCGACGAGTGTGCCGTCCATGTCGAGGATCACGGCGTGTGGCGCGGCGGCAAAGGGTCGGCCGTCGAGGGTCCAGTGCCGGTCGGGGTGCCGGCCGAGCGCGGCGAACACCTGGGCCGCGACATCGGCATGCCGTAGCGGACGCGGCGCCGGGCCGATCCCCGGGCCGGCGGCGACCAGCCATGCCGTGCGCTCCTCGGACGTACGGCCGCCATGGCCGCCGGCGTCGACATGGCCGTGGTCGGTCACGACGAGAAACGTCCACTGTTCGTCGGCGTACGACGGCCGGGAGCGTACGGCGGCGAGCAGTCGGCCGAGGCGGGCGTCGGCGCGGCGGATCGAGGCCTCGTACGCCTCGCCGCAGCCCAGGAAGTGTGCGGTCTCGTCGGGTGCGCCGAGGTAGACGAACGACGCCACGACGTCGTCGGCGACTTCGGCTCCCGCCACGGCTACGGCTCCCGCTTCGGCTTCGGCACCGGCATCGGCATCGGCATCGGCATCGGCATCGGCCAGCACGCGTACCGCCGTCTCGGTGATCTGCTCGTCGCAGTGTTCCCAGGCTTCGGGCGTGTCGGCCGTGGGAGAGATGTACGCGCTTCTGGACGGGGCGCGGTAGAGGGGGCCTCCGTGGTGTGCCTGCAACAGGGGCTGCCAGCCGGCGGCGACGAAGGTGCGGCGGCCGTCCTGGACGGCGAGACGGGTGGCGAAGTCGGGGAAGACGTCGAGGCGGTTGCCGGTGAAGTCATTGCTCCACACGCCGTGTTTGGCGACCGTGACGCCGGTGACGACGGTCGCCCAGCAGGGGCCGGACATGGTGGGCGTGTCGGCGTCCACCTCGATCGGGGCGAGAAAGCCTTCCGCTGCCAGGGCGTCGAGGTGCGGGGTGGGAAGACGGTTCAGTGTGTCCAGGCGTACGCCGTCGATGCCGACGACGAGGACGCGGTGCGCGGCGTCGTGCACGGAAGGTCCTTTCCCTGACTGGTGGTTGACGGGCCGACGGGCTTGGTGGGCTTGGTGGGATTTGCGAGCTTTGTGGACTTTGTTGGCTTACCGGATCGGTCGGGCTCGGTCGGCTTCGATAAACCGTTCAAGCGGAGCGGGTCAGCTCGTCCGGCACGACCGCGTGCGCGAAGGGCAGACCCTGTGCGTACCGCGCGACCTCCTCGACGGCCCAGTCGGTCATCCGGCCGAGTTCGTTGCCGAGGGACCCCGCGATGTGCGGGGTCAGCAGCACGTTGGGCAACGAGTACAGCGGCGAGTCCGCAGGCAGTACGTCGGGTTCGGTGACGTCGAGGACGGCGTGGATGCGGCCGGTGACCAGGTGGGCGGTGAGGGCGTCGGTGTCGACGAGCCGGCCGCGGGCGGTGTTGATGAGAGTGGCGCCGTCCTTCATCAGGGCGATGCGTCGGGCGTCGAACATGTGCTGTGTCTCGGGCAGTTGGGGTGCGTGGACGGAGACCACGTCGCTGCGCCGGACGAGTTCGTCGAGGCTGACCTGCGCCGCGCCGAGGGCGTGCGCCTCCTTCGGGTCCAAGTACGGGTCGTGGAGGAGGACGTCGAGGTCGAACGGGCGCAGCAGGTCGAGGACCCGGCGGCCGATACGGGAGGCGCCGACGATGCCGACGGTGCGGCGGTAGTTGCCGTAGCCGGTGTAGTACGACAACAGGTCGGGCTGGGTCCGGGCGGCGGCGTAGGCGCGGGAGGCGTCGAGGACGCGTTTGCCCGCGAACAGGATGGCGGCGAGGGTGAATTCGGCGACGGGCACGGCGTTCGCGGCGGCGGCCGAGGAGACGGCGATGCCATGGCGCCAGACGGTGTCGGTGATGTGGTGTTTGACGGAGCCCGCCGCGTGGACGACCGCGCGCAGTCGGGGCATGCGGCGCAGCGCGTCCTCGGTGAGCGAGGGGGCGCCCCAGTGAGTGAAGAGCACTTCGGTGCGGGCGAGTTGGCGGGGATCAGCCGTGGTGAAGTCGGTGACGATGGCCGTGGTGTCGACGCGGGCGACGGATTCGAGGCGGTCCAGGGCGTTGTCGGCGAGGAGTTGGGTGTGGATGCCGGCTCCCATGGCCAGCACGGTGTGAGGTCGGCGCATGCTGTTCAGGAGGGTTCCTTCCGGAGCGGGCGTGGCGGAGGGCGTCGTCACTTCACCGCGCCGGCGGTCAGGCCGGAACGCCAGAAGCGCTGCAGGCAGACGAAGGCGGCGATCAGCGGGACGACCGCGACGAGCGAGCCCGTGATGACGAGCGAGTAGAACTCGGGCTGTTGCTGGGTGACGCTGTTCCACATGAACAGGCCCAGGTTGACCGGGTAGAGCTGCTCGTCGTTGAGCATGACCAGGGCGCCGAAGAAGTTGTTCCAGCTGGCGGTGAACGAGAACAGGAAGATCGTCATGAAGCCGGGTGCCAGCATGGGCAGGGCGATGCGCGCGAAGGTGCGCAGTTCGCCGGCGCCGTCGACGCGGGCCGCTTCCAGGACCTCGTTCGGCACGTAGCCCTCGGAGAAGACGCGGGCGAGGTAGACGCCGAACGGGTTGACCAGGGCGGGCAGCAGCAGCGCCCAGTAGGTGTTGACGACGCCGGCCTTGGTTGCGAGCAGGTACATCGGCAGCTGGATGACGGTGGTGGGGACGAGGACGCCACCGAGGACCAGTCCGAACAGCTTCTCCTTGCCTCGGAAGTCGTACTTGTCGAAGGCGTAGCCGGTGGCGACGCAGATGAGCGTGGAGGCTGCCGAGCCGACGACTGAGTAGAGGACGCTGTTGCCGAACCAGCGCAGGTAGATGCCGTCGTTGAAGGTGAGCACGTGGTGCAGGTTGGTGAGGAGGTTGAAGTCACCGAAGGTGAACCCGGATGTGGCGAAGAGGTCGCGGTGGTTCTTGGTGGCGGCGAAGAGCAGCCAGGTGACGGGCAGGAGGGTGTAGCCGGCGGCGACGATCAGCATGCCGTTGACGACGCCCTTGGACAGCAGGGTGTTCGGGGTGTTGCGCCGGCGGGTGGCCGCGGTGGACCGGGGAGCGGCGGAGGGCTCGGCAGTGGGTGCGGTGTTGCGGGTGAGGACGCTCATGACGTGGTCGCCTTCCACCGGTTGCCGATCCGGGTGACGAGGTAGGAGAGGACGACGCCGAGGGCGGCCAGCAGCAAGGACGCGGCGGCGGCCAGGCCGTAGTCGTGCTGCACGAATCCGGCCTTCCAGATGAACAGGGTCGGGGACCACTCGGTGTCGATCGAGGGCGCTCCGCGCTGGTTGAGGAGCTTCGGCTCGGTGAAGATCTGGATTGCTCCGACACAGGTGAACAGAACGGTCATGACGACCGCTGATGCGATCATCGGCACCTTGATCTGCAGCGCGGTGCGCAGTGCGCCGGCTCCGTCCACTACGGCCGCTTCGATCACTTCGCGCGGCACGGCTTGCAGGGCGGCGTAGAAGATGACCATGTTGTAGCCCATCCACTGCCAGACGCTCAGGTTGACCAGCGACGCCAGCACATGATCGTTGGCGTAGAAGTCCCAGGAGCCGCCGAACGCGCCGATCCATTCGAGCACCGGGCTCAGGCCCGGCGTGTACAGATAGATCCAGATGATCGATGCGATCAGTCCGGGGATCGCGTGCGGCAGGAACAGGGCGAGTTGAAAGAAACGCTTGGCGCGGGCGAGGGCCGAGTCGACCAGGAGGGCCAGGGCGAGGGAGCCGCCGATCATCACCGGGATGTAGAGGGCGCAGTAGAGCGCGATGTGCGCGAAGGATGCGCGAAAGCCGGTGTCGGCCAGCGCCTTCGTGTAGTTGCCGAAGCCGGCGAACACCCGCTCGGTGCCACCGAATCCGAGCCCTGAGGAACGCTCCTGGAACAGGCTCATCCACACGGCGTAGCCGATGGGCGCCACCATGACCACGGCGAACAGCATGAAGAACGGCGTGATGAGCAGGGCGGCCGTACGCCGTTGGCTGCGCAGGAGAAGCGAGGCGCTCGGCGGCTGGGGCGGCAGCTGGGCAAGAAGGTGGGACGAGATGCGGCGGCTCTGCGCCGGCCGGCTGGTGGGGCGGGCTGGGGGTGGGGCCACTGCGGCTCCTTGGTGGGTGGGGCGCGGCTGAGGCGGGTGGTGCAGGGGCAGGGGGCGGGGCTGAAGGGGGCGGGGCTGGGGGCTGGAGGGGCGGTTGTCGGCAGGCCGTTGTTCCCTGGACGGCGAGGCACCCCGGACCGCGCCGTCGAACCCTTCCGCCGCCGCCACCCCGCACCACTACTGCGCGAGCTTCAGTCCCCGTTCGGCGATGCCCGTCTCCGCCTTCTGCTGCCCCGCCTCGATGCCCTGTGCGAAGCCCGACTTGGCGGTCTCGTCCTGGATGGCCGTGTAGACGTCCATCTGGTTCGGCCCCCAGGTCCAGCCGGGGACGATGGTGTCGACCTGCTGGGACGCGAGGGCGTAGAGGTTCTGGCCGTTCAGGTACGCGGTGTCGAACCTGGCGGCCGCCACGTCGCGCATCTCGGGGTTGGCCGGCAGGGCGCTGCTGGGTGAGTCGAGGTCGGCGAGCCTGGCCTCCACGCCGGCCTTGTTCGTGGTGAGCCAGGTGATGAACTCGGCGGCGGCGTCGGCGTGCTCACTGCCCTTGAGGACGCCGTAGGAGGTGCCGCCGTAGTTGCCGCTGGCGGCGGTGCCCCAGTTGGGCATGGGCGCTGCGGCCCACTTGCCCTTCTGGTCGGGCATGGCGGTCTGCATGCCGCCCGCGGACCAGGAGGCGCCGAGGAAGGAGAGGGTCTTGCCGGAGGTGCGGGCCTTGGTCTCCTCGGGGCTGTAGGCGGTGAACGACTGCACGAGGTCGTCCTTGATCAAGCCGTCCCAGTAGGAGGCGACCTTGTTGCTCCCCGTGTCGTCGACGGCGGGCTTCCAGGCGTCGCCCTGGGTGGTGAACCACTTCCCGCCCGCCTGCCAGGCCAGTGCGGCCAGCAGCGCGGGGTCGCTCTTCGGCATGGAGGCGAGCCGTACGTTCTTGTCCTGCTTCTTGACCTTCTCGGCGGCCGTCCTGAACTCGTCCCAGGTCTTGGGGACTTCGATGCCGTACTTCTTGAACAGGTCGGTGCGGTAGTAGTAGAGCTGCGGCGCGGCGTCGTACGGCACGGTCCAGGTCTTGCCGCCGAAGGTCACCAGGTCCTGGATGGGTTTCGGGAACTTCGTCTTGACCGTTTCACCGGCGTATTCGGTCAAATCGATCAGATTGCCCTGGCTGGCGAACTCGGGGACCATCTGGTACTCGACCGTGGCCACATCGGGTGCATTGCCGGCCTTCACCGAGTTGACGAGCTTGCTGTAGCCCTCGGTGCCGCTCGGTATCTCGGTGAGCTCGACCTTGATGTCCTTGTGCGTTCTGCTGAACGCCTCCACGGTCGACTTGGCCCCGAGTGTCCAGGTCCAGTAGGTGAGCGTGACGGGCTTTCCGCCCGCGTCGGTTCCGGTCGAGCCCCCGTCGCCGTCGTCGCTGCCGCCGCAGGCGGTGGCGAGCAGGCCGAGCGCGGTGACGGCGGCGAGAGCGGCGGTCGTACGGAATGAACGTGTGATGCGGGACGAAAGTGTGGTGCGGGACGAACGTGAAGTGCGCGTCATGGCACGTCTCCTACGAGACCTCGTACGGGCAGAGGCGGTCGCAGGACATCTTTTGCGCACACACGATCAGAGTCAAGAGCGTTCGCGCGAAACAATCAAAACGATCGCCTTTCGCTCATTCGGCGATCGATTCGCCGCCGCAGGATGAGCGGACCCTCAACTCCGGGAGCAGGTCCAGGTGTTGACGCGGCCCCGGCCGCTGCCCGCTCCGGCGCTCGGCGAGGCGCTCCAGCAGCAGCTTTGCGGCCAGCTCCCCCACGGAGCGCGTGGGTGGCGCGACCGCGGTCAACGGCACGTCGGACAGACCGGCGACCTCGTCCTCGTACGCGATCAGCGCCAGGTCGTCGGGGACCCGGATGCCGCATGCCTGGAGCCGTGGCACCAGCACGATCGCGTCCTCGTCGCTGTGCACCAGCGCGGCGGTGACGCGACGCTTCTTCACCGCTTCGACGAGATAGTCGACGCTGGCTTCGTAGTCCCCGTGTTCGCGCACGGTCGGGGCGGCGCCCGTGTCCACGTCGAGCCCCAGGGCCTGCACGGCCGCCTGGTAGCCGGCGGTGATCTGGTTGGCGTGCGGGCCCTCCTGGAGCACCGCGGTGATCCTGCGGTGTCCGAGGCTCGCGAAGTGACCGACGGCGACCGCCGCGCCGTGGGCCCGGTCGGTGCGCACCCGGTCGAGCACCGCGGCGGGGTTTCCGGGCGGAGCCAGGCGTTCGACCAGGACGGCGGGAACGTCGTGCTCCAGCAGCCACTTCTCCTGACCGTTCTCGGGCACGCCGCCGAACCAGCTGGGCGCGACGAGCAGTCCCTCCGCGCCGCCCGAGAGCAGGTGGTCGGCCTGCACCGAGTCCTCGGTGTCCACGTAGCCGGACACCCCGAGCACGAGCCTGCCGCCGTGGGCCGCGACCGCTTCCCGGGCGCCGCGCACGATGTCGGCGAAGATGTAGTTCGTGGTGGGGACGATCATTCCGATCACCGCGCCCTCGGCGCCCGAGGACCGTTCGCGCGCCTCGGTGGCCGGGTCCCCCGGCCACACGACCGCGCCGTGCAGCCGCTGCACCCGGCCCTGCGCCGCGAGCGCTTCGACGTCGCGCCGCAGGGTGACGGCGGAGACACCGAGTTCCGTGGCGAGTTCGGCGACGCGGAGGCTGCCCCGCTCCCGGACGAGTTCGAGCACCCGCTCGTGGCGCTGGTCGACGTGCAGTCGCATGGTTCCCCCTGGGGCGAGGCCGGTCGAACGATCCCGCGGGCCACGCGGAGCGTGATCCCGAGGGCGCTCACTCTACGCCCACAATCGTATCGATCGTTTCCGATCAATACGATCAGCCTACGAGATTGCGCCTGGTTGGACAGCTGCCCGGACCTCATCAACGGCGGTGCGCGGAAGTAGCACTCAGTTCCCCCACTCCACTGCACTGAGTGCCATCCATCCAGCTCAGGTGCTACGTTCCCGTCCATGAGCTCCAGCAGTGCGGCATCCGGCCGCGGCGAGAAGGCCGAGAGGGCGGAAAAGGGCGAGAAGGCGGAGGCCGCGGCCGCCAAGCCCCCCATGCGCGATGCCCTCGTCGCGGCGGCTTTCCACCTGTTCCTGGAGCGGGGCTACGAGCAGACGACCGTCGACGACATCGTGACGCTCGCGGGCGTCGGTCGACGGTCGTTCTTCCGATACTTCCCGTCCAAGGAGGACGTGGTCTTCCCCGACCACGAACGGTGCCTGGCCGACATGACGGCCTTCCTCGCGGCGAGCGGCGAGGAGCACGAGCCGGTGCGCCGGGTGTGCGACGCGGCCCGGCTCGTACTGCGCATGTATGCGGAGAACCCCACCTTCTCGGTGCAGCGCTACCGGCTCACCAAACGGGTGCCTGGGCTGCGGGCGTACGAGCTGTCCGTCGTGTGGCGTTACGAGCGGCAGCTGGCCGAGTACCTGCGCGAGCGCTTCGCGGGCCGGCGCGACGGGTGGCTCCAGGCGGACGTGATCGCCGCCGCGGTGGTCGCGGCCCACAACAACGCACTGCGGTCCTGGCTGCGCTCCGACGGCCAGGGCGACGCGAGCGCCGAGGTGGACCACGCCCTGGGATATGTGCAGTCGGCCTTCGCCACCGGCCCCGTCCCGCGCCCGGACGGCGACGAACCGGCCGAGGACGTCGTGGTCGTGGTGTCCCGGCGTGGTGCGCCGCTGTGGCGGGTCGTTCAGGAGATCGAGACGGCCCTCGGCACGGGCACATGAACCACAGCTCGAACTGGACACGTGAAGCACAGCTCGAACTGGACACGTGAAGCACAGCTCGACCTGGGCACATCAACCACGGCTAGGCCCGGTCACATGATTCCCGCGCTCGACCCCGTCACATAATTCAGGGTACGCAGTGCCTTTACGAGTGGCACTCAGTGCCATACGCTGAGGCCGTGCACGGTGGCACGGTGAACCGGGCACGTGCGTGCTCGGGTGACCCGCGCACGCGGGATTCCGGCCGAGCGCAGGGAGTTGACAGCGTGTACCACCACTCAGGAAGCGTTGCTCGCCAGACCGCCGGTTCCGGGGCCGGCGTACTCGACCCCGCGGCCCCGGACAGGGACGCCATCGTCTTCCAGCGCTGCACCTGGTGCGGTACCGCCATGTACCACCGGCTGTTGTGTCCGGTCTGCCAGGGCAGTGACCTGCGGACCGAGCGCAGTGAAGGGGTGGGGACCGTCCGGCACTCCACGGTGGTCCACCGCAATACCCCCGCGGCGCGCAATGTGTCCCTCATAGAGATGGCAGAGGGGTTCGTCGTGCGTGGCCGGGTCATCGGCCCGCCGATCGGCATTCACAGCGGGGACCGGGTCCGGCTGTCCACGGCGAAGGACCCGGTCCGCAGCGAGCCGGTGTTCCAGCTGATCGACGAGCCCTACCGCGCCTGGACCTGACCCGCCTGCCGGCTCCTGCACACCGGTCCCGGCCAGGCGGCCGCCGACGGTTCTTCTCCTCCCCTCCGCCGTCGCGCGCGCGTCCCCTCGTTCTCGCGGTCATCTCCGGCTGTGACCAACCCAGTTCGCCCCGAGAGCAACCACTCTTCGTTCCCGCCACAGGCAACGCACAAGTACCACCTTCCGTCCTTCCCAGGTGAAGGGCCCGGGGGCGTCCCGGTGCGAACGGAAGGAGGGGCACGTGATTCGTGCCCGGCGAATATGGGTCACCGTCTTAGCGGTGCTCGCGGTGGTGGGGGCGTCGCCGGGGTGGGCTCAGGCTCAACCGGCATCCGAGGCAAGGCCGTCGGCGAACTCCACCGACGCCGACGGTGGTGGGGGCCTGCCGGACGACTGGAGCATCACCGGTGACGGGTCCGCGCGCAAGCTGGTGTGGCGGTCCGACGAGCGGGTGCCGATGGGCGACGCCCGCGTCGAGTTCTACGCCGGTGACCGGCTGCTCGGCCGTCCGGCGCCGGCGAAGGACGGGCGTACGTTCCGGCTCGGCCTTGACGGGGTCCGGCTGGACTCCGTGCAGGACCTCGAAGTACGGGCCGCCGGACGCCGGTTGGACGCGCCCGGCCCGACCGCCGGCAACTCTCGCTCGGCGGTGACTGTGCCGCCGCGGCTGCCGGTGAACCAGGTCGACCCCGGCAAACCGGGCGCGTACCGGACCGTCACGGGCGAGTACGACCTCGACCCGGTACGGCTGCCCGGATACGCCGAGCCGGTCGAGATGCGGGCCGTGGTGGTGGCGCCCAAGGGTGCCGACGGCCGGCGCCCACTCGCCCTGTTCCTCCACGGCCGCCACTCCACCTGCTTCACACCGCAGGGTGAGATCAGCGGCGACTGGCCTTGTGCGGCCGGCGCCGATCCGGTGCCGAGCCACCGGGGCTATCTGCGCGACCAGCAGCTGCTGGCCTCCCAGGGCTATGTGACCGTGTCGATCTCCGCCAACGGCATCAACGGCCAGGACTGGCGCGCCGAGGACGGCGGCGCGCAGGCCCGTTCCTCGCTCGTACGGCAGCATCTCGCCCGCTGGGTCGACTGGTCCGCCCACCCGGCCACGGCCCCCGCGGCCGTACGGCAGATGCCCAGGGCCGAGCTGACCCGTGTGCTGCTCGTCGGGCACTCGCGGGGCGGCGAGGGCGTCAACCGGGCAGCGATGGACAGCCTCTATCCGCCGCCCGCGAAGCAGGACGGCTACCGCGGCCCGGTGCGCTGGCACATCCGCGGCACTGTGCTCATCGGCCCGACGATCTTCGGCCAGAACCCGGTCCCGGACGTACCGTCGATGACGATCCTGCCGGGCTGTGACGGGGATGTCTCCGATCTGCAGGGCGAGGTGTACGTCGACGGCACCCGCCGGGTCAGCCGCGGAACCGCGCTGCACAGCGCGGTGTACATGGTCGGCGCCAACCACAACTACTTCAACAGCGAGTGGACGCCGGGCCGGGCCGAGGCGCCTGCCGACGACGACTTCTGGAACGACGAGGAGCAGCCCGACCCCGTCTGCTCCCCCGGTGCCCGCACCCGGCTGACCGCCGACCAGCAGCACAAGGCGGGCGCCACCTACATCGCCGCGGCTGCACGGCTGTTCGTCGCCGAGGACGACCGGGTCCGCCCGCTGCTCGACGGCTCGGGCCGCCGTGCGCCCTCCGCCGGGCCCGCGCACGTTCTCACCCATGCGGTGGGTGCGCGGCGCGGCGCGGGGTTCCTGCCGGACGGCAGGGTCACGGTGAGCTCAGGAGGCGGCCGGCTGTGCTCGGCGGTGCATCCCGCCACGGCCACCGCGTGCCTGTCGTCGGAGACGGCCGGAGGCTCCCCGCACTTCGCGCGGTGGGAGACCGACCGCGAGCCCGGCCGCCGCGCGGTCGCGCTGCGCTGGACCGCGGCGGGGTCGGCCGTACGGATACGTCCCGAGCGGCCGCTGTCCCTGACGGGCGCCAAGGCGTTGGCGCTGCGCGTGATCGTGCCGCCGAACACCACCGGTACGCAACTGGACGTCTCGGTCACCGACAGCGCCGGCCGGCACCGGACCCTCGGCCGCGTAAAGGTCGACGGCCTGCCGGGGTCGGACCGGACGGCGTCGTACTGGGCGCGCGAGGTGCGGGTGCCGATCGGCGCCGATGACGCGGCGGCGCTCGACCTGCGGCACGTCAAGTCCATGGAGCTGACGCCGCGTACGAGGTCCGGGCGGGCCTGGCTGATGGACGCCTGGGGTTGGCGGCCGGGCACTCCGGAGGTGCGGGAGGCTGCGTTGCCCCGGGTCGACGTCGGCCGGCTGACCGTCAAGGAAGGGACCTCGGGCGAACGGACGTACCGAGTTCCGGTGCAGGTGTCGGGACGCGGCAGCGGGCAGGTACGCCTGTTCGTCGCCGACCCGGTCACGGGCAGGGCCACGGACCGGCTGGTGACGGTGCGGCCAGGAGCACAGGACATCGACGTACCGGTGAAGATCCGGGGCAACACCCGCTACGGCTACGACCTGCGGCACAACGTCTTCGTCAAGGCGGTCCGCACGGCCGTGGTCGGTTCGCACCTGGGCGGGGTGACCGCGGAGAACGACGACCCCTTGCCCACGATCGGGGTGAAGCCGGTCGCGGACCGGGTGACCGAGGGGAAGCCGTTGAAGTGGCGGGTGACTCTGTCCGCAGCAGCCGATGTGGAGGTGGGCGGCGTGTTCACCGTGGTGCCGGTCACCGACGGTGCGGCGCTGTCCACCAAGGACGTCGATCCCGAGTGGCTCCAGGAGACAACCGGCGCCGCACCGGATCCGCAGCGCCCGCTGTCGGAGGTGGACGATGTCCGTCTGTGGGTGTTCGTCCCCGCGGGCGCCACTGGTGCGGAGGTGACCGTGCCGACCGTGAAGGACACGGTGGCCGAGCCTGCCGAGTCGGTGCGCTTCCAGTTGTCCGACGACGAGGGTGAACCTGTGCCCGGTGCGCCGGTGGTGAAGGGCACGGTGGTGGACGCGTCCTGAAAAAGGCGCATCTGATGCCTTTGGGGCGACGTATCTCGCGGGCGGTCTTGCGCATGGCCGCCCGCGAGGGCGTCTACGGCGACCCAGCCGCTCAACATGAGTGCGCTCCACGGAGACTCGCGGGATACCCGGAGTAACTGCCCCCTCACGCCGTAGGTTTGAAGGTGAGGGGGGATCCGTGCGTTCCGGAGAGGAGTTCGCCGGTCGCTATGTCCTCGAGGAGGTCATCGGCGCCGGGCGCGGCGGCGAAGTGTGGCGGGCCCACGACAGGCCGGCGCTACCCCCTGGGCGCGGCCAGCACCGGCGGTCAGCCGGCCGGCGTCAGTGTCAGGCGGATGCCGACTGTGCCGTTCACGCCTCGGCGCAGTCGGCTGCCGAAGAGGGTGAGGCGGCCGGTGATGCCGTACTTGCGGGCGATGAGTCGGCGGTAGCGGGCGCTGGTGGCCTCGTCGCAGATCTCGGCTGTGGCGGGGACCTGGTCGCCGGTCGGTCTGCCGCGCAGGTCGCAGGGGCCGACGAGGACGTCGCGCCGGGCGCGGATGCGCTTGACCTTCCACGAGTCGGCCACCGTCCACACGCCCAGGGCGTCTCCGTCGCGGACCACCCAGACCGGCGTGGCGACGCCGGTGCCGTTCTTGCGGTAGCTGGTGAGGAGCAGGTACTGGCCCGCGCCGAGCGTGTCGAGCGACGTATCGTCCATGGTCGGAAGTGTAGGCAGCGAGGGTGCGGGCGGCGCAGGTGGGGACGCCGACCGGGGGCGCCCCCACCGTGCTGCTCAGCGAAGGGCCGCCGCCATGCGCCGTACGCCCTCCGTGATCAGCTCGGGTGATGTCGCCAGGTTCAGCCGTACGTGACCTGCTCCGCCGGTGCCGAAGGGGATACCGGAGTTGAGTGCGACCCTGCCGCGCCGCAGGAAGACGTCCGCCGGGTCGTCGCCGAGGCCGAGGGCGCGGCAGTCGAGCCAGGCGAGGTAGGTGGCCTCGCCCGGGCGGTGGGTGATCGCGGGGAGGTGCTCGGCCAGGAGGTCCGCGAGCAGGAGCCGGTTGTCGTCGAGGCCCGCGAGCAGCGCGTCGAGCCAGTCGGTGCCGTCGCGCAGGGCGGCGCTGTGGGCGATGATGCCGAGGTGGCTGGGACCGTGGCTGACCTCTTCGGGCAGCCGGGCCATGTCGGCGGCGGCCTCGGGTCCGGCGATGGCGAGGGCGGCCTTGAGGCCGGCCAGGTTCCACGCCTTCGACGCCGACATCAGTGACAGCCCGTTCTCGGCGCCGGGGGTGCTCAGATACGGCACGAAATCGACGCCGCCCGCGGTGAGCGGGGCGTGGATCTCGTCGGCGACGACGCGCACGCCGTGGCGGTCGCCGAGTGCGGCCACGGCGGCCAGTTCGTCGGCGGTGTGCACGGTCCCGGTCGGGTTGTGGGGGCTGCACAGCAGGAAGGCGGCGCGTCGGCCGCCCGTGGTGGCCCGCCGGAACGTCTCTTCGAGGGTGTCGAGGTCGATGCGCAGGTCGGCGCCGAGCGGGGCCTCGATCACCTGGCGGTCCATGTGCTCGACGAACATGTAGAACGGCGGGTACACGGGTGAGTTCACCACGACCGGATCGCCCGGTCCGGTGACCAGTTTGAGCATTTCGACCACCCCGAGCATCACGTCGGGCACGATCGCCGTTCGCTCCACGGCGAACTCCCAGCCCCACCGCTTCTGCGCGAAGCCGGCGAGCGCCTCGGCGTAGCCGGTGCCCGCGGGATATCCGGTGTCGCCGAGCGCGAGGACGTCGGTGAGCGCACGCACGATGGGTTCGGCCAGCGGTACGTCCATCTCGGCCACCCACAGGGGAAGGACGTCCTCGGGGTAGGCGCGCCACTTCATGCTCGTACGACGCCGGAGGCGGTCGAGGGTCAGTGCGCGGAGCGGATTCGGTTCACCGGACGTTTCGTGCGGGATCCTGGTCATGAGGCACAAGATAAGGGGATGTGCGGGCGCCGGGAACGATGAGGACGGGCAGTGGCCGGTGACGGTCGGTGCTGCGTCGGCTGTGTTGCCGTAGCGCGGCTGGATTGCCGTACGCGGCCGGCCGAGCGCGGCCGAGCGGTGCTGGTCGGGACGTCGGCGCAAGAACGATCACCCGCGGGGTGAACACGCGCGTACCGGGCCACGTATGGAGTGAGGGTGCTCAACCACGGGAGGGCCCCGCGGCGTTGACGCCGCGCTGTACTGGTTCGGGAGCCACGCATGAGGCACGCACGACGACGTCTCGTCCGGCGAGTGACACGGCTGGCGGCGGTCGGCGGACTCCTCCTCGGAGGAACGATGGTCACACGCGCCGTGGCGAGCGAACCACCCGACGCCTCAGCCGTCCCGCGCACCTATGCCGCCTCGGCCGGCGACACCGGCAGTGAGCTCGTCTCACGGCTCGGCACGTCCCGTACGGCGGGCAGCTGGATCGGTGCCGACGGGAAGCCGGTCGTCGCGGTCACCGACGAGGGTGCCGCCGCCGAGGTGCGCAGGGCCGGCGCCCGGGCGAAGCTGGTCGGCCACAGCATGGACGAGATGAAGTCGGCGACGTCGACGCTGCGTTCGGCGCCCCGGGTGGCCGGGACGGCGTGGGTGATGGACTACCGGTCCAACGAGGTGGTCGTACGCGGCGACAGCACCGTCTCGGCGTCCGACTGGTCCCGGATGACGGACCTCGCGGCGGACATGGGCGGCTTCGTCCGCATGGAGCGCACCGAGGGCACGTTCACCACGCGCCTCAACGGCGCGCTGCCGCTGCTGTCGACGGCCGGGCGCTGTTCGGCCGGCTTCAATGTCACCGACGGCCGGCGCGACTTCATCCTCACCGCCGGGCACTGCGGGCCGAACGGTTCGGTGTGGTTCGCCGACAACCGGGGCCGGCAGCAGATCGGGCAGACGGTCCAGCAGAGCTTCCCCGGCGGCGACTTCTCGCTGGTCCAGTACGCGAACGGGGACGCCGGCGCCGGGGCCGACGTCGTGTCCATCGGCGAGGGCAAGGGCGTGCGGATCACCGGCGCGGCCGATCCGGCCGTCGGACAGAAGGTGTTCCGCAGCGGCAGCACGAGCGGGCTGCGTGACGGCGAGGTGACGGCGCTCAACGCCACGGTCAACTACCCCGAGGGCACCGTCACGGGGCTGATCGAGACGAACGTGTGCGCCGAACCCGGGGACAGCGGCGGTCCGATGTTCTCCGAGGGGGTCGCGCTGGGTGTGACATCGGGTGGCAGCGGCGACTGCAACGCGGGCGGCACGACGTTCTTCCAGCCCGTGAGCAAGGCGCTGGCCGCGCTCGACATGAAGCTCATCGTGGCGCAGAACGGCTCCGGTCAGGGCGCTGCGCCCGCGCCGTCGCAGGGCGCGGGCGCGCCCGGTGACGCGTCGCCGGGTTCGTCGGCGCCGGTTGCCGGCGAGGCCGCCGTGACGCTGCTGTCCCGGCTCGCGGACCCGAAGAACGTCGGCCCTGGTCTGCTGGTCGTCGCGGGCAGCCTGGTCGCTTTGGTGGCGACCCGTTTCATCCGCGCCGAGCAGGACCGCAAGGCCTACCGGCGGTACTACTCGGCGACCTGGGGGTGACGATCCGGTCACCCGAGGGTGAGCACAACGGTCGCGACCGCCGCGCCGGCCAGCCCGGTCACCCGCCGCACGGTGAGGGGTTCGCGCAGGAGGATGAACCCCAGGACGACGGGCAGCGCCGGGTAGAGCGAGGCGAGGACGACGGCGACGGCCGGCAACTGCCGCTGCGCGGCGAGCAGGTAGAGGATGAGGCCGAGTGCCGCTCCCGCGCCCATCAGCAGCGCCTCGCCGAACCTCCGCTTCGGCAACCGCAGCTCACGGCCGAGCCGGAATCCCACCGGCGGCAGCACCAGTACGGCGGCGGCCCGGCCCGCCGCGACCGGCCACAGCCCGCTCGACGACCCTGCCTGGCCGAGTGCGAGGTACTGCACGGCGACGCCGGCACTGGCGAGCAGTCCGTCGGCCACACCGTTGGCGGCCGGTGTCCGGGTCGGTTCCCGTTGCCGTCCGGGTGGGCGCTCCTCGCCGCGGCGCCGGGCGTCACTCCCCCGGCAGGTTCTGCAGCCGGCTCGTCGCGGCCTCCTCGCCGCGGGCCACTGCGGTCGTCCGCGACGAGCCAGAGCGCGGGCACGGTGACGAGGAAGCCGGTCCAGGCGAGCGCTCCGGGGCGGTCGCCGAGCAGCAGCACACCGCACAGCACGGACAATGCGACGGAGGTGACGGCGCTCACGGGAACGACGGTGCTCATCGCGCCCCGGCTCAGGCCCCGGTTGAGGAAGTGCATCGCCGCCGCGCTGCCGACGCCGGACAGGGCGCCCCATCCCAGATCCGTGAGACTCACGTCACCGGCAAAGACGAGGAGTGCGGCCGTGGTGGCGAGGAGCAGGCCGCCGAGCTGGCCGATCAGGGTGACGGCGGCGAAGTGTGCGCGCCGGGAGAGCATTCCGCCGGCGAAGTCGACGATGCCGTGACAGACGGCCGAGGTCAGTGCGAGAAGGGCACCCATTGGATCAGGGGTGCCCGAGCGGGGCGTTGCGATGCGTGGCGAGACGGGCCGAGGAGGATGCTGGGGCCTGCGCCGAGGCGAGTGTTCAGGCCGCCTTCACCGGCTGCAGGGCCGCGGCGGCCCACTCCAGGACGAGGCGCTGGTACTCCTCGCGCTGCTCGACGCTCAGTGTCCCGCCCGACCGGCGCCACAGCGCCCGGATCTCCTCGTTGACCTCGTCAGCCGATCGATCGGAGGCGATTTCAACAGTGGTGGACATGCTGTGAAGCATACGGCGCCTGAGGTGAAGGCCATGTGAGTAAGAACGCGCAATACGGACATACCAGACAGTGTTGCTGATCACGTCCATCTGTCCCCGCAGAGCGCGGAGTTCAGGCCTCGGTCGCCCCCAGCACCAGCACCTGGATCGCCAGAACGGCGGCGCCACGGGCCCAGTCGTGAAAGTCGGACACCTTGGTCTCGAGGTCGATCGACGCGGCCAGCGGATGCCGCTGGGCACGGATGGTGTCCGTCACAGTCTTGCCGGCGACCTCCATGAGACCCACCCCCTCCCCCGCGAGAAGGATCTTCTGCGGCAGCACGAAGTTGGCGATCTGGGCGACCAGGGTGCCCAGGGCGCGGGCCGCCTCCTCGATGACCCGGGCGGGCATCGCCTCGCCCGCCGCGGCGCTCTGCAGAATCTCCTCGTACGTGCGGTCGCGGCCGGTGGCCGCCCGGACCTGGTAGCGGATGCTGGGGATGGTCAGCAGGGAGACGGCGCTGCCGCGCTCCCCTTCGGGGGTCAGCGGGCCGTGGGGGTTCACGATCCAGTGGCGGCCGAAGCCGCGGTCCTCCTCGGCGTAGGGCACCCGCTTGCCCCCGAGGACCAGCCCGTAGCCGATGCCGGCGCCGATGGTGAGGACGACGAAGCGGTCGAGACCGCGGCCGGCGCCGAACCAGGTCTCCGCCTCGACGAGGGCGGCGACGTCGTTCTCCACGACGACCGGCAGCCCCGTGCGCTCCTCGACCAGTTCGGCGAGCGGCACGCCTCGCCAGTCCAGGAACGGTGACTCCCCCACCACGGCCCGGTCCTCGACGAAGCCGCCTACGCCGATGCCGATGCCGGCGAGCCGCGGACGGTCGCCGGCCAGCGCGTCGGTCATCTCCCCCAGCAGCTCCACCACCGCGGCCGGTTCACGGGTGACCAGGGGGCGGTCGTGGCGGGCGACGATCTCGCTCCGGAGGGTGGTCAGGACGCCGTAGACCATGTCGTCGGTGATCTTGAAGCCGAGGAAGGAGAGGGATTCGGCGACGACGTCCAGCGGCTGGGACGGGCGCCCCTGACGCACCTCGGCCGGGCTGCCCGCCTCGGGCACCTCGACGAGAAGGCCCGACTCGATCAGCGGTTTGGTGAGCCGGGTCAGGCTGCCTGCGGACAGGTCGAGCCGCCGGGCGAGCTCGGTGCGCGACAGGGGCCCGCCGACGAGCACCTCGATCGCAACCGAGCGCTCACCGGGACTCAGAGGGGGCCAGCTGGCGGCTACTGGGGTCATGGTCGTCAGGCTCCCACATGATCTTTTCTCTGACTTTTTTCCCTGGTTTTTTTCCTTGCGAAACCAACAAGACCATTCTAGAGCGGTTCACCCGGCCAGAAGAAGATGTTTGCACACCCCTTGACGGCTGGATTCTTCCGCGGCAAAAGTAAGTGGCGCCGAGGACGAGCCGCAGACGAGGGAGTCTCCTGATGACCATCGCCTCCAGCAGCCCTCCTTCGCGCCTGCCGCTGGGTGGCCGCGAGGGAACAGGGACCAAGTCGAGGACGCGTCAGGCGCGCTCCCGCGAGAACGAGGGGGACGGGCGGCTCGCCGCGGTGTTCATCGCTCCGGCGATGCTGGGCTTCCTGCTCTTCCTGCTCTGGCCGACGCTGCGGGGCATCTACCTGAGCTTCACCCGCTTCAACCTGCTCACGCCCGCGGAGTGGGTGGGCCTGGACAACTACGTGCGGATGGTCCACGACCCGATCTTCTGGGAATCGCTCGGGGTCACCGTCGAGTACGTGGTCATCAACATCGGCGTCCAGACGGTGTCGGCGCTCGCCATCGCCGTACTGCTGCAACGGCTGACCCAGTCGGCCGTGCTGCGCGGGATCGTGCTCACGCCGTATCTGATGTCGAACGTCGTGGCGGGCATCGTCTGGCTCTGGATGCTGGACACCCAGCTGGGCATCGGCAACGAGATCATCGCGGGGATCGGCGCCGACCGCATCCCGTTCCTCGCGGACGAGACCTGGGCGATCCCGACGATCGCCCTGATCAACGTGTGGCGGCACGTCGGGTACACCGCGCTGCTGCTGTTCGCCGGTCTGATGGCGATCCCCAACGACATGTACGAGGCCGCGAGGGTCGACGGTGCGAGCGAGTGGCGCATGTTCTGGCGCATCACGATGCCGTTGCTGCGACCGGTCCTGGCGGTCGTTCTGATCATGACGGTGATCGGTTCGTTCCAGGTGTTCGACACGGTCGCCGTGACGACCGCGGGCGGACCGGCGAACGCCACGAACGTCCTGCAGTACTACATCTACGGCGCCGCCTTCGGCCGCTTCCAGTTCGGGTACGCCTCGGCGATGTCGGTGGCCCTGCTGGTCGTGCTGAGCGCGATCACCGTCCTGCAGTACCGGCTCACCCGGGCCGGCCAGAGCGACCTCGGCTGAGGGAAGGGAGACACCGACATGGCTGCCGTGGCAGACACCACGACCGTACGGCGCGTCAGGCGCAGGCCCTCCTTCGGACGGGCCGTGGCCTGGGCGGTGATGGCCGCCGTCGTGCTCATCACGCTGTTGCCGTTCTACTGGATCCTGCGCACCGCGCTGTCCTCGAACACCGCGCTCGCCGCCCATCCCGGCGATCTGCTGCCCGTGGATCCGACGACCGGAGGCTTCGAGCGGGCGCTCGGTCTGCAGTCGGCCGAGGAGGCGATCGCCCAGGGCGGTTCGGGCGGCGGGCTCAAGTTCTGGCGCTATCTGATCAATTCGGTGATCGTCTCGACCCTGATCACCGTCTGCCAGATCTTCTTCTCCGCCATGGCCGCGTACGCCTTCGCGCGGCTGCGCTGGCGGGGGCGGGAGCAGGTGTTCGGGCTGTTCCTGGCCGGGCTGATGGTGCCGGCGATCTTCACGCTGCTGCCCAACTTCGTGCTGATCAAGCAACTCGGCCTGGTGGACAACCTGTTGGGGGTGGCGCTGCCGACGATGTTCATGACGCCGTTCGCGGTGTTCTTCCTGCGGCAGTTCTTCATGAACGTGCCGCGGGAGGTGGAGGAGGCCGCCCTGCTCGACGGGGCCGGGAAGATCCGGATCTTCTTCCGGGTGATGCTGCCGATGGCGTCCACACCGATCCTCACGCTGGGGCTGCTGACGTACATCACCGCCTGGAACGACTACTTCTGGCCGTTGATGGTGTCCTACAGCGACAGCTCGCGCGTGCTCACCGTCGCGCTCGCCATCTTCCGGGCACAGACCCCGCAGGCGGGCTACGACTGGTCCGGCCTGATGGCGGCCACGCTGATCGCCGCCCTTCCGATGCTCGTGCTGTTCGGCTGCTTCGCACGGCGCATCGTCAGCTCCATCAGCTTCACCGGCATCAAGTAAGGGGACAGCGATGCGAGTTCGGATGCGTACGATCCTGGCCTTGACCGGGGCGATGGCGCTGTCCCTGGCCACCGGCTGCGCACAGGGCGGCGCGGCCGGGTCGGGCGGGAACACCGTGACGTACTGGCTGTGGGACGCCAACCAGCTGCCCGCCTACCAGGCCTGTGCGAAGGGGTTCGAGAAGCAGAATCCGGGCCTGAACGTGAAGATCACACAGATGGGCTGGGCCGACTACTGGACCAAGCTCACCGCGAGCTTCATCGCGGGCACCGAGCCGGACGTGTTCACCGACCACATCCAGAAGTTCGGGCAGTTCGCCGACCTGAACGTGCTCGAGCCGCTGGACGACCTCGGGATCGACGACTCCGCCTACCAGGCCGGGCTGGCCGCCAACTGGAAGGGCCAGGACGGTCATCGCTACGGCGCACCCAAGGACTGGGACACCGTCGCCCTCTTCTACAACAAGAAGATGGTCAAGGAGGCCGGGCTCACCGCCGACGGGCTCGACGGCCTGTCCTGGAACCCGAAGGACGGCGGCACCTTCGAGAAGACCATCGCGCATCTGACCGTCGACAAGAACGGCAGGCGCGGCGACGAGAAGGGCTTCGACAAGAACAACGTCAAGGTGTACGGGATGGCCACCGGCGGCGCGGGCGACGCCGACGGGCAGACCACCTGGAGCCCGTTCGCCGCCTCGGCGGGCTGGCGCTACACGGACCAGGCGCGCTGGGGCACCAAGTACCAGTACGACAGCAAGACCTTCCAGTCGGTGGTCGACTGGTACTTCGGCCTGGCGAAGAAGGGCTACCTCGCGCCCTTCACCGACTACACCGACGGCGCCAACCCGGCCACCGCCCAGGTCGCCTCCGGCAAGGCGGCGACCGCCCTGGACGGCGCCTGGATGATCTCCACCTACTACGGCACCAAGGATCTCGACGTCGGCACCGCACCCACGCCGACCGGCCCCACCGGCAAGCGGGCCACCATGATGAACGGCCTCGCCGACTCGATCACCAAGAACGCCCGCAACAAGGAGGGCGCGAAGAAGTGGGTGCGGTATCTCGCTTCGAACGAGTGCCAGAAGGCCGTGGGCGGCTACGGCATCGTCTTCCCCGCGACCCCTGACGGCACCGACGCGGCCGTGGCCGCGTACGAGAAGAAAGGCATCGACGTGTCCGCGTTCACCGAACCGGTCACCGACAGGCAGAACTCCACCACCTTCTCCTTCCCGATCACCGACTACGCGGCGGACGTGTACTCCCTGATGCGCCCCGCGATGCAGGACGTCTACGCCAACGACGCCCCGGCGAGCGGCCTGACCAGGACCAACGACCAGATCAACTTCATCCTCGGCCAGTGAAAGGCACACACTCCATGACGTTCTCCCTCGGCATCGTCGGCGCCGGCCAGTTCTCCGGCCAGTTCGCCACGCTGTTCCAGGCCCACCCCGGTGTCAGCGACGTGTACGTCACCGATCTGCTGCCCGAGCGGGCCGAGCAGCTCGCCGACGCACAGGGACTGGCCGGCACCTTCCCCTCGTACGAGGCGATGCTGGAGTCGGCGGCCGTCGACGCGGTCGCCATCTTCACCCAGCGCTGGACTCACGGGCCGCTGGTGCTCCAGGGCCTCAACGCCGGCAAGCACGTCTACTCCGCGGTCCCCATGGCGATCACCACGGAGGAGATCGCGGCGATCATCGACGCGGTCAAGGCGACCGGCCTGACCTACATGATGGGCGAGACCAGCGAGTACAACCCGGCGACCGTGCACGCGCGCAACCAGATCGCCGAGGGCGCCTTCGGCCGGCTCTTCTACGCCGAGGGTGACTACGTCCACGACATGGACCTGGGGTTCTACGAGGCGTACCAGTACAGCGGCGGCGAGAACTGGAAGGCGACCGCCTCCTATCCCCCGCTGCTGTACCCGACGCACGCGGTGGGCGGTGTGCTGGGGGCCTGGCGGACGCACGCGGTGAGCGTCTCGGCGATCGGGGTCGTGGACGACCGGGGTGACGGGGTCTTCGACAAGAGCGTCAGCCAGTTCGGCAACGACGTGTCCAACGCGACCGCGCTGTTCGAGGTCGCGGGCGGTGGCTCGTTCCGTACGAACGAGTTCCGGCGGGTCGGCTACCCCTCGCACATACGGGAGTCGCGGTTCCGTTTCTTCGGTACCGAGGCGAGCATGGAGCAGCTCGCCACCGTGGCCCTCTGGCAGGACAAAAAGGGCGTCAAGGACATCAGTGAGCTGCTGGAGCCCAAGCCCACCATGTCCCCCGACGACCCGTCGCTCCAGCACATCGCGCCGGAGCTGCGGGCGGCCTTCACCTCGGGGTCGGCGCCGGTGCACGACCGCGCCCGGCTGCCGCGGTCGTTCGACAACCTGCACAACGGCCACGAGGGCAGCCATCACTTCCTGGTGGACGACTTCGTGACCGCGGTCAACACCCGCACGCTGCCCTCCGTGAACGCGTGGGTGGCCGCTCGCTACACCCTGCCGGGCATCGTCGCGCACGAGTCCGCGCGGCAGGGCGGGGCCAGGCTGGAGATCCCGGACTTCGGGGACGCGCCGGAGGCGTGACGTTTCTCCCCGTCCGCTCGCGAGCCGGGTGCCTGCCGTCCGTCAGGTGCCCGGCTTGCGGCCGTACACGTAGACGTCGTCGCCGTTCTTCAGCAGCGACCAGTACTTCTTCGCGTCGGTCTTGGTCATGTTGACGCAGCCGTGCGAGCCGGGCGGGTTCCACATGCTGACGCCGACCGAGTGGAAGGCCTGGCCGCCGTCGAAGAACTGGGAGTACGGCATCGGCACGTCGTAGATGGTCGACACGTGGTCGATGTTCCGCCAGTAGATCTTCTTCAGGCCGGTGCGGGTCTCGTAGCCGTTACGGCCGGTGCGGACCGGCACCGGGCCGTACACCAGCTTCTTCCCGTCCTGGATCCAGCTCAGCTGGAGCGAGAGGTTCACGCAGGCGATGCGGCCCTTGTCGACGGGGCACTTGCCGTCCTTGTTGGGGTTCGTGCCTACGGCCTTCTGCTTGTTCATCAGGTCCATCACGCCCCACGTGACGGGGCCCGCATAGCCGGCGTTCGGGGTGATGCCGTGCTTGGTCTGGAAGGCCTGGATGGCCTTGCAGTCGGCGCTGGACTGCCTGCCGTCGACCGGCCGGCCGAGGAACTTCTCCACCTTCTTCTGATACGGGCCGGCCTGCGTCGTGCAGCTCGGAGCCGCCTGCGCCGGCGCGGCGGTGAGCGTCAGCGCGAGCGGTGCGACGAGTCCTGCGGTGATGCCGAGTGCGACGGCACGCCGTCTGCGTATGTCCCCCATGGCCGGGCCTCTCCCTTGGGTGTTCCTGTGGACTTCTGCCAGGTAGACCGCTGTACGGGGGCTTCGGTTGTGGCGCGCGCCGGGCTGTGACCGAACGGTGAAATTTCGCCAGGCCTGAATGTGACCCATGTGGCCTGGCTCACTCGGTGAGCGAGGAGTTTCAGGCGTCGCCCGGCCGGCGCACGGCTGCCCGGAACCCGGTGTTGACCGCGGTGAGGCCGCCGTCGACGGTGAGGGTGGCGCCGGTGATCCAGGCGGCGTCGCGGGACGCCAGGAAGGCGACCGCGGCGGCGATGTCCTCGGGCTCGCCGACCCGGCCCAGCGGGTACAGCGGGCGGATCGCGTCGAGTTCCGCCTCCCGTCCCTCCCAGGCCGAGGTCCGCACTGTGCCCGGCGTCACCAGGTTGACGCGGACCGAGCGGGCGGCGGCGTGCCCGGCGAGGGTGCGGGTGAGGGAGCCGAGGCCGGCCTTGGCGGCGCTGTAGGCATGATTGCCGAAGTCCTGCAGGCCGTTGACGGAGCCGATGTTCACGATGGCTCCGCGGCCGGTGGCGGCCAGGTGCGGAAGTGCGGCACGGCAGCAGCGGTACGTGCCGGTCAGGGTGACGTCGAGGTCGCGGGCCCATGCCTCGTCCGGGCCGTCCTCGAAGAGCGCGGTGTCGGGTGAGCAGGAGGCCGCGCTGTTGACCAGGACGTCGAGCGAGCCGAACGCGCCGACGGCGAGGGCGACGGCCGCCTCGACGGACGCGAGGTCGGCGACATCGCATGCCGAAGCCTCGGCCGCGAGCCCCTTCTCCCGCAGTCTCGCCGCGGACCGCTCGGCCTCGGCCCCGTCCACGTCCGTGACAAGGACGCGGGCCCCCTCCTCGGCGAACCGGCGGGCGGTAGCCGCGCCGATGCCGCGGGCCGCGCCGGTGATCAGAACTCCGTGACCTGCGAAGCGCGTTGTGTCCGTCATGACCCGAACCGTAGTGCCGGAAGGATCATCCGGGCAGATAGCGTGCGTCCATGTCCGTGTTCATTCAGCAACTCCCCGCGCTCATAGGCGTCGTGATCGGCGCGCTCGGTTCGTACATGGCGGTCGTGCGGGGCGACCGGATGAGGTTCCGGCGGGAGCAGACGGCGCGTTGGGAGGAGCGGCGGCTCACGGTGTACGCCGAGTACGCGCAGTCGGTGAAGAAGACGGTCACGGTGACGTACCGGGTCGCGGCGCGGGCGGGCGTCGATCCGTACCCGGATCCCCTGAGTCTCGAAGAGGCGCAGCCGCTGCTGGCCGAGGCGAGCCTGCGCCGGGACCCCTCGGGTGAGGCGCTGCTCATGCTGGGCAGCCGCGAGGTGGTGGAGAAGGCGCGGGTCTGGGTCGTGGCGGCGATGGAGATGGAACGGTTCGTGCGGGAGGGCCGGGACGACCGTGCGGCCTGGCAGGCGCTGCTGGAGCGGCAGCGCGCCGGACGTGAGGGCTACTACGCGGCCGTACGCGACGATCTGGGCCTGCCGCCGGGCCACTCGGCGCGCTGGCCGCTCCCGGCCATGAACCCGCTGCCCCCTCAGCGGTAGCGGGTTGCTGTAGCGGTCAGCGGTAGCGGGTTGCTGTAGCGGTCAGCGGTAGCCGGTCGTGTCCGCCGGCTTGTCCGCGTCCTGGACCTCCACGAGGTACCGCCAGGCGTCGGGGCGGCTGCCGTCGAGGTCCGTGAAGCCGTAGACCGGCGCGAGCTGCCCGCTGGAGAGGGACTCGCCGTTCCAGCGGGCCACGTCGGGGTCGGCGGCGAGGGCGGCGACGGCGCGGCCCACGTAGCGCGGGGTCTCGGAGATGGCGAAGTGCGGGACGCGTTCGAGGGCGTCGCGCCAGTTGTCCTCGCGCACCTCGAACGCGTCGAGCATCATCTCCGAGCGCAGCCAGCCCGGGGTGAGCGCGACAGCGGTGGCGCCGCGCGGTCCCAGTTCATGGCCGAGGGAGAAGGCCATGCGCAGGACGGATGCCTTGGCGAGGTCGTAGAAGAAGGAAGTGCGGTAGTTGGCGCCGTTGTACTCGGCCGTGCCGTCGGTCATCTCGACGACCAGTCCGCCGGGGTGGCGCAGGAGCAGGGGCAGGGCGTGGTGGCTGGTGATCGCGTGCGTCTCGACCCCGAGCCGGAGCAGCCTGAGGCCCTTGTCGAGGTCGTGCTCCCAGACGGGGCTGTCCCAGGCGAAGAGCTTCTCGCCGCCCCAGACGTCGTTGACGAGGACGTCGAGGCGGCCCTGTTCGTCCGCGATGCGGTCCACGAGGACGCGGACCTGGGCGGGGTCGAGGTGATCGGTGGGTACGGCGACGCCGTGCCCGCCCGCTTCGGTGACGAGGTCCGCGGTGTCCTCGATCGTCTCGGGGCGGTCGTACTCGGAGCGCCGGGTGCGCGTGCTGCGTCCGGTCACGTAGACGGTGGCGCCGGCCGCCCCGAGCTCCACGGCGATGCCGCGTCCGGCGCCCCGTGTCGCGCCTGCGACGAGTGCGACCTTGTCCTTCAACGGCTGTGACATGTCCGGCCTCCCGACCCTGTGCGCCCGGCCTCTGCGAGCGGTGTCGTCTTCGAGGGTGCCGGGTAAGCCGGACATCTTCTGTCGTCTTTTGCCGGTCCTGCTCCGGTCCTGCCGTGGGGTCACCCGGCCGGGCGCAGGCGCGCGCGTCGGGCGCGTCGAGTGCGTCGAGTGCGTCGAGTCGGACGCGGCCTCAGTGGCCGCGGTCGATCCACTCCTGAAGCTGGGGTGCCTCCGCGCCGATGGTGGTCCCGTCGCCGTGGCCGGTGAGGACCTTGGTCTCGGGCGGGAGGGCGAGCAGGCGGGTGCGGATCGAGTCGATGATCGTCGGGAAGTGGGAGTAGGAACGGCCGGTGGCGCCGGGGCCGCCCTTGAAGAGGGTGTCGCCGGTGAAGACGACGCCCAGACCGGGGTCGTACAGGCACACCGCGCCCGGCGCGTGCCCGGGGGTGTGCAGGACCGTCAGGTCGACGCCGGGGCCCTCGATGATCTGCCCGTCCACGAGGTGGGCGTCGGGGTCGCGGTCCGGGTGGGTCTGCTTCCACAGCGGCAGGTCGTCGGGGTGGAGCCAGATGGTGGCGCCGGTGCGGTCGGCGAGGGCGGGCGCGGCGTCGATGTGGTCGTTGTGGGCGTGGGTGCACACGATCGCGGTGAGGCGGCGGCCGCCGACGGCCTTGACGATGGCGTCGGCGTCGTGGGCGGCGTCGATGACGATCACCTCGTGGTCGTCGCCGACGAGCCACACGTTGTTGTCGACGTCCCAGGTGCCGCCGTCGAGCCTGAACTGGCCGGACGTGACGAGGCGTTCGATGCGGGCGGTCATCAGAGCATCACCACCGAGCGGAGGACGTCGCCGTGGTGCATTCGCTCGAACGCCTTCTCCACCTCGTCGAGCTGGATGGTCTCGGTGACGAACGCGTCCAGGTCCAGACGGCCCTGGAGGTGCAGGTCGATCAGCATCGGGAAGTCGCGGGAGGGCAGGCAGTCGCCGTACCAGGACGACTTCAGGGCGCCGCCACGTCCGAAGACGTCCAGCAACGGCAGCTCCAGCTTCATCTCCGGGGTGGGCACGCCGACGAGGACGACCGTGCCGGCGAGGTCGCGGGCGTAGAAGGCCTGCTTGTAGGTCTCGGGACGGCCGACCGCCTCGATGACGACATCCGCGCCGAACCCACCGGTCAGTTCACGGATCGCCTCCACCGGGTCGGTCTCGCGCGAGTTGACGGTGTGGGTGGCGCCCATCGTGCGGGCCTTGTCGAGCTTGCGGTCGTCGATGTCCACGGCGATGATCCGCGCCGCGCCCGCCAGGTTCGACCCGGCGATCGCCGCGTCCCCGACGCCGCCGCAGCCGATCACCGCGACGGTGTCGCCCCGGCCGACGTTGCCGGTGTTGATCGCGGCGCCGATGCCGGCCATCACACCGCAGCCCAGCAGGCCGGCCACCTGCGGGGTGACCGCCGGGTCGACCTTGGTGCACTGCCCCGAGGCGACCAGAGTCTTCTCGGCGAAGGCTCCGATGCCGAGCGCCGGGGAGAGTTTCCGGCCGTCCGAGGCGAGCGTCATCTTCTGCGTCGCGTTGTGGGTGGCGAAGCAGTACCAGGGCCGGCCGCGCAGACAGGCCCGGCACTGGCCGCACACCGCACGCCAGTTGAGGATCACGAAGTCGCCGGGCGCGACGTCCGTGACGCCCTCGCCGACCGACTCCACCACGCCGGCCGCCTCGTGGCCCAGCAGGAAGGGGAAGTCGTCACTGATGCCGCCCTGTTTGTAGTGCAGGTCGGTGTGACAGACGCCGCAGGCCTGGACCTGTACGACGGCTTCGCCCGGCCCCGGGTCCGGCACGACGATCGTCTCCACGCGCACGGCCTCGTCCTTGCCCGGTGCGATCACGCCGCGTACTTCCTGCGCCATGGTGCTCCACCCTTCCCTCGGCGGGTCCTCGTCCACTGCCGACCCTAGTTGTGACTGATCGGTAAGGGGGTGCGACAGACGTCATCCGGCCAGGCAGTCGCCCTCCTCCGGGCCCCAAGCGGCCCGCGTCGATCTTGAGCGGCGCGGTCGGGAGCCGGTCACCTGAGGACGTCCCGGACTGCCTGCCCGGGCCAGGGCGCCGTCGTCCAGGCCGAGGGCGTCCTGGTCCAGGGGCATGAGCGTCCTCATCCAGGCCGTGGGCGCCGCCGCCCTGGGGTAGCGGTCGGTGCGCGACGTGGACCAGGGTCTCGGCGACGTCCCGGGCGGACGGGACCGGGCAGTCCGGGCTCGACGAGCACGACCTCCGCGTGGTCGGCGGCGGGACGGCCTTTCCAGGCCGACCTCGTCGAAGAGGCGGACGGTGGCCGTGTGGTACAGCCCGCGCGTCGCCGTACCGACGAGCTCCGCCTGGACGTGGCACCCACGCCCGCCAGTTCGACGCCCCGCTGAACGACCACCGCCAGGCCCCGGAGTCGCTCGACCTGTGTGCCCCGCGCCTGCCCCTCCTCTCCGACACCCCACCGAGCCGCTCGGGGGCGGGGCGGCGACGCCGGAGTGGTTTCGGGTGCAGGCGATACGCGGCGCCGATCCGTTTCGCGGACGAGGTCGGCCGACGGCACCGTGACGGTGTGACGGTCCGCGTCGAGCTCGGGCCGTCGACGTCCTGAGCGGCATGCGGGACGGCGGCCTGCCCGAAGTTGCCGAACGGCCCCCGGCGCTCGCGCGGGCACGAAATCGGCAGGCTCCGCGGGATCGGACCGACGTAGCCTGAGGGCTCCGTTCGACTCCGGAGGAGCCCCGTGAGCATCGCATCGACCGAATCCACCCCGCCCACCTGGCGGCTGCTCCTGGGCTATGTGCGCCCGCACCGGTGGACCCTGCTGGTGGGTGCCGTGCTGTCGCTGGTCACCGGGGCCACGGGGCTGCTCCTGCCGCTGGTGGCAAAGGGGTTGATCGACGACCTCTCCCACGACCGGGCCATCACCGGGGCGTTGGTGATCATGTCCGGGCTGGTCGTGGCCAACGCGGCGGTGGGCGCGCTCGGTTCGTACGTGCTGCAGCGCACCGCCGAGTCGGTGGTGCTCGGGGCGCGGCGCACCCTGTCGTCGTATCTGCTCAGGCTGCGCATCACCGCCGTGGACCGCAGTGAGCCGGGCGATCTGATGGCCCGCATCACCTCGGACACGACACTGCTGCGCGAGGTCACGACCGACTCGCTCGTGGGCCTCGGCACCGGAGGGCTCACGCTGGTGGCGACGGTGGCGATGATGGGTGTGGTCGAACCGGTGCTGCTGCTGGTCACCCTCGCTGTGATCCTCGGCGCGGGCACGATCCTCGGCGTGATCGTGCCGCGCATCAACCGGGCCAGCCGGCAGGCACAGGACGCCGTCGGGGTGATGGGCGCCTCGCTGGAGCGGATCCTCGGCGCGCTGCGCACGGTGAAGGCGTCCGGCGCCGAGCACCGGGAGGAGCGGACGCTGCACGAGGCCGCCGAGGAGTCGTGGCGGCAGAGCGTGCGGGCCGCCAAGTGGTCGGCAGCGGCGGGCAACACGGCCGGACTCGCGATGCAGATAGCGTTCATCACGGTGCTCGCGGTGGGCGGGGCGCGGGTGGCGACCGGGGCGATCGACGTGGGCACGCTGGTCGCGTTCCTGCTGTACGTCTTCTATCTGATGTCGCCGATCCAGCAGGTCGTCGGCGCGATCACGCAGTACCAGACCGGCGCGGCGGCGCTCGCCAGGATCCAGGAGGCGCTGCAACTGCCCGCCGAACCGGCCGCCGCGCCCGCCGCGTTGCCCTCCGCCGGGGCAAAACCCGCCGCGCTGGCCTTCGAGGACGTCCGTTTCCGGTACGCCGACGATCTGCCGTACGTCCACCACGGGGTGACGTTCGACGTGCCCGCGCAGGGCATGACCGCCTTCGTCGGGCCGTCGGGCGCGGGCAAGACCACCGTCTTCTCCCTCATCGAGCGGTTCTACGACCCCGAGGCCGGCACCATCACGCTCGACGGGCGGGACCTGGCGGACTGGGAACTGCCTCAACTCCGGTCGGCGATCGGTTACGTGGAGCAGGACGCCCCGGTCCTGTCGGGTTCGCTGCGGGACAATCTGCTGCTGGGCAATCCCGACGCGGACGACGCCGCCGTCACGCGCGTACTGAAGACGACCCGCCTCGACGGCCTGGTCGCCCGGCTGCCCGGCGGCATCGACACGCTCGTCGGTCACCGGGGCACCAAACTGTCCGGCGGCGAACGCCAGCGTGTCGCCATCGCCCGCGCCCTGCTGCGCCGCCCCCGGCTGCTGCTCCTGGACGAGGCCACCTCGCAGCTGGACGCGGTGAACGAGGCGGCGCTGCGTGACACGGTCGCCGATGTGGCCCGTACGACCACGGTTCTGGTCGTCGCGCATCGCCTCTCGACGGTGACGATGGCCGACCGGATCGTCGTGATGGACGGGGGCCGGGTGCGCGCGGTGGGGACGCATCGCGAACTCGTGGCGGCCGACCCGCTGTACGCGGAGTTGGCGGCGACGCAGTTCCTGGCGACGGCCGAGTGACGACAGCCGACCCACCGCAGCCGGCCGACGGCCGAGTGACGACGCCCGGGCGTACCGTGCCCGGCCGGTAACGTGCCGGGCCGGCACCATGCCCGACCGGCACCATTGCCCGACCGGCACCATGCCCGGCAGGTTCAGCCCTGGAGCCTGCGCAACCGCTCCGCGTCGCCGGTGCGGGGGCAGGTGCCGCACGCCTCGGCCGGGCGGATCGTGTAGTACATGCAGCACCCGGTGCGGGTGCGCGTCGGGTGCCGGCGCCCGTCGTCGGTCGTGAGGTGACGGAAGTCGGCGCCGTCGGGATACGGGGCCACCGCGGTCGGCAGCAGCCGGGTGGCCGCCTCGACGGCCTCGTCCTCGCGGCCGAGGGTGCGGCCCAGGTACCAGATGCCCGAGACCAGGTCGTCGGCGACCATGCCCCACAGGGCGCGTGAGCGGCGGCGCGTGACGGGGCCCATCGCGTCCAGGAGCGGCCCCATGTGATCGGCGACTGCAGCACGCAACTCGACGCGCAGGGCCTCCTCATGAGGAACCGTCAGCACGCCCGGCAGCAGGGCCGTCCGGTCGTCGGCCAGGCAGGCGAGGTCGCTCCCCGGTGTGAGGGTGAACCGGGCCGAGCCGAGGTCCAGGCGCAGGTCCTCGGGCCGGATCCGCGGCACGCGGCGTTCCAGGTACCAGACGCCGCTCATGAGGAGTGAGACCGACCAGGCGTAGTCGTGCAGGGCGCGCGAGGCGGCGACGTCGCGACGCGGAACTGTCCCGTGACGATCGTGAATTCGCGCCGCCTCCGCCGCGACGAAAGCGTCGAGCACGGCCTCGTCCTTCACCAGCTCCGCCGCCGAGACTCCCGCTCTCGCCTCGTCGGCACCGCACTCGGCGATCCGCACGGACAGGACGTCGCAGAGTTCGGTCAGCCGCGCATATGCGTCACGGAGCGTACGCGCGACGGCGCCGGGCGGCGGGGTCGTCAGGGCCACGGACATCGGTGCTCCCGTGCGGATTCTCAGCCAAAGCCGGATAGGTAAGGCTTACCTTACACTCGCGATCAAGCGGAAAATGCCAGGTGGGCTCGCAAGCGGTTTCACGGCGGCTGATCACCTGCCGCGATCATCACGGTGATCACACGGCAGGTTGAGGTCTTAAGCAAGGCTACCCTAAGCTCACGCCTCGTGACTGTGATCCAACAGGGCGCACCCAGCAGTGCGCCCTTCCGTGCCCTCGGGCACGTACCGCCCTTCCATGCCGGCCTCGCCGCTCTGGCGCTCTGGGGCTCTGACTGCCGCTGACCTCCTGGGCGAACCGTGCCCGACCGCCGCCCGGCCCGCCCTCAACCCCCGACCCGCTAGCGGAAGTTGTTCATCCGGCATGCGCCTGTACCTGCTCGCTCTCAACCCCACCGACTCCGTCACCGAGGGCTTCCTGCCCGCCGCGGCCCGGCTGGGCCTGGACGTCACCGTCCTCACCGACCAGCCCGAGGCCCACCGCCGCGCCTACCCCGACGTCGAGATCCTCCAGTGCGACGTCCGTGACTTCCGGGCCGTGATCACCCGCATCTCGACCCGTCACAAGCCCGACGCCGTCTTCACCAACAGTGACCACCTTCAGACCCAGGCCGCCCTGACCGCCGCCTACTTCGACCTCCCCCGCAAGGACTGGCGGACCACCCTGCGCTGCAAGGACAAGGCCGAGATGCGCCGCCGCCTCGCCGCGGCCGACGTGGACACCGTCTGGTCGGCCGAGCTGACCGAGCCGGTCGCGCCCGGCGACACGCCGTACCCGTGCGTGGTCAAGCCGCGCGAGGGCGTGGCCAGCGAGGACGTCGTCCTCGTGCACGGCCCGCAGGAGCTGGTGACGCACACCAAGGCGGTCCTGGAGCGCCGTCCCGGCGCCGTGCTGGTCGTCGAGGAGTATCTGCCCGGTGAGCTGTTCACCCTGGAGACCCTCGGTGACGGGCAGGTCCGCCATGTCCTGGGCGGCTTCCACACCGAGCTGTCACCGCCGCCGTACTTCATCGAGGAACGCCTCACCTTCGTCCCCGCCCACCCCGAGCCGGTCGTCGCTCAGGTTCTGGAGCAACTGGACGCACTGGGTGTCGGGTTCGGCGCCTGTCACACCGAGTTCGTGGTGCACGAGGGGCGGGCGCGGATCATCGAGGTCAACTACCGTGCCATCGGCGACCAGTGCGACCTGCTGCTGGCCCGCCTCCTGGAGATCCCGCTCTTCGAGCACATCCTGCGCACCCACCTGGGCGAGCCGCTGCCGGCCGGCCTGGGCGCCCGGAGGGACGGCGCGGCCCGCCTGGAGTACCCGTGCGCCGACCGCGAGGGCACTCTCGTCGGCGCCCCGGACGCCGCGGAACTCGACATCGACGGCGTGCATCTGACGTACCGTCCGCTGCGCGCGGTGGGCGAGCGGCGCGAGCTGTACCGCACCAACCGCGACTACCTCGGCGTCCTGCGGGCCACCGGCACCGACCAGCCGACCGTGGACCGCGTGGCGGCCGGCTTCCTGGCCGAGCGGCGCTGGGAGATCCAGCCGTGACCGCGCCGACCGTACCGGACACCTGCGAGGCGCAGCTGCTGACGCGCGTGCTGAGTGCGCTGCTGCGGGAGGACGTCGTCGGGCTGCGCACGCGCGGCGCGCTCGTGCACCGGCCGGACGGGGACTGGATGCGCCTGCCGACACCGGACGGCGACGCGCTGTTGCTCCCGGTCGCCGAGGACGGCTACCAGTGCGTGTACGCCGCCCGGCTGCCGCTCCTGCTCCGCGAGTCGGACGGCACCGAGCTGACGTCCTACGACACAGTGCTCGGCGTGTTCCGGGAGCTCGCCGAACCGGAGGACCGGGGCGGCTTCGACACCTTCGCCGAGGAGTGCCGTCAGACGCTGGCCACGATGCGGTTGCACGCGGTGACGCACGCGGATGCCATGGAGGGGGTTGGGGAGAGCCTCCGGCACGGGACGGGACTCGGCGGTGGTCTGGCGTATGACACCCTCGCCGCTCGTCACGACCATCCCGTCTACCCCACGGCACGCGGCCGCTCCGGGCTCGACGAGAGACAACTGCGCGCGTACGCCCCGGAGTTCTCCCCGCGCTTCGCGCTGCGCTGGATCGCCGTGCCCCGGGACGCGGTCACCCTGGCGGGTGCGCTGCCACCGTGCTGGCCGACACCCGCGAGCCTCGGACTGCCCGAGGTGCAGGGCACGCACGTGCTGCTGCCCGTCCACCCGCTGACCGTCGACGCCCTGCGCGCCGCCGCCGACCTCCCGCACGGCATGGTGCTCGCCGAACGGGCTCACCTGGACGTCGTGCCGACGCTGTCCATGCGGACGGTCGCGACGGTGCCCGATCCCCGCGTGCATCTCAAACTCCCCCTGGCCACCGCAATGTTGGGGCTGCGCAACAAACGGACCATCAAGCCCGGCACGCTCGTCGACGGTGCGGCCGGGCAGCGGCTGCTGGAGGCGGTGATCGACCGTGAGCCACGCTTCCGGGACACGATCCTGCACGCCGACGAGACGTCGTACGCGCATGCCGGGCACGAGCTGCTCGCCGTCCTGTGCCGCCGCCACCCGGTCGGCCTCGACGACGCCGTGGTGGTGCCGATGGCGGCGCTCCTCGCCCGGGCCCCCGACGGACGGCCGGTGATCGACGGTCTCGCCGACCGTTTCCACGGCGGCGACCCGCTCGCCCTGCTGGACGCGGCTCTCACCCTGCTGTTCGACTGGCAGACCACGCTGTTCGGCTACGGCATCGCCCTGGAGTCGCACCAGCAGAACGTCTCGCTGGTTCTGCGGCCGGGCAGCCTGCGCCTGCTGTTCAAGGACAACGACGGTCCCCGCATCAACACCGAACGGCTGGACGCGGTCATGCCCGGCCCGTGGCACTTCGACGACGCGCGGATCCTCGGTACGGACGACGGACCGCTCGCCGACCTGTTCGCCACGATCACCGTGCATCTGTGCGCCGGCGCGTACGCGTTCGGGCTGGCCCGGTACCGCCGCGCGCTGCTGGATCTCGTACGTGACCGGCTGACGGAGTGCGTCGACCGGCTCGGCGGCGACGCGGCGGCAGTACTGCGCGTGCGTGTGCTGGAGGCCGCTGAGCTGCCGGTGAAAGCGATGGTGTCGGCCGGGACGCTGCTGTCCAAGGAGAGATCGGGTGCCGCCGACATCAACAAGCACTACACGACGGGACCCAACTACCTGCTGCGTGACGGGGGTTCGGCATGAGCGCGCAAGCTCTGCGGATGCCGCGGCGGGGATGCGGGCGCGGGCACATGCACGCGGTGGCGGGCTGCAGTTTCGTGGCGTCGTTCGCCGCTCCCGTTCCACACCCTGCCCACCGCACTGATCAGCCGACCGTCCCGACGGATCGGCGCACCGCCGGACACGGGATCACCGGCTCACTGACAGTGCTGATCACCGTACGGCTGCTACTGATCGCCGTACGGCTGCCGCTGGGCGCTGGGCTCCCGCTCGGCCCGGTCTGCCGGTCGGCGCCGGCAGCCGCCGGTGCCGAGGGCCGGGCGCCCGGCGAGCTGATCGGTTCGCTGGAGTTCTTCTCCAAGGCCGGCGCGGTCGCCGCCGGCGTGACCGCGGCGGCCGGCAGCGCCCGCTACGGGCCGGCCGCACCCGCGCTGACAGGCGGAGCCGCTGCCGCCGCCAGCGCCGCATTACTCCCGACACTGCACCTGCGCACCCGCTGGAGCCGCTGATGCCCTCCCTGACCGACTCCCTCGGGAGCTCCTCCGAGCTCCCGACGCCGCTCGCCGAGCGGGGCGGTGCACCCGTCGCCCGCGTCCGTGTGCCCACCGCCGACGAGGCCGTGGCCCACACCCTCCTCAACTGCCTGCTGCGTGAGGTGTCCGGACCCGAGCACCAGTGCGTCGTCACGGACGGCCGCCTGCTGCTGCGGCTGCCCCGCCGCGGGGTCCTGCTGCGCGTGGCCCTGCGCCGGACCTCGCTGCTCGGGGCGCACCGGTTCACCGGACCGGTGAGCGAGCAGCGGGACGGCGCATGGGCCGAGGTGGACTGGCGGCGCCTCGCCGGGTACACCCACGACGAGTTGTCGCTGCGCACTGGTGTGCGCAACGAGGAGTTCCTGGAGCAGATCGCCTCCAGCCACGATGCCGTGGACACGGCCCTGGCCGCCACCACCTCGGCGCACCACCCGACGGACGGCCGGCTGTCCGCGTACCTCGCCTCCGAGCAGTCCCTCGTCTTCGGCCACCGCTTCCACCCCACCCCGAAGGCCCGTACGGGCGATCCGCGCGCCTGGTCCGCGTACGCCCCGGAGGCCGGGGCCTCCTTCCCGCTGCGGCATCTCGCCGTGCGTGCCGGTCTGGTCGCCGAGGAGTACGCCGACCCGCCGGCCGTCGCCGCCCTGGACCGGCAGCGCGCGGACGTGCCGGCCGGCTACCGGCTGCTGCCCGCCCACCCCTGGCAGTACGAGACGCTCCGCGAGCACCCGCTGCTGCGCGCCGCGCTGGACCGCGGCGACGTCATCGACCTCGGCCCGGGCGGACGGCCGTTCGCCGCCACCGCATCGGTGCGCACGCTGTACGACGGGGAGACGTTCCTGAAGTTCAGCCTGAACGTGCGGATCACCAACTGCCTTCGCAAGAACAGCAGTTACGAGCTGTCCGGTGCCGTCGCCCTCACCCGCGTCCTGGCCCCCGCCCTCGCCGACCTGGCCGAGCGCTTTCCCGGCAACGCCGTCCTGCGCGAGCCCGCCTATCGCACGCTCGCCGTCCCCGGCCCCGACGGGACGCCGGACCGCGCACTGTTCGAGGGCTTCGGCGTCATCGTCCGCGAAGGCCTGCCGCGACGGCTCGCCCCGGGCACCACGGCACTGCTGGCGGCCGCCGTCGCCGACGAGTACCCGACCGGTCCCGCCCACATCTCCCGCCTGCTCGCCGGGGCGGACGAACAGGCCGCCCTCGACTGGTGGTCCACGTATCTGGACCTTCTCCTGCCGCCCGTGCTGGCCGCCTACTTCGACCACGGGCTGGTCCTGGAACCCCACCTGCAGAACGTCCTGATCTGCGTCGACGGCGAGGGCCGGCCCGCCCAGGTGCTCTTCCGCGACCTGGAGGGCACCAAGCTGCTCCCCGACCACCACGAGGACGCCCTCGCCGCGCTGCCGCCCGAGGTCGCGGGTCCCCTGACGTACGACGCCCAGCGCGGCTGGGACCGCGTCGTGTACTGCCTGCTGGTCAACCACGTCGCCGAGCTGCTGGCCGCGCTGGCCGATCTGTACCCGCAGGCGGAGGCCGCGCTGTGGGGCCGGGTGCGCGGCACGCTCCGGGCGTACACCGAACGGTTCGGCTGCACACCCCGGCTGTCCGCACTGCTTGCCGGGGTGCCGTTGCCCGCCAAGGCCAACCTCCTCACCCGCTGGGAGCGCAAGGCCGACCGGGAGGCGGGCTACGTCCGGCTGCCGTCGCCGCTCGCCGCGGACATCCTGCGCGAAACGACCGGGAGTGCTGCCCGATGACCGACCCCACTCCCGCGGTCCGCGACCGCGTCCTGTCCCTGCCCTCCGCCGAACTGCCCGCGTACGTCTACGACATGACGGCCCTGCGTACCCACGCCGCCGCCGTGCGCGACGCGCTGCCCGAGCGGGTCGAGCTGTACTACGCCGCCAAGGCCAACCCGGAGCCGGAGGTCCTGGCCGCGCTCGGTCCTCACGTCGACGGCTACGAGGTTTCCTCGGGCGGCGAACTCGCCCATGTCGCCGAGGCGGTGCCCGGCCGTCCGCTCGCCTTCGGTGGCCCCGGCAAGACGCCGGACGAGGTGACGGCCGCGCTGGAGGCGGGAGTCGAGCGCTTCCACGTCGAGAGCGCCCACGAGTTGCGCATGCTGGCCGAGTTGGCGCGGCGCGTGACGCGTGGGCGGCGCGTGGCGGTGCTGCCGCGCGTCAACCTGCCGGTGGCCGACGGGGCGTTGGCGGGCAGCGCGCTCGCGATGGGCGGCCGGCCGACCCCGTTCGGCATGGATCCCGAGCGAGCCGGAGCGGTGATCGGCGCGCTGACGGACGGCACGTACCCGCAACTCGAACTGCGTGGTGTGCACGCCCACCTGGCCAGCGGGCTCGAAGCCCCGGAGCAGGTGGCGGTGGCCGAGTCCGTCGTCGCGTGGGCGACAGCGCTCGGCGGCCGGCTCGGTGTCCGGCTCGCCGAAGTGAACGTCGGCGGCGGCATGCACGTCGACTACGCCGCCCCGCAGCGGCGCTTCGACTGGAAGACGTACGGCATCGGGCTCGCCCGGCTCACCGAGCGGCACCCGGACCTGACCCTGCGCATCGAGCCCGGCCGGGCGCTCACGGCGTACTGCGGCTGGTACGCCAGCGAGGTGCTGGACGTGAAGCGCAGTCACGGCGAGCTGTTCGCCGTCGTGCGGGGCGGCACGCACCATCTGCGGACCCCGGCGACCAAGGGGCACGACCAGCCGTGCTCCGTCCTGCCGGTGGAGGCCTGGCCGCACCCCTGGCCACGGCCGGCCGCCGATGACGCGCGAGGCGAGACGGGAGTCCGCCCGGCCGAGGTCGCGGGGAGGATCACGCTGGCGGGACAGCTGTGCACCCCGAAGGACGTCCTGGCCCGCCGAGTCCCGGCACCGGGGCTACGGGCCGGGGACCGGGTGGCGTTCGCGCTGGCGGGGGCGTACGCGTGGAACATCTCCCACCACGACTTCCTCATGCACCCACGGCCCGGCTTCCACTTCCTGGACGGGGAATCCGGTGCGTGGACCGGTCGGGCTGGGCATGCCGGTTCGGCTGGGCTTGCCGAGTCCGGCGGGGCGGAGGAGCCTCGGAGGTGAGGCCGTCGCGGCCGCTCCTCGTCCTGCCGCGGGCCTCGGAGGAGGTCACCATGGGCACCGCTGCACGCCCGTCTTTCGACACCGAGACACTGCGCCGGGCCGTGGAAGGGCAGAGCCCGGAGACGCTTTTGTCGCTGTACACGGACGACGCCGAGATACGCGTCGTGAACCGCAACGCCCAGCCCAGCCACCCGAAGGTGCTGCACGGCCGTAGCGAGATCACCGACATGCTCACCGATGTCTACAACCGCGACATGACGCACAAGCTGGAGGCATGCGTGGTCCAGGGCGACCGCGCGGCCTACAGCGAGTCCTGTGAGTACGCGGACGGTGTGCGCGTCATGTCCGAGTCGATGCTCACGCTGCGGGACGGCAGGATCGCCCGGCAGATCATCATCGAGGCATGGGACGAGTAGGGAGGACGCTGCCGGAGGTTCAGGTCACTTCACGCCTGAGCTGGACCTTCTCGGCACGGGCCGCCGCGGGCCGGTCACGCCCGGTCCGGTCCGGGCGGCGATGGCCGGTCTCCGCGGCGGGCCGCCTGCTGTCCGCCGCTCTCGCACGGAAGGCGCTGCGAGCGGTGCGGCCTCGCCGGCTTCCTCCGTCGCCGCGTGTTGTCCGTACCCGGCGTATCCGGCATCGGTCGTGATCAGCGCATCCAGGCGCTGTACGACATCACGTCGCCGGCCTTGACGCCGTACTCCGGTTCGGCCTTCTTGAAGGTCGTCTCCAACCCGAGTACGGCGCCGGTGGCGGAGTCCATGATCAGCATTTCGCGGATGCCGGGCCGGTCCAGAACGTATGCCTGTCCGCGCCGCCCGAGCCGGTCCGTCACCTGACCGACGGGCCTGAGCCCCTCCGTGTCCGCGAGGAGTTGCGCAAGCGTCGCCGACTCGCGACCGCCGAGGGTCCAGGTGCCGAGCAGCGACGCGACGGCGTCGAGCAGCTCGCCGGTGCTCAGCGCGGTCTTGCTGTACGCCGTCTCCTGCAGGTAGGCACGCAGGCGTGCGACGTCGGTCGGAGGCGGCGACTGCGGCGGGGCGTCGCTCCAACTGGGCGGGTATGTCTGCCTGCTGAGGACGTGACCGTCCTCGACCGGTCGCGGCTCGCCGTCCTCGTCGGTCAGCACCGGGCGGCCGGGGTGACGCGGGTCGGTCGCCACGACGATCTCCGTGTGGCTGTCGTCGCCGTTCCACCTCACGATGCGCTCGATCGGGAGGGTGATCGGCGGCTTCTTGTCGCTCATGGCCAGGCTCCATGCCTGTACGTGCGTGCCCTTGCGCAGCGCGGGCGAGTCATCCGCCGCCGCCCGCTCGGCGCGTTCGGCCAACTCCTTCAGGGGGACGGGCGAGGAGTCGGCCCGCACGACGAGGGGACGCGGTGCGGCGACAGCAGGGGCCGTCGTCTGGCCGGTGAACAGCAGCGCCGACACGAGCGCGGCGACGACGGCCGTGGCGGCGAGGCCCCAGGCCAGCCGGGTGCGGCGGCGGGGGGTGGCGGTGGTGCTGCGTTCGTGCAGCAGCCGGTCGAGGCGGCGTTCGGCGTGATGGTCCAGCGGGCCGTCGCCGAAGTGGGGGCCGTCGACCGGTACCGGGTTGGCTCTGCGCAGCAGTTCGAGTTCGTCAGCCATGGCTTCGTTCCTTGGACACGGTCGTCGGGCTCATACGGTCGATCTCGGCTCTGAGTCGGCGCCGGGCCCGGTGCAGCCGCATGGCCGCGGCCCGCCTGCCGCAGCCCAGTGCCACGGCGACCTCCTCGACGCCCAGTTCCTCCCACGCCGTCAGCCGCAGGACCTCCTGGTCGGCCTCGGACAGCCGGTGCAGGGCGTCGTGCACCCAGGCGCCCGGCGCCTCCGCGTCGGGGCTGTCCACGATGTGCCGGCCGTGCGCGCTCTCGTCGTTGCCGAGCCGGTCGACCAGTCGGCGCCGGCGCCCGTAGCCGCGTACCGCGTTCGCCAGGCAGTTGCGTGCCACGCCGTACAGCCAGGGCAGCGGTGCGGCCGGGAGGTCGTCCCGGCGCCGCCAGGCGACGGTGAACACCTCCGCCACCACTTCCTCGACCTCACTCGTACGCCCGTCCAGTCGCCGCGCGACGTAGCGGCTGACCGCCCAGTAGTGCTCGCGATAGGCAGCGGCGAAGATCTCGTCGTTGCTCATGTTCCGTTCGTGTCCGGCACCGGCCGGATCGTCACACCCGTATCCGTGATTCTTGTCGCGTCCCCCGAGTGTGACGTGCGGGTGGGCCGCGGACACAGGCGGGGCGTGAAGAGGATCAGAAACGTCACAGGCACCAGGGGCGTCAAGTGGCTGACCACCACTGACCACAAGACGATCGGAACGCTCTATTTGGTCACGTCGTTCGCGTTCTTCGTGATCGGTGGCGTGATGGCGCTGTTCATGCGCGCCGAGCTCGCCCGGCCGGGTCTGCAGATCATGTCGAACGA
>NZ_JBIBBC010000025.1:0-107997 GCF_042900345.1 Streptomyces sp. NPDC012935
ATGGTACTGCAGGGGGGACCCTGTGGGAGAGTAGGACGCCGCCGAACAAATTGTGAGAAAGGCCCACACCTTATGGTGTGGGCCTTTCTGCGTTTCTGGCTCAGGACGGCTGCACCAGTCCGGTGTCGTACGCCAGGATCACCGCCTGAATTCGATCCCGCGAGCCGGTCTTCGCGAGGATGCGGCCCACGTGCGTCTTTACCGTCGACTCGGCGAGGTGGAGGCGGGTCGCTATCTCCGTGTTGGTCCAGCCCTTGCCGATCACCGAGAGGATCTCGCGTTCGCGGTCGGTGAGAGGAGAGAGGCGAGGGTGGTCCAGCGGCGACGGTTGCTGGCCGTTGGCGTGGCCCTGCGCCGGTAGGTGGTGGGCGTATGCGTCGAGGAGGCGGCGGGTCAGGCTTGGGGCGACCACCGCGTCGCCGGTGGCGACCGCGCGGATGCCGGAGAGGAGTTCCTCCGGCTGGGCGTCCTTGACGAGGAAACCGGAGGCGCCTGCGCGGAGGCCGGCGTAGGCGTACTCGTCGAGGTCGAAGGTCGTGAGGATCAGGACCCTGGTGCGGTCGCCGGTGGTGGTGATGCGACGGGTGGCCTCGATGCCGTCCAGGCCGGGCATGCGGACGTCCATGAGGATCACGTCGGGGTGCAGTTCCGCTGTCATGCGGATCGCCTCGCTGCCGTTGGCGGCTTCGCCCACCACCGTCATGTCGTCCTGGCTTTCGAGGAGCATCCGGAAGCCGAAGCGCTGCAGGGGCTGGTCGTCGGCTATGAGGACGGTGGTCACTGCGGGGATTCCTCCGGGAGATGCAGGTGGACTCGCCAGCCCTGCTCGGGGTGCGGGCGGGGGCCCGCCTCAAGTGTGCCGCCGTACAGGGCCGTTCGCTCGCGCATTCCGGGCAGGCCGCGGCCGCCCGTGGGATGAGCGGGGCCGCCATTGCCGGTGTCGGTCACGGTCGCGGTGACGGCGCCCTTCTCCTCGTAGAAGAGCTCTATGTGAGCTGTTGTGTCGGGGCCGCCGTGCTTGAGGGTGTTGGTGAGGGCCTCCTGGATGACGCGGTAGACGGTGAGTTGGCGGCCCGGGGGGAGGCTGGGGGTGCCGCGGGTGGTGGTGTCGATGGGGAGGCCTGCGGCGCGTACGCCGTCGAGGAGCTGGGCCAGGTCGGTGAGGGTGGGTTGGGGGGTCAGCTCGGGGTGGGGTGCTCGGGGGTGTTCCTCGTCGCGCAGGACGTCGAGGAGACGGCGTAGTTCGGCCAGGGCCTGTCGGCTGGTGGTGGCTATGGCGTGGAGGGCCTGGGTGGCGCGTTCCGGGGACCTGGCGGCCGCGTACTTGCCGCCGTCGGCCAGGCCGGTGATGACGGAGAGGTTGTGGCCGATGATGTCGTGCATCTCGCGGGCGATACGGGCTCGTTCGGCTGCGGCGGCGAGTTGGGCCTGCTGGTCGCGTTCGATCTCCAGGCGGCGGGCGCGGTCCTCGAGGGCCTCGGTGTGGTCGCGACGGGTGCGGACCGTGATGCCGATGGCTACCGCTACGGCGATGGACATCAGAACCGGGACGATGTCCTTGTCCGGGGTTCCCTGCGGGTGACGGGCCGCCATCACGGCGACCGGCGCGGTGATCAGGGCCGTCGCCCACCAGAGGTTGCGGGGAGGGCGGCGCAGGGCGATGTGGAAGACGACGAGCAGCTGGAGTAGTACCGCTTGGAGGGCGATGCCGGTCCAGGCATTGACCAGGGCGAACGGGGCTATGGCCAGGAGTACCGCGCGGGGGTGGGCGCGTCGCTGGAGGAGCGGGACGCTCAGACCGAGGCTCAGGGTGAGGACCAGCCAGCCGGGGTTGTCGCGGTCGCGGGCCACGTTGAGCCAGCCGTCGCCGTAGTAGTCGATCAGTGCGGCCAGCACCCAGAAGCCGGTCAGGTGCAGGTCCCAGACGAGCGGGTGGCGTCCGTCGAAGGCACGTACGCGTCGGCTGATGCGCTGGATGTGCTGGGTGAGGGGTTCCGTCGTCGCTCGCTCGTGCGTCACGTGGTCCATCCTGGGGGTCCGGCGGTGGCCGGCACACGGGCCCCGGGCAGGAATCCGGGTGAGCGATGTCGTACCCGGGTACTACGGTGGCGACCATGAGCACCACGACCCCCGGGGCCTATGTCATCAGGTCCATACGTGCCGACGAGTGGCCCGCCGCCAAGGAGTTGCGGCTCGCCGCGCTGCGGGATCCCGTCGCGCCGCTGGCGTTTCTGGAGACGTACGAGCAGGCCGTTGCCCGGCCCGACTCCTTCTGGCAGGAGCGTGCCGCAGGGGCTTGCGAGGGGGCCGACGGGGCGCAGCAGATCATCGCCGAAGGGCCGGACGGGGCCTGGGTCGGGACGTTGACCGTGCTGGTCGAGGAGCCGGGGACGACCGACTGGGCCGGGTTCGCGGTGGAGCGGAAGCAGGGGCATGTCGTCGCCGTGTTCGTACGGCCCGAGGAGCGGGGGAGCGGGCTGACCGACGTGCTCTTCGACGCCGCCCTGGAGTGGGCGTGGTCGCGGGGCGCGGAGCGGGTGCGGCTCATCGTGCACGAGGAGAACGGACGGGCGCAGCGGTTCTACCGGAAGGTCGGGTTCGAGCCGAGTGGGGTGACCGTGCCGCTGGGTGAGGAGGCGGAGGTCGAGTTGGAGTTCGTCATCGAGCGGCCGTAGGGGGCCGGGGGTTCGGTGATCGCCTCGCCTGCACCGGGTGTTCGGCTACAGCGGGTGTTCGGCTACATCGGGAGTTCGTCGTGGGGCCAGCGGGAGCGGGCCTGTTCGCGGGACCGGAGCAGGGCCAGGGTCGGCATGCCCCGGTCCGCTCCGGTGGCCAGCAGCTCCGGGAGCTGGGGAAGTGGAGCCACGGCGGCGACGTCGTCCAGGACGAGCGTCATTGGTGGGTCGAGGCGACCGGAGGATGACCGTTCGGCCATGCGCCGGCCGCGCTCGACCACGCTTGCGGCGAGGGCCGTCAGGAGTGGCATGGCGCCGGGGTTGGTTCGGGGGTCCTCGATGGATTCACCCACCACATAAAGCGTGCCCCCTTCGTGGACAAAGGAATCCAAGGTGAGGGCATCAGTTCGGTTTGGAGTGCAGGACTCCCGGATGTTGACGGTGGAGAGGGCGGAGAGCGCCCTGGTCGTCAACTCCTGGGCCACGTCTCGCCGTTCGGGGTGGGCGGTGAGCGCCGCTTCGAGTTCGCCTGCCGCGCCCGGGGCCGCCTTCGGGTTCGTGCGCAGGATGCGTACGGCGTCCTGGATCTGGGTGCCCTGGGACCAGCGGTGGACGTGGCGGATGGTGCGGCCGTCGATGGCCGCGGCGTGCAGGTAGCTGCGCAGTAGCGTTTCGGCCGTGTCGCTGACCGCCTGGTCGAGGCGGGAGGTGGGGCGGACCGGAGTGAGGAGTGCGGTCGCCCGTGAGACCGCGGTCTGCTTGTCCTCGCAGCCCGTTGTGGGGGACCAGTGGAGGCGGGCCGGGGTGTCGCAGAGGTGGGAGGGGTCGTAGAGGAGGACCGGGCCGAGTTTCGCGCGGGCGTCCTTCGAGTCCTGCCAGACGGTGGGGTTCGACGTGACGACGACGGCGGGGCCTTCCGCATCGCGTACCGCTTGGGTCGCGGTGGCTTGGCGGCTTTCCCTCGGGGCCACGTGGATCCTCTCCCACGCGACTGCCCGTTCGGCGAGCAGCGCGGTGTGGGGTCCGGCATCGGGCACCGGCACTTCGCTGCGTACCGCTGTCTCCGAGGCTGCTGCCGCCGCTGCTGTCGTCGCTGCCGCCGCTGCCGTCATCGGCACCGCCGCCATCGGCTCCGCTTCCGTCCGCGGCGCCGGCACGTCGCCGCGTACCGGTTCTGACGCTGGTGCCGGAGTGGGCTCAGGGGCCGGCGAGAAGCCGGGCTGTGCCGCGCCCTCCGCGTGCCCCGCCCCTGTGGCTGCCTGCTCTGCAGCCTCCGCCTTGCCTACGCGCCCCGTCTTCCCCGCGCGCCGTCCCGCCCTGACCGCCCGCCAGCGCGCCACTGTCCCCAGCACGAACACGGTCAGTACGACCAGGACCATCAACTGCCCGATGAACAGCCCCCAGAACAGGCCGTACCCCGACAGCTGTCCGTCCGGTGTCTCCGGCCACGCGCCCGGGATGTCGTGGGGCTGGGCGACCAGGGAGCGCATGGCCAAAGGCGTGCGGGCGAAGGTGACCCCGGCGGGCCAGGAGCCGTGCGCGAACAGGCCCGCCAGGCCCGTCGCCGTCCAGACCAGCAGCGTCATGCCCAGGAGGAAGGCGAGCAGGCCGATCAGCAGGCCGTCGGGGATGCCTCCCTGACTGCCTCCACTGTCCCGGGTGTACCGGTGCTCCCGGCGGTCGTCCGGTCTCACGCTGCCCCCTACGCCACCGTTGATTCGGAGTCGCCAAGGTGTTGCTCCACGAAGGCCGCCGCCCGTTCCTCCGCCTCCAGCTCGGCGGCGCGCAGGGCGTCGTCGGTCAGGTCGCGGTCGGCGGACGACTCGGTCATCGCGCGGTCGGTGAAGACCAGTGGGCGTTCGGTCTCGGTGATCAGGTGTTTGACCACCTGGACGTTGCCGTTGACGTCCCACACCGCGATGCCCGGGGTGAGGCTGGGGATGATCTCCACCGCCCAGCGCGGCAGGCCGAGCACGCGGCCCGTCGCCCTCGCCTCGTCGGCCTTCTGGGCGTAGATCGTCCTGGTCGAGGCCATCTTCAGGATCGCGGCGGCCTCCTTCGCCGCAGCGCCGTCGACGACGTCGGACAGGTGGTGGACGACGGCCACGAAGGAAAGACCCAGCCGTCGGCCGAACTTCAGCAGGCGCTGGAAGAGCTGGGCCACGAACGGGCTGTTGATGATGTGCCAGGCCTCCTCGACCAGGAAGATGCGCTTCTTCCGGTCGGGGCGGATCCAGGTGTGCTCCAGCCAGACGCCGACGATCGCCATCAGGATCGGCATGGCGATCGAGTTGCGGTCGATGTGGGACAAATCGAACACGATGAGCGGCGCGTCGAGGTCGATGCCGACCGTCGTGGGGCCGTCGAACATGCCCCTCAGGTCACCGTCGACGAGACGGTCCAGGACCAGAGCGACGTCCAGGCCCCACGCGCGTACGTCGTCTATGGCGACGTTCATCGCCTCCGCCGACTCCGGCTCGGGGTGCCGTAGCTGCTCGACGATGTCGGTCAGGACCGGCTGGCGATCGAGGATGGTCTCGTTGACGTACGCATGCGCGACCTTCAGCGCGAAGCCGGAGCGCTCGTCGAGGCCGTGCCCCATCGCGACCTCGATGATCGTGCGGAGCAGGGCCAGCTGGCCCGTCGTCGTGATCGCGGGGTCGAGCGGGTTGAGGCGGATGCCCATGTCCAGGGCGGCCGTCGGGTCCAGGCGGATGGGGGTTATCCCCAGCTCCTGCGCGATGAGGTTCCACTCGCCGACGCCGTCCTCGCCCTGGGCGTCGAGGACGACGACCTGGCGGTCGCGGAAGCGCAGCTGGCGCAGGACGTACGTCTTCTCCAGCGCCGACTTGCCGTTGCCGGACTCGCCGAGGACCAGCCAGTGCGGAGCGGGCAGCTGCTGGCCGTAGAGCTGGAAGGGGTCGTAGATGTAGCCCTTTCCGGAGTACACCTCGCGGCCGATGATGACGCCCGAGTCGCCGAGGCCGGGGGCGGCGGTCGGGAGGTAGACCGCCTGGGCCTGGCCCGTCGACGTGCGCACCGGGAGCCGCGTCGTCTCGACCTTCCCGAAGAGGAAGGACGTGAAGGCGTCGGTGAGGACGGACAGCGGGTCCCGCATCAGGTCCTACCTCCGAATGCCGGTGGCGAAGGGGAGTGTGTTGACGAATGCCCGGTGGTGCTCGCGGTCGCACCACTCCAGCTTCAGATACGACTTTCCGGCCGACGCCCGGATGGTCCTCTTGTCCCGGGCCAGGGCCTCGGGGGAGCGGGACGAGACGGTGATGTAGCCGACCAGGTTGACGCCGGCGGCTCCGCTCGCGAGGTCTTCGCCTCGCTGGTCGAGGCGGTTGTGGGCGGCGATGTCGCGCGGGTCGACGGTCCGGTTCATCTTGGCGGCGCGGCTGGCTTCCGCCTCGTCGTTGGTCTTCTCGGTCAGCATCCGTTCGATGGCGACCTCGGTGGGTTCGAGGTCCATCGTGACGGCGACCGTCCGGATGACGTCCGGGGTGTGGACGAGCAGGGGTGCCAGGAAGTTGACGCCCACCGGGGTCATCGGCCACTCCTTCACCCAGGCGGTGGCGTGGCACCAGGGCGCGCGGGTGGAGGACTCGCGGGTCTTCGCCTGGAGGAACGTGGGTTCCATGGCGTCGAGTTCGGCCGGCCAGGCATTGCGCTTGGTCATCGCCTGGATGTGGTCGATCGGGTGGTCCGGGTCGTACATGGAGTGGATGAGGGAGGCCAGGCGGCCCTGCCCGAGGGGCTGGCGGACGCGGATGTCGGCCTCCTGGAGGCGCGAGCAGATGTCCGTCAGCTCGCGGGCCATGACGACCGCGAGGCCGGAGTCCCGGTCGACCTTGCCGCCGTGCGGGCGGGCCGCGCGGGCCATCGCCTGGGCCTCGGCGGCCAGTTCGCGCGTGAAGTGCATGCAGGCGACGAGGTACGCGCGGTGCTGCTCGCTGCTCGTCGACACCATCGACTGGAGCTGGTCGTACGACTGCTGCAGCCATCCCGGGGCCCGCTCGTCGCCGCGTACGGCGACGTCCTTGGCGTGGGCGTCCGGGTCGGCGGGCAGGGTGCGGGCGAGCATCTGGATGCGGGTGACGAAGCCGTCGCCGTTCGCCACGTGCTTGAGGAGGGTGCCGAAGCGGTCGACGAGGGCTTCCTGGTCCTCGGAGTCGCGCAGGCCGACGCCGGGTCCCTCGATCTCGATCGCGGCCGTGACCGTACGGCGGTCGGCGTGCAGGAGCACGGCGATCTCGTCGGGCCCGAAGGGGGCGGCCAGCCAGGTGATACGGCCGATGCCGGGCGGCGGTCCGACCTCGACCTCGCGCCCGTCGAGACCGGTGCCGGCCTCCACGGCGCCGGAGCGGTAGGTGGTGCCCTGGCGCAGGGTGCGCTTGTAGCTGCGGTTGATCTCGAACCACTTGTAGATGGTCCGGTGCTTGTACGGCACGTAGACCGCGCCGAGCGCGAGCAGGGGGAAGCCCATCAGCAGCACGATGCGCAGGGACAGGACGGGGACGAGGAGTCCGCACATCATGCCGAGGAACGCGCCGCCGATGATCAGCGCGATCTCGCCGGTCTCGCGGTTGCGGCCGACGATCGCGTTCGGCCGGGCGCGGCCGATCAGATATGTACGGCGGGGCGTGACCGGATGGGACACATGGGCCTCGGTCGTCAACGCCCGTCACCTCCTGAACGATTGCTGCTGCGGGTGTTGCTGGCGTGGGGGGTGTTCACCGGGCTGCTCGAGCGGGGTGCGGGTGCGGCGGAGGGAACAGATCCGCCGCCGTTCGAGGAGCGCGAACTGTGCGCGGCGACGCCGCCGGAAGCGGGGTTGGAGGGGCGGGCCGGGGAGCCGGACTGGCCTCCTCCGCCCTTGTTGTCCGTGCGGGAGCTGTGCGTCTTGATGCCCTGTGCGACGAGGGTGGCCGGGGAGCTGATGACCGCGGCGGCCTTGCCTTCGGCGCCCCGCATGATGCGGTTGTTGCGGGAGCCGGCGAGCTCGTCGCCGAAGCCGGGGACGAAGCGGTAGATCATGGCGCTCGCGAAGATGGCGAGCAGGATGATGGCCAGTCCGGAGACCACGGCCGAGAAGGCGTTCGGGCCGTCGGCCGAGGACAGGGCGCCGGCCAGGCCGAGCACTATGACGATGACCGGCTTCACGAGGATGACGGCGATCATGATGCCGGCCCAGCGGCGGACGTGGCCCCACAGGTTCTTGTCGACCAGGCCCGCGTAGACGACGGTGCCGAGGAGGGCGCCGACGTAGAGCAGGGCGGCGCGGATGACGAGCTCCAGCCACAGGACGCCGGCGGCCAGGATGGAGACCAGGGACACCACGATCAGCATGATCGGGCCGCCGCCGATGTCCTCGCCCTTCTCCAGGGCGCCGGAGAAGGTGCCGAAGAAGGTGTCCGTCTGATCGCCGGTCGTTTTCGCGAGGACGTCCGTGATGCCGTCCGTGGCCGATACGACCGTGTAGAGGATCAGCGGCGTGAACGCGGACGCCAGGACCGTCAGCCAGAGGAAGCCGATCGCCTCGGAGATGGCGGTGCTGAGAGGTACGCCGCGGACGGCTCGCTTGGCCACGGCCAGCAGCCACAGGAGCAGGGTGAGGATCGTGGACGCCGCGAAGACGACCGCGTACTGCTGGAGGAACTTCGTGTTCGTGAAGTCGACGTTCGCGGTCTCCTTCACGGCCTCGCTGAGCTTGTCGACGGTCCAGGCGGCGGCTTCGGCGCAGCCCTTGGCGAGGGAGGAGAGGGGGTCGAGGGTGGAGGTCGGGTCGGTGAGGGGGCTGGATCCGCCGCCGCCTGAGCCTCCGGTGCCGTTGTCTTTTTCGCAGTAGTCCTTGGCGGGGCCGCGGATGAGGTCGCAGGGGTCATTGCTGGCCGCGGGCGTGGGGGTGGGGGTGGGGGTGGGTGCGGCCACGGCACGTGTGGCCAGCAGTACGGCACCGGCCTGTACGGCGGCGAGGGCCGCCGTGACCTTGAGGAAGCGGTGGTTAGCGCGCATACGTGAACCCTCCGTACTCCTCGACGGCCTTCGTCATGTCGTCGGCTGTGGAGGCCCTCTGGTCCCGCCCGACCGGTACGGGTCCGTCCTTCTGCTGGAAGTCGGTGACCTTCCAGTCGTTGACCCACTTGAGCTGGTAGGTCGTGGTGTACCAGCTCTCGGAGACCGGATTGGTCGAGCCGTTGCCGGACAGGCCGAAGAGCGAGGTGTACCAGACCTCGACGGTGGCGGCACTCGCGCTGAACGACGTGACCTTGGTGCCCACCGGGATGACTCGGGAGACGAAGGTCTGCCCCGCCGGCGCCGTGCCTTCCTTGCTGAGGCCGATGTTCGCCAGGAACTCCTCGCTGGAGTACGCGCGATCCAGGTCGGCCTGTCGGCCGGTGGCGACGTCGGGGGCGTAGACGGTACTTACGATCTCGTGCCGTCTGGCCGTGTTGAACATCTCGGCCGACCCCAGCACTACGGAGTAGTTGGCCGCCGCACTCCCCGCCCCCTGCTCATCCTGCGCGAACCCCCCAGGAATCCCCGCCGCCTTGCCGTCCACCGGTCGTGTCCCCGTGGCTGCCGTCGGCGAGGATTTCGGCTGGTTTTCGTCCCCGCCCGCGGAACCGGAGTCGTCGCCTCCACGGTTCGCGAAGGCGATTGCGGCGATGAGGAGGACGACCACGCCGACCACGGTGACCAGGCTCCGGGACGAGGAACGGCCACCCCGCCGCGCGCCTCCGTAGGCGTCACCACCGCTTTCGGGCAGGCGCGTACGGGTCTGACCCGTGCCTCCGTAACCGCCGGAGGCCTCCCGCTCGTCTCCGAGACTCATGCCGCGTACGCCCCCTCGACGTCGGACAACAACACGTTGGAGTACGACGGTAGCCCCGCTGGTTCCCGCATGGGCGCGGTGTGGTGACTCGACATCAGGGAAACGCAACCTCAGCCGGTGGGCACGACGGGTGGGTGGGGGACGGCAGGGACCGGGCGTGCCCGGAGCGGATGGAGAGGGAGGAGGGGATGGAGGGGGTCGAGCAGGTGGCGCGACTGAGGCGGCTAAACGGCCATGCCGTACACGATCGTGAACAGCGTGCCCAGTGAGCCGATGATGAAGACGCCCGTCAGCCCGGCGATGATGAGACCTTTGCCCTGCTCGGCGCTGAACGTGTCGCGCAGTGCCGTCGCGCCGATGCGCTGTTTGGCCGCCCCCCAGATGGCGATGCCGAGGCAGAGCAGGATGGCCACGGCCATCACGACCTCGATCATCACCTTCGCCTCGTTGCCCAGGCTGCCGAAGGGGCCCCAGTCCGGAGCGATCCCGCCGATGATGGTGTTGATATCGCCCTTATCGGCCGCAAACAGCATGTAAGTCACCGCCCCTGTTGGGTAGTTCCGCAGTCCCCTGCGGTGCGCAGAGGTCAGGTCTCATTCTCGCCGACAACGGCGCTGTCGTATGTCGACTTGGCGTCATTGATGGGCGGGAATCGTACGAATACCTCGTACGGTCACTCTGTGTATCACGGCAGGTCACGCCGGGCAACGAGGCCGGAGCGGAACCTGTCGTGTGGTTCCGTCGTTAGCCCCTCTTCATGCCGGGCGCCGCTTCTGACGGGTGGTCGGGTGAGGGGGCGCGCCGGTGTTCTGCGGGTGAAGGTTATCGCCGATGTATGAACATCCCTAAGCAGGGTGCCACGGCCGCCCGTGCCTGCCAGGCATGGTGACGGGTGGTCAGTTCCGCCGGCGACTCGGTGGGTGGCAACGCGACCGCCGCCCTGGCGTTGCCGAACGCGGTGTTGTCAGTGGCCCTCAGCGGGGCCTGAGGCCGTGCAGCAGGTGGTGGACCAGGCCATCGACGCCGGCCATGGCCACCTCGGGGGTCAGCATGCCGCCGGCGATGAAGGCGGCCATGCCGTGGAGGGCGGCGCCCGTGACGAGGTTGAGTTCCTCCGGGGCGCCCTCGATGATCTCACCCCGTTGCTGGGCGTCCGCGAGGACCCGTTCGAGGCTGCCCACCGTCTGCTCGACCGCGGCGGCCATCTGCTCCGAGGCGTCCGGGTCGTGCTTGCGGGCGTACATCAGCTCCAGCAGCTCGGCGTTGTCTATGGCGAAACCGAGGTAGGCCCGGGCCAGGGCGGTGAGGCGGGGCTCCAGCGGGAGCGCGGGGTCGTCGGCCGCGCCCAGGGCCTGGCCGAGCCGCTCGTACCCGGCCAGTGCCAGGGCGTTGAGCAGGGCCTGCTTGTCCTTGAAGTGCCGGCCGGGTGCGGCGTGGCTGACGCCGACCTCGCGGGCCAGTTCGCGGAGCGAGAGGGCGCCTACGCCCTTCTCGCGCAGGGTCTGTTCCGCTGCGGCGAGCAGGGCGGCGCGCAGGTCTCCGTGGTGGTAGGGGCGGCTCGCTGGCATGCGCACATCCTAGCTTGATGTTGCCGGTGCCATCTTTGTTGGCGCCGTCACCATTGTTGTCATTGACAGCATTGTTGGCGACGCCTACATTCGGAGGTATGGCTGACAAAACGAAGAAGAAGACGTGGGACGCGACCAGCCTCCCCGACCTCAGCGGCCGCACGGCCGTCGTCACCGGTGCCAACAGCGGCATCGGCCTCACCGCGGCCGACGCGCTGGCCCGCTCCGGCGCGCACGTCGTGTTCGCGGTACGGGACCTCGATCGGGGCCGGGCCGCAGCCGCGACCGTGACCGGCAGTACCGAGGTGCGGCGCCTGGACCTGGCGGATCTGGCCTCCGTGCGGGAGTTCGCCGATGCGTGGCAGGGGCGGCCGTTGGATCTGCTGATCAACAACGCCGGCGTGATGATGCTGCCGCAGCAGCGGACGGCGGACGGCTTCGAGATGCAGTTCGGCACCAACCATCTGGGTCACTTCGCGCTGACGAACCTGCTGCTGCCGTACGTCACCGACCGGGTCGTGACGCTGTCGTCCGGTGCCCATCGGTGGTTCGGAGCGAGGATCCGCTTCGAGGACCTGAACTGGACGTCCGGCTACGACCCGAATCGCGCGTACGCCCAGTCGAAGCTGGCGAACCTCCTGTTCACGCTGGAACTCCAGCGCCGCCTGACGGAGTCCGGCTCCCCGGTGCGCGCCCTGGCCGCCCACCCCGGCTATGCCGCCACCAACCTGCAGAGCCACGCGGGGAGTCCGGTGATGCGGGCGTTCATGAGGATCGGCAACCGAGTCTTCGCGCAGGACGACAAGGCGGGCGCACTGCCGACGCTGTACGCCGCGACCCAGGACCTCCCCGGCGCGAGCTACGTCGGCCCCGACGGGCTGGGTGAGATGCGGGGAGCGCCGACGCTGGTGGGGCGGACGACGGCGGCCAGTGACGCGCAGGTGGCGCGGCGGTTGTGGACGGTGTCGGAGGAACTGACCGGCGTGACCTCTCCGTTGGGGAGGGTTGCCGAGCCGGCTGCCGGGCGGTAGGCAGTGGTGTTGCTGCCGAAGCCGGCGTCAGGCCGGCTGGGCTGCGACCCGGTCGTGGGCCGTGTCCGGAGGTGGTCGATCGATGTCGGTGCCGAGCCTGCTCGCTGTCTTCGCTCATCCGGACGACGAGTCCCTCTCTACGGGCGGAGTCCTCGCCCGGCACGCGGCCGCCGGCGCCCGCACGGCCGTCGTGACGGCGACCTGGACCCCGGACACGCAGCGCGGCGCCGAACTCACAGAGGCGCTGCGGATTCTCGGTGCCGGCGAGCCGCGGATGCTCGGCTATGCCGACGCCGGGGTGCCGCACTCCGCCCCCGGTCGCCCGCGGCTGTGCGATGCGCCGCTCGACGAGTCGGTGGGGCGGCTGGTCGCTCACATACGGCAGTTCCGGCCCCGGATCGTGGTCACCCATGACGCGTACGGCGGCCTCACCGGGCATCCCGACCATGTGCACACCCACCGCGTGACCACGCTCGCGGTCCATGAGGCCGGCCTCGAACGGCTCCACCCGGACGCCGGCGCCCCCTGGCAGCCGAGCGCCCTCTACCTGGCCACCCATCCGCACTCGGCACTTCCCCGGTTGGAGGAACTGGCCCGTGCGGGCAAGGGGTTGAACACCGTGCCGGACGACCGGATCACCGCGACCGTCGACGTGCGCCCATGGCTGGACCGGAAGTGGGCCGCCGTGCGGGCCCACCGCACCGAGGTGGAGCGAGGGGCGGCACCCGGGTTGCTGGCCGGTTTCCCGGCGGCCGTACGCGAGCGGATCCTCGCGACCGAGTGGTACATCCGGCAGGATCCGGGGTCCCACGCGTCGGGTCGGACGGAACTGACCGCCTGACCGGGCCGCTCGGGCAGCCGGCTGCCCCGCCCCGTCGGTGCCCCTGCGCCGCCAAGCCGGCGGCGCTGAAAGCTACTTGGCGGACGTGGCGTCCCGGATCGCCTGCGCGGTGACCGTCGGGTCGTAGTCCTCGGCGACGCCCTCGACCAGGATGATGTCGCCCTCGATGTGCCGGGAGCGCAGAGGTGCGATCTCGCGGTAGGCGGGCGAGTCCCACCAGGACCGTGCCTCGGTGATCCCCGGGAAGCCGATCATCACGACGTGTCCGGGCCAGCTGCCCTCCTTCACCTCGTGCTGCGTGCCATGCACGAGGAAACGGCCGCCGTACGGTTCGAAGGTGGCCGGGAGGCGTTCGATGTACTCCGCGATCTCCGGGTTCGGGGCGGCTTCCTGCAGGTGAGCAATGGCGTAGGCGGGCATGGTGTCCTTCCGTTCGGTCGGGCTCCCTGTGGTGTCGATGCTGGCACGCGGGCCTGCGGGGGATCGATTACCGCTCAGGTAATGCCGGGCACGGCCGCACGGGCAGTCCGGAAGCCGTACGACCGTACGACCGCATCGGTTGCCGCGGATTCCCAGTGGGAAGCTCATAGACTGGCGCGGGCGGAATCCCGGTGGGCGAGGGGCGGTTGACGGTGCGTAAGGCATGGATCGTGGCGGGCGCCGCACTCGCGGCGGGTCTCAGCTTCGTGATGCTGCTCGTCGTCGGGGTCTACATCGTCGCCGGGAACCTCGCGGGCGGAGTGGGCGGAGCGTCCAAAGCGCTGGCCAAGGGGGCCGTGCCGGCCGCCTACTCGGCGCTCGTGCAGAAGTGGGGCAACCTCTGCCCCGCCATCAACCCCGCGCTGCTCGCCGCCCAGCTGTACCAGGAGAGCGGATTCAACCCGAAGGCGCAGAGCGCGGCTGCCGCGCAGGGCATCGCGCAGTTCATCCCGGGGACCTGGGCGACGCACGGGCTGGACGGTGACGGGGACGGCGACCGTGACGTCTGGGATCCGAATGACGCGATTCCGTCGGCCGCGTCGTACGACTGCAAGCTCGCCTCCTACGTGAAGGACGTACCCGGCGACCCGACGAAGAACATGCTCGCGTCCTACAACGCGGGGGCGTACGCGGTCATCAAGTACAAGGGTGTGCCGCCGTACAAGGAGACCCAGAACTACGTCAAGACGATCACGACGTTGCAGCAGAGCTTCGCCGCGCCCGTCAGCCGTGTCGATCCCAGCAAGCAGGCCGCCGGTGCCATCTACTACGCCCAGAAGAAGCTCGGCACGCTCTACCTCTGGGGCGGTGACGGTACTGCCGAGGACAACGGGCGGTTCGACTGCTCGGGGTTGACGAAGGCCGCGTACGACAGCGTCGGGATAACGCTGCCGCGCGTCGCCAACGACCAGTGGAACGCGGGGCCGCATCCGGCCAGGGAGGAACTCCTGCCGGGAGACCTGGTGTTCTTCTCGGACGACCTCACCAACTCCCGGGCCATCCGGCATGTGGGTATTTATGTCGGTGGCGGGTACATGATCGACGCACCGAGAACGGGTGCTGTGATCCGGTTCGACCCGATCGACACCCCGGACTACTTCGGGGCGACCCGGGTGACGGAAGATGGCGCGAAAGCGTTGCCCACGACGGTGTAGACGGAGCGTGAACCCACCCCCTGAGCTGCGGCGATGGGTCTCTCTTCGATAACGTCTGCGTGATCATTCAGTGGAGTGTGGAACGTATCAACAGGGGCCGTGCGTTCCTGGTGTCGTAGCCGGATCTACAACCACGGGGGTGGGCGGAGCGGCGCACGCACGATGCGCCGGAGAGACGACGAAGGGGCCGCGGCATCATGGCTGGACTCGCAGAATCCGGGTCGAACCCCGACGTCGAGCTGCTCTTCGACATCAATGGCCTGGCCAAGGATGCCCCGCGCTGGTTCGACCGGGTCATGGAGTACGTCGGTGAGTACGGGCTGGTGCTCGCCATGGCGCTGCTCGTGGTGTGGTGCTGGTGGTCGGTGCGGCGCCGCGGTGACGAGGACGCCGCCTCGTCCGCCGCCGCGCTCGTGTGGGCGCCGCTGGCCGCCGGGATCGCGGTCCTGGTGAACGTGCCCATACGGGGGTTCGTCGAGCGGCCCCGGCCGTTCCGTGATCACCAGGGGCTCGAGGTCCTGGTGAGTGGCAAGACCGACTACTCCTTCGTGAGCGACCACGCGACGATCGCCATGGCCCTGGGGGTCGGGCTGTTCGTCGCCAACCGGAAGTTCGGCATCGCCGGGATCGGGCTCGCTCTTCTCGAAGGGTTCTGCCGGGTCTACATGGGCGTGCACTACCCGACCGACGTCATCGGCGGCTTCGCGCTCGGCACCGCCGTCGCCCTCCTGCTGTCACCGCTCGCCATGGCCCTGCTGACCCCCGTGATGTCCGCCGTCGAACGGTCGCCGAGGGGTGGCTGGCTGATCAAGGCAAGGGGGCGGTCCCGGGCGGGTGGGCAGGAAGCGGTGATTCCAGGGGCCCGGAAGGAGACGGCGGGGGCTGAGGAGCGGGATCTCGCGGCTTAGGGGCCCGTCGCGGCTCACGGGGGTCGGCCGCGGCAGGCCCAGCCGTGAGTCCAGGACTACAGCGCCTGTGGATATGTGAAGAAGCCCTGCGGGTCGTACTGCTTCTTCAGCTTCGCCAGACGGGTTGCCGCGTCGCCGTAGTACGCCTTGCGCCAGTTCCGCAGGGCCGGGTCGGAGTAGTTCTGGTAGGCGGCGCCCGAGGCGTGGGGACGCATTGCGTCGTGGGCCGACGCCAGCCATGCCTGGGCCGTGGTGCCCGTCGTGCCGGCGCGCCAGGAGGCGATGTACTGGGCCAGCATGCGGGAGCGCCGGTGCACGAAAGCCGTCGCGGTGGGGGAGACGCGGTTGACGGCTCCGCCGAGGGCCGTGAAGGCGATGCTGCCGGAGCCGCCGCGCACCGACTGCATCTGCTTCAGCAGCGTCTGGATGCCCGCCGCAGAGAGCGAACGGTCGAAGAAGTCGGACTTGGCCGCATACGTTTCCCGGCCCAGCGCGCCCTGCGGGGACCGGCCCGGAGTGGAGCCGGGGAGGTGGCACTGCGCGTCCGTGGCGAGGGACGAGCAGCCCGCGTACAGCTCCATCGACTCCTCGTACGAGCGGCGCTTGAGGGACACGCTCCGCGCCGGGCCGGGGCCGCCGGGGCGGTCGGCGAGGCGGTCCACCGCGTTCTGGAGTTCGCGGTACGTGCCCAGGGAGAACGCGGCGACGGAGATGGTCGGGGTGCCGCCGGCATGGTTCGCGACGTGCAGGGACGACCAGATCTCGTCGGGCTGGGTCGGGCCCCACTCCTGCCAGGCCTTGATCAGCGCGGTCGCCTTCGACCAGGGCCAGGTCATGTACGCCGTTACGGCCTGGGGGGCGGGGTGGGTCTTGAACTGCAGTTCCGTCACCACGCCGAAGTTGCCGTTGCCGGCGCCGCGCAGGGCCCAGAACAGGTCCTTGTTGGTGGTGGCGTCGGCGGTGAGCTGCTTGCCGTCGGCGGTTATCAGGGTGGCCCGGGTGAGGCTGTCACAGGTCAGGCCGTAGGCGCGGGACGTGACGCCGTGGCCGCCGCCGAGGGTGAGGCCGGAGACACCGACGGTGGGGCAGGAACCGGCGGGGATCGTGACGCCCTTGGCGGCGAGGGCTCGGTAGACGTCTATGAGCTTGGAACCGGCGCCGACCACCGCGGTGTTGCCGGTGGCTCGGATGCGGTTCAGCTTGGAGACGTCGAGGATCAGGCGGTTGTTGCCGGAGGACCAACCGCCGTAGGAATGGCCGCCGTTGCGTATGGCGACGTGGAGGTTGTGGGCTCGGGCGTACGCGAGCGTGGTGCGGATGTCGTCGGAGTGCGAGACGTAGGCGACTGCGGCGGGCTTCAGGGTGTCGAAGCGGGTGTTGTAGAGCTGGTGGGCCGCTTTCCAGGAGGCGTCGCCGGGGCGTATGAGGGGGCCGTCAAGATCTTGGGCCAGGGCGGTCCAGTTGGCGGCGGCGGATGTGCCGGTGGCGGTGGCGGTGGTTCGGGTGCGGGTGGCTGTGCCGGTGCCCGTGCTGCTCGTGCCTGTGCCGGTGGCTGTTTCCGCGCCTACGCCGTTGCCCGAGCTGCCGTTGCAGGCGGTTGCCGTCAGGGCGGTTACGGCTGCTGCGGTGCCGCCGATGAAGGTGCGCCGTTCCATGTCGCCTCCTGGGGGTTCGTGGAACGAGACGGGGTGGTGGCGGGCGGGGTTCCATGGGGTGGGGGGTGACCTGGGTGGTGGCCGGGCGTTTTCTCGCCCCCGCCGCCCCTACCCGTCCCGTCCCCAGGGGCTCCGCCCTTTTGACCCCGCCAGTGGGGTGCGCCCCCTGGACCCCCATCCGAACGGCCTCGTCCTCAAACGCCGGACGGGCTGAAAGGCCCGGACCGGCGTTCGTTCGTGCGCGCTGGTCGGCTGCCTCTCAAGCCCTCACATGCCCCTCCGCGTCCGCCCGCGCCAGGCTGCGGGCCCGTCTCGCGGGGCCGCGCCAGCCGCAGATGCAGTGGGCTGTGCAGAAGTGGCCCTTCTCCACTGTTGTCGTGCGGTGGTTCGAGGGGTCGTCGGGATTTTTGGGAGACGTTGGTTCGTCCTGCTGCGCCACGGCGACAACGTTACCCAAGGCAAGTAGACCCAACGCCTCCCGCGTGCGTGACGGGGGCACCTACCCGTCGTTATCCGGAACGACAGGGGGCCCGTGACGGACGTACCGGCTGGGGGTAGGCAGGCGATGACGGAGCGGCAGCAGCACAGGCAGAGGCGTGGGGCGGGCGTTGCGGCGGGGGTCCTGTGTGTCTGCCTCGCGGGCAGCGGGTGCGTGGCGGAGAGCGGGGCCGCGGTCGAGGACTCGCGGGACGGGGACGCCGTGAAGGTCGTGCGGCGCGCGGCCGATGCGTTGGCCGGGGCCCGGTCGTCCAAGGCTCGAACGTCCATGGAGATGGCCACCGGTGGGACGCGGGTCACCATCCGCGGTGAAGGTGTGTACGACTTCCGTCGGCAGGTGGGGCGGCTGAAGGTGCTGCTGCCGCAGGATCCCGCCGGCGCCCCCGCGCAGCGGCCGATCGTGGAGCTCCTCGCTCCGGGGGCGCTGTTCATGAAGAACCGCGGTGCCGGTGTGCCCTCCGACAAATGGGTGCGCGTCGAAACGCGGTCGCTGTCCGACGGGAACCTCGTCACCGGTGGGGCCACCGATCCCTTCGCCGCGGCGGAGGTGCTCCGCGGCGCGCGGACGGCGACGTACGTGGGTGAGGAGGAGGTCGCGGGGGCGGCGGTGCGGCACTACCGCGGCACGGCTGACCTGCGGATGGCCGCGCGGGAGGCCTCCGACGGGAACGCGCAGGCCCTGGCGGCGGCGGCGAAAGGGTTCGCCACGGACGAGGTACCGTTCGACGTCTATCTCGATGACGAGGGGCGGATCCGCAAGGTGCGGCATCGGTTCAGCTTCGTCAACGGGCAGCAGAAGAACGCCGTCGCCGTGGCCTCGACGACCCTGCTGTACGACTTCGGGGCCCCCGTCGACGTACGGCTGCCGGACGGTGACGACATCTACGCGGGCAAGATCGCCGAGGAGTGAGGGCCGCCGCGGGTGTGCGTGACGGGCGTCAAGAACTAGCCCGTCCGTGCCATGCGCGGTGTGTAGGCCGCTCCCTACTCTAGGAAGTCGGTAACGGCAGAGAAGAGGTGATGCACGTGGCTCCGGTCGGCGGTACGGCAGTTCAGGACCACGTGGCCCTCGCCGAGATCGAGCTGTGCGGAGAGCTGATCATCGCGGCCTCGACCGCTCGTGAGGACCGGCTCAGCCTGGAGGACATCGACGAGGTGCTGCGAGTCGCCGAGGAGCGCGACGCGGGCGGTGAGTGAGGCGTCGGTGCGTGAGGCGTCGGTGAGTGAGGTCTCCCTCACGTCCGCAGCAGTCGGCCGATCGCCTTCGTGGCCTCCTCCACCTTGGCGTCGATCTCCGTGCCGCCCTTGAGGGCAGCGTCGGCGACGCAGTGGCGCAGGTGTTCCTCCAGGAGCTGGAGGGCGAAGGACTGCAGGGCCTTGGTCGAGGCGGACACCTGCGTGAGTATGTCGATGCAGTAGACGTCCTCGTCGACCATGCGCTGCAGGCCACGGATCTGGCCCTCGATACGGCGCAGGCGCTTGAGGTGCTCGTCCTTCTGCTTGTGGTAGCCGTGGACGCCCCGGTCGTGGTCCGTCACGATCTCGGTGGTGGCCTGATCGGCGGCGGAGGGTGCACCCGCGCCGGCCTCGGTGGTCGTCATCGCGTCCTCCAGACGGAACCGCGTCATAAACCGTGTCACATACCCCTACTGGGTATATCGTAGCGAACTTTGCTGGGTATAGGGCCCTGTGGCCGACGCCGTGATTCGGCCGCTGGACTGGACCACTGGGCAGCCCCCGTGCCGACCACTGTGCCTGATGGGCGACACTGGAGGACGGCCCATTAGCCGTGGCCGGATGATGCGCCTAGCATCAGCCTGACCGAAACCGATGCTTCTTGAGGACCCCACGTGCGATTTCGTCTGACCCCCCGGGAGACGAGCTTCTACGACATGTTTGCCGCATCCGCGGACAACATCGTCACGGGCTCGAAACTCCTGATGGAACTGCTCGGGGCGGACACCGCCGGCCGGGCCGAGATCGCAGAGCGTATGAGGGCCGCGGAACACGCAGGTGACGACGCCACACACGCGATCTTCCACCAGTTGAACTCCTCGTTCATCACGCCGTTCGACCGCGAGGACATCTACAAACTCGCGTCGTGCCTCGACGACATCATGGACTTCATGGAGGAGGCCGTCGACCTGGTCGTCCTCTATAACGTCGAGGAACTGCCCAAGGGCGTCGAGCAGCAGATCGAGGTGCTGGCGCGGGCCGCGGAGCTCACCGCCGAGGCCATGCCGAACCTGCGCACCATGGACAACCTCACGGAGTACTGGATCGAGGTCAACCGCCTCGAGAACCAGGCCGACCAGATACACCGCAAGCTCCTCGCCCATCTCTTCAACGGCAAGTACGACGCGATCGAGGTCCTCAAGCTCAAGCAGATCGTGGATGTCCTGGAGGAAGCGGCGGACGCCTTCGAGCACGTGGCGAACACGGTGGAGACCATCGCCGTCAAGGAGTCCTGAGACCCTTCCATGGAGACCTTCGCTCTGGTCGTGACCATCGCGGTCGCGCTCTTCTTCACGTACACCAACGGCTTCCACGACTCGGCGAACGCCATCGCCACGTCCGTGTCGACGCGGGCCCTGACGCCTCGGGCCGCGCTGGCGATGGCCGCGGTGATGAATCTCGGCGGTGCCTTTCTGGGGTCCGGCGTCGCCAAGACCGTCAGCGAGGGGCTGATCCAGACGCCGGAAGGCTCGAAGGGGATGGGGATCCTCTTCGCGGCGCTGGTGGGCGCGATCACCTGGAACCTGATCACCTGGTACTACGGCCTGCCGTCCTCCTCCTCGCATGCGCTGTTCGGCGGCATGGTGGGGGCGGCGCTGGCCGGGGGTACGACGGTGTACTGGAGCGGGGTGCTGGAGAAGATCGTCATTCCGATGTTCGTGTCACCCATCGTCGGGCTGTGCGTGGGCTATCTCGTGATGACGGCGATCATGTGGATCTTCCGGCGGGCGAATCCGCACAAGGCCAAGCGGGGGTTCCGGATAGCGCAGACCGTTTCTGCTGCCGGAATGGCGCTCGGGCATGGTCTGCAGGATGCGCAGAAGACCATGGGCATTGTGGTGATGGCTCTGGTCATCGCCGACGTCGAGGATTACGGCGATCCGATTCCGGTGTGGGTGAAGATCGTTTGTGCGGTGATGCTGTCGCTCGGGACGTATGCGGGTGGATGGCGGATCATGCGTACGCTCGGGCGCAAGATCATTGAGCTTGATCCGCCGCAGGGGTTTGCTGCGGAGACGACGGGGGCGTCGATCATGTTCACTACGGCGTTTCTGTTCAAGGCGCCGATTTCCACTACGCATGTCATCACCTCGGCGATCATGGGTGTCGGGGCGACGAAGCGGGTGAATGCCGTGCGGTGGGGTGTGGCCAAGAACATCGTTCTCGGGTGGTTCATCACGATGCCTGCGGCTGCGTTGGTTGCGGCGGGCGCGTTCGGGATCGTGAACCTGGCGTTCCTGTAGGCGCCGGGTTTCTTTCGCCCCCGCCGCCCCTACCCTTCCCGTCCTTGAAGGGGCGCTGCCCCTTCGACCCCGGCCATGGGGGCTGCCGCCCCCAGACCCCCGCTGTCGGCCCTGAACGGGCCTCGTCCTCAAACGCCGGACGGGCTGAAATGCCTGGTCCTTGAACGCGGGACGGGCTGGGGTGGCTGGGCCGGCGTCGGGAGGCGGACCATCTGACCTCGTCCTTGAACGCCGGACGGGCTGAAATTTGCCTGGACCCGCGTTCAGAAGCAGCTTCTGATCTCGTCCCCAAGTGTCGTGACGGGGCTTTGTGTCCTCGCAGGCAGCCCAAAGACAGGGGCCCGCCCCCCGGGAGCCGGGGGGCGGGCCCTTTATCTGCCTCGCGGTGGCACCGCCATGCAGCACCGCGAGGGGTCTGTCAGCCGAAGCGGCCGGAGATGTAGTCCTCCGTGGCCTGCACCGACGGGTTGGAGAAGATGCGCTCCGTGTCGTCGATCTCGATCAGCTTGCCGGGCTGGCCCACGGCGGAGAGGTTGAAGAAGGCCGTGCGGTCCGAGACACGGGCGGCCTGCTGCATGTTGTGCGTCACGATGACGATCGTGAAGCGCTCCTTCAGCTCACCGATCAGGTCCTCGATCGCGAGGGTGGAGATGGGGTCCAGGGCGGAGCACGGCTCGTCCATCAGAAGGACGTTCGGCTCCACCGCGATGGCGCGCGCGATGCACAGTCGCTGCTGCTGGCCGCCCGAGAGGCCCGAGCCGGGCTTGTTCAGGCGGTCCTTCACCTCGTTCCAGAGGTTCGCGCCCCTGAGGGACTTCTCGACGACCTCCTGCAGCTCGCTCTTCTTGTAGTTGCCGTTCAGCCGCAGGCCCGCCGCCACGTTGTCGAAGATCGACATCGTCGGGAACGGGTTCGGGCGCTGGAACACCATGCCGACCTCACGGCGCACCGACACCGGGTCGATGCCGGCGCCGTACAGGTCCTCGTCGTCCAGGAGGACCTTGCCCTCCACGCGGCCGCCCGACGTCACCTCGTGCATGCGGTTCAGCGTCCGCAGGAACGTCGACTTGCCGCAGCCGGACGGGCCGATGAAGGCCGTCACCGAGCGCGGCTCGACCGTCATCGAGATGTCTTCGATCGCCTTGTGGGAGCCGTAGTAGGCGGTCAGCCCACTCACGTCGATTCGCTTGGCCATGACTACTTCACTTCCAGATTCTTCAGGTCGCTGTATGGCCGCGTCAGCGACCGGTCTTCGGGGCCTTCCAGCGGGCGATGCCGCGGGCCACCAGGTTCAGGATCATCACGAACGCGATCAGCGTGAGCGATGCCGCCCAGGCTCGGTCGTACGCCGCCGACGACCCGGCACTGTTCGCGTACTGCTGGTAGATGTACAGCGGCAGCGACGCCTGAGCACCCTCGAACGGGTTGCTGTTGATGAAGCTGTTGCCGAACACCAGCAGCAGCACCGGCGCGGTCTCACCGGTGATACGGGCGACCGCGAGCATGATGCCGGTCGTGATGCCGCCGATGGAGGTCGGTACGACCACCTTCAGGATGGTGCGCCACTTGGGCACGCCCAGCGCCAGGGAGGCTTCGCGCAGCTCGTTCGGGACGAGCTTGAGCATCTCCTCCGTGGAGCGGACGACCACCGGCATCATCAGGATCGCGAGCGCCAGCGAACCGGCGAAGCCGAAGGGCTGCATGTCCATCATCAGCATGAGGCTGAGGATGAACAGACCCGCGACGATCGACGGGATACCCGTCATGACGTCGACGAAGAAGGTGATGGCCCGGGCGAGGTTGCCCCGCCCGTACTCCACCAGGTAGATCGCGGTGAGCACACCGACCGGCGCGGCGATCAGGGTGGCGAGGCCGACCTGCTCCAGCGTGCCGAGGATGGCGTGGTAGATACCGCCGCCCGGCTCGGAGTCGGCGACGACGCCCATGGAGTGGGTCAGGAAGTAGACGTCGAGGACCTTCACACCGCGCTGCACGGTCGCCCAGATCAGGGAGGCCAGCGGGATGACGGCGAGGATGAAGGCCACCCAGACCAGCGTCGTGGCGATGCGGTCCTTGGCCTGACGACGGCCCTCGACCCGAGCGGCGATGACGAACGTGCCGAAGATGAAGAGGAGGCTGGCGATGAGCCCCCACTGGATCCGGCTGTCGAGGCCGGCGCCCAGGCCGATGCCGACCGCGACGGCGACGGAGCCGGCCGCGATGGCGTACGGGGACCACTTGGGCAGCCGGGCCCCGCGCAGGCTGCTGGGCTTGTCGGCGATGGCGTGGCTCATGCGTTGGCCCCCGAGTACTCCTTGCGGCGGGCGATGATCGCGCGGGCCGCGCCGTTGACCAGCAGGGTGATGACGAACAGCACCAGGCCGGAGGCGATCAGCGCGTCACGGCCGAACGGGGACGCCTCACCGAACTTGCTGGCGATGTTCTGGGCGAAGGTTCCGCCGCCCGGGTTGAGCAGGCTGGCGTGGATGTCGAAGTCGGGGGAGAGCACGGTGGCCACGGCCATCGTCTCGCCGAGGGCGCGGCCGAGGCCGAGCATCGAGGCGGAGATGACGCCGGAGCGGCCGAAGGGGAGGACCGACATGCGGATGACCTCCCAGCGGGTGGCGCCGAGCGCCAGGGCCGCCTCCTCGTGCATCTGCGGGACCTGGCGGAAGACCTCGCGGCTCACGTTGGTGATGATCGGCAGGATCATGATCGCGAGCAGGATGCCGACGGTCAGCATCGAACGGGGTGCGCCGCCTTCCCAGGAGAAGATCCCGGTCCAGCCGAAGTAGTTGTCCAGCCAGCCGAAGAGGCCGTCCATGTGCGGTACGAGGATCAGGGCGCCCCACAGGCCGTACACGATGGACGGCACGGCGGCGAGCAGGTCGATCACGTACGCGATGGGGCCGCCGAGCTTGCGCGGGGCGTAGTGCGTGATGAACAGCGCGATGGCGACGGCGATCGGGACCGCGATGACCATGGCGACGATCGAGGAGATGATCGTGCCGTAGGCCAGGACCGCGATGCCGAACTTCGGCGGGATCACGCCGGTGTTCCACTCGAAGGCGGTGAGGAAGTTGGCCTCGTCCTTGCTGATCGCGAGGGTCGCGCGGTAGGTGAGGAAGACCGCGATGGCGGCCATGATCACCAGCAGGAAGATGCCGGAACCGCGCGAGAGCGCGAGAAAGACCCGGTCACCGGGCCGGGTGGCGCCACGGGCCGCGCGCTTCTGGTCCGTGGGCGAAGGCTGTGGAGTGGGGGGAGGTGCTTGAGTGTTCTGTGTCGATATGTCCATCGGGTTCTCCGGTCTGCGGAGCCACGCGGGTCTGCGGTGGCTCGGAGGAGCCGTAGGTGGTGTACGGCTCCGGGCGGCGGTGCACCGGACGGTGCGGGCCGGTCCGGGTCTTGTCAGCCTCGGACCGGCCCGCACTCAGGTCAGCTCAGGCCATCGATGGTGGTACGAACCTCGGAGATGATCTCCTCGGGCATCGGGGCGTAGTCGTTCTCCTCGAGGATCTTCTGGCCGTCCTCGGAGGCGATGTAGCGCAGGAACGCCTTGGTGCCGGGCAGGGTGTCGGCCTTGTTGCCCTTGTCGCAGACGATCTCGTACGTCACCAGGGTGATCGGGTAGGCGCCGGCGACCTTGGTGGCGTAGTCCAGCTCGAGCGCCATGTCCTTGCCGGTGCCGACGCGCTTGGCGGCGGCGATCATCTTGGAGGCGTTGGCCGTGGTGGCCTCGACCGGGGCGTCGGCGCCGGTGTCGATCTTCACCGAGCTGATGCCGTCCTTGGCGTACGACAGCTCCATGTAGCTGATGGCACCGGAGGTCTGCTTGACCTGCTGGGCGACACCGGAGGAGCCGGCGGCGGACTGGCCGCCCTTGGCCTGCCAGGCCTTACCGCCCTCGTAGGGCCAGTCGGACTTGGCGGTGGCGATCAGGTACTTGGTGAAGTTGTCCGTGGTGCCGGACTCGTCCGAGCGGTGGAACGCCTGGATCTTCAGGTCGGGCAGCTTCGCGTCGGGGTTCAGCTTCGCGATCGCCGGGTCGTTCCAGTTCTTGATGCCGTCGTTGAAGATCTTGGCGAGGGTCGGCGCGTCCAGGACCAGGTTCTCGACACCCGGGACGTTGTAGCCGACCGCGATCGGGCCGCCGACCATCGGCAGGTCGATGCCCTGGCCGCCGGAGCAGATCTTCTTGGAGGCGGTGATCTCCTCCTCGTCCAGCGCGGAGTCGGAGCCGGCGAAGGCGACCTGGCCCTGCGTGAACGCGGTGACGCCGGCGCCGGAGCCGCCGCCCTTGTAGTTGATCTGAACGCCCTTGCAGGCGGCCGTGAACTGCTTGACCCAGGCGTCGATCGCGTTCTTCTGCGCGGAGGAGCCGTCGGCGAGGAGCTGGCCCTGTGCGTCGTCACACTTGATGTTGCTGGCGTCGGCGCTGGCGCTCGAGTTGCCGCCGCCGTTGTTGCCGGTGTCGTCGGAGCCGCACGCCGTGAGGGCCAGGGCGCCGGAGACGGCGAGAGCGCCGAGAGCGAGAGCTCGCCGGTTCTTGCGCTGAAGCTTCACTTGAAAGAGTTCCTTCCAGGAGCCGCCGTCCTGAATTCGGCGGCGTGCGAAGAATGGGTGATGCGGTCCGTCCCCCGGGGCGCGGTCCGTCATCGTGCAAGGCCGAAATTAGGCAGAACAGGTGAAGGCGCCGATGGGCGTAAATGAACGCGGGGTGAACCCCTGGGGACGGTGCGGTGAGGTCACGGAACGCTTACGTTGAGGACACGGGTGCATTCCGAGGTTTTGTGGGGGGTTGTTGCGGACTATGCCAGGTGCAGCGACTCCAGCAGAGCGTCCACGAGGGCGCGGTCCCGGGGCTGGGTCAGACGGCTCCGGGCAGCCGTGGGCGAGAGCCACAGCATGCGGTCCACCTCGTCGTTCGGAGTGAACGCGCCGGGGCCCGCCTCGGCCGCCCAGTAGCGGACCTGCTTGGGGCGGTCGTTCGCCACGTACCGCAGGGTGGGCAGCTCGGTGCCCGGCTGAGCGGAGTGACCTGTCTCCTCCGCGACCTCGCGCAGCGCTCCGGCCAGTGGGTCCTCGTCGCGCTTCAGCTTCCCCTTGGGGTGGGACCAGTCGTCGTACTTGGGCCGGTGGATGAGGCATATCTCCAGCTCACCGTCTACCGGCGAACGGCGCCACAGGACGCAGCCGGCCGCATGGACGGTGAGGTCCTTCGCATGAGTCACCGGGTGAAGCCTCCTTCAGGGGTCCTGATTCAGGAGTTCCCGTCTCAGGGATGCCTACGGCGTGCCCACCGTCTGCCGCTGCCAGGACTGCTGGAACGCGAATCGAGCCGCCTCCACCTCGTGCCGCTGGTCGGCGTGCAGGACGCCGAGGGCGTACGCCGTCGCCGGGGCGATCCGCGGGGTGCGGGCGGCCTGGGCCGCGGCGGCCGCGGCCTCGGAGGCGTCACGGTGCCGGTTGAGGGACTGGCCGGTCGCCAGCAGCCGCACGTCCACGGGGCCGCTGTCGCCGTGCAGCACCTCGCGGGCGTAGCGGTGCAGGCGCAGCAGCAGGCGGACCTGGTGCCAGGGCGCGTCCTGCGGATGCGGCGCCGGGTCCGGGGACAGTCCGTGGATCAGGGCCTCGGCGTTGTAGGGGTGGCCCGCGGTCACCAGGGGCAGCGCCGTCACCGCGTCGGTGAGCCGCTCCTCGGCGGCGGCCGCGAGGGGGCGCAGGTCGGCAGTCGCCGCGGCCGGGGTGAGGGGGACCTCGCTGGCCAGTACGGCGATGTTGTCGGCCACGGCGTGAAAACGGCTGCTGCCCAGGGCCTGGAGTGCGGTGCTGTGCGCTCGCGTCCGGGCCAGGGTGAGCTGGCGTTCGAGCAGTGCGCCCGCCTTTGCGGCACCGACGGTCAGGTTGCCGCGTTCCGGGGTGGCCGCCGGGTGGGCCGGTGGGCCGGCCTCGGCGGGTTCCCCTTTCTGAGGGCCGGCTCCAGGGCCACGGCTGCCTGTGGACGCGTCGGTGGAACCGCTCCCCGCAGCCCCGCCCGCGGACCTGCTCGCGCCGGACACCCCGGCCGCCCCCGTCTGCGCGGGCAGCACCGCCGCCCCCGACAACCGGTGCAGCGCGAGGAGCAGGCGCTCCAGGCGGGCCGCGTAAGCGTGTTCCATCGCCAGCGTGCCCGACAGCCAGGCCAGTTCGGGCCGGATGGCCTCCGACCAGTCGGTGTCCAGCAACGGGCGGAACGTGTGCAGGCTGGCGCTGATACGGCGGGCCGAGCGGCGCAGGGCCCGGGCCGCGTCGACGGACTCCTCCGAGCCACCGCCCGCCGTGCCACCCCCGGTCTCCCGGTGCATGCGCAGGGCTCGGAGGAACTCCGTGGCCTGGGCGCGCAGGTAGCCCGCGAGGGCGTCCCCGGTCACAGTCCCGGCCATGGGGTCCGTCGGATCAAGGTGTTGCTGTGCCACGCCGGCGCCTCCGGGCGTCTATGAGCATCTCCTGGACGTTGCGCAGGGGCTGGCCTTCCGCGTCCGTCGCGTGCCGGGTCCACTCGCCGTCCGGACCGAGGTGCCAGGACGCGGTGGTGTCGGACATACCGGTCTCGAGGAGCCGGTTGAGCGCGGCGCGGTGGGCCGGGTCGGTGACCCTGACCAGGGCCTCGATACGGCGGTCGAGGTTGCGGTGCATCATGTCGGCGCTGCCGATCCACACCTCGGGTTCGCCGCCGTTGCCGAAGCCGAACACCCGGGAGTGTTCGAGGAAGCGGCCGAGGACCGAGCGGACGCGGATGTTCTCCGACAGTCCCGTGACGCCCGGGCGGATCGCACAGATGCCGCGGACCCAGATGTCGACCGGCACGCCCGCCTGGGACGCGCCGTAGCAGGCGTCGATGATCGCCTCGTCGACGATGGAGTTGACCTTGATGCGGACATGGGCGGGACGCCCGGCACGGTGGTGCTGGACCTCCTTGTTGATCCGCGAGATCAGGCCGTCACGCAGGGACTTGGGGGCCACGAGCAGTCGGCGGTATGTCTCCCGCCGCGAGTAGCCGGACAGCCGGTTGAACAGGTCGGACAGGTCGGCGCCCACCTGCGGGTCGGCGGTCAGCAGGCCGAGGTCCTCGTACAGCCGCGCCGTCTTCGGGTGGTAGTTGCCGGTGCCGACGTGGCTGTAGCGCCGGAGCGTCTCGCCCTCCTGGCGGACCACCAGCGACAGCTTGCAGTGCGTCTTGAGGCCGACGAGGCCGTAGACGACATGGCAGCCGGCCTCCTCCAGCTTGCGCGCCCACTTGATGTTGGCGTGCTCGTCGAAGCGGGCCTTGATCTCGACCAGCACGAGGACCTGCTTGCCGGCCTCGGCCGCGTCGATGAGCGCGTTGACTATGGGGGAGTCGCCGGACGTGCGGTACAGGGTCTGCTTGATCGCGAGGACGTCCGGGTCGTCGGCCGCCTGCTCCAGGAAGGCCTGCACGGAGGTCGAGAAGGAGTCGTACGGGTGGTGCAGCAGCACGTCCCGGTTGCGCAGGGCGGCGAAGATGTCCGGCGCGGACGCCGACTCGACCTCGGCGAGATCGCGATGGGTGCCCGCGACGAACTTCGGGTACTTCAGCTCGGGCCGGTCGATGTGGGCGATGCGGAAGAGACCGGTGAGGTCCAGGGGGCCGGTCAGCGGGTAGACCTCGGCCTCGCTGATCTTCAGCTCGCGCACCAGCAGGTCCAGGACCTCCTGGTTGATGTTCTCCTCGACCTCAAGGCGCACCGGCGGCCCGAAGCGGCGCCGCATGAGCTCCTTCTCCAGGGCCTGGAGGAGGTTCTCGGCGTCGTCCTCCTCGACCTCCAGGTCCTCGTTGCGGGTGACCCGGAAGGCGTGGTGCTCCAGGACCTCCATGCCGGGGAACAGCTCCTCCAGGTGCGCGCCGATGACGTCCTCGATCGGGACGAACCGGCCGGGGGAGGCCTCCAGGAAGCGGGAGAGCAGCGGCGGCACCTTCACGCGGGCGAAGTGCGGTGTGCCGGTGACGGGGTTGCGGACCCGTACGGCCAGGTTCAGGGACAGGCCCGAGATGTACGGGAACGGGTGCGCCGGGTCGACCGCCAGCGGGGTCAGGACCGGGAAGATCTGGTGCCGGAACAGAGTGAAGAGGCGGGCCTGCTCCTTCTCCGTCAGCTCGCTCCAGCGGACCAGGTGGATGCTCTCCTCCGCGAGCGCGGGGGCGACGTCCTCGTGGTAGCAGGCGGCGTGCCGGGCCATCAGCTCGCGGGAGCGGGCCCAGATCATCTCCAGGACCTCGCGGGGCTGCAGGCCGGAAGCGGACCGGGTGGCGACACCGGTGGCGATACGGCGCTTCAGACCGGCCACCCGGACCATGAAGAACTCGTCCAGGTTGCTGGCGAAGATCGCCAGGAAGTTCGCCCGTTCGAGGAGCGGGGTGTTCGGGTCCTCGGCGAGTTCGAGGACGCGCTCGTTGAACGCGAGCCAGCTGCGCTCCCGGTCCAGGAAACGGCCCTGGGGCAACTGGACGCCGTCGATCTCGGTGACCTCGTACGCGTCGAGGTCGGCATCGATGTCGGGTTCCAGGTCGGAGACCACTGCCGAGGTGACCCCGTGCGGACGGTGCGCCGCGATGGAGCCCACGGAGGGCTGCGCGTGCTGGACCTTTGCCTGGGCGTTCGAGGACTGGCTCATATGCCCATTGTTCCGCGCGTCGAGACTTATGGGCGCGTCGGAAAGCGCGGGCGGGAGCTTGGCGGGGAGGCGTCGGGCGTCCCCGTTCCTCGCGCTCCCTCCCGGGTGCGGCGAAGGCTCTGGCACGGCGGGGGTCATTGGCTGAGCGTCGCAAGCCCGTCTGAACCAATGGTTACGGAGACATGGCGTGTGGGATAGCGGGGGGCGGCTCGCGGACGTCTACATCGCCGGGCGGCTGTCCGGGCCGCCCGTCCCTTCCCCCATGAGGGACGTGCGGCGGGATCTACGGCGTGCGGCGGCGCAGCAGCCAGAAGGCGGCGAGCGTCGCGGCGGCGGCCACCGCGAGCAGGATGCCGGTTTCGACGTATTGAATCGGCCAGTAGTGGGTCCGGGGATGGAATGTGGCGCTGGTGGACAGCGGTTCCCCCTCCCCGGGGTGCGGGCCCCAGGTCGTGTCCCAGCCCAGTGGCCAGGTCGAGCGGGGCAGCTCGAAGTCACCGGCCTGGCGGCGGGTGACCGCCGGCCACAGGTCCTCGCGGAAGCGTTCCAGCACGCCACACAGGACGAGCGCGGCCAGGAAGCCCACCCCGGCGCCGGCCAGGGCTCGCCGCAGCAGCAGCCCGGCGAGCGCGCCGAGGGCGAGGCCGGCAAGGGTGTAGCCGACGGCGGTCGGGCCGGTGCCGACGAAGGCGTCCGCGTTGTACCAGTCACCGACCAGGTCGGGGTCGCCGTCGCCGCGTGCCCAGTTGTTCAGCAGGACGAGTCCGCCGGTGCCGGTGGCCAGCAGTACGGCCGGGACGGCGAGCTTGGCCGCCAGCCAGCGGGTCGGGGTGACCGACTGGGACCAGGCGAGACGCGCGGTGCCGCTCTCCAGCTCGCGGCCGATGAGCGAGCCGCCGGCCCAGGCGGCGACGGGGAGGATCGCGTAGGTCAGAGCCGTCGCGACCAACGCGATCCAGCCGGCGTACACGTCGTCCACCGTGATCGCTTCGACGGAGGCGCAGCTGGGGTGACCGTCGCCGGCCGGCGTGGCGCAGGGGACGATGCCGTTGCGGGCCTCGTCGCCGATGGCGTACATCCAGATCAGTACGGCGGTCGCGCCGAGCAGGGCCAGCACCCAGAACACCAGTGCCGTGCGGTGCACCCGCAGGACGGTCCAGAGCAGGCCCCGCGGCCCGCCCGGGGTGCGCTCGGCGGGGGCGGTCGTGGCGGTGAGCGCGGTCGTCATACGGCGGCTCCGGTGCGTCGCTTCAGCAGCCGGAAGGCGATCAGGACCGCCAGCACCGCGACGGCGAGGACGATGCCCGTCTCCATCAGCTGCAGCGGCCAGAAGTGCGACGACGGGTGGAAGTCGCGGTAGAAGCCCACGATGTCGTGGGCGGCGAGGCACTTGGTGTCGTCGACGCAGACGGGGTCCGAGATGCGGGCGCCGGTGGAGGTGAGGGCGCCCTCGCCGACGACTGCGCCGATGTACTCGGGGTACTCGTTCTTGGTGACGAGCGTCTCGACCGGCCACAGCTGCGGGCGCAGCTCGGCGAGCGCGGACAGCAGGACCATCAGGCCGACGACCGCCGTGCCGAGCGCGGGCAGCGCGCGGCGCTGGAGCACGCCCGCGAGGACGCCGACGGCGAGGCCGAGGAGGGCGTAGGCGGTGGCGAGGGTGCCGTTGGCCACGAAAGTGGTGCTGTCGTCCCACTGGCGGGAGCTCATCGCAAGCCGCAGCGGACCGTCGGCCGACCACAGCATGCGGTGCAGCAGCGTGAGCAGGAGCGTGCCGGAGACGAGCAGGGCAGCCGGGACGGCGACCTTGGCGGCCAGCCAGCGGGCCGGGGAGACCGACTGCGTCCACGCCAACTGGGCGGTGCCGTTCTCCAGTTCGCGCCCGATGAGTGCGGCGCCCGCCCAGGCGGCGGTGAGCAGCGGCGTGAGGGCGAGCAGTCCGGCGCCGACGGCGACGACCGTGTCGAGCCGCATGGCGGCGGGGCCCGTGAAGTCGCAGCCGAGATTCGGTTGCCCCGAGTCGCAGCCCATCTTCCGGAACTCGGCCCAGGCGGCGTCCGCCCCCGGGCCGTACGCCCACAGCAGTGCCCCGGCGGCCACGGCAACCAGCATCACCCAGAACCACAGTGCCGAGCGGTGCAGTCGCAGCATCGTCCAGACCAGGCCGCGCGGCCCGCGGGAGGACGCGGCCGCGGTGGACGTCTCGAGGGTCACGGTGGTCATACGGCGGCCTCCCGCACGTCGTCGAGGCGGAGGGCAGGGGCCTCGGGGGCGCGCAGGTGCGCCAGGACCAGTTCCTCCAGGGTCGGGGCGGTGGCCTGCCAGCTGTCGCCGAGGGGGCCCTCGGGACGTATGAGTGCGGTGAGTTGGCGCCCGGTGGTGCGGGACTCGACCACCGTGTGCGGGTCCAGGGGCGCGTCGGCGCGGCCCGTGACGAGGCGGTGCGCGGCGAGCAGGTCGTCCAGCGGGCCGGCGAGGCGGACCCGGCCGGCGCCGAGGAGCAGAAGGTGGTCGCAGGCGCCCTCCAGCTCGGCCACGACATGCGAGGACATGACAACCGTGGTGCCGTGCTCGGCCGCGTCGGCCATGAGCGTGGCCATCAGCTGATGCCGGGCGAGCGGGTCGAGGTCGGCCATCGGCTCGTCCAGGAGCAGCAGTTCGGGGCGCTTGCCGAGGGCGAGGGCGAGCGCGACGCGGGTGCGCTGACCGCCGGAGAGCGTGCGGATCTTCGCGTCCGGCTCGAGGTCGCCCTCGGCGACGATCCGCTCGGCGACCCGGTCGTCCCAGCGGCCGGGGTTGAGCTCGCGGCCGAAACGCAGAGTGTCGGCGATGGTGAGCTGGGGGTGCAGGGGCTTGTCCTGGGCGACGTACGCGATCCGCTCGCGGACCGCCGCCGGCGCCTGGCCGAGGACGCTGATCGTGCCGTCGGTGGGAGGCAGCAGACCGGCGGCGAGGGAGAGCAGGGTCGACTTGCCCGCGCCGTTCGGCCCGACGACGGCGCACACGGTCCCCGCGGGGAGCCGGAACTCGCAGCCGTCCAGCGCCCGCTTGCGGCGCCGCCCGAACCTCTTGCCCAGTGCGGCCGCCTCGATGGCGGTCTCGGTCATGACTCGTCCCCCTTGAGATGCGTGTCCAGCTTGAAGTGCGTGTCCAGTACGGAAGTGAAGAGAGCGTCCACGTCGTCGCGGTCCAGCCCGGCCTCGCGGGCCCGTACGGCCCACGCGTCCAGTTCTGCGCGCAGAGGCGAGTCGGCCGGTGCGGTGTTCAGTCCGCGCCGTACGAACGTGCCGAGCCCCCGGCGTGCCTCGACCAGGCCTTCGCGTTCGAGTTCGCGGTAGGCCTTGAGGACGGTGTTGGGGTTGATGGCGGTTGCCTCGACGACCTCACGGGCCGTGGGCAGCTTGTCGCCCGGCTCCAACAGGCCCAGGCGCAGGGCCTGTTTGGTCTGCTGGACGATCTGCACGTAGGTGGCGACGCCGGAGCGCCGGTCGATGCGGTACTCGACCATCCGTTCCACCACCCTTTCACTAATTGAGTAGTGAAAGGGTGGTGCAAAGAAAGGGGCGGCGTCAAGATCGCCGCCCCTTATGCCTCAGATGTCAGGTGTGTGGCCCCAGATCTCAGGTCTCGGTCCGGTACATGAGGTCCGTCTCGTACGTGGTGAACCCGAGCCGCTCGTACACCGACACTGCCGCCTTGTTGTCGGCGTCGACGTAGAGCATGGCCGTGGGCGGACCCTGCGCCGCCAGGTGCCGCAGCCCGATCGTCGTGAGGGCCTTGCCCAGGCCGCCGCCCTGCGCGCCCGGTCGCACGCCGAGGACGTACACCTCGCCGAGCCCCTCCTCCGCGTGGACCTTCGTCCAGTGGAAGCCGACGAGCTCGCCGGCCCGTTCGGCCAGGAAGAACCCCGCCGGGTCGAACCACGGCTGGGCCTTGCGGTCGTCGAGGTCGCGCTGGGCGAGGGAGCCCTGCTCGGGGTGGTGGGCGAAGGCGGCGGCGTTCACCGCGAGCCAGGCCGCGTCGTCCCGGCCGGGCTCGAAGGTGCGGACCGTCACGCCCTCGGGGAGCACCGGGTCCGGCAGCGTCAGGTCCGTCAACGAGCGGCGCATCTGGCGCAGTTCGCGGAACAGTGTGAGGCCCAGGACCTGGGACAGATGGCGGGCCGCGGCATGGCCGCCGTGGGCCCACACCCGCAGCCGCTTGCCGGACGCGCCGAGGAGGGCCGAGCCCAGCGCCCGGCCGTGGCCGTGGCCGCGGTGCGAGGGGTGGACGACCAGTTCGGCGGCGGGGGCCTCCACCGGGTCGGTGTCCTCCAGCTGGGCGTAGCCGACGAGTTCGCCGCCGACCGTCAGCAGCAGATGCGACACGCCCTCGCGCTCCCCGCCGCGCAGTTGCAGCCGTCCCTGTTCGGACACCGCCTGCTGCCCGTCGTTCCGGGCGGCCTCCGCGAGCAGTTCGAGCACGGCCTCGGTCTGCTCCGGGGAGAGCGCGAGATGGGTCTCGATGGAACGGGTCGGAAGCGGGTGTGCGGTGTCGTCGCTGGTCATGCGTACGAGGGTAAGGGGCGCCTGCGTCAAAGTCCCGGCACAGAAGCAACCAGCCTGTAACCCGGAACCCCCTGTCGCGCTACGCGCGTTGACTCTAGGCTGCCGCCCGACGGGGCCATGTCACTTACGACTCACGAATCACAGGGGGGCGGATGTCAGCCACATCCCACCAGCAGCACCGCAGACGCCGTACGTACGCACTGATCGCGACCGCCGCCGGTCTCGCCACCGTGGGTGCGCTCGCCGCGGCGCTGCCCGCCACGGCGTCGGCGGACGAGAGCACGGGCAAGGGTGGCCACGGTCACCAGCACGGCCGCTACCAGGACGTCCAGCTGCTGTCCTTCAACGACCTGCACGGGAACCTGGAGCCGCCGGCCGGTTCCTCCGGCCGGGTCACCGAACTGCAGGCGGACGGCACGACGAAGACCATCGACGCGGGCGGCGTGGAGTACCTCGCCACCCACCTGCGCCAGGCGCGCGAGGGCGAGAAGTACTCGATCACCGCGGCCGGCGGCGACATGGTCGGCGCCTCTCCGCTGATCTCGGGCCTGTTCCACGACGAGCCCACCATCGAGGCGCTGAACAAGCTCGACCTGGACGTCACCTCGGTCGGCAACCACGAGTTCGACGAGGGTGCCAAGGAACTGGCCCGCCTGCAGGAGGGCGGCTGCCACCCGAAGGACGGCTGCTACTCGGACGAGAAGTTCAAGGGTGCCGACTTCCCCTACCTCGCCGCGAACGTCCTCGACGAGAAGACCGGCAAGCCCATCCTCAAGCCCTACTGGGTGTGGAAGAAGCGGGACGTCAAGGTCGGCTTCATCGGCGTGACCCTGGAGGACACGCCGGGTGTCGTCTCCGCCGAGGGCGTCAAGGGCCTGAAGTTCAAGGACGAGGTCGAGACGATCAACAAGTACGCCAAGGTGCTCCAGCGCCAGGGCGTGAAGTCGATCGTGGCGCTCATCCACGAGGGCGGCGCCCCGGCCTCCGCTGCGTACAACTACGACTGCGAGGCCCCGGGCGCGGGCGACGGCGTCTCCGGCCCGATCGTCGACATCGCCAAGAACATCACCCCGCAGGTCGACGCGCTGGTCACCGGCCACACGCACGCCGCGTACGTCTGCTCGATCGACGACCCGTCGGGCAAGCCCCGCATGGTCACGTCGGCTGCGTCCTTCGGCCGCCTGTACACGGACACCACGCTGACGTACGACCGCTACACCGGCGACATCGCCCGTACGGCCGTGAAGTCCGCGAACCGCGTGGTCACCCGGGACGTCCCCAAGGCGCCCGACATGACCCGGCTGATCAGCAAGTGGAACACCCTCGCGGCGCCCATCGGCAACCGCGCGATCGGCTACATCTCCGCCGACATCCCGAGCGCCGGCACCGAGTCCCCGCTCGGCGACCTGATCGCCGACGCGCAGCTGGCGTACGGCAAGGAGCTGGACCCGGAGACGGACCTGGCGCTGATGAACCCCGGCGGCATCCGGGCGCCGCTGACCTACGCGGCCAAGGGCGCCGAGGGCGACGGCGTGGTGACGTACGCCGAGGGCTTCACGGTGCAGCCGTTCTCCAACACGGTGAACCTTCAGGACCTGACCGGCGCGCAGCTGATCCAGGTGCTCAAGGAGCAGGTGAGCGGCACGAACGCGGCCTCCCCGAAGGTCCTGCAGATCTCCTCGGGTCTGACGTACACGCTGGACCTGACGAAGTCGGGCGCGGACCGTGTGGTGAGCGACTCGATCAAGCTCAACGGCGAGGCGATCAACCCGACGGCCACCTACCGCGTCGCCACGAACAACTTCCTCGCGGGCGGCGGCGACGGGTTCCCGACGCTGGGCCAGGGCACGAACGACCTGGTCGGGACGGACGACCTGACGGTGCTGGAGAAGTACCTGACGGCCAACTCCTCGGCCACGAACCCGATCGCCCCGCCGGCGGCGAATCGGATCACAGTAGTGCAGTAGTGAAGTGAAATAGCGTGAACTAGATCGCAAACCTCCGGTAGAGGTTGCGGGTGGGGGGCGTGCGCATGGTCGGATAGGCCGATGCGTTCCCCCCACCACATAACGGCGCATCCCCATCCAAACGCTCCCTATACGAACCCGTACGAGGAGCTCGGCAGACTGGACGGCGGTCCTCTGGAGGAATTCCTCCACGACGACGTACCGCACGAGCCGGATCAAACGGATGAAGCGGACGCGGCGGCGGCCCAGGACGACCCCTGGGCCCCGCCCAATCACCGTCGCAACGGCCGTCGCCGGCGCAAAGGCCGCTTCGCGGCACTTCCGTTCGCGATGAAGGCGGTCGTCGGCCTCGTCGTCCTCGCCGCCTTCCTCAGCCTCGCCGACCGCTGGGCCCTCCTCTACGCCGAGCGCAGAGCGGCGGACACCCTCAAGACCCGCCTGGACCTCGCGGCCGCTCCCGAGGTGGAGATCGGCGGCTTCCCCTTCCTCACCCAACTCGCCGACGAGCGGCTGGACTCGGTGAAGGTGACGGTCCCCGACGTGGCCGCCGACCGGATCTCCCTCGCCCAGGTGACGGCGACGGCCAGAGACGTACGGCTCGACACCGACGGCCCGCTCTCGATACGCGGCGCCGACGTCCCCGAACTGGAGGGCGACGTCCTGCTCTCCTTCGCGGACCTCAACCGTGAACTCGGCGCGTCCCAGGTCACGTTCACCGGAAAGGGCCACGACCGCATCCGGGCCCGCGGCACGCTGCCGGTCGCCGGACACGACCTCAACCTGCGCGCCGAGGCCCGCATCCTGCGCAACGGCGACCGCGGCATCGCCACCCACATCGGCGGCATGCGCCTGGACATCGGTGACCTGGCCACGTACCGGCCGGGTGCTCGCGCCTCGGAGGGCCTGCACCTGAGCCGCGCCTCTGCGGCCCGCCTGGCCCACGAGACCCGCAAGGCGAAGGCGCTGCTGTCCGTCCCGTCCGTCGTGCGGCGCCTGGGCGTGCCCGACTCGGTGGTCCGCGAGGCCCTGCGCCACGAGTCCAAGCTCACCGAGCTGACCGGTACGCCGCGCTTCATCCGCCAGGCCATGCGCCTGAACCTCATCGACCTGGCCCTCGACCACCCCCAGCTCCTCAAGCTCCTCGGCTTCGACCCCGCCCTCCTCGACGCGCTACCCCGCCTCACCCGCCCGGTCCTCGCCGACCAGCTCTCCCTGGGCTTTCGCCTCCCGGAACCGCCGAGCGGCGACGTACGGCTGCGGGATGTGCGGGTGGAGGAGGACGGGATCAGGGTGCGGTTGGAGGGGGCCGGGCTGGCGGTGGGGCGCCGGTAATCAATTCTGTGTGAGTTCGCGATTAGTTCCGAGAATTCCCTGAAAAACTCTCTCAGGCTCAATTAATAGAGGTCTCAGCGGAATTGGCGATTTCGTGGTTCTGGGTCCCGTAATGTTTTCCATGTCGAAAGCGAACGGCAGCGATCGACAGTAATTCGACGCAAGAACAAAGGAGAACATGATGAGCTTCCACAAGGTCGCCCCCGTCAAGAAGACCCGCAAGCCGGCCGCCCCGGCCCCGGCGCCCAAGAAGAAGCCGGTGGCGAAGAAGGCCGCTCCGAAGCGGCGTCCGGTCGCACCCAAGGGCTGAGACGCGACACGGGAGGCGGGGTCACCGGAGCGATCGGGCTCCGGGGGCCCCGCCTCCGTCATGTCCTGGTCTTGTCCGGTGCTGAGAAAGGGACTTGAGCATGAGGGAAGTGCGTACGGCCTTCCGGCGTTTCTGGCCGTTGACGCGGGGCGATCGGAAGTGGCTGGTGGTCATCGTGGCCTGCGTGGTGGTCGCCGCGCTCGCCGAGACCGCGTCGATCCTGCTGTTCGCGGAACTCACCGACAACGCGCTGAAAGCCGGTTCGCTCGCTGCCTTCTGGGGTCCGGCGGCGGCCTGGCTGGGCGTTGCCGTACTGGGGGCGATCGTCGGATACCTCGGGAACTCGCTCGCCACCTGGACCGCCGAGAGATTCGTGCTGCGGCTGCGCGCGAAGGTCTTCCGGCATGTGCAGGACCTGCCGCCGCACTTCTTCCAGAAGCAGCGGCGTGGGGATCTGGTCGAGCGGCTCACCGGGGACGTCGAGGCCATCGAGCAGATGGTCGTGTCGGGCGTCGTCGGCACCGTGGCGGCGGTGTTCTCGGCGCTCTTCTACTCGGCAGCCGCCCTGTACCTGCGCTGGGACCTGGCCCTGGCCACCTTCGTCCTGGCGCCCCTGTTCCTGCTGGCCGCCCGCCGCTTCGCCGGCCGTGTCCGCACCGCCTCAAAGGACGAGCGGGTCGCCGACGGTGCGATCACCTCGGTGGTCGAGGAGTCGCTGGGCCACGTCGTCCTCACCCAGGCCTACAACCGCCACGGCGACGAGGAGAGGCGGCTCGACCGCGAGGCACGCGCCTGGATGAAGGCGTCCGTGCGGGGTGCGCGGCTGAGTGAGATGTACGAGCAGTTCGTCGAGGTCGTGGAGACGGTCTGCGTCCTGGCGGTCATCGGCCTCGGGGTGTGGGAGATCTCCGCCGACCGTATGACCCTGGGGCAGCTCCTCGCCTTCGCCGCCTTCGTCGGCTACCTCTACCCGCCCGTCCGCAACCTCGGCCAACTCGGCCTCACCCTCACCGCCGCCACCGCAGGTGCCCAGCGCCTCGGCGAGATCCTGGACGCCGAGCCGGCCGTCACCGACCCCGCCGAACCGGTAGCGCCCTGGCCTGTCCGGGGCCGGGTCGGCTTCCACAGGGTGTCCTTCCGCTATCCGGGCGCCTCGAGGGCGTCGCTGACCGACGTGACCTTCGCGGCCGGCCCCGGCGAGCTGGTGATCATCACGGGCCCGAGCGGCGCCGGCAAGTCGACCGCGGCCAAGCTCCTCACTCGGTTCTACGACCCCGCGGCGGGCGCGATCACCCTCGACGGCGTACCGCTGCCGCACCTGGGCCTGGGCTTCCTGCGCGAGAACGTCACGCTGCTGCCCCAGGAGACCCTGATCCTGAACGGCACCGTCCGCGAGAACATCGCGTGCGGCCGCCCGCGCGCGAGCGCCGACGACATCGAGCGGGCGGCGCGTGCGGCGGCGGCCCACGACTTCATCGCCGCGCTCCCGGAGGGGTACGACACCCGCATCGCACCCGGCACGGCCGCCCTCTCCGGCGGTCAGCTCAAGCGGCTCACGATCGCCCGCGCGATGCTGCGCAACGCCCCTGTCCTGGTCCTGGACGAACCGACGGCGGGCCTCGACTCGGTGGCCGCCCGCCAGGTCGTACAGCCGCTTCGCCGCCTCATGTCCGGCCGTACGACCCTCGTGATCACCCACGATCTGAGCCTGGCGCCGGATGCGGACAGGGTGCTGGTCGTGGACGACGGGCGGCTGGTGGAGGCGGGTACCCACGAGGAGCTGCTGGCGCGGGGCGGGGTGTACGGGGGGCTGGCGGGGCCGGTGCCGGGGGTGCCCACGGAGGAGACCCTCGTCCTCAGGCGCTGACCCCGCCGCTCCTGGACAGGCCCCGGCCGTCAGCCGATCCGATGGACCCGCTGGGTCGTCAGCTCGTAACGGGCGCCCACGATGGCCAGTTGGCCGGAGGTCACCTTCGCGGCGAGGTCCGGTTCCGCCGCGAGGTGGGTGCGGATCGCCCGTACGTTGGCGTCGATGGTGGAGCTGATGCGGGCGTCGCCCTCCTGGGTGCGGTCTATGTTCTGGGCTATCCGGTCGGCGATGTACTGGATGTGGGCCGGCAGCCGCTCGCCGGACAGGTCCGACTCGACGGCCGCCTTCACGGCGCCGCACGACTGGTGGCCGAGGACCATGACCAGGGGGATGTCCAGTTCGAGCACGCCGTAGGCGACGCTGCCGAGTACGGCCTCGTCGAGGACCTCGCCGGCGGAGCGCACGGTCATCAGGTCGCCGAGGCCCTGGTCGAAGACCAGCTCCGGAGGGACCCGGGAGTCGATGCAGCCGAGGACGAGGGCGAACGGATGCTGACCCGACGTCAGACTCCGGCGTACGGCGGGCGACTCGTCGGGGTGGCGCTGACGGAAGGTGCGCCAGCGCTGGTTGCCCGCGGCGAGCTCCCGCAGGGCCTCATCGGGAGTGCCGGGTCGGTGACGTGTGGGGGCGGTGGGGGTGGCGGAGGCGGGAACGGCGCCGAGGGCGGCGGTGGCCCCCAGCGCTGCGGTCCCGGTGAGCCCGAGCCGCAGGAGTGCGCGGCGGGCAGGAGAGGCAAGGGCGGACCGCTCGTGGGCGGATGCGGTCGGCTGGGCGCCGACGGCTCTGTCAGAGTTCACGGGCTGGAACGTACGCCCGGGCATCAGAACGAATGTTCACGTTGCTGAATCATGGCCAAGCGCGGGGAACTCATGATCGAGCGTTGGACTGCTCTTGACGTTCTCCCGCGCTCGCCTTGACCTTGAGCGGTTGCCGCGGGGCGGGCCTCAGGAGGCCGTGGGTGTCCAGCCGCCCAGCCAGTCGGCGACCTCCTGCCCACCGGCCTGGCTGTCGGTCAGCTGGGGCCGCTCGGAGCTCGCGGGCCCGGCGCCCGCGCCGGAGTTCTGGTACTCGGCGAAGCGGTCGTCCTTCCACGAGAAGCCGCCCATGTCGGACCAGGGGCCGGTTCTGACGGCGGCGCTCAGCGTGCTGTTGCGGACCGTGGTCTGCGGGTCGAGGGACGCGTCACCGCCGGCGTGCCAGTTGCGGCCGAGGTAGAAGGACCGGTCGGACACGTCGCCGTTGATCGTGGAGTTGGCGATCAGGATGCCCTTGCGGTCGGCGGCCGTGCTGGGGGCGGTGACATAGCCGCCGGAGGTGCCGTCCCAGCGCTTTTTCAGCGTGATGACGGACCGGTCGATCACCGCGCTCGCGCGGCCGAAGATGAAGTCGACGTTGCCGACGACGTAGGAGTTCGTCATGTAGACGCGGCCCAGCTTGTCCTTGGCCGCGGTGTCCACGAGCAGGGTGTCCTGGTCGCCGCTGACGATGATCCCGTCGAGGAACACCCTGTCGGCGGCGGTGCGCAGCGCCACGGCCTGATGGCCGCTCAGGTTCTGGTTCGCCTTCTCGTCGAAGTCGTTGGAGACGGTCAGGTTGCGGGCCTGGAAGTCGTCGGCTTCGACGGCGACGGTGGCGCTGCCGCCGGTGCCGTAGGTGCCGCCGCCGGGTTTCGGCGTGCCGGCCGCGTTGCTGTAGACGATCACCGTGTCCTTACGGCTGGCCCCGGTGCCCTGGATGGTGACGTGCGGCTTGTCGGACGGGACCTTCACCGTCTCCCGGTACGTGCCCGGCTTGACGGCGATGACCACCCGCGACGCGTTGTTCGACGGTACGGCGTTCACGGCCGCCTGCACGGTCGAGTACTGCCCGCTGCCGTCCTTGGCGACGGTGAGGGTGGTGGCGGCCTTGGTGCTCGCGGTGGCGCTGCCGGTCGTACCGATCGAACTTCGCGGTCCCGCACCCGCCTTGAGAAGTGACGGCACACTCGCAGCCGAGTCGGGCGTGTACGAGTAGTACGCCTTCGGGTCGAAGGCCGTCCCCCCGCTCTCGTTACGGCCGCTGGTGCCCGTAAAGACGTTGCCGCGCTGGACGAGCGTCGCGGTGCCGTCCTTGATGACGGGGTTGTTCATGCCCTGGAAGTAGGAGTTCTCCAGGACCATCGCCGTCCTGCCACGCGAGTAGTTGCCGTACGACGACGTGATGCCGGTGCCCGCCACGTCCTCCAGGAAGTTGTTGTAGAGGTGCGCGTGGGCGGCGTTGTCGGTGGAGGGGTTTCGTTGTTCGGTCTCGCGGATCCAGTTGTGGTGGATCGTGATGTCCGTCTTGACGTTCTCGGTCCAGCCGATGCCGAAGGTCTTGTTGTTCTGGCTCAGCTTGTTCCAGGACACGGTCACGTTCGTGCTGTCCTTGCGGACGTCGATGAGCCCGTCGGCCATGTGCCGCAGGTCGTTGTGGTCGATCCACACATGATGGGCGCCGTCCATCTGGACCGCGTCGAAGTCGTGGTCCTTGTCGTTCCAGACGCCCTGGTACGAGTCCCGGATGGTGAGGTTCCGGATGATCACGTTGTGCACGCCGGAGCCGAGGAAGAACCCTCCGCCGACGATGTGCCCGGACGTCCCGGCTCCCACGATGGTCTTGTCCGACTGAACCTTGATCTCTTTCCCGACCGGGTTCATGGTGATGGTCCCGGCGACGACGATGACGTACGGCTCGGCGGCCGTCGCGTACTTCTCCAGCTCGGCCTGCGTCCTGACGGTCACGGTCTGCCCGTCCCGTCCGCCGTAAGTGCCGTTCTGGCCCAGCGAGTCGACGGACGCGAAGCCGTCGGCGGTGGCGGTGGCCCAGGCGGGGGCTGCGGCGGTCGCGGCGGACGCCTGCTGGACGCCGTCCCCGAGGAGGCCGAGGTCCGTGCCGTAGGCGAGGGCACCGGCGGCGGTCAGGGCCAGCGGGACCCCGACCACAAGGGCCTTCCTGCCTCTGCGGTGACGCGCTTTGCTGTGCTGCTCACTCATGCGGCGATCCGTTCCGTGCGGGGGATGGTCCGCGGATCAGTCGCCGCCTCGCACCGAAAGGTTGCCGCCCGGGGAGAGCCGTTCGACCGGCCTCCAGAGCGTCGGGAGCGACCTACGGCGTCTCCGGCGGAGCCGTCGGCGCGCCCGGCAGGCGTACGGTCGCCACCGTGCCGCCGCCCTGCGCGTGAGCCAGCGTGACCTGGCCGCCCGCCTGCTGCACCGTACGCGCCACGATCGACAGGCCCAGGCCCGAGCCCGGCAACGCCCGTGCACTCGGCGAACGCCAGAAGCGGTCGAAGACGTGGGGGAGTTCTTCCGCGGGGATGCCCGGCCCGTGGTCGCGGACGGTGAGGACGCCGTCGGTGAGCTGCACCTCGACGGTGCCGCCCTCGGGGCTGAACTTCACGGCGTTGTCGAGGATGTTGACGACCGCGCGCTCCAGGGCGGCCGGTTCCGCCCTGACGAACCAGGGCTGGAGGTCGGCGGTGATGGTCAGTTCCGGACCGCGCAGCCGTGCCCGGCGCAGAGCGGTCTCGACGGTGCCCTCCAGCGAGATGACCTGGACCCTCTCGCCCCGCTGCCCCTCCGAGCGGGACAGTTCCTGCAAGTCACCGATCAGGGCTGCCAGTTCGGTCATCTGGGCCTTGACCGAGGCGAGGAGGGCCTTGCGGTCCGCCTCGGGGATCGGGCGGCCCGTCTCCTCGCTGCGGGTGAGGAGTTCGATGTTCGTGCGCAATGACGTCAGTGGCGTACGGAGTTCGTGGCCGGCGTCCGCGATCAGCTGCTGCTGGAGCTCGTGGGAGCTGGCCAGGGCGGACGTCATGGAGTTGAAGGAACGGGAGAGCCGGGCCACCTCGTCCTCGGCGTCGTCCTCGACCGGGATGCGGACGTTCAGGTCCTCGGTGCGGGCCACGTGCTCGACGGCCTCGGTGAGCTTGTCCACGGGACGCAGACCGGCACGGGCGACGGCGAGGCCTGCGGCACCGGCGCCGATGACTCCGATGCCGGAGACGAGGAGGAGGATGAGAGCGAGTTCGTTGAGGGTGGACTGGGTGCTCTTGAGAGGGGCCGCGAGTTGCACGGCGACCCCTTGTGAGTCGTTCTGGTCGACGCCCAGGTACACGGTCAGCACGCGTACGGCGTTGCCGTCCTCGTCGGTGCCGTTGCGGAAGAAGCCCTGGCTCCTGTTCGCGTCCTTGATCACCTCCTTGTCGGCTGAGGTGACGTTGACGGTGCCCGGGGAGTTCGGGTCGACGCAGGGCGCGCCCTCCTCCTTGATCGCCTGCACGTAGTCGTTCCGGCCGGGGAACAGTTGGGTGCTCTCCTGCGGGGTCTGCGTGCACCTCTGCAGGAGCGCGTTGACCGTACCGGGCCTTCGCGCCATCTCCTCCAGATCGGCGTTGACCTGGTCGTACAGCTTCCCCTGCACGATGAACCAACACGTCACCGAAACCGCCGCCACAGCAAACGCCACCGCCGCCGCCACCAGCATCGCCAGCCGCGAGCGGATCGGCAGGGACCGGAAACGGCGTAGCACCTTGTTCACTCCGCGCCGCCCTGGCGCAGCACATACCCCACACCCCGCACCGTGTGCACGAGCCGCGGCTCGCCGCCCGCCTCGGTCTTGCGGCGCAGATACATGACGTACACGTCCAGCGAGTTCGACGACGGCTCGAAGTCGAAGCCCCAGACCGCCTTCAGGATCTGCTCCCTGGTCAGCACCTGGCGCGGATGCGCCATGAACATCTCCAGCAGCGTGAACTCCGTACGGGTCAGCTCCACCGGCCGTCCACCCCGCGTGACCTCCCGCGTCGCGAGGTCCATGCGCAGGTCGGCGAAGGTCAGCGCCTCGTCCTCCTCCACCGCGCCCGCACCGGCCGCCGCCGCGTACGAGCTGCGCCGCAGCAGCGCGCGGACCCGGGCGAACAGTTCGTCGAGTTCGAACGGCTTGACCAGGTAGTCGTCGGCCCCGGCGTCCAGTCCGGTCACGCGGTCGCCGACGGTGTCGCGGGCTGTCAGCATGAGGATCGGCGTCGTGTCGCCGGCACCACGGATGCGGCGGGCGGCGGTCAGACCGTCCATGCGGGGCATCTGGATGTCGAGGACCACCAGGTCGGGCCGGTAGGCGGCCGCCTTCTCCAGCGCGTCCGCGCCGTCGACCGCGACCTCCGTGTCGTATCCCTCGAAGGCGAGGCTGCGCTGGAGTGCTTCACGCACCGCCGGCTCGTCGTCGACGATCAGGATGCGCTGGGGGTCACGGTCGCCGTCGGCGGGGCTCATGGGCTCGGGATCCTCGGGTGCGGTGGGACAGGGGCTGCGCGGCTGAACGCCTTCAGCGTCGCATGTTTCTCGGCCTGCTCAGCCTCGTACGGTGCGGCGCCGGCTGCGGGCCGAGGCGCCCCGGCGACCGGCGTTCGCCCCGGTGGTCGCGAGCTCCGGTGCCCGGGACGGGGCCGTGGGCGTGTGCAGGGCGCCGGCGACCTCCAGGGCGAGGGCGAAGTCGGCCGCACCGCCGCCGGTCGTGCTGTGCTCAACCTGCTGGATCATGACGTACTCCTTCGGCTCGGCGCGTCAGCTAGTTCTGCGATCCCGACCGCAGCTTCGCCAGGTCGGACTTGACGGTGTTGATCGGGATGGCGAAGCCCAGGCCCACGCTGCCCGCGTTGGACGAACTCGAGCCGGCGGCCGAGTACATCGCGGAGTTGATGCCGATGATGTTGCCGTTCATGTCGATCAGCGCGCCGCCGGAGTTGCCGGGGTTCAGGGACGCGTCCGTCTGGATCGCCTTGTACGTCGTCGTCGACGAGCCCGTGTCGCCGTTGAACTCCTGACCGCCGAACTCGAACGGCCATCCGCCGCCGCCCTGCTGCTGTTGCTGCTGGCCCTCGTCCGTCGAGACGGTCACGTCACGGGCGAGCGCGGACACGATGCCGCTGGTGACCGTGCCGGTGAGGCCCTCGGGGGAGCCGATCGCCACGACCTGGTCGCCGACCTGGACACCGGAGGAGTTGCCGAGGGTGGCCGTCTGCAGGCCGGACGCGTTCTGCAGCTTGATCAGCGCGAGGTCCTTGCTGCTGTCCGTGCCGACGACCTCGGCGGTGTACTCCTTGCCGTTGCTGGTCTTCACCTTGACCGAGGAGGCACCGGCGACGACGTGGTTGTTGGTGACGATCTCGCCGTCACTGGTGATGATCACGCCGGATCCGGTGGAGGACCCGGCGTTCGAGGCCGCGTTGATCTCGACGATGCTCGGGCTGACCGCCTTGGCGACCCCGGAGACCGTGCCCTTCTGGCTGGACGGGACGACGTTCGTGCTGGTGGAGCTGGACGCGGCGACGGTGTCGCTGCCGGTCAGCTCCTGTATGCCGTACGCCGTGCCGCCACCGATCGCCGCCGCGACGATGGCGACGGCGGCGAGGAGCGCGACGGGGCCGCGGGGCCGGCGCCGCGACCTCGGCTGCCGGGCGACGGGCTCGGTGAGGAGAGCGGTGGGGGCTCCGCCGCCCGTCTGCTCCGCCGACGGCCGGTAGGCCGGCGGGGGCGGCCACTCCGGGTTCACGGGGGAGGAGGCGTGCTGCTGCTGGGCGCCCTGGTACGGGTTCTCGTAATCGCCGCTGCGGCGGAAGCTCTCGGTCATGGCAATGAGCTTGTCGCCCGACCATGAGAGCTTCCTGAGTGCCGCCTGAGAAGCCCGGCAGAAGGCCGTATGCCCGATGTAAAGGCCGTTCCGGCAGCTGTCGGTGGCTTCTCAGAGAGGCTTCATGGAAGCGGAGCTCCTAGGCACACCCGCACGACCGTCGGACGACAAGCCGCGACGGAAACACCTTCAGCCGCTCCCGCCGAGACCCCGCAACCCGAAGCCCGTCATCGAGCACGAGATCCACCGCGGCCCGAGCCATGGCCGACCGGTCCGAGGCGATCGTGGTGAGCGGCGGATCCGCCAGCGCCGCCTCCTTGATGTCGTCGAACCCGGCGACAGCCAGCTCCCCCGGCACGTCGATCCGCAACTCCCGCGCCGCACGCAGCACGCCGATCGCCTGGTCGTCGGTGGAGCAGAAGATCGCCGGCGGCCGCTGCGGTCCGGAGAGGAGGTCGAGCGCTATGCGATACGCGTCGTAGCGGTTGTACGGCGCCTCGAACAGCCGTCCCTCGGTGGGGATCTTGGCCTCGGCCATCGCGCGCCGCCAGCCCTCGACGTGGTCGGAGACCGGGTCGCCGACGGCGGGGGTCTCCGCGGTGCCGCCCATACAGGCGACGTACTCGTTGCCGTGCTCGATGAGGTGGCGTACGGCGAGCTGCGCGCCGCCGAGGTCGTCGGTGACGACGGCGACGTCGTCGATGGCCTCGGGCCGCTCGTGGAGGAGCACGACCCGGGCGTCCCACGCCTCGATCTCGGCGGCGGCCAGGTCGTTCAGGGCGTGCGAGACGAGGATGAGCCCCGAGACCCGCATGCCGAGGAAGGCGCGCAGATAGTGGACCTCGCGCTCGCCGACGTAGTCGGAGTTCCCGACGAGCACCATCTTTCCGCGCTCGGCGGCGGCCCACTCGACCGCGTGCGCCATCTCCCCGAAGAAGGGCTGGCGGGCGTCCGGCACGATCAGGCCTATGAGGTCCGTGCGCCGCGAGGCCATGGCCTGGGCGACCCGGTCGGGCCGGTACCCCAGTTCCTTGATCGCAGCGAGGACACGCTCGCGCGTGGCCGGGGCAACCGGCCGGGGTCCGTTGTTGATGACGTAGCTGACGACGGCAGTGGAGGTACCTGCCAGCCGTGCGACGTCATCGCGAGTCACCTTGGCCACGCGCGGAGTCTACGCGGATGGACCTGCTCTGGGCAGGGCGTGAAGGAGCTTGCCTGCCGCCCCGCTGTCACTCTGATGCGCGCACGCGATGCCCCCGACACCCCGTCCGGGCCTCCGTCACACGTCGGCACGGACCTCGACGCCGTCCAGGACGGCCATCTCGTCCGCATCCGCCGACTTTGCCCGGTCAGCCTTGGCCTTGGCTTCCTCGGCGGCGCGGTCCACCTTCTCGGGCGTAACGAATCGATAACCGACGTTCCGGACGGTTCCGATGAGCGACTCGTGCTCGGGGCCGAGCTTGGCGCGCAGCCGTCGTACGTGGACGTCGACCGTCCGGGTGCCGCCGAAGTAGTCGTAGCCCCAGACCTCCTGGAGGAGCTGCGCGCGCGTGAAGACGCGGCCCGGGTGCTGGGCGAGGTACTTCAGGAGCTCGAACTCCTTGAAGGTGAGGTCGAGGACCCGGCCCTTGAGTTTGGCGCTGTAGGTGGCCTCGTCGACCGACAGGTCGCCGTTGCGGATCTCCATGGGCGAGTCGTCGGCGACGATCTGCTGGCGGCCCATCGCGAGCCGCAGCCGCGCCTCGACCTCGGCCGGACCGGCGGTGTCGAGGAGGACGTCGTCGATGCCCCAGTCTGCGGTGACCGCGGCGAGGCCGCCCTCGGTGACGACGAGGACGAGCGGACAGCCGGGCCCGGTCGAGCGCAGGAGCTGGCACAGGCTGCGGACCTGCGGGAGGTCGCGGCGTCCGTCGATCAGGATGACGTCGGCACCCGGGGTGTCGACGAGGGCCGGGCCTTCCGCGGGAGCCACCCGTACGTTGTGCAGCAGCAGGCCGAGTGCGGGGAGCACCTCTGTCGACGGCTGGAGGGCGTTGGTCAGGAGCAGCAGAGAACTCATACGTCTGGTTCCTCCTCGGTCCCTGCGAGGACATGTGCGGTACGGAACTGCTCTGCGATCCCGGGGCCCCGTACACCTGCGGTCACCTGAGGTTTCCCGCTTCGTATACAACGCTTCCGAAAGCACAAAAGGACCCGGGGGCTACGCTGCCCGAGTCCTCTGCCCAGCAGAATAGCCCACATGAGCATTGGTCCGGCAGGTCATGTGGCACGATCTACGGTTCGTCCGAACTCTGAGACAACCAGACCTACACCTATGCGGACGTTTCTGCACACGGATGACGGCGTGACGATCGATTCCGTATACGACCCGGGTGCGGCCGTATACGACTCCTCCCGTCCACCCGCCCGTGACCTGGTGTTCGTCGTCGCCCACGGCTTCACCGGCGATGTGGACCGGCCACATGTGCGACGGGTGGCGCAGGCCCTCGCCCGGCACGCGGCCGTCGTCACCTTCTCCTTCCGTGGACACGGCGCGTCGGGCGGGCGGTCCACGGTCGGGGACAAGGAGGTGCTCGACCTGGCGGCCGCGGTGCGATGGGCCCGCGAACTCGGGCACACACGCGTGGCGACCATCGGCTTCTCCATGGGCGGCTCGGTGGTGCTGCGGCATGCGGCGCTGTACGGCGAGAAGGACCGGAGCGGCGAGGGGCGCGAGGAGCTGGGTGCGCTCGGGGCGCACGGGGGCCGCGGCGCGTATACGGACGCGGTGGTGTCCGTGAGCGCGCCTGCGCGCTGGTACTACCGGGGCACGCCCCGCATGCGCCGTCTGCACTGGCTGGTGACCCGGCCCGAGGGGCGGCTGGTGGGCCGCTACGGATTCCGCACCCGGATCCACCACCGGGAGTGGAACCCCGTACCCCTGTCACCGGTGGAAGCGGTCCCGAGGATCGCGCCGACGCCGTTGCTGATCGTGCACGGCGAACTGGACGGCTACTTCCCCCTCGACCACCCCCGCATGCTGGCCCAGGCGGCCGGTGACCACGGCGAACTCTGGCTGGAGCCCGGCATGGGGCACGCCGAGCACGCGGCCGGCGACGATCTGCTGGCCCGGATCGGGGACTGGGCTGCCACACGGGGCGGCTAGCCTGACGGAGTACACAGCCGATCGACAGAGGAACCGGATGCCAAAGGTCACGGTGCGCTACTGGGCCGCCGCGAAGGCCGCGGCCGGGATCGCCGAGGAGCCGTTCGACGCGGCCACCCTCGCCGAGGCGCTCGACGCCGCACGCGAGCGACACCCCGGTGAACTCGTGCGCGTCCTGCAGCGATGCTCCTTCCTCGTCGACGGTGACCCCGTGGGCACCCGCGAACATGAGACGGTACGGCTGGCCGACGGCGGCACGGTCGAGGTGCTCCCGCCGTTCGCAGGAGGGTGACGATGACCGACCAGCCGTATCAGGGGTACGACGGTTACGACGGGTACGACCCGTATCAGCAGGATCGACAGCAGCCGCAGCAGCCGACCGCGCCGCAGGCGTGGCCCGGGCAGCAGGCGTACGACGACCCGCAGGCGGCCCAGCAGTACACGCAGCAGTGGCAGGGCCAGACCTGGGAGACGCAGGTCCAGCCGCCGGCTTCGGCGGCGGAGACGTCCTACCTGCCCTCGCAGGGCGCGGGGGCGTATGCGGGGTACAGCGGTGCTTCGGAGGCCCAGGGATGGGACGGGGTGTCGCAGGCACAGGCGCAGGGGCGGCACGCTGCCGCTCAGCCGCAGGGGCGCGCCCAGCAGGGCCATGGTCAGCAGTTCCACGCCCAGCCGTCCCAGGCTCAGCCCTCCCACGCCCGGGCGCCTCGGCCCGAGGCGGAGGCAGAAACCGGTGAAGGCCCCGACTACGGTCCCGCGACCGTTGCCGGCAACACCCGTGTCACGGACGCCCAGCGGGCCCGGATGGAGGGCCGTTCCCCGATCATCGAGCCCGGGATCCAGCCGGCCGCACTCACCGCGCTGCTGGGGCTGCTGCTCTCGGTCACGGCTGCGGTCGGGTCGTACGCCTTGCTGGTGCCCCTTGTCGCCCTGCAGGCCGTGACGGCTGCCGGCTGGTTCCGGCTGAACGGCATGTGGCCCGCCCGGCAGGGCATCGCACTGGCCTTCGCGGGAGCGTTGGCGGCGGATGTGGCGTTGCTGGTGGCCGACGGGGCGCCCGCGGCGATCCTCGGCACGCTGGGCGTCTGGGTGCTGCTCACGCTGGTTCTCCAGCTCCGTTCGCACGCCGATCCGGACGAGCGGATGTACGGGCTGATGGCGACGGTGGTCTCCGCGGCGCTGGCGATTGTCGCGTCGGGATACCTCGCGGCCGAGGCGGATGCGGTGAGTGTCGGGGCGGTGGCGGTTGCTGTCGCGGTGCTGGTGCGGGCGTTGCCGTTGCCGACGGTGGCTGCTGTGGTGGCCGCTCTGTTGGCGGCGGCCGGAGCGGGCGCTGTTGTCGGTGCGATGACGGGGATCGGGTCGGGTGGAGCGGTGCTCGGGGTCGGGGCCGGGGTGTGTGCCCTGATCGGCCATCGGGTGGCCGGCTATGACTATCCGTCTCGGTTCGTGCACTTCACGGCCGGGGTTGCGCTGCCGTTGGCGGCTGCGGCGCCGGCGGTCTACTTGCTGGGGCGGGCACTGGTCTGAACGGCCTCGTCCTCAAACGCCGGACGGGCTGAATCCGCCCGCACCGGCACCGAAGGGCGAAGCCGCTGCGAACCCCCTGTCACAGATGATCGACAATTCGCCGGTCGACCCCGCTACAGGGTTACCCTCGCGTCGTTGACGAACACCGAGGTGGGGGGAACACCACAACATGCGCGCCCTGCGGATACTGCTGATAGTCGTCGTGATCCTGGGCGGCCTCTTCGTGCTGGCCGACCGGCTCGCCGTCGGGTTCGCCGAGGACGAGGCGGCCGGGAAGCTCCAGGCGAGCGAGAACCTGGCCGCCGCCCCGGACGTGTCCATCAAGGGCTTCCCGTTCCTCACCCAGGTCGCGAGCGGCTCGCTGGACGACGTCGAGGTCGGCATCAAGGACTATGAGGCCGCCGCCGGCACCGATGGCAAGACGATCCGGATCGACGACCTGACGGCGAACATGAAGGGCGTCGAGTTCTCCGGCGACTACAGCTCCGCCACCGCGACGACTGCCTCCGGCACCGCGTCCATCACCTACGCCGAGCTGCTGAAGACCGCCAAGTCCGAGCCCACCCAGGTCGCCCCCGGCGTCACCGCGAACGTCGTGGGCCTCTCCGACGGCGGCAACGGCAAGATCAAGGTCGCCGTCGAAGCCACCGTCCTCGGAACCAAGCTCCCCAACCCGGTCTACGTCCTGAGCTCGGTCAGCGCGGAGGGCGACACCGTGCGGGTGAAGGCGGACACCCTGCCCGACTTCGGCGGCGCCGACATCGCCGAGGACCGCGCACGCGCGATCACCGACTTCGAGCAGAAGATCGACGGTCTCCCCGGCGGCATCCAGCTCGACAGCGTCCAGGCGGCGAAGGACGGCGTCGAGATCACGGTGAAGGGTTCGAACGTCCGCCTCGCCGGGTAGTACCGGGACCGGTGTCAGTGTCGGGGGCGGGCTCAGGCCCCCAGCTGGCGCTGTCCGGCTGGTGAGACAGCGCCGTCCGTACCGTAGATGTGACCGCCGATACATCCGCCCGGAGGCCCGGTCGGAGCTGCCTCGGCGGTCCTTTCATCCCGAATCCCGGACAATCTCGTCTCAGGATACGACACGCCGGTGACACGCCCGCCTGTCCGTCCCTACGATCGAGCCCATGAAGCGACAGGCGGATCTCACGAAGCGGCGGGCAGTAGACCTCTGCCGCGTTGCCGCCATGCTCTGTCGCCCCTTCTGAGCGGAAGCTCCGACTTCTGCGTTTCCCCGCTGCCCTGACCAGGGCACAGGTGCGTCGTCTCGGTCCGAGCGCGCACCCCTCACACTCGCACGCCCCGCCGCAACTGCCCCGGAGGAGAAAGAGCATGAGCCGCAGCGACGTCCTCGTCGACGCCGACTGGGTCCAGGACAACCTGGACGACCCCAACATCGCGATCGTGGAGGTGGACGAAGACACGTCCGCCTACGAGAAGAACCACATCAGGAACGCGATCCGCATCGACTGGACCGCGGACCTGCAGGACCCGGTCCGCCGCGACTTCATCGACCAGGAGGGCTTCGAGAAGCTCCTGTCGGCCAAGGGCATCGCCAACGACACCCTGGTGATCCTCTACGGCGGCAACAACAACTGGTTCGCGTCGTACGCCTACTGGTACTTCAAGCTCTACGGCCACGAGAACGTCAAGCTCCTCGACGGCGGCCGCAAGAAGTGGGAGCTGGACGCCCGCGAGCTGGTCGAGGAGGTTCCGCAGCGCCCGACGACCGACTACAAGGCCAAGGCCCAGGACACCTCCATCCGCGCCTTCCGTGACGACGTGGTGGCGGCCATCGGTTCGCAGAACCTGGTCGACGTCCGTTCGCCCGACGAGTTCAGCGGCAAGCTGCTCGCGCCGGCCCACCTGCCGCAGGAGCAGTCGCAGCGTCCGGGCCACGTCCCGTCCGCCCGCAACATCCCGTGGTCGAAGAACGCCAACGACGACGGCACCTTCAAGTCGGACGACGAGCTCAAGGAGCTCTACGCCGAGGAGCAGGTCGACCTGGCGAAGGACACCATCGCCTACTGCCGCATCGGTGAGCGCTCCGCGCTGACCTGGTTCGTCCTGCACGAGCTGCTCGGTGTGGAGAACGTCAAGAACTACGACGGCTCCTGGACCGAGTACGGCTCCCTCGTCGGCGTCCCGATCGAGCTCGGCGCCAACAAGTAAGCCCCGCAGCAAGCGCACAGACCCGCAAATCCCGACCGGCCTTCCTTCCGGTCAGACCCCTTATGGAGAAAGACATGTGTGGAGCGAAGGCCGGCGGCCCCGACGCCTCGACGATCAAGCCCGGTGAGACCACGATCCAGGGTCAGGTGACCCGCGACGGCGAGCCGGTGACGGGCTACGTCCGTCTGCTGGACTCGACCGGCGAGTTCACCGCGGAGGTCCCCACCTCCGCCACGGGCCAGTTCCGCTTCTACGCGGCCGAGGGCACCTGGACCGTGCGCGCACTCGTCCCCGGCGCCACCGCCGACCGTACCGTCGTCGCCCAGCAGGGCGGCCTGGCGGAGATCGCGATCGCGGTCTGAGGCACCTCTGATCGGCCGAAGGGCCGCACCCCACGGGTTGGACGCCTGGGGTGCGGCCCTTCGTCCTGTGCGGATCTACTCTGGAGTCATGTACGCACGGCGGCGTCACTGGTACTTCGCCATGATGGGGATCTGCATCACGCTCTTCGTCCTGGCCTGGGGCGTCGTACGCCTGTGGTCGATCCCGGTGGCCGTGGGCATGTGCGTGGTCGCCATGGTCATCCCGCCCCTCGCCGCCATGGTCGCCAACCGCCGCGGCCCTGAGGACCGCTGGTGGGACGACCCCTCCGGCGACCCCCAGTCCGACGAGTGGTGGGACGAACTGGACGGCAAGAAGCGGCCGCGCCAGTGAGCGGCCCCCGGCGGTCCTGCCCACCGCGAGGCGCCTGGACGTCTCAGTAGACGAGCGCCTGCGTCTCGTCTGCCAAGGCCTCCTGCACGAAGACCTGGGCGCCCGCGATCCGTACGCCCTCGATGACGTCCGTCTCCGTGATGTCCCGGCGAGCCGCGCACTGGGTGCACAGGGTGAGGCGCCCGGTGGCCAGGACGGAGTCGATCAGGTCGGGGAGCGGGGCCGCGTGCGGGAGTTCGAACTCGGCGGCGCGGCCCGGGAGGGCGAACCAGGCGGACTCGCCGGTCAGCCACACGGAGACGTCGACGCCACTCGCCACCGCCACCGCCGCCACCGTGAACGCCTGTGAGCAGCGTTCGGGGGCATCGGCCCCCGCCGTCACCTTGATCACCAGCTTCTTCGCCATGGCCGAATCGTAATCAACTCCCATACAACCTGGTGCGTTGGCCATGGGTCTCCTGTGCGCGCGCATACGGAATGCGCACTTCACGTTCCGTGGGGGGACGTTTTGCATGAATCTGAAGAAGTAGGCGAGGCCGTGCCCCGGCCTCGCCGGCGGGGGCGTACGGCTCTGCTGATCGCCGCAGCCGTCGTCCTCGGGGTCGTCGCCGGTACCTGCACCGGTTATCTCGTGCAGGCCGACCGCGAGCCCACGCAGCTGCCGCCGCTCTCCCAGCCCGTGGTCAAGCAGGCCACGGGCGAGGTCGAGCCGCTGTCCGCCGCCGAGGACCGGCGGGTGAAGACCGACGGCGACCTGCGCAAGCTGCTGCTCAAGCGGCCCAAGGGCACCCGGGACACCGTGTTCGAGCTGGGCACGGACGGCTGGATGGCCCTCGCCGAGTACGCGGAGACCTACGAGGAGCCGGACGAGGTCGTCGGCGACCTCATCCAGGAGCAGTTCCGCCGCGCCGCCGCGACGAGCTGGCGGGTGGGCAGCACGCAGAACGTCGTGATCCACCTGGTGCAGTACCGCCAGGAGCAGGCCTTGTCGGCCGCCGAGAACGCCGAGGGCTCCTATTACTGGGCCGAGGAGGAGTCCGACACCCGCAGCTGGCCCATCCCAGGCACGGGCGACGGCATGGCGTACGTGCACGACAGCCCGGATCGCAAGCCCGGCTACCTCCCGCTGTACTCGGCCGAGGCGCACGCCTGGCGCGGTGACATCGCGATGGACATCTGGGTCTACGACAGCAAGCCGATCCCCAAGGAGAAGATCATGGACCTGGCCAAGCGGCAGGTGGGCCGGCTGTGAGCGAGACACCTGAGGAGGCCCGGAGCCCAGAGGGACTCCAGAGCCCGGAGGCCCTGCCGGCCTCCGAGAGCGCCGAGAGCCCCGAGATCCTCTCCGGCTCCGAGACCCTCTCCAGCCCCGAGCACCTTCCCGCGAGCCCCGGCCCCAAGCGGCCGCGTGCCGCGCGCATCGCCGCCCTCGCCGGGACCGTCCTGCTGCTCGGTGCCGTCGTCGGCGGTGCCGGCTACACCGTGGTGACCGTCCAGAACGCCGACCGCGACGCGGGCGCGCCGACCTGGAAGTTCCCGAAGCCCGCCGCGGCCGGCGACAAGGCGGAGGCGAAGCAGACGGCCACGGGGCTGGCAGGCCTGCTGCTGCCGTACGACGAGAAGGGCTACACCCGCGGGCCCGACCTCGGGGAGTTCGGCTCCGACGCCGAGCTCAGCGGCCGTCAGGCCACCGCCCTGCGCAGGGAGTCGTTCAAGGACCTGCCCCGCAGCGAGCGGCGGAAGCTGGAGAAGGAGCTCGACAAGCGGAGCATCGAGGGCATGGCGATGCGCAGTTACTACAACGCCGACCCCTACGACGTCCACCACAAGACGGCGTTCTCCGTCAGCGTCGTACTGGCGCGGATGGAGAGCCGCGGCGACGCACGGGACGTCGCGACCGCCCAGAACGAGTTCCTCTCCGCCATCGGCATCTTCCGCAAGGGCCCCAAGATCGAGGGCCACAAGAACGCCAAGTGCTTCCTGACGCCCAAGGTCGACGACGAGAAGCTCGACCGGGTGTTCTGCGCGGCCTACTCGGGAGACGTGCTGATCAGCGCCACCGCGTCGGGCATCCGGCCGCTCGACCTGAACAGCATCGGGATGTTCGTCACCCGACAGCTCGACCGCATCGACGACCCGGGGAAGGCCGTATGACCGAGCAGCAGCCCATCGCGACGGCGCCCGTCGCCGACGCACCGCCGATGCCGGAAGCACCGCCGGCCCTCGCCGTACCTCCGGTGACTTCGGTGAACCCGGTGAGCCCCGAGAGCCCGGTGAGCCCGGAGAGCCCAGTGACTCCGGTGACTCCGGTGAAGAAGGATCGCCGCGTCCTGCGCGCCGTCCTGCGCTGGACCGCCACCGTCGTCGTCTTCGCCGCCGTAGGCGCCTCGACGGCGTACGGCATCACGCGGATGGAGCGTACGGACGTACCCGGTCTCGAGACCGAGGCGGACGGCCGCTGGGCCTACCCGGCGATCACCAAGCCGCCGCTGCCCTCCGGCAGCCCCGGACCCTTCGCCGACGAGAACGCGGCCGCCCTGCACCACGCGGACCTGCGCAAGCTGCTGCTGCCGGCGCCCGCGGGGGCCAGGACGGACAAGGCCGACAAGGAGCTGAGCGGACGCAACGGCTGGCTGGCGACGAAGGACTTCCTGGCGGCATACGAGTCGGCGGAGGACCGGGACGCCCTCGCCCAGGTGCTCAAGGACCACGCCCTGCGGCACATCGCCGCCCGCGGCTTCACCACCCCGGACGGCACGCACACCCGGATCTACCTGCTGCAGTTCGAGTCCGCCCAGGTGGCCGACGTGCTCCAGCAGGACCACTTCACCAGCTACGACTCGCCCGAGCACGCCCTGCGCGGCGCCGCCGAGGTGCACGCGGACGAGGAGTTCCCCGCCGAGGCCGCGGTCACCGAGGTACGGCACTACGCCTACGCCGAGGCCAAGCCGTACGGCGCCGAGCAGGTCCGCCAGGCGTACCTGGTGTCGGGTGACGTCCTGGGGCTGGTCGTGCAGTCCCGCAAGGGCGGTGCCGCGGCCATCCCCTTCCAGCAGACGGTGGTCCTGCAGAGCCAGCTGCTCGGCTGATCCCGCGAGGGCCCACCTCACACGGAGGGCCGGTCCCCGGCCGCGTAAGCTGGGGCCCGGCCCTGTGTACGTACCGCACACTCTCCGCTCAATCGAGGAGCAACCCCGTGGAGATCTTCTTCGAAGCCCTGCTGGTCCTGGTCTGCGTCGGCGTCCTCGCTTTCACCGGGCTGGCCGTGAAGAAGCTGTACCAGGGCCAGCGCTGATCCCCATCACCCGACGTACGAGACTTCTGAGCTGCTCATGATCGAGATCCCGTCCGACCTTCACAAGGACCTCGTCCCCCTCGCCTTCCTGCTCGGCAGCTGGGCGGGCGCGGGCGTGCACGACTTCCCCGGCTCCGAGAAGTGCAACTTCGGGCAGGAGGTCACCTTCACCCACGACGGCCGGGACTTCCTGGAGTACCGGTCCCACACCTGGGTGCTGGACAACGACGGCAACAAGGTGAAGCCGCTGGAGTCCGAGTACGGCTTCTGGCGCATCGACGCCGACCGCAAGGTCGAGGTCACCATGGTCCGCGACGACGGCGTCGTCGAGATCTGGTACGGCGAGCTGGCCGCCAAGAAGCCGCAGATCGACCTGGTCACGGACGCGGTGGCCCGTACGGCCGCCTCCGGCCCGTACACCGGCGGCAAGCGGCTGTACGGCTATGTCAAGAGCGACCTCATGTGGGTCGGCGAGAAGCAGACCCCCGAGGTCGAGCTGCGCCCCTACATGTCGGCCCACCTGAAGAAGGTCGTCACCCCGGAGGACGTCGAGCGCTGGGCGAAGGCCCTGCCCGATGACATGCCGGACGACGGCATCGCTTTCTTCAAGTAGTCCTAGACTCTTGGGTGTGGTGAGCACCGACTGGAAGAGCGACCTCAGGCAGCGCGGCTACCGGCTGACGCCTCAGCGTCAGCTTGTCCTGGAAGCCGTGGACACCCTTGAGCATGCGACCCCCGACGACATCCTCGTGGAAGTGAGGAAGACGGCGTCGGGGGTCAACATTTCCACCGTGTACCGGACCCTGGAGCTCCTGGAGGAGCTCGGGCTGGTCAGCCATGCCCACCTCGGGCACGGCGCGCCGACGTATCACCTGGCGGACCGGCACCATCACCTCCACCTGGTCTGCCGCGACTGCACGAACGTGATCGAGGCCGATGTCTCGGTGGCCGCGGACTTCACGGCGAAACTGCGCGAGACCTTCGGGTTCGACACGGACATGAAGCACTTCGCGATCTTCGGCCGCTGCAAGGACTGTGCGGAGCGCGCAGGCCGACCGGACCGTTCGGCCGAGGGCTCGAACGGCAAGACTTCAACTACCGAGTCGTAGGCTTGTGCCCATGAAGAGCCCCCTGCTGACCCTGCCCGGTGCCGTGCCCGCCGAGGGCGTGGACGAAGGCGTCGCCGCCCACTACGGCGACCTGTTCCGCGAGCAGCGTGCCCTCGCCGACGGCACCGGATTCGTCGACCTCTCGCACCGCGGAGTGATCGCCGTCACCGGCCAGGACCGGCTGAGCTGGCTGCATCTGCTGCTCACGCAACACGTCAGCGATCTCCCGGTGGGCGAGGCCACCGAGGCGCTGATCCTCTCCGCGCACGGCCACATCGAGCACGCGCTGTACCTGGTCGACGACGGCACGACGGTCTGGGCCCATGTCGAGCCCGGCACACAGGATGCGCTGATCGCGTACCTGGAGTCGATGAAGTTCTTCTACCAGGTCGAAGTCGCCGACCGGACCGCCGAGTTCGCGGTCGTGCACCTGCCCGCCGGGTCCATCGCCGAGGTGCCCGAGGGCGGCGTCGTACGCGAGACGGCGTACGGCCGCGACCTGTTCCTCCCGCGTGCCGACCTCGAGTCGTACGCGGAGAAGGCCGGCCCGCCGGCCGGAATCCTCGCCTACGAGGCGCTGCGCGTCGAACACCACCGCCCGCGCCTCGGCTTCGAGACCGACCACCGCACCATCCCGCACGAGTTGGGCTGGATCGGCAGCGCGGTGCATCTGCAGAAGGGCTGCTACCGCGGCCAGGAGACCGTCGCCCGCGTCCACAACCTCGGCAAGCCGCCTCGCCGGCTGGTCTTCCTGCACCTCGACGGCAGCGAGGTGCACCTGCCGACGCCCGGCACCGAGATCCGGCTCGCCGACGAGGGCCCCGACGGCCGCAAGATCGGTTTCATCACGACGTCCGTACGGCACCACGAGCTCGGCCCGGTCGCGCTCGCGCTGGTCAAGCGGAACGTGCCGGTGGACGCGCCGCTGATGGCGGACACGACGGCCGCGGCCCAGGAGACGGTGGTCGAGCCCTGAGGATGGCAGCGACGACCGGATCTCGATCGGAAGTGATCAGCTGGTGATCAGATTTCGATCAGTACCGTAAACGGGCCGTCGTTTGTCAAGCCCACCCGCATCCTGGCCCCGAACCGGCCCGTCGCCACCGTCGCGCCCAGAGCGCGGAGTTGGGCTACGACCTCGTCGACGAGCGGCTCGGCGACATCGCCCGGTGCGGCGGCGTTCCAGGTGGGCCGTCGTCCCTTGCGTGCGTCGCCGTACAGGGTGAACTGGCTGATGACGAGGAGCGGGGCGTCGATGTCGCTGCAGGACTTCTCGTCCTGCAGCATGCGGATCGACCAGAGTTTGCGGGCGAGTTGGGCCGCCTTCTCCTTGGTGTCCTCGTGTGTGACACCGACGAGGACGCACAGCCCCTGGCCGTCGATCTCCCCGACCGTCTCGTCGTCCACGACGACGCTCGCGCCGTCCACCCTCTGCACCACAGCTCGCATGCGGCCATCATGCCGTGTGCGGGGGAGTGGCCTCTTTGGGGGTTTCTTTTTTGATCCTTAACCCCCCATCTGGGCCCGTTCGGGGGCACTCGGTCACATTGCGGCCAGTTGGGATGGCACCATGCTTCCACACGCCGGTCGAGGGGACGGTAGAGGCATATGAGCACACCGAGTTCAGGGCAGCCTCCAGGGGCTGTCGTGTTGAACCACGCGGCCCAGCTGGACGGCCTGCGGCCGCCCACCCAGCGCACGGCCGAGGATCCGGGGCCGCGGCTGCCCGTGGAACCGCCCGAGCACGACCTGACCGCACTCAGTCTGCCCGAGCTGCGCACCCTGCGCCGGGACGCCCAGCGCGACGAGGCGGACCTGAGTTATGTACGACGGCTGCTGCAGGGGCGGATCGACATCCTGCGGGCGGAGGTGGCACGGCGCTCGCCGGCGGGCGCGGCGGCCGTCGTCGACCGCCTTTCGGAGATCCTGACCGACGCCCCGGCCCGCCACCGCTCCTCGGCCCGCCATGTGACGCTGGGCACCCCGCAGAGCGAGGAGTACCGGCTGCTGGCGGCCGAGATGCTGGCCGAGGTGGAACTGTCGGACCTGGAGGCCCGCACGGACGCCGAACTGAACACCGCGATGGGACGCCTCGTCCGCTACGAGCAGCAGGTGTCCCGCCGTCGCCAACGCCTGCAGCGCACGGCCGACGACTGCAGCGCGGAGATCGCGCGGCGGTACCGGGACGGTGAGGCGCAGGTCGACGACCTGCTGACGTAGCACGCCGGCCGGAGCATTCTGAGGTCCGGCGCCTGAGGCGAGCCCCCACCCACGCGGAGGGGGCTTCGCCTTGTGGCGCCGGGCTGGGAAGGGGCGGCGGGGGCGGGGAAAACCCGGCGACACCCCACGCCCGCCCACCTACCGTGACCCCATGAGCCGTCCCGAACCTCCCACCCCCATAGACGTCCGCCCGATCACCGAGGCCGAGATCCCCGACTGGATCCGGGCCCTGAACACCGGCTTCCTGCGCAGCCCCGACGTCGCCGAGACAGAGATCGCCGACCGCGCGTCGTACATCGTCCCGTCCCGCACCCTCGGCGCCTTCGACACCGGCCGCTGCGTGGCGACCTTCCGCTCCTTCGCACAGGAGATCACCGCGGTCGGCGGCGCCCCCGTCCCCGCGGACGCCATCTCGAACGTCACCGTCAGCCCCACCCACCGTCGCCGCGGCCTGCTCACCCGCATGATGGCCCACGACCTGGCCGCCGCGAAGGACCGCGGCGACGTCGTCGCCACCCTGATCGCCGCCGAGTACCGGATCTACGGTCGCTACGGCTTCGGCCCCGCCACGTCCACGGCCCAGTGGACCGTGGACGTCCCCCGCACCGGCCTCGACCCGAGGTGGTCCGGCCCCGAGGACGGCGGCCGTATCGACATCGTGGACGGCGCGGACGTACGCAAGATCGGCCCGGAGCTGTTCGAGCGGGTGCGCCGGGCGCAGCCGGGTGCCGTCGACCGGGGCGAGCGGTGGTGGCAGGTCAGCACCGGGGTGCTGCGCCTGGACAGGTCCCCGTGGACCGAGCCCTTCTTCGCCGTGTACCGCTCGGCGGGCGGCGAGGTCCAGGGGCTGGCGTCGTACAAGGCGGACGACCACTGGGGCGACGGCAAGCAGCCGCTCAACACGGCGACCGTGAACTGGCTCATCGCGGCGACCCCGGACGCCGAGCGCGCCCTGTGGCGCTACCTGTGCTCGATCGACTGGATCACGACGGTCAAGAGCGGCTGGCGGGCTCCCGACGACCTCTTGCCCCTCTACCTCCCCGATCCGCGGGCGGCCAGGGTCACGACGCTGGCGGACTGGCTGTGGGTACGGATCCTGGATGTCGTACGGGCGCTGGAGGCGCGGACGTACGAGGGGCAGGGGTCGCTGGTGCTGGAGGTCGTGGACGGGGGCGGGCTGGCGGGCGGACGCTACCTGCTGGAGGCGTCGACCGACGGGGCCTCCTGCACGCCGACCACGGCCGCTCCCGAACTCACCCTCGACGTGGCCGACTTGGGCAGACTCTGGCTCGGTGACGAGTCCGCCGTACGGCTCACCGCGCTGGGGCGGGTCCGGGAAGAACGAGCGGGCGCCGCCCGGGTGGCCGACGCCCTGCTGCGTACGTCCAGGCGACCTTGGTGCCCGGACATCTTCTGAGGCCTCCTCTCGGCCGGTGACAGGTCTGCTCATCCGTAGCGAGCTGTTCAGTTGTGGTGGTGGGCTGTGCGCCCGTATCCGGTTGGGCCGCGCGGTTGTGGCTGTGCGGTCGGTATTCGGTTGTCGATGTGAAGTTGTGGCTGTGCTGACCGACCGGGCTCCCGGCTCCCCTCCGGAAGGGAGACCGGACGGCCGAACCTGGTCACCGGGCCTTCGCAGGAAGGCCTAGTGGGCGAGCAGCATGACGAGGATCACCGCGCCGATGCCGCCGATCATGGTGTTCTTGGCCTTGATACCGATGGTCAGGGCGAGAAAGGCGATGATGCCCATCGGCCCGTACTTCCACTGGATGAGTTGCTCGAATCCAATGACGAGTGCGGCGACGGCGAGGTAGATGAGCGGCATGCCGGTCTCCTCTCGGGGACGATGGTCGACAGAACCGACTCTGGTGGCCAACCCTCCTGAAGTTTGACCATGTTGCTCAAGTTGGCGACCAACTTCACTGTACTTATGACCGCTTGGAAGCGACTCATAACCACCATCCCTGGAACTGCCTAAAGATGGCGGGAAGTTGTAGTGTTTGGTCGTGGAGCCGAAACACGCCTCCGTCACTGGGCGGAAGAGTTCACAGCGGCCACAGAAGTCACATCGGGACGTGGCCGATGAGCTGCGCGCCCGCATCACCTCGGGCGCGTTGCAGCCCGGCCAGCGCATGCCCACTCAGGCCAAGCTGGCGGACGAGTTCGGCGTCGAGCGCGGAGCCGTGCGGCAGGCGCTGCGCATCCTGCAGTCGGAGCATCTGCTCACCAACGTGTCCAAAGGGGCCCCGGCGACCGTCGCCCCCGACCTGGGCAGGGCGCTGACCGGCCCGGGAGCCGCACCGCAGCCGACCATGGTGGCCCTCGCCCCGCGGATAGCGGCCGCCTTCGCCGCCCCGCACGTCGAGATCGACGCACTGTGCCTCACCTCGGTCTCCCTCACGCTCGCCATGGGCGAACCGCTCCGTCAGATCCACGCCGGACAGCTGAAACCGGCCAAGGTCGACGTCCGTGTCATGCTGCCGAGCCGCGACATCTCGCTTGCGTTCCCGACACCGGTGGACGGCTCGGCCGACGACGCCGATGTACAGCTGCGCCGGCGCTGGCTCGCCCAGCGCAACGCCCAGGGCCAGGTGCTCCGGCACAATCTGCTGGCGCTGCGCGCCACGCACGGTATCGATGTGCACGTCACCTTCCGCGCGCTGCCGTTCACGCCGCCGGTGAAGCTCTACCTGCTCAACGGCACGGAGGCGCTCTTCGCCTACTACACGCTGGCGCGCAGCGAGGTGGAGATCGGTCAGCAGCACCTGGAGATGTACGACGCCCCCGGCATCCAGTCGCCGCTGTTCGCCTTCGAGCAGGGGTTCGGGCTGCGGGACACGACATTCGTGGAGCAGTCGCATGTGTGGTTCAACGCGCTGTGGGAGACGATCAGTTCGGAGCTGCAGCTCACGAGCTGATCATCCCCCACAGTGTTTGACCTGAGTGTTTGTCGGCGTCATAGGGCGGGACCCGAAAGCAGGATCGCGAGGACGACGGCCCCTATCGAACTGACGGTCGGGCTCTTGGCCTTGATGCCGATGGTGAGCAGCAGCAGGCCGATGATGCCGGTGGCACCGTACTTCCACTGGAGGGTCTGCTCGACGCCGACGACGAACACGGCGGAGAGGAGTGCGAGGACGGGCATCTGTGTTTCCCCCTTCGGGCTTCTGGGGATGGAAGGATTACTTCCGCCAACTCAACCAACTTGGAACCAACTCCAACTAAGTTGTCCCCACTTGGCCCCTACTTTGAAACAAGCTACAAACAACTGCCCATAGATGGGCGCGAGTTGTAGCGTTTGGTCGTGACCCAGGAGAACGTGGCAGTGAACGGCAGCAGGAGACTCTCGCCGCAGGAGATCGCCGACATCCTGCGGGAACGGATCCGCGTCGGAGAGCTCAAGGCAGGCGACCGCCTGCCCACCCAGGCCGAGCTGGCCGAGGAGTTCGGCGTGGAGCGAGGCACCGTACGCCAGGCCCTGCGCGCACTACAGGAGGACGGCCTCCTCACCAACGTCAGCAAGGGCAGCCCGCCGCGTATCGCCCTGCCGGCCCCCACCCGGGGCGCCCCCCAGCCGACCATGGTCAGCCTCGCCCCCCGCCTGACGGAGGCCTTCGCCGCACCCCACGTCAGCGTGGACGTCGTATGCCACACCTCGGAAACCCTGATGCTGGCCCTCGGTGAACCCCTCCGCCTGATCCACGAGGGCTCTGTTCACCCCGAGTCGATCGACGTCCGGCTCCTGCTGCCGTCCCGGGACATCCATCTCGCCTTTCCGGTCCTGGTGGACGGACGGGGCGACGACGACCCGGTCCACGAACGCTGGCTGGCGATGCGCAACGCCCAGGCCCAGGTGCTGCGCCACAATCTCCAGGCCGTCCGCTCCACCCACGGCATCGACGTCCACGTCACCTTCCGCGCCCTGCCGTTCACACCCCCGGTGAAGCTCTACCTCCTCAACGGCGACGAAGCGCTGATCGGCTACTACGTCCTCACCGAACGCCAGGAGGAGTACGAAAGCCGCACCCTGGACATGTACGACGCGCTCGGCTCCCAGTCCCTGCTCTTCTCCTTCGTCAAGCAGGCCGGGCAGCGCGACGCCGCGTTCGTGGAGGAATCCCAGAAGTGGTTCGACGCCCTCTGGGAAACCATCACCACTGACCTGACACTCTCCTAGTGACTTCTGATACGAAGCAGACTGAACAGGTGACAGCAGAGACCGAGAACGACACGGAACGACTCCGCGAACTGATCACGCGCGCCCGCGTCGTGCTGTGGGACTTCGACGGCCCGATCTGCCGGCTGTTCGCGGGGCATTCGGCGGAGCGGGTGGCGGCCGAGCTGGTGGAGTGGCTCGAGGGGCGGGGGCTGCACGGGCTGCTCCACGAGAGCGAGCGGGGCACCGCGGACCCGCACGTGGTCCTACGAGCCGTCGACCTCCGCCACCCGGACAGCGACCTCGTCGCGGAGCTGGAGGAACGTCTCACCCACGAGGAACTGCGGGCCGTGCCCTTGGCCATGCCCACTCCGTTCGCCGACCCGTTGATCCGTACCTGGACGGGGGTGGGCGCGCGGTTGGCGATCGCCACGAACAACTCGCCTCGGGTAGTGCGCAGTTACCTGGAGGACCGTCACCTGCTCGACTGCTTCCGTCCCCACATCTACGGCCGCAGCCAGGATCTTCAGTACCTCAAGCCCAACCCGCGCTCCCTGCACCGCGCCCTGAACGCGATGGGAGCAGCGCCGTCCAGCGCTCTGTTCATCGGCGACGCCCCCACGGACTGTCAGGCTGCCCACACCGCCGGAGTCCCGTTCCTCGGCTACGCGCGCAACGGCCGCAAGGAGAAGTTGCTGCAGGATGCGGGGGCCACGGTGATCGTGGGTTCCTTGCAGCCGGTGCTGGAGATTCTGTGGAGTGCTCCTCGGCCGGGAGCCGATTGAGGCTGCGCTGGACCGGGGGACTGGGCCAGGAGCAGGACGGCGAGCACGGCGGCCACCCATAAGCAGGCCGTGTTGCGGGTCCGGATCCCGATTCCGAGGAGCAGCAGCAACAGCACCCCCAGCGCTCCGAACTGCGACTGCACCAGCTGGTTCATGCCCATAAGGAATATGCCCAGCACCAGTTGGACCGCGGTCATGGCTCCCCCTAGCGTCAACTTTCCAGCAAGCGATCAAATTTCAGTCCAATTGGACTGGTTGACTAATCTGGATGTGCCCGAGTTCGCTGATCCCTTAACCCGAGCAGCCAAGTCGGAGTACCGTCGTGGTGTGAGTGACGGCACCACCACCAGCGTTGGCGGCAAGGAGTCCGAGCGCGTCGCCTCAGAGCTGCGGGCTCGAATCACGAGCGGGAGGTACCCGTTCGGCTCGAACCTCCCATCGCAACGCGAGCTGGCCGAGGAGTTCGACGTCTCCCGCGACACCGTGCAGCGGGCCCTCAGGGAGCTGAAGAGCGAGCAGCACTGGATCGAATCGCGCCAGGGCAGCGGATCCCGGGTGATCTGGCAGCAGCGGATCCACTCGCCCACGAACGACACACGTTCCGGCCGTGCCGTCACATTGGGGGCGCTCATCGCTGAGGCCTTCGAGCAGGACGAAGTCACGCTGGACGTCTTCACGTTGACGTCGGAGTCCCTGGGCGCGCACATCCGCGCGCAGGCCGAGAGGATCCAGGTGGGGCAGATCTCCCCGCTGCGGATCGCGCTGCGCGTGCTGCTGCCTGCCGAGTGGTTGACCATGCCCTACTGGCGTACCGGCAACCCCGACCACGACGAGATCCTGAAGCAGCGATATCTGGACCTCAGGCGTCGGCACACGGCGACGTTGCATGGCTTGGTCGGTGATCTGCGGGCCATGAAAGTAGGGCCCTCGGTGGAGTTCGAGGTCCGTCACATTGGACTGGTCCCGTACTCCAAGCTCTACCTGGTCAACCAGCAGCAGGCCTTGGAAGGCCCGTACGAGGTCTACCTGCGAACATTCGAACTGGACGACGGCCAGGAGGTCGAGGCCCCGGACGTGGTCGGCCTGGGTGCCGGGCTCACGCATTACGTCAAGGACGACGATCCCACGTCCCAGGGCACCGAGTTCGTATCCAGGAGGCAGGACTGGTTCACGTCTGCGTGGAAGCTCCTCGCAGGCTGACCGAGTCCGGCGAACGGCGTTCCTCAAGCAGCTTGCGTGCCGCTGCTGTCACGGGGCGATATGAGGAGACCACGGCGTCCGCCCCCTCCCGTGCCATCTCCTTGGCTCGGACTTCGTCCTGCGTCCAGCCGAGGAACGGCGTCCCGGCTGCCCGGGCCGCGATGAGGTCGGTCGGCTGATCCCCCACCATGAGGCAGGCGGCTGGGGGAAGCGAGAGATGGGCGAGGGCACGGCGCACGCAGTGGGGGTTCGGCTTCATGAGCCGTGCGTCGTGCGGGTCCCGGCCGAACACCGCCTCGAACTCGGAGGCCAGCCCCACCCGTCCGAGATACGTCAGGATCGGGCCCCGGGCGTTGTTGCTGACGACTACCAGGCGAACACGGAGCTCACGGAGCTGCTTCACGAGCTCGCCGATGTCCGGCACCGGAACCGCGCCGGCGACGGCCTTGGACTCCTGCTCGGCGATGATCTCCTCGGCGCGATCGAGCGGACGGCGGCTGGGGCGCTCCGGGGTCTCCCGGCCGCACAGGCGCTCGTATATCCGCCACAAGGGCCGGAGTACCTGGTGGGAGTCGTCGCATGCCTCGACGCCCGGGTCGAGGGTGCCCCAGTCCTGCCGGGCTGCCTGCTTGATCTGTCTCGCCACCTCCTGCGTGGACTCAGGGAAGAACCGGCAGACGGGACCGTCGAAGTCGAACAGCACGGCGCGCGTGGCGGCGAGCAGGCGCCGTACGTCTGCCTGGTCGACGGTGACCTGAGCCATGGGCCTCCTCGCGCTCACCGGGGTCGTGGCTCCCGCGGGCTGTCGTGACCAACGACCCGGCCGGGGCACGGGCATCAGCTCAGTTGCTCGCTCGCCAGTGCGCCGGTTCGCCCATGCCGGGGACCGGCGGCGTGGAATGCGTCGGGTTCTGCACCGTTACGCGGTGCCGGTGGAGTAACGTGCGTCTCCTCTTACCCCATGGGCTCCACCGAAATGGGCTGAACCCGGCAAATGTCACCCCAAGCAGTGTCCGACGCTCGACAACTCGCCGCCGAAATGAGTGGCGGGGACTCGAGCGTGGTCACGGGCCCGCTCAAGGGGTACCACCACGAGACCTACGTGCTGCGGCTGCTGGACGGGACGCAGATCGTCAAGGTCCGGGAGCCGCGTTCCGAGATCCTCTGGTTCGACCGGCGATGCTTCGAGTCTGAGGAGAAACTGCTGCGCGCCCTGCAGGGGGAGCTCACGCGCATCCCCGAGGTCCTGGACGTCGCGGGTATGGGATTTCAGGGATTCATCGAAGGGCGGACCCTTCCCGCCCGCCGCTGGGCGGGAGGACGTGTTCCCGATGCAGTCCTCGACCAGATCGTCGAACTCTTCCGGCAGATGGCACGGATCGGGCCCTCCAGGCTCGAAGACGTGCCGAGGCGGTGCCGGCTCGAGGACCGAGCCGCGGACGGCGACACTGACGGGTTCCTGGAGCGCCTGATCGTCTTCATCGAGGAGCAGGTCTACCTCAAGAACTTCGCGCAGTTCGGTGCACTCTTCGAAGAACTCGGTGTGCGGCCGGATTCGTTCACCCACCTCAGAAAGCACGTGGCGGGACTCAAGCAGCGCCCTTTCTGCCTGCTGCACGCGGACCTGCACCGTAAGAACTTCGTGGTCGACTCCCAGGGCGAACTGTGGACAATCGACTGGGAACTGGCAATGCTGGGCGATCCGCTCTACGACCTCGCCACCCATCTGTATCTGATGCGCTATCCGAAGGACCAGCGGCACCGAATGACCGAGGATTGGCGCCGGGTCGTCGAGCGCATCAATCCCGACGGCGCGTACGGCTTGGAAACGGACCTGGACTCGCTTCTCGACTTCAAGCGGGCACAGTCGGTCTTCACCGACGTCATCCGTGTGTCGCTGTCGCTGAGCGAGGGAACGGGCTTCAACTGGCTGGCTCTGCCGCTGGCTGCCCGGAGGCTGCAGAGGATCCTGTCCGCGGCGGCCCAGCCCCTCGGGCTGACCGGGGTGCCGAGTCAGCCGGAGATCATGACAGCCCTCGTGCGCCGGCAGCGGTCCCTGCTTTCCGCCGCCGATTCCTGACCACGCGGCGCGTGGAGAGACCGAGGAGCTACGCGACGCCGTGATGCGGCGGCTCGACGCAGAGGTGCAGCGGCTGGGGGCGGTCCGCCAGCCACGGGTCCTCCACCCACGGGCGTTGGCCGTCGGTGTCCAGCAGTCCGGGGACCTCGATCGGCTGGGTGAAGTCCGGCACCAGGACCCGCAGGCTCACCGAGGGACCTCACCGGGTACGACTCCCCGCTGACCCGATGGTCCGTCGATGACGGCGACCACGCCCGGAGGGCCATCATGCGCCGCCGGGAGTTCTTCGAGACGCTCTGGAACGCGGCGCGCCGCCCTCGTGCGTAGGCTCGCCGCATGAGTGACACAGGCGCCAGCGCGACCGGCCTGCGCGAGCGCAAGAAGCAGCGGATGTACCGAACCGTCTCCGACACCGCCATCCGCCTCTTCCTCGAGAAGGGCTTCGACGCCGTCTCCGTGGCAGAGGTCGCCGCCGCCGCGGAGATCTCCAAGCCGACGTTGTTCCGGTACTTCCCGGCGAAGGAGGACCTCGTGCTGTACCGGTTCGCCGATCACGAGGGCGAGGCAGCCCGGGTGGTGCGGCAGGGGAGCGCCTCGCCCGTCGAGGCGTTGCGGCGGCATTTCCTCGACGGGCTGGAGCGGTGTGACCCCATCACCGGGCTCAACGATCATCCCGACGTGCTGGCCTATCAGTCGCTGCTGTACGGGACACCCGCGCTGGCGGCCCGCCTGTACGGCTATCTGGAGCGTTCCGAGGCCGCGCTCGCAGAGGCGCTGGGTGGCGGGCTGGACGGGCGGCTGGCCGCCGGGCAGATCGTTGCCGTGCAGCGGATTCTCGCGCAGGAGAACTGGCGTCGGATCGCTGCGGGGGAGCGGGCGGCCGAGGTGCGGGGGGACGCGGTGGCGGCGGCCGAGCGGGCGTTCGGGCTGTTGGAGGCGGGCCTGCCTGCCGCGGTTCGAGGCGATGTTGTCTGAGGCTCGGTAAAAAATTTAACTCGGTCACGTTATTTCGGTACGCTCCTTGGAATGACGTCACTGCATCACGAGCTCGCCAAGGAACGCGCCCACCACGACCGCTGCCGAACCGCCCTCGCCGCCATGGTCGACGGCGCCCAGGAGCAGGTCGTCACCGCCGAGGACGTCGCCGCCTCCGGTGCCGACGCCGAGGTGCTCGGGTACCGGCTGCGCAGCCGGGCGAAGGCGATGCGGGAGCTGCCCGAAGGACCCCTGTTCTTCGGGCGGTTGGACGCCGATCGGCAGGCGCTGCACATCGGGCGGATGCGGATCAGCGAGGATGTCGCCGCCCCGCCCCTCGTCGTCGACTGGCGGGCTCCCGTGTCCCGCGCCTTCTACCAGGCCAGTGCACGCGACCCGCAGGGCGTCGACGTACGGCGACGGTTCGGCTGGGCACCCGGCAGCCGCGGCGACTCCGCCGACCTCACCGGCCTGGAGGACGAACACCTCGACCGGGGCGAGTCGCGCGTCAGCGACATCGTCGCCCGGGAGATCGAACGGCCCCGCGTCGGGCCCATGCGCGACATCGCCGCCACCATCCAGCCCGAGCAGGACGATCTCGTACGAGGTGACCTCGCCGTCTCCGTGTGTGTGCAGGGCGCTCCCGGCACAGGCAAGACCGCCGTCGGCCTGCACCGCGCCGCGTACCTGGTCTACACCCATCCGCAGCGTTTCCGGCGCGGCGGCCTGCTGATCCTCGGGCCCAACCCGACCTTCTTGTCGTACATCTCCGAGGTGCTGCCCGCCCTCGGCGAGACCGGCGTACGGCAGTCCACGCTGCGGGACGAGATCGCCCGGCAGCCGGTCACCGGGGTGGATGACGAGAGGGCCGCCGGTCTCAAGCACGACGTCCGGATGGCACAGGTGCTGCGGCGGGCGCTGTACCTGCGGGTGGGCGGACCGCCCCGCGTCGACCCGCTGGTGCTGACCGACGGTTCGTATCGGTGGCGGGTTCCGGAGGACGAGCTGCTGCGGATCGTCGCGGGGGTGCGGGCCGAGGGGCCGCCGTACGGCGTCGGCCGGGAGCGGGTGCGTACGCGGGTGGTGCGGCGCATCCAGGAGCAGGCCGAGCGGCGGGCCGGGCCGCGGAGCAGCGCGTGGGTGCAGAGGATCTCGCGGGCGCGGGCGGTCGGGGCGTACGTCGACGCCGTATGGCCCCGGGTGCGGCCCGAGGAGGTTGTGGCTCAACTGCTCGCTGACCCCGGGGTGTTGGGGGAGGCCGCAGACGGGCTGCTGGACGCGGGCGAGCAGCAGGCGCTGCTGTGGGCGAAGCCGCCCCGGTCGTGGAAGTCGGCGCGCTGGTCGGCCGCCGATCTCGTGCTCCTCGACGAGGTCGCGGGGCTTGTCGAGCATCCGAAGGGGTACGGCCATGTCGTCGTGGACGAGGCGCAGGATCTGTCGCCGATGGAGTGCCGGGCGATCGCGCGGCGGGCGGACTTCGGGTCGGTGACCGTGCTCGGGGATCTGGCGCAGGGGACGACGCCGTGGGCCGCGCGGTCGTGGCAGAGCGTGCTGGGGCAGCTGGGGAAGCCGGACGCGGTGGTCGTGCCGCTCACTACGGGGTTCCGGGTGCCCGGGGCGGTGCTGGCGCTGGCCAACCGGCTGCTGGAGCGGCTGGATGTGGAGGTGCCGGCGGCTCGCTCGCTGCGCGTTGACGGGGAGCTGCGGTTCCGGCAGGCCGACGGCGATCTGCTGGGCGCGGTCGTCGGAGCCGTACGGGACGCACTGGACCGGGAGGGGTCGGTCGGGGTCGTCGCGGCCGACGCGGACGCGGACCGGGTGCGGGAGGCACTGGCGGGGGCCGGGATCGCGGCGGGGGGCGCGGACGACCTGGGCGCGCGGGTGACCGTCGTACCGGCGAGTGTGGTGAAGGGGCTGGAGTACGACCATGTCGTCGCCGTGGAGCCGGCGGCGATCGTGGCCGCGGAGGAGCGGGGACTGCAGCGGCTGTACGTGGTGGTGACGCGGGCGGTGGCGGGGTTGGAGGTGGTGCACGGGAGGCCGTTGCCGTTCTGAGAGCGCGGCCTCCCGTGCTGCCCTAGGCGGCGCCCAGGACCGGGAGCAACTGCTCCTCCTCGTAGGTCAGATGCGCCTCCAGCTCCGCCGTCAGGCGCTCCACCTCGCCGCGGGCGGTGGCGGGGTCCGGGTGGTCGGCGGTCACGGCGAGGCGCAAATCCTCGACGAGGGCGGCGATGCGCTGGTGCTCTTCCCCGAGGCGGGCCAGGGTGGGAGCGAACTCGGGGTGCCGGTCTGCCAGGAACGGGAACAGGCCCACGTCCTCGCCGGTGTGGTGGTTGTGCAGGCCGGCGCAGAAGGTCAGGCAGTTGACGCGGAGCTGGGCGCCCAGGGTGGCGCCGCCCTTGGCCATCTCCTCGCGGATCAGGGCGAGTTCGCGGCGGAAGGCGTCGTGGACGACCTTGACGGCCTCGCCCATGGAGGAGGCGTTGATGTTCGGAGGGCCGTCCTGGGCGATCTCGTGCAGGGCGACCACGGGGATCACCCGCCGCGTCTTCTCCTGGTACTGCGCCCAGCCCGGATCCGCCTCCACGGCCCGCGCGAAGGCCAGGTCACGCTCCTCGCCGTCGAGTACGACCGCCCGCGCCTCGTACGTGAACGCGCCGCTCTCGACGGTGACTTGAGGATTCGCGAGGAGGTTGTGGAACCACGCCGGGTGGCTGGGGGCGCCGCCGGCCGAGGCGATGACCAGGACGCGGTCGGCGCCGTCGGGGAGGTAGCCGACGGGGGTGGTGTGCGGGCGGCCGGTGCGGGCGCCGGTGGTGGTGAGGAGGATCAGTCGGGCACCCTCGAAGTAGCCGCCGACGCGGCCCTTGTTGGCCCGGAACTCGTCGATGACCTGCTGATTGAAGTCGTTGGGCATTCTCTCTCTTTCTCTGTCGCTGGATTCCGTCGCTGGATTTCGTGCGGATGGAAGGCGAAGAGAAAGAGGCGGGCTCCTGGCCCGCCGCCGCAGCCTCACTCAGAGGCCGGGCAACACCCAACTCGATCACGGCACAAGGCCGACCCGGCAGTCATGAGCCGACAGTAGCGCAGCACCCCGGCCGGGGTAGATCCTTTTTCTGATGCTTCTCTTCCTGGACGTGGACGGAACGCTGATCCCCTTCGGGGCGGAACGGCCGTACCAGCTGTACGAGCCGGTCCGCGCCCTGCCGCAGAGTGCCGACCACCCCCTCCTCGCCCGGATCGACCCGGCACTCGGCGCCCGTCTGACGCGGCTCGCCGGCCTCGGTTGCGAGCTGGTGTGGGCCACGACCTGGCTGGACGACGCGAACACCTGTATCGCCCCGTGGCTGGGCCTGCCCGCGTTGCCGGTCATGGACTGGCCGGACGAGGACGACGACGAGCCCGGTTCCGGGGACGGCCTCGGCCGGCCCCGTGGCCTGCACTGGAAGACGCGGCCCCTGGTGTCCTGGGCCGCCGGCCGGCCCTTCCTCTGGGTCGACGACGAGATCACCGACGCCGACCGGGCCTGGGTGGCCGCCCACCATGCCGCGCCCGCTCTTCTCCACCGGGTCGACCACCGCTACGGGCTCACCGAACGGGACTTCGACGTACTGGAGGAGTGGGTCACCCCGCCTGGGAGCGGTGCCCCAGCAGCTCGGCCACCCGGATGAAACCGTCCGTGCCGTGCCCGAGCCCGATGACCCGGCGGGCCTGACCCTCGGCCGCGCGCATGACGCCCGCGTCGATGCCGTGCGACTCGGAGGCCTCGACGATGTGGGCCATGGAGGAGACGGCGGACGTGATCGGGTTGAGCTCACCGAAGTAGGTGCCGTCGTCGACGTCACTCGCGAGCTCGTCGAACAGCGGCGGCAGGATCGCGCCGATGCCCTGCGCGAAGGGGGCCAGCTCCCGGGCGGTGATGCCCTCGGCCCGCGCCACGGCCAGTGCGTGCGCATAGCCCGACATGGCCGTCCAGAAGATGTCGAGCAGGGCGACGTCGTAGGCGGCGGCCCGGCCGATGTCCTCGCCCAGGTGGGTATGGGTGCCGCCGAGCACGTCCAGGACGGGCCGGTGCTCGCGGTAGAGGTCCTCGGGGCCGCTGTGCAGGAACACCGCGTCGGGCGCCCCGATGGTCGTGGCCGGAGTCATGATCGCGCCGTCCAGATAGCGGATGCCGTGCGCGGCCGCCCACGCGGCCGTGTCCCGGGCGCGGGCCGGGGTGTCGGCCGTCAGGTTGACGACCGTACGGCCCTTGAGAGCGCCGGTCACGGCGTCCTGCCGCAGGACGGCGTCGGAGGCGTCGTAGTTCACCACGCAGACGACGACCAGCTCGCTCGCACCGACCGCCTCCGCCGCCGACCGCGCCCCGATCGCCCCACGGGCGAGCAGCTCCCCGTCCTTGCCCGGCGTGCGGTTCCACACGGTGGTCCGCAGTCCGGCAGCCAGGAAGGCGCCGGCCAGCGCCCGTCCCATCGGCCCCAGACCGAGCACTGTGACGGCGGACGATGCGGGCATGGACGTATCCACGATGGAGCTCCTTGAGGAAGAAGAGGCAGGGCGACGGGCGCGGTGGACGACCGCGGGGGTCAGGAAGTCGATCACCTGTCTCCAGGGTCGGACGGCGGAAGCACGCTGCCAAGTACGCACAAAAAAGTGCGTATCGGCGCCCGCGGCTACGACCGCGCCAGCTCCGCCCGGAACCCCTGGCGCCACGAGGGATAGCGCGGCTCCCAGCCGAGCTCCCTCCTGGCCTTGGCGTTGGAGAACCCGCGTCCCTCGGTCATCATCAGCACCACCACCTCGCCGGCCAGCAGCCGCGCCAGCCACTTCGGCACCCGCAGCGGCGGCTTCGCACCCGCGCAGTCGGCCAGATACGGCAGCCACTCGCTTGCCGGTGCCGGTTCGTCGTCGACGATGTTGAACACGCCCCGCGCCTGCTTCTCCACGGCCAGTACGGTGGCGCTCGCCGCGTCGTCGAGATGCACCCAGGAGCAGTAGCCGGTGCCGCCCCCGACGAGCGGGAACTGCCGCTTGCGTACGAGTTCGACCTGGTCGTCGGTGGCGCCCGGACCGTAGAAGCCGCCGTAGCGCAGGACTGTCCCGTCGGCCTGGAGGACGACGTCCTGGATGTGGCGGATGCCCTCGGCCAGCGCGTGCAGCCTGCCCGTCTCCACGGGCAGCGGGTCCTCCTCGGTCTTCACCCAGCCGCCCTCACGGATGCCGTTCCAGATGGCGGCGCTCTGCGCGACGAAGTGGGGGACGCCGGTCGCCTCGGCGGCGGCCAGCAGATGGTCCGTTCCCTCGGTGCGCAGCCGGTTGGTGGTGGCGAACCAACGGTCGAAGTGTTTGATGTCCGGCTTGCCGGAATGCGGCATGGAGATCGCCGTCATCTGGTGCACGATCACGTCCGGCCGCGCCGCCGCCACCGCCTCGCGGACCGACGCGGCATCGAGCCCGTCCATGACGACCCCGTCCGCTCCCATCTCCTTCAGCAGACCCAGCTTGGCCGCGCTCGTCGTCGTGGCCGTCACGTGATGCCCCCGCGCCACGAGCAGCGGTACCAGCCGCCGCCCGATGACCCCGGTCCCGCCTGCCACGAACACCCGCATGACACTCACCGTCCCGATTCCGGAATACGTCCACGAAACCTTGGACGAGCCGGCCGCCCGTTCTGTGACATGGCGGTCGACCGGATGCGGGTGTTCACCTCTGTGGCCGGTTCGGACCGGTCGTCGGTCGTGGCCGCCGTAGGGTGCCGGGCCCGTGACAGTGTCTTCGGTTCCGGCGCCGCTGTGGCGCGACCCGCAGTTCGTCCGGCTCGCCTGCGCACGGGTCGTCTCCGTGCTGGGCAACGGCTTCGCCCGGGTCGCGCTGGCGTTCGCGGTGCTTGCTCTGCCGGGCGCCGGTGCAGGGCGGCTGTCCCTGGTGGTGGCCTGCCAGGCGCTGCCACAGTTGGTGTTCGTCCTGGCCGGCGGGGTGATCGCGGACCGTATGTCGCGGTCGAGGCTGATGGTCCTGGCCGATGCGGTCGGGGCGGGGGCATACGGGGGGCCGGCCGCCATTGCTGACCGGACACGCACCGCTGACGGCGATGTGCCTGCTCGCGGTGGCGGCCGGCACGGCGACGGCGATGTTCGCCCCGGCGATGGACGGCCTCGTACCGCTGATCGTGCCCGCGGATCGCCTGCAACGGGCCAACGGGCTGCTGCGGATGGGCACCAACAGCTCCCTCCTGCTGGGCCTGGCACTGTCCGGGGTGACCGTGGCCCTGGTGGGCGCCGGCTGGGCACTCGCGCTCAACGCGGCGTCCTTCGTCGTCAGTGCCGCGCTGATCGCGCCGCTGCGGGTGGCCGCGCGGCAGCGCAAGAGGGCGTCGGGCTGGGCCGATCTGAGAGAGGGGTGGCAGGAGTTCGCCTCCCGGCAGTGGCTGTGGGTCGTCGTCTCCCAGTACGCCGTCGTCGTCGCCGCGCTCAACGCCAACGTCGGGGTGCTCGGCCCCCTGACCGCCGAGCAGCACCTGGGCGGGGCGCGGGCGTGGTCGGTGATCGTGGGGGCCCAGGCCGTGGGCACCGTCGCCGGCGCGGGACTCGCCGCCCGGGTGCGGGTGAAGCGTCCGGTTCTGGTGGGCGTGCTGTGCACATTTCCGGCCGCCCTGCCGATCGCCCTGCTCGGCGCCGAAGCCCCGGTATGGCTGATCGCCACGGCCATGTTCGGCGCCGGGATCGCAAGCGATGTCTTCGGCGTGCTGTGGGCCACGACCATCCAGCGGGAGATCCCGGAGCGGGCCCTGTCCCGCGTCAGTTCCTACGACTGGTTCGGCTCCCTGGCCTTCGCCCCGCTCGGCCTGCTGGTCGCCGGCCCCGTCGCCGCCGCAGTGGGCACCGACAGGGCCCTGGCGGGCTGCGCGGCCCTGATCGTCCTGGCCACCACGGCCGCCCTGCTCTCACCCCAGGTGCGCGGCCTGCGCACCGGGGCCTGAGAAGTCGTACGCGGACCAGTCGGTGAGCGTGCGGTAGCCGAGCCGCTGGTAGAGGGCGTTGCTCTTGGGGTTGGACAGGTCCGCGAACAGCACGACGTCCTGCGCGCCCGCGGTCAGCGCGGCCCGGCTCACCTCGGCCGTCACGGCGCCCGCGTAGCCGCGACCGCGCAGGTCGTCCGGGGTGTAGACGATGTCCACCTGGATCTGGCCGCCGATCAACGGGTTCATGCCCGCGATGGAGACGGGAGTGCCGTCCGGGGTCTCCCAGAGCGTGTAGCGCTTGTCGGCGAAGCGCGTGCCTGCCCAGGAGCCGGCGTCGATGGAGACGACTTCGCCGACGGCCTTGGCGAACTCGCCGCACCAGAACATGACTTGCTCGAGGTCCTGCTCGCCCAGGACGCGGCCCCGGCCCGCCGGCATCGGCTCCGGTGGGGTGAGTGTGCCGAGGCGGTACAGGCGCAGCCGGGTGTCGCGGAGCTTCGCCGTCGCCCCGGTGTGCCGCTGCCAGGCCTCGGCGAAAGCGGCGGCGGTGCCGTGGTCGGCGTTGACGGAGGGCAGAAAGTGCCCGAGGGCGGCCAGGTGGGCCGCGAGGGAGTCGGCCTGCTCGGGCGAGAGCGGGGAGAGGCCCATGGCGCGGGGCGGGAGTTGGTAGAAGGTCGCGCGGACCTCGCCCGCCTGCTCCAGCGTGCCGAAGAGCGGGGCTTCGGTGCCGAAGGCGTCCGCGCCACGCGTCCGCACTCTGTCGGCCCACGTCGACTGCATGACGTGCGGGCCGGGCCGCGAGCGCAGGAAGCCTCCGGCTCGGGCGAGGAAGTCATCGACGTCTTCGGTGAGGTGCCAGCCATCCGGTCGCATGCTTCATGATTCCGCGTGCCTGTAGGTGGACCCCGTCGTTTTCAGCCAGGACAGGGCAGCTGTGCGGCATGGAGGCAGGGTGCCGGGAGTGCCCCGCAGCGGTCGGCCATCGACGGTGTGACCCATCTGAGTGGCCGTCACGTGGCGTGGCGCACTTTTGCAAGCGGGTGCTTGCAAAAGTTAGCGAGGGTGGGGCAAGGTGGAGGCATGGCATCGCTCAACGTCGGCAATCTCGGTGAGTACCTGCGCGACCAGCGGCGCAACGCGCAGCTGTCGTTGCGGCAACTCGCCGATGCCGCCGGGGTGTCCAATCCGTATCTGAGCCAGATCGAGCGCGGGCTGCGCAAGCCGAGCGCGGAGGTGCTGCAGCAGGTCGCCAAGGCCCTGCGGATCTCCGCCGAGACGCTGTATGTGCGGGCCGGCATCCTCGATGCCGAGCGGGACCGGGACGAGGTGGAGACGCGTGCCGTCATCATCGCCGATCCCACGCTGAACGAGCGGCAGAAGCAGGTGCTGCTCCAGATCTACGAATCGTTCCGCAAGGAGAACGGGTTCGGGATACCCGCCGAGGCGGACGATGCCGACGAGGCACATGAGGCCGCCGAGGTGATCGAGGCGGTCGAAGCCGTCGAGCTGGCCGAGGCCGACTCGACGGACCACGGCGCGGTGGACTCCCGGCACAGCGACGGCGACAGCGACGACGCGGCGGACGCTCAGGGCAGTGACGCCGCCGTACGCCGCAGCCGTAAGACCCGCGCGGACGGCAGCGATGCCAAGGACGGCGGCCGTAAGTCCGCCGCGCGCCGTGCTCGCAAGACCCATACGTCCGACGGCAGTGACGCCGACCCGGAGAACCCGAACAACCCCCGGCAGTCGGCCGGCTGACCACGCACACCGGCAGGCCGACCGCGGGATCCGAAACCCTCACCTGAAAGCAACCCGGGAGGACCACCCACCATGGCCATCACCGACGACCTGCGTAAGACCCTCAGCGACCCGACCCCGCTCTACTTCGCCGCCGGCACCGCCGACCTGGCCCTCCAGCAGGCCCGGAAGGTGCCCAGCCTGGTGGAGCAGCTGCGCTCCCAGGCGCCGGCCCGGTTCGAGGCCGTTCGCAACACCGACCCGAAGGCCGTCCAGGACAAGGCCACCGCCCGCGCCAAGGAGGCAGGCGCCAAGGCCAAGGAGGCGCAGGAGAGCTTCCAGACCAAGGTCAACGAGTTCGTCAGCAGCCTGGACGCCGACTTCAAGAAGTTCGGCAGCAACCTGGACGCGGACGTCAAGAAGCTCGGCAGCAGCCTCGACGCCGATCTCAAGAAGTTCGGCGAGAGCGCCCAGGACTTCGCGCTGCGCACCATCGGTGTCGCCGCCGAGTACGCCGTGAAGGCCCGTGAGACCTACGAGAAGGTCGCCGAGCACGGCGAGCAGACCGTGAAGACCTGGCGTGGTGAGGCCGCCGAGGAGATCGAGGAGCTCGCGATCGCCGTCGAGCCGAAGGCCGAGCCGGTCGAGGTCAAGGAGGACAAGGCGGAAGCCAAGCCCGCCGTGCCGGCCCCCGCCGCCGAGGCCGCCACGGAGAAGAAGGCCCCGGCCAAGAAGGCTCCGGCACGCAAGCCCGTCGCCAAGAAGACGACGCCGCCCGCCAAGTAACGCGGACGGGTGAAAAGGGGCCGTAGAACACGGGTCGGGCACTTACGGAGTGCTCGGCCCGTTGTTCGGGTAGCCGACTTGCCGTTGCGGGTACGGTGAGCGCGTAGATATGAGCCGAGTCGGGTGGTGGACGTTGTGCTGATGCAGGGTTTCGCGGGGTTCATGTGGCTGCTGAGCATGGCCCTGATCCTTTTCAGCGGCTTCGCGCTGATCGACGCGGCCACGCGCCGCGAGGACGCCTACCGAGCGGCCGACAAGAAGACCAAGCCGTTCTGGCTGCTCATCCTCGGGCTCGCCTTCGTGGTGAACCTGATCTTCAACATCCTGTCGTTCCTGCCGATCATCGGCCTCATCGCGACGATCGTGTACATGGTGGACGTGCGCCCCGCGATCAAGGGCCTGCCGGGCGGGGGCCGCAGCAGAAAGGGCTCCAGCAGCGACGGCCCCTACGGCCCGTGGAACGGCGGCCGCTGATCAACAGCCCGAGCGGCAGCGCCCCGTAAGGGGCGCGGGGCTGTATCGAGCTGCGCCGCCGCCGCGTGGGCGCGACCAGCCACAACGCACCTGCAGTCGGCAGACGACAGAGCCCCGGGGCGCGCCCCCGCTCTCGCCGACCCGCGGCGCCCCCCGCCTCTCGCCGACCCGCGGCTCTCGCCTCTCGCCGACCCGCGGCGCCCCCCGGCTCCCGCTTCTCGCCGACCCGCGGCGCCCCCCGGCTCTCGCCTCTCGCCTCTCGCCTCTCGCCGACCCGCGGCGCGCCCCCGCTCACACCGTCCGGTCGAGCAACAGAACCGCCACGTCGTCCGCCAGCTCGCCCCCATTGAGGTCCCGGACCTCATTGACGGCGGCCCGCAGCAACGCCTCGCCCCGCAGCCCCTCCGAGAGCTGCCGGCGCACCATCTCCACCATCCCGTCCTGCCCCAGCCGCTCCCGGCCCTCGCCGATCCGACCCTCGATGAGGCCGTCGGTGTAGAGCATCAGGCTCCACTCCGCGCCCAGCTCCACCTGCATGCGAGGCCACCGGGCCCCGGGCAGCAGCCCGAGCGCGGGCCCGTTGTTGTCGTGGGGCAGCAGCCGAGCAGCCCGCCCCGGCCGGGCGAGCAGGGGAGACGGGTGACCCGCCAGGCACAGCCCGGCCCGCCGACCGTCCGGCGCGATGTCCACCGTGCAGAGCGTCGCGAAGATCTCGTCGTCGGCCCGCTCGTGCTCGAGCACCTGCTGCAGCGTGCCGAGCAGCTGGTCCCCGCACAGCCCTGCCAGCGTCAGCGCCCGCCAGGCGATCCGCAGCTCCACACCGAGGGCGGCCTCGTCGGGCCCATGGCCGCAGACGTCGCCGATCATGGCGTGCACCGTGCCGTCCGCGGTGCGCACGACGTCGTAGAAGTCACCGCCCAGCAGGGCACGTGACCGCCCCGGACGGTAGCGCGCGGCGAACCGCAGCGAGGAGCCCTCCAGCAGGGGCGTCGGCAGCAGGCCGCGCTCCAGACGGCGGTTCTCCTGGGCCCGCAGACGGCCTTCGGCCAGCCGTCGCTCGGCCGTGTCGGAACGTTTCCTCTCCACCGCGTACCGGATCGCCCGGCTCAGCAGCCGCCCGTCCAGCTCGTCCCGGAAGAGGTAGTCCTGCGCGCCGACGCGCACGGCCTCCGCACCGCGCTCGGCGTCACCGGACGCGGTGAGCGCGAGGACGGCGTGCCGGGGCGCGAGCTCCAGGACGTGCTTGAGCACACCCAGCTCGTCGTCCTCGCCGGTCCGGCCGGGCGCGGGCAGCTCGAGGTCCAGCAGGATGCAGTGGACGTCGTCGGTGAGCAGCCGTCCGGCCTCGGTGAGGTTGCGGGCGGTGCGCACGCGGATCGGCTTGCCGGCCGCGTCGAGCATCTCGGGCACGACCGTCGAGCCGCCGGGATCGTCCTCGATCAGCAGCAGCGTCAGATTGGTGTGGGTGTTGTTCTCGACCTTTGATTCCTTACGCGGAGCCTCTTCCATGGAGGAGCCGCCTGGGGATGCGGCCGGCGCCTGACCACTCTCCACGGCCGGGATCGCTCTCTGCCGCGGTATGGGTACGGGCATCGTCTTGAGTTCCTTCCCTCCCCCCGAGGGCATGGTGGGAACGAGGGACCTCGATCCACCGACGGGGACCATAGCGGGTGTCGGCGCCGCAGCGGAATGGTGTGGGGCACGTCGTATGGAAGCTGGCCACTGTCATATGCCGCGTTCCGTACCGCAGTTGGACAGGGCGGCCGAGGGGCGGGGATGACGAAGGTCACGTCGCTGCACGGTTTGGTGCCGGTGCCGCGTGGAGTGGGTCACGTGGCGCGGGTCACGAGTCGCCGGTCACAAGTCCCCTGAACCGCCCGCTATAAGTGCCTATGTCCACCCGCAGGGCTCACCCGTACGGCCCAGACACCGCAAGTCGCCCCAACGCTTACGCATCGGGTCGAACCACTCCGAGGATCGGCATCGAGCCGGCCCCCGCGACCGTCACCGTCCGCCCGGGGCGCGGGGCGTGGACGATGGCGCCGTCGCCGACGTACATGGCCACATGGCTGGCGTCGGCGTTGTAGATGATGAGGTCGCCGGGGCGCATGTCCTTGATGTCGATGCGCTTCAGCTGCTTCCACTGCTCCTGCGAGGTCCGCGGAATCCCGCGCCCGGCGCTCGCCCAGGCCTGTGACGTCAGGCCGGAACAGTCGTACGTCTTCGGGCCCTCGGCGCCCCATTCGTACGGTTTGCCGAGCTGGGCCGTGGCGTACTCGAGGGCCTCGCGGCCCTTCTCGGAGGCCTTGCCCTTGATGTCCTTCAGGATGCCGGAGTCCAGCCAGGCGGTCTGGGCCTTGTACGCGGCCTGCTTCTCCAGCTCGGCGAGGCGTTCCTTTTCCTCCTCCTCCAGCTGGGATTCGAGCTCTTCGGCCGCCGCGATCTGCTTCTTGATCTTCTTCTTGGCGGCGGCCTTGGCCTTGCGGCCCGACTCCAGCTTCCGCCACTGGGCGGAGGCGTCCTTGGCGTACTGCTCCAAGTCCTGCTGGGTGCGGGTCATTTCCGCGAGCAGCCCCTTGGTCGCACGCTGGCCCTGCAGGACTCGGCCGGTGCCGTCGAGGAACGCCTGCGGGTCGTCGCTGAGCATCAAGTGCGCCTCGTCGGGCAGCCCGCCGGAGCGGTACTGGGCGGCGGCCGCGGCGCCCGCGCGCTTCTTCAGCTCGGCGAGCTTCTCCTGACCTTTGACGATCTTCTTGGCCAGGGAGACGATCTCGGCGGACTGCTTCTCGGCGGCTTCCTCGGCGGCGTTGTACTCGTCGGTGGCGACGGCCGCGGCGTGGTAGAGCTTCTCCAGCTTCTTGCGAACGGCCTCGAGGTCCTCGTTCGACACGGTGGCCGGCGCCGACGAGGAGGGCGGGGCGCTCGGGGTGGGGGAGGGCGCCGCGAAGGCCGTGCCTGGCGCCGCGAGTACGGTGACCGCACAGACGACGGTCACAGCTGTCGCGATCAGGCCGCGCTTGCCCGAACCCATACCACTTCCCCCAAACTGATGTCCCGTCAGTAACATACGAACGTCCGGGGGATCGTGCCACGGCGACGCGCAAAGTGACAGAGGTCTGCTTCCCCCCGTTCCTTCCGCGTCACGCCGATCTCCCCGGCTTTGTGACGAACGACTCCCGGAGATCGTTCCCCACGGCATGGCGAGTCAGGCGGGGGAGTTGGGCCCAGTCGGTTGACGCCACGGGCCTGCCCCGGCACTGATGGCCCGAATCAGCCCGCCGGCGCCAACGCCTCCCACCGCACCGTCACTTCACCCTGCCGCCACCGCACCGGCCCGTCCGTCACCGGCCAATCGGCCGTAAGGTCCCGCACCGCCCGGATCCACCGCTGGCGTGCGCCGTACGACGCGTAGGGCGCCGCGGCAGCCCAGGCGCGGTCGAAGTCGCGCAGGAAGGCGTGGACCGGTTCGCCGGGGACGTTGCGATGGATCAGTGCCTTCGGCAGGCGCTCGGCGAGGTCCGACGGCCGCTCCAGCGAGCCCAGCCGGGTGGCGAAGGTGACCGTACGCGGCCCCTCCGGCCCGAGCGCGACCCACACATGCCTGCGCCCGATCTCGTCGCAGGTCCCCTCGACGAGCAGCCCGCCACGCGCCCCGGTCACCGGATCGGCCGGCGCAAGCCGGGCACACAGCCGCTCCCACACACCGGCGACCTGATCCTCCTCGTACTGCCGCAGCACATTGGCGGCGCGCACGAGCAGAGGCCGCCGCGCGACGGGGATCTCGAACCCGCCGTGCCGGAAGACAAGCCCATCCCGCTCGTACGGCTTCGCCGCCGCGACCCGCGCCGGCTCGATCTCCACGCCGACCACACGCGCGCGTGGCGCGACGGAACGCAGCCGACCGAGCAGCTCCACGGCCGTCCAGGGCGCAGCGCCGTACCCGAGGTCGACCGCGACGGCATCACCGGCCCGCCGCAGCTCCGCGCCATGCGTGACGGCGATCCACCGATCCATACGGCGCAGCCGATTCGGATTGGTGGTCCCGCGCGTAACAGTGCCCACAGGGCGGGCGAAGGCGCGGGATGTCATGCATACGAGGGTAAGTGGCCGACATCAGGCGGAACGCCACCCGCACCGGCGCAACGGCGAGCAGGGGCCGTGCCGGGGGGTGTCCGCCCGCAGCGGCGGGCGTCAAGAAACGGCACGTCTCTGCCCGACCGCCACCGCCCGACCGAGGACGGACACCCCCCGGCGCGGCCCCGACCCACGACGAATCACCAGGCGCGACGCGCACCCCCACCCATCCGCCACAGGCCGCCGCAGGCATCCGCACCAGCCACCCCCCACGCACCCAAGCCCCGAACAGTTGAGCGACCCCCGGTAATACCTCGGCAAAAACCACCCCACCAGGAATGGGAACCCCTCCCTCCGGCGTTGCACCGCCTTGGAGGGCGCTCGCACCCTCAATCAGGCATGCCCGTAGCCAAGGAGGAACGCCACGTGAGCCAGTACGTAAGCAGGCTCAGGCACCGCTCCCCGGCGGCCCCCTCGCGACTCAGGCTCCACCGCCGCCCCCGCCGCGTCGCCATGCTCTCCGTGCACACCTCCCCGCTCCACCAGCCCGGCACCGGCGACGCCGGCGGCATGAACGTCTACATCGTCGAGCTCGCGCAGCGCCTCGCCGCGATCAACATCGAGGTGGAGATCTTCACGCGTACGACGGCCACGGGCCTCCCACCCACCGTCGACCTGGCTCCCGGCGTCCTGGTCCGCCACATCGACGCGGGCCCCTACGAGGGGCTCAACAAGGAGGACCTCCCCGCCCAGCTGTGCGCCTTCACGCACGGCGTGATGCAGGCCTGGGCCGGCCACCGCCCCGGCTACTACGACCTGGTCCACTCCCACTACTGGCTCTCCGGCCACGTCGGCTGGCTCGCCGCCCAGCGCTGGGGCGCCCCCCTGGTGCACGCCATGCACACCATGGCCAAGGTCAAGAACGCCAACCTGGCCGACGGCGACACCCCCGAGCCCGCCGCCCGCGTCATCGGCGAGACCCAGATCGTCACGGCCGCCGACCGCCTGATCGCCAACACGGCCGAGGAGGCCGAGGAACTCGTACGGCACTACGCCGCCGACCCCGACAAGGTCGCCGTCGTGCACCCCGGCGTGAACCTCACCCGCTTCTCGCCCGCCGACGGCCGAGCCGCCGCCCGCGCCCGCCTGGGCCTCCCGCAGGACGCCCTGATCCCGCTCTTCGCAGGCCGCATCCAGCCCCTGAAGGCCCCGGACATCCTGCTGCGCGCGGTGGCCGTGCTCCTGGACGAGCACCCCGAGCTGCGCTCCCGCATCCACGTCCCGATCGTCGGCGGCCCCAGCGGCAGCGGCCTCGCCAAGCCCGAGGGCCTGCAGAAGCTGGCCGCGAGGCTGGGCATCGCGGATGTCGTACGGTTCCGTCCACCCGTTGGCCAGGAGCAGCTCGCGGACTGGTTCAGGGCGGCATCGCTGCTGGTCATGCCGTCGTACAGCGAATCCTTCGGTCTGGTGGCCATCGAGGCGCAGGCGGCCGGCACACCCGTGCTGGCGGCCGCGGTGGGCGGCCTGCCGGTGGCGGTCCGGGACGGCCGTACCGGCTTCCTGGTCCAGGGCCACGACCCGGCCGACTACGCGCGCGTGCTGTGTGCCTTCGCCGACGACCCGCACCTGTCCCCGCGGATGGGCGAGGCCGCCGCCCGGCACGCCCAGTCCTTCGGCTGGGACACCTCGGCGGCCGCCACGGCGGACGTCTACACGGCCGCGACCCAGGCCTACCGGCGTCGCGTACGCTCCCACCATGGCTGACGTACAGAAGGCATCGCAGGTCGTAGAGGCAGCCCTGAAGGACGCCGACCTGGAGTGGGAGACCCCCACCCCCGGCACCTACGTCGTCAAGCTCCCCGGCACCCGCAAGCTCTCGACGACCGTCTCCCTGATCGTCGGCCGCCACTCCCTGTCGCTCAACGCCTTCGTCATCCGCCACCCCGACGAGAACGAGCCCGGCGTCCACCGCTGGCTCCTGGAGCGCAACCTCAAGCTCTACGGCGTGAGTTACGCCGTCGACCCGCTCGGCGACGTCTACGTCACCGCCAAACTGCCGCTCGCCGCCGTCACCGCCGACGAGATCGACCGCCTCCTCGGCCAGGTCCTGGAGGCGGCGGACGGCGCCTTCAACACCCTCCTCGAGCTGGGCTTCGCGTCCGCGATCCGCAAGGAGTACGAGTGGCGCGTCGCGCGGGGCGAGTCGACGCGGAATCTGGACGCGTTCACCCATCTGACCCGGCGCCCGACCGACTGACGTAGCGGTCCACAGCGGACCGGCCGTAAAGGTCCGCACCAACTGACCCCGCACGACCCCTTCCCCGCCCCGAAGGGGCCGTGGCATGCTCACGCCCACCGCACTTCTGAACGCTGTTCACATCCATGAAGAGCCGCATGGAAGGGGCACGGACATGGGCAATGCGCATCTCACCAGACGGACCCTGCTCATCGGGACCACGGCCTTGGCGCTCGGCGCGACGACCGCCAAGGCACACGCGGTCCCCGCAGAAATCCCGCCCCTCTGGCGCGAGTTCACCCGCACCCCCCTCACCCACCCCCAGATCCCCTACATCGGCAGGGCCGGTCACCGCGGAGGAGCGCGCCGCCTCCCCCGCCCCCGAGTGGTCGCCGACGTACGCGACTTCGGTGCTGTGGCGGACGGCACGACCGACTCCGCCCCCGCGATCAACCGTGCCATCGCCGCCGCCGGAAGGGCCGGCGGTGGCACGGTCACCATCCCGCCCGGCACGTTCCGCATCGACGACGTGATCCGCATCGGCCACTCGAACGTGGTCCTCCGAGGCGCCGGCAGCAGCCGTACGACGCTCTTCGCGACGAAGAACCTCACCGAGCTGATCGGCGTATACGGCTCCCGCTACGGCGGCGACAAGTCGTCCTGGTCCTGGGCCGGCGGCCTCATCTGGCTGGCCCCGACGGCCCGTTGGGACTCCCTGGTCGCCGCGATCAGGGCGAAGGCCTGGCCCTTCGAGGGCTGGACGGGCAACCGGCGCGACGAGTGGCGCCCGCTGACGAGGGTCGAGCCCGCACGGCAGGGCGACCGGACGGTCACGGTCACGGACCCGTCGGCCCTCCACCCCGGCGCCCTGGTCCTCCTCCGCCTGGCCGACGACGCCGGCCACACCCTCCTGGAGCACATGTGCGGCGGCGGCCCGGGCGCCGAGGCGTACACCTGGGACGACAAGACGAAACTGACGTCGTACGTCCCCTACGAATGGCCGGTCCGCATAGCCCGGATCCACGGCCGCAAGGTCACCCTCGAACGCCCGCTCCCGCTCGACGTACGCCCCGAGTGGAACCCGCAACTGACAACTCACGTACAGGAGTTGACGGGATCGGGTGTCGAGGGCCTGACCCTGGAGGCGACGGAGACACCGCAGCAACCCCACCTCCTCGACAAGGGCCACAACGGGGTCGTCTTCCAGTGCGCCTACGACTGCTGGGCAAACGACGTGACCGTTCGCCACGTCGACAACGGCTTCGGCCTGGTGGCCGCCTCCGCCTGCACGCTCCGGCACACGCGCGTGGCGGGCCGCGGCAGCCACCACCCCTACTTCTGCCGTGAGGGCTCGCACGACAACCTGATCGAGGACTTCACGATCGAGGCCCGCACGACCCCGGCCCCCTCCGGCACCCAGCTGCACGGCATCAACGTGGAGGGCCTGTCCTCCCACAACGTCTGGTCACGCGGCGACATGCGGATGGGCACGTTCGACAGCCACCGCGGCCTGCCCTTCGCCAACGTCCGCACCGACATCACCGTCCACAACGACGGCCGCCACGGCGGCGACGCGAGCGCGGGCCCGCTTTTCGGAGCGCGCTTCACGCACTGGAACGTCCGGGTGACCAACGGCCGCGCGGGCATGATCCGCCTCGACGGCCTGGCGCCGTACTCCGCCACCGTCGGCCTGAACGAGGTCAGGGAGTTCGACCAGATCGACGTCCCCGACTTCGCGGGCGACCTGCACTCCCGCCTGGAGCTGTACGGCACCACGGACGTCGTGCGCCCGCGCAACCTGTACGACGCTCAGCGCGAGCTGCTGCGATAGCGCCCCGGTGGCACGCCCACCAGCTTCCGGAAGTGCCGGGTGAGATGGGACTGGTCGTAGAACCCGGTCGCGGCGGCCACATCGGCCGGCGACCGGCCCTCCAGCAGCAGCCGGCGGGCGCGGTCGACGCGGCGGGACATCAGGTACTGGTGCGGGGCGATGCCGTACGCGCCGCTGAACGACCGTACGAGATGGGTGGGATGGGCCTGGACGAGCCCGGCGGCCTCGTCCAGGGCGATGCCCTGGACGACGCGTTCGTCGAGGAGTTCGCGCAGCCGGCGGGCGAGGGCGGGGTCGCGCCGCGGGCTGTCCTTCAGGGTCCCGGGCCGCAGGTGGGCACGCAGCCGGTCGCCGATGAGGGTCAGCCTGCTGTCCGCCTCCAGCTCGTCGCCGGTCTGCGCGAGGGCGGTGTGCAACTGACCGACGCGCAGCCGCAGGACGGGGTCGCGCAGGTCGGGGGAGTCCACGGCCGGCCCGATCAGGTCGTCTCCCAGCCGGGTCCCGTCCAGGTACAGCACCCGCTTGCGGAAACCGTGCGGGGTGGCGGGGGAGCCGTTGTGGGGGACGTGCGGCGGGAGGAGCGACACCGTGTCGTGCGGGGTGCCGTGCTCGTGCCGGTCGAGGTCGTAGCGCACGGCTCCGTCGTCGACGATGAGCAGCGTCCACGCCTCGTGCACGTGCATCGGGTACGCGTACTCGGTGAAGTGCGCGTGGAACACCTCGGTGACGCCCGGGACGGAGGGGCGCCACGCGGAGACTTCCTGGCGATCCCGTGCGGCGGCCATGCAAAGAACGTACAAGACGCAGGTGGACGGCGGCCGCCAGTCTCGCCCTATGAACGACACGAGCACGAGCACCCCGGAACCCGTCCGCTTCGACACCAAGATCGCCGTCCTGCTGCGCGCGGACCTGGAGACCTGGCAGCGGCTGAACGTCACGGCGTTCCTGGTCAGCGGCCTGGGGACGCAGCTTCCCGAGGTGGTCGGCGAGCCGTACGAGGACGGGGACGGCGTGCCCTACCTGCCGATGTTCCGCCAGCCGGTCCTGGTCTTCGAGGGCACGAAGGAAGCGCTGACGACAGCGCATGCGCGGGCGCTGTCCCGGTCGCTGCCGCGCGCGGTCTTCACGTCCGACCTGTTCACCACGGGCAACGACCGCGACAACCGGGCGGCGGTGCGGGCGGTGCCGACGGACGAGCTGGATCTCGTGGGGCTGGCGGTGTACGGGCCGAGGAACGCGGTGGACAAGGTGATCAAGGGGGCGCGGATGCATCCGTGAGGCCCGGCTGCATTTCCGGGGCTCCACCTGCATCGTGTCCGCGGCTCCCCTTCTGCATCGTCGAGCCTCCGCCGGCATCCCCAGGGCCCCGCGTGGCCGGGTTCTCAGGCGGCCGGGCTGACCTCCGGCTCGGCGTCGGCCGGGTACCCGGCGGCGGCCGGTTCCTCCGTGGGCAGCCGGCGCATCAGGGTGCCGTACCCGATCGCCGCCGCCGTCCCGACGACCGCGCACAGCCCCCACAGCCACTCGGCGCCGAAACGGTCGATGACGAGGCCGGACATCAGGGGTGCGACCAGGGCCGCGACCGACCAGGACATGGTGTACATGCCCTGGTAGCGCCCGCGCCCCTGAGCGGGGGAGAGGCGGACGACGAGGCCGGTCTGGGTGGGCGCGTTCAGCATCTCGCCCAGCGTCCACACGCACACCGTCAGCGCGAAGACGCCGACCGACCCGGCGAAGGCGGTGAGGCCGAAGCCGTACCCCGCGAGGAGGGACGAGACGATGAGGATCCGTCCCGCGTCCCGGCGTTCGATGAACCGGGTGACCGGGATCTGCAGCGCGACGATCAGGACACCGTTGACGGCGACGGCGAGGCCGTAGTCGGCAGCGGAGAACCCGGCCTCGCCCATGGCCACCGGCAGTCCCACCGCACCCTGCTGGAAGATCAGGGCGACGAGGAAGGAGAGCCCGACGACGCCCATGAAGCGCCGGTCGCGCAGTACGGTCCCGAGCCGCACCTCGTCCTCGCCCGCCTTTTCCGTCTCCGTGCGCTCGGGCCGCGACTCCGGCAGCTTGACGAACACCACGACCGCGCAGGCGGCCGTCATCCCCGCCTCGATCAGGAACCCGGCGAGGTAGCTGACCTCGGCGATGAACCCGGCGGCCATGGAGGAGATCGCGAACCCGAGGTTGATGGCCCAGTAGTTGAGGGAGAAGGCACGCACCCGGTCCTCGGGCCGGACGATGTCGGCCATCATCGCCTGCACGGCGGGCCGGGAGGCGTTGGAGGCGGCACCGACGACGAACGCCACGGCGGCGATGGCCACCGGATGGTGCACGAAGCCGAGCACGGCCACGGAGACCGCGGTGGAGGCCTGGGCGACGAGGAGAGTGGGGCGCCGCCCGAGCCGGTCGGTCATGACGCCGGCCCCGATCGACGAGACGACGCCGCCGAGCCCGTGCAGCGCGGCGACGAGACCGGCGTACGTGGCGGAGTACCCGCGGTCGAGGGTGAGGTACAGGGCCATGAAGGTGGCGACGAACGCCCCGAGCCGGTTGACCAGCGTGCTCGTCCACAGCCACCAGAACTCGCGGGGGAGCCCGGAGACGGTCTCCCGGGTGGCACGTCTCAGGGCGGCGAGTGGCATAGGGGGTCCCCCGGGTGTACCCGGATGCACGCAACCGGATGTAAGTGGCTAAGTAGGCAGCCGCAACTTACAAGCGCACTCGTGGACGAGGCCACTGGATTAACAGATCCCGTCAACCGTCCGCCCTTCGGGCGCGGGGCGCACCCTGCCAAAGCCGTGGATTACGCTCGGACGCATGGCCGACGCACCGTACAAGCTGATCCTCCTCCGCCACGGCGAGAGCGAATGGAACGCGAAGAACCTGTTCACCGGCTGGGTGGACGTCAACCTCAACGAGAAGGGCGAGAAGGAGGCAGTCCGCGGTGGCGAGCTCCTGAAGGACGCCGATCTCCTGCCCGACGTGGTCCACACGTCCCTCCAGAAGCGGGCGATCCGCACGGCCCAGCTCGCGCTGGAGTCGGCCGACCGCCACTGGATCCCGGTCCACCGCAGCTGGCGCCTGAACGAGCGCCACTACGGCGCCCTCCAGGGCAAGGACAAGGCCCAGACCCTCGCCGAGTTCGGCGAGGAGCAGTTCATGCTGTGGCGCCGCTCCTACGACACCCCGCCGCCGCCGCTCGAGGACGGCACGGAGTTCTCCCAGTCGGACGACCCGCGCTACGCGACGATCCCGCCGGAGCTGCGCCCCCGCACGGAGTGCCTGAAGGACGTCGTCGTCCGCATGCTCCCGTACTGGTACGACGGCATCGTCCCCGACCTCCTGACCGGCCGCACGGTCCTGGTCGCCGCCCACGGCAACTCGCTGCGCGCCCTGGTCAAGCACCTGGACGGCATCTCCGACGCCGACATCGCGGGCCTGAACATCCCGACGGGCATCCCGCTGTACTACGAACTCGACGCCGACTTCAACCCGGTGACGCCGGGTGGCAAGTACCTGGACCCGGAGGCTGCTGCGGCGGCCATTGAGGCGGTCAAGAACCAGGGCAAGAAGAAGTAAGCGCCCACGAACAAGCCCCCTGCCTGCGGCTTCTCCGCCGGGAGGGGGCTCGTTGCTGTGCTGGGGCCGCCGCTGGGCCGTGGCGCTTAGAGGCGGGTGATCTTTATGCGAACCGAAACGACGAGCGCCACCAGAGCGGCGATGGCTACGTCAGCCCCGGCCTGGACGCCCAGCCATGCGCCGCCGAGACCGACGAGCGGGAACGGCAGGGGGTGGAGGGTGAGGTCGATGCGGAGGCCTCGGCGTGGCACCATGGCCTTCTCCATGCGGGTCATGCGTTGTCCGTTCTGTAGGCAATAACCGATCCCATGGAAAGGAGAGGTCGCCCCCCTACGGGCGACCTCTCCGGCATATCGGTGACAAGACCTTACTTACCGTGCGAGGGAATAACAAACTCGCAGCTAAAGCGGGTACGCCTCGCCCCTAAGTCGCATACCGGCTTCTCCTGACGACCTCGCTGAGGGTTGACGATCCCGGTAAGCGTGCCCTTACCTTGCACGCAAGAATCCATTGAACCGTCGAACCAGAAAACCGTCGAACCGTTGATTCGGTTTCTGGGCGGCCGAGCGGCCGAGCGGCCGAGCGGCCGAGCGGCCAGGTGGGCGGGCGGCCAGGCGGCCAGCTTAGTTTCGCGAGGACTCTCAACCCGAGGGAACTTTCACGGATGACATTTACACTTTCAGTCGTCCATGATTTCGCGAGGACTCTCAACTCGAGGGAACTTTCACGGATGACATTTACACTTTCAGTCGTCCATGATTTCGCGAGGACTCCCAATCCGAGGGAACTTTCACGGATGACATTTACACTTTCAGTCGTCCATGATTTCAGCGGATGAGCGGTTTGTGTGAAGGGAAAAGACAGAGGCCACAGCGTTACGGGTGCGCTCCTGGCTGGACGGCATGAGGTGTGCATACACCCGGAGGGTTAGCCCGGGGTCCGAGTGGCCCAGGTACTCGGCGAGGGCCTTGATGTTCTCCCCCGCGTCCAGGAGCACCGAGGCGTAGAAGTGCCGAAGGGCGTGCATGCCGTTCTCGCGGGACTCGACGTACGACTTACCGGGCTGCCGCTCGGGGATGACCCCGGCCGCAGCGAGCGCCCGCTTCCACACCTCCTCGTTGAGGGACGTACGCCAGACATGTCCGCCACGAGGCCCGGTGAAGATCAGCCGCTTGGTCACCGAAGGCCCGCCAGCTACCTTCCAGGGCAAGGTGATCTCGACTGGCGGGAACCGCTTCATGTGCTCCCGAAGCGCATCAGCGACAGGCCCGGGAAGCGGTACGTCCCGGAGCTTGCCACCCTTCGGTGGTGCGAAGACGGCCTTGCTTCGGCTCAGCTTCAGTTGCTGGACCACGTGCAGCGTGCCCGCCTCAAAGTCGATCGCGTCGACCGCGACTCCGAGGATCTCGCCCTGTCGCAGCCCGCATCCGGCGCCCAGGTCGACCATGGCCTGGAAGCGTTCAGGCATGCCGGCCCGGACGGCGAAGACACGCTCCGGCGTCCATGGTGTGACTCGTCTGTCGTCCACGGTCGGCGGCCGTACAGACCGAGCGGCGCACGGATTCCGCGGAAGGTGCCCGTCGTCCACGGCGGCGCTGAGCGCCGCGCGCACGTTGGAGTAGATCGTCCGGGCATACGACCCATGGACCCCGTTCTCCTTGAGTTGCCTCAGCCAGTCACGGATGTGCGCAGGCTGGAAGGAACCGAGAGGCCGCGTCCCCAGGTACGGGTACGCGTGCAACCGCAGCTGTGACTCCATCGACGCCTGAGTGTTCGGGTCTGGCGCGTGAGTGACCCACTCCTCCGCATACTGCTGGAAGGTGATCCTGGCTGCGCGCGGGTCGATGTACTGCCCCCGAGCCATGTCCGCCTCGGTATGAGCCAGCCACTGTTCAGCGAGCCGCTTCTGCCGATCTGGGAAGCTCTTCGACTTCTCGGTTCCATCGGGCCCCACGTAGCGGGCCCGGTAGCGCATGCCCGAGCCGTAGCGCTCGGCCTTCACTTTCCGCGTCTTGCCGTCCGTCCCGATCTCTGTCCTGTACCAGCGGTCTTGGATGTGTCCGGCCATCAGGCGGCCGCTCCCTCACGCTGGGAGTTCACCCAAGCCAGCACGTCGGCCGGGTCGAAGCGGAGATGCCGGCCGACGCGGAAGCCACGAGGGCCGGTCCGCTTGCGTCGCCACTGGTAGACCGTCTCGACGCTGGGCAGCTCGAACATCTCGACCAGGTCCTCAGGGGTGAGGTAGCGCGAGGGCAGCGGACGAGGGTCGGCGAGGGAGAGTCTGCGGCTACCCACGGGTGGGTTCTCCTTCTGTTCCGGGGGCGGGTTCGAGGGATGCGGCCAGCCAGGCTTCGGCGGGGGACAGGCCGGTTCCGGCGAAGGCCCAGTGGGCGAGGATGTACGTAGTGCCGGTCTCGGGGCCCTTGGTGGCTGCGGCTTGTGCTCGGCGCCATTCGGCGCGGGCGTCGCGGAGGGCGCCGAGGGTGGTGGAGTAGCGGCGGGACTTGGTGGAGAAGTGGCCGCGGAAGCCGAGCATGTGGGCCCAGGCGCGGAGGCGAAGGTGTTCCAGGCTCTTGCGTGCGCCGAGGGTCCAGGCGGTTCGGATGAGGCAGCGGGCGTGGTCGCTGATGTCGAGCTGGGCGAGTTCGGCGGCGAACTTCAGCGGCCGGTCGAGAGCTCCCGTCGCCGTCTCCGCACCCTTGGTCGCGTACTTGGCGATGTACGCCGCCACGGCCCGCTCGGTCAGCTCCTGGCCGTCGTTGAAGTCGGCGGATCGGATGGTGCGGACGTCGAGTTGGCGGCCGAAGGTGAAGGTGTGGGTGCGGTCGTCGATGACCGGGCCGTCGACGCCGACCTTGGCGGTGGCGGTGCGGATGGCGTCGGTGAGCAGCTCGGCCGTGGCCCAGGGCGGGGGTGGAGTGTCGCCGCCTCCCGGGCCGTCGAGGCGTATGACCGCGTGGAAGTGGACTGCGCCGCGCTTCTGATACTCGGCGACCTTGGCGAAGGAGACGCGCGCGTGCTGGCCGAAGGCCCGCTGGGTGAGTCCGGCCCGCTTGGCGACCTCCCGGCGGAGATAGGTGGAGAAGCGGCGCCAGAGCTGACCGGCGTGGGCGTTCCAGAGGACGGCCGCTTCGTAGTCGTAGGTGTCGGGGTCGAGTGGAGTGCCGAGAGCGTCGTCGTCCTGGTCGTGGTGTGCGCCGCAGCGGCAGGGGCGGCCGTCGGTGCGGCGGTTGTGGACGGGGCCGAAGCCGGGGGCGGTGAAGGTAGCGAAGACGCGGGGGTGGGCGGCGACGGCTTCGGGGGCGATGTCGCCGAGGGCCATCTTGGCGGAGGCTTCGTCGTTGACGCGGTGGCAGACGCGGCCGGTCAGCTGGGCCCGGAGCATGGTCGCTCCCTTGCCCAGTTCGGCGCCGAAGCGCTGCCCGCACACCTCCAGGTAGAGGCCGGCTGCGCGGCCGAGCTGGGCGAGGCGGATGAGCTGGGTGACCATCTCGTCGCGACGTTCCTCGTCTTTTCTGGTGGCGACGAGGAAGAGTTCGGCGACCTCGTCGACGAACAGGACGATGGGGGTGGGTCGTTCGTGCTCGGGCAGGCCCCAGATGTCGGAGGTGATCTCCTCGTCCGGGACGTTCGGGGCGATGCCCTGCCGGGTCTTGATCAGGTCGTATCGGTCCTCCATTTCCTTGACGAGCACCGGCAGCAGCTCGGCCGCCTCATCCGGGTCGGTAGCGAGCGCGGAGAGTCGGGGCGCGAACGGCGCCAGCTCCACACCCCGCTTGCAGTCGATGCCGACCAGAGCGACGGGCTGCGGTGCTAGCCCGGCGATCAGGTGGCGCAGGTACATGGACTTCCCGGACAGCGTTGCGCCGAGGGTGAGTTGGTGCGGGACGGTGCGGTAGTCGCGTACGAAGGGTGTGGCGTCCTCTCGTAGGGCGACAGGCACCTTCAGCGAGCCGCCAGGGAGCTTGCGAGGCATTCGAACCTGCAGCAGGACGTCGTAGCCGACGAGCCGCAGCTCGACGACACCCGGCTTCACGGTGCTGACGTACACCGCGTGAACGCCCCAGGCGTGCCGCAGCCGTTCGGCCGAGGCGGCGACGTCTGCGGGTTCCTGTCCGGGCGCGAGGCGGAGCCGGAGCCGTAAGCCGGTCGAGGTAGGTCGGATGACGCCCCGGCGGGGCGGGACCGGCCGGACCTCGCGGCGGGTGGTGGCCTTGACGGCGAGCGCCCGCAGCCGGGAGGGAGCCACGGTCAGACCGCACGCCTCCATGACCGAGCTGTACGAGCCGAGCAGCCGGGCGGTGGATACCGGCAAGCCGACCGTGGACCAGTACGCCGCCGGGTGCTTGGCCCGGGCGTAGGCGGCCCCGCCGCCAAGCGCGGCGACAGGACCACCCACCTCCAGAAGCGTCACTATGTCGGCCATCAGGCAGCGGCCCCAGCGGAGGCCGGGAAGGCGGCCGGGGTGACGGCGGCGGCCCGGTAGGCGATGCCGTGCCGCTGCTGCCCGTTGAACACGGACTCCCAGGGCCGGGCCACCAGCCCAGGCAGCGAGACCGGCGCACCGAGCGCCAGCCCTTCGGAGACACCGCCCTCCGGAACGGTGACCTTGATGAGCGAGGACTCGCCGTCCTCGATGTATACGACGCCGATCGTCATCAGCGCCTCACCGCTGACGGCGTCCTTCGCGATCTCGCCGGTCTGCCGGTCGCGGACCTTGGGCTCGGGAGCCTCGGTCAGCAGGATCGTGGCAGCGGCGGTCTCAACGCGGATGGTACGCAAGGAACTTCCCCTATCTACTCGTCTATACATGTAGCGACCTGCGAACCCGATCTCCGGGTTCGCGTGGATCACTGCCACTCAACTTGCCCACTCGTCTATACGAGTATGCCTGTTGAGGTGTACGAGTCCGAGAACCGGCCCCGCGCACCATCGCAAACCATGACGATCAGGTCGCCGGAAGCTGATACGACAGCACGTATGCGTCAGCCGCCATCACGGTGTCGCAGACCTCCACGGCTCGCCCTTCGGTATCAAAGGCGGTCCGGATCAGGTGAATGACCGGCACACCGGCGGCCAGCCGGAGCGTCTTCACCTCGGCGGGCGAGGGCATCCGGGCGCGGATCTCCTCCTCGAAGTGGTCGAGGCGGTGGCCCAGCTCTTCGAGGCGGGCGTAGATACCGCCGGGGCCGGGGTTGGGTTCGGCGATCTGCGTACCGCGGGCGATGTCGAGGGGCAGGTAGGAGGTGGCGAACTCGACCGGCCGCCCGTCGAGGAGGTACCGGCGACGCCGGGCCAGCACACGCCGTACGGAGCCCAGCCGGGTGGAGATGTCCTGACTGGCCTTCTCTTCCTTGACCTCAAGGCTGTCGACCTGGGGGTGACTGCCGGCCGCGTCGGCCTCGACGATGAAGGCCGACTTGCCCTGTTCGCGGTGTCGCCGGGCGAACCGGTCGGAAGCGAGCCGCCGGACGGGCGGCCGGGGCCGGACGAAGACGCCCTTGCCGTGCTCGGCGTGCACCAGGCCCTCGCCCTGGAGGATGGAGAAGGAATTGCGGACCGTCATCCGGGATACCCCGTAGTGGTCCACCAGCTCAGCCTCGGAGGGCAGCTTTTCGCCCTCGCGGAATCGCCCACGGTCGATCGCCTCCCGCAGTTGGTCGGCGATCTGCCGGAAGACCGCACGATCGCTCGTGGGGTCGAGATCACCTAGGAGGCCCGAAGAAAGAGGGCTCACGTGTACTCCTTTAGGTATCTAGACGAGTGGGCGAGTGTTGTTGCTACGGTGGAGAGCCTAGCCATCCGAGAGGGCCGAGGAACGTGAGCACTGAACGCCCGCACTCCGTGAGCGTGGCCGGAGTCGTCGTCGACGACCAGGGCCGGGCCCTCCTCATCCAGCGCCGCGACAACGGCAAGTGGGAGCCCCCGGGCGGCGTCCTCGAACGCGAGGAAACCATCCCCGAGGCCCTGCAACGCGAAGTCCTCGAAGAAACCGGCATCAAGATCGCCCTCCCGGCGACCCTCACCGGCGTCTACAAGAACATGACGGGCCTGATCGTCTCCCTGGTCTTCCGCTGCGAAGCCGCCGACGGCACGCCCACCACCGGCGACGAGACCCGCGCCCTGCGCTGGGCCACCCGCGAGGAAGTCGCCGAGCTGGCCGATGAGGCGTACGCGATCCGCGTCCTGGACGCACTCGACGCAACGTCCCCGCCGGCCATCCGCGCCCATGACGGCGTGAAACTCGTCTAGCCCGAACCCGCTGCACATGGCGGCCTACCAGCACGAAGGAACTTGTATGCACGAGTATACGAGTACAGCCCGGGTCTGGGGGCTCAGTTGCCCAGGTTTCCCGGAAGAGGTGAGCAGGGCCCGCCGATGGACCCGCGACATCTTGCGTGGCTCCCCTTTAGCCGAGGACGCCGTACTGATCGTCAGCGAGCTGAGCACGAACGCCCTCCTCCACACCGCCAGCGGCCGCGACTCCGGCAGCTTCCACCTGGTCGTCGCCGTCTCGGCTCAGGTGGTCGCGGTCTCGGTGACGGACGACGGAGGTACGGACACGGCCCCGAAGGCAGAGCGCCAGGAGGAGGGAGCCGAACGCGGCCGAGGCATAGCCCTGATCGGCACTCTGGCTCACCGAGTGGTGATCCACGACAGCGACCACGGCCACACGGTCACCGCGGAACTCTTCACCGACGCATCCCGAGGAGCCCACCCATGCTGACGACGGCAGAGCTCCGACGCGGCTTCTGGTGCGAGTGCTGGACCGAAGACGTCACGGGCGGCCAACCTCCGGCATTCGTCGCGTCCTTCGGCGCCGACACGGCGGTTCAGGCAGACCGATGGGTCGCGATCATCCTCCGCACGATTACGCCCATGTTGGACCCGGAGGCCTGCGACGACGCGTGGGACTGGCTCTATGACGGCCGCGTCGAGACGAGGCAGGCGCTGCTACGGGCAGAGCCCTGCAAGGTGAGGGTCAGCCAGGCCGACACCTGCGTGACATGGACCATCCGCCCGGCGCTCTTCCTGCCATTGGCGCACCGCCAGGGCGTTGAACTCCCAGCCTGCACTGAGGACTTCAAGCCCCAGCAGACCTAGTGAGTTACAACTTTCTCTACTGGTTCAAGGCGGCTCGCTCCGCTCCCCGGCACGCGGCCCGGCCCCCGGCCGGGCCTGCGCTCCTGTCTCCGCCCCGCTCCAGCCCGGCCGGCGCCCGTGCCGCGCACACAGCAATCAGCCATCTGATGCCAGAGAAGGGGTAAATCGTGGTTGGGGCGGTCGGCTCCACGGCTTTACGGAGCCACTTTGGCGCGAGCCTCGCAGATCATGGCCCCAACGTCGTGCTTTACCGGGCAGGTCCACAGACTGCCCGACGCGCCGCAAGCTTACGGGGCCAAGATCACTCGCGCCAAAGCAGCGCCACCCCAAAGCCGCTCCGCCGACCTCAATTGCCTAGTACAGGTTTAGTTCTTGAGAGCCGACTCAAACTTCAGAAATCTGATTGACCGCATACCGGAAGTCATCCTTCTTGACCGCTTTCTTATAAACGTGCGGCACACCCGATTCGGTAAGAATCCGAGTCCGCATCACCCAGAGCAGTACTTCGCCATGCCAGAATTGACTTTCTGAGGCCACAGGCTTGGCACCTCCGTGGGAAACTGCAGTACGCCCCAGCACGACATTCCTTGCGAAGTTCGGAGCGACACCGAGAATATAATCACCCACATCTTCAGTTGATTCAACCACTTCCAGCACTCGTCGCCGCAGCGGCTTGTCATTGCGTCCCGTAAGAACATTCTTAACCCAGCTGAGAGTATCCTCTTCTAGACCTTTACCCCCCATCGCTTTTATGGCCTTTTCAACACGCTGAGCGTGGAGCGCCTTGCCCGTGTCTCTTGCTTCGTAGAACTTGGCGTGAAGCGCCTCCAAGGCCTGGAAGTAAGATGCAAATCTGTGTTCCGAATAGATGAACGGAGCATAGAAGGGAGCCATCAAAAGGGACATTACGTCGCGCAATTCATTGTGCAGTTCGTACCAGCGGGAAACGAGTTCCGGCAAGTTTACGTCTCGATCTTCCGCCGTCAGAAGGGTAGGCACCCCAGCCAGTCTCGCCGGGGCATTCCACCAACCTTCGGTGAGCGACTCCTTACCAGGTTTAAGGTACCGCCTCTGCATGTAAGCCGTACATATTTCTCGACTCTTCCACGGTCGAAGATACAGTCCATTCATGGCAAGAGGCGTACCTAGCGCTAGCATCAAGAAATCATGAAAGGGCTTGATCCGGGAATCAATCATGCTGCGCCAGTCCATTGGCCCATCGGAAACAATGGATACCTGGCAATTCTGCTCGACGTTTACTCGTCTGCGAGAATACCTGCCCGGCGTATGAACAAAAACCCTAACGTCGGCGTCATTCGTTCGCGCCTGAAGTAGGTCAAGAGAACCAAATGATGGGCGACCTCCCTTCATCTGCTCACTAAGTGGCGGCGCATCCATCCAATCGACAAGTTGGTCTATTTCTGCCCTAACCTCAGAAAACTTCGGATCCAGCACGTGGCTACCCAGGAGTGCCAGTTCGGGGCGATAGCTCGTTTCTCCAATTAACCGGTGCGAGGTGTTCTGTTTCCGAGCGTTAAATAGGGTGACTTCCACTTCATTCCGCGTCTCCCCGTGGATCACCGGGTGCTCTGTCAAATCTAGGCCCGAATTAGACGACCCCTTTTTCGCCTTGACTTCTATTTGCAGATCCCCATGAAGGTTTAGATGAACCCCGTCACGGTCGAGGATTAGAGTGCCCGGACGCCCAGGAATGTCTTGTTCAGGAAGCCACCAAATTCCTTCATGCTGAGAGTGGTCCATAGACGCCATTACCTACTTCCTTTTTCTGCAGGCGATGCTAGCCACATCGTCACGCGGCGCATCGGCCGCACAGGGATTGCTGTTTCAGATCCCTCTGCATAGCTCCGGCTCGTACGCGTGACGGGACTGTACGAGCTCGATGGAACACGAGGTCTGGAAAGTTGACGAAATCGCCTTGTGTGAACGGCTCAAGAGCCTCCAAGACCCCGTCGGGCCAGCCTTCGCGCGAGACCGGCATCCCATCATCAACGAAGCTGCCCAACGTGCCTCCCCATCAGCTCCCGTCGGGGTATACATGCCCGTCGACGCCACTTGATGTCGAGAAGGCACAGAAAGTCACGATAGATGGGATGGCGGACCATTGTGCGTCGTATGGCTGAACCAGCCTGGCTGTGCTCGATCTGATGTCCCCCCACCAAGCAGCGGCCCATCTTCCCAGTCCGTGGCCGGCGTCCCCAGAGCGCAACCGTCAGCGGCTCCCATCGGACAACTGACCAGCCCACCAGACCTCAATACCATCCTGCCGGTAGTTCGGGACGAAGTCGTGCCAGATCATGCGGGGAACCGCGGGGGATGGCGGGGACTGGGTCGTCGGCTAGCCAGACCCCCGTAGCCACCCCGCCGCAGGTCAGCCCAGCGACCACCCGAAGAAGAACCAAGCTGAGCGCTGCGGGGGCTTGATGCCTCCTTGCTCGGCACCCAGCAGGCAGGCATGTACACCGGGGCCACAGGATTCAAACGCGATCCTCAGAGCCTGAGTGGTTGATCCAGCGAGGCCTGTCCGCCTCTGACTCAACTGTCCATGAGGCTCGTGTAATCGACGCTGGGCTGCAAGTCCCAGGCTGGCGAGCGGACAGCACAAACGGATGGTGGGCAGTGCTGCCACCTGTTCCTGGTGCCATCCGGCCCGGCAGGATGCGGAGTGCTCAGTCCGACTCAGAGAGGATCTTGGAAACGGGTAGGAAGCAATGCCCTGTCTCGCTCGCGTGGCGCTTCTTGCGGCGCATCAGTTCGTCCAGGCGGACGCGTTGGTCGAGCACAGCCATGAAGTCGCCCCCATCCATCGTGATGAACGGCGTGCTGAGGCTGTAAACCGCCAGGGCGTCCGAGGTGAAGTTGCTCATGCTGATGTAGAGGCCGAGGGTGTTCTTGCCCTTACGCTCGATGTTGCTCTTGAAGACGTCCAGCTCCCGACGGCCGATGGCTTCTTGCCACCACTTAGCTTCGAGGACGTAGTGGTCAGTGTCGAAAGAGAACGCACCATCGATCTGCTCATAGTCCAAGCTGTATGCCGCCCGCGGCTCCAGGTCGTACAGGGCGAACAACTCGTTGATGAAGCCCTCGAAGTCCCGCCCCCGCTGCTGCGGGTTGGTAGCCGAGTGCATCACGATGAACCGTTGCTTCAACCCCTCATGAGCCTGGGCAAGCGCTCGGCCGTCCTGGGCTTGCTTGGCGCTCTCGGCGATGGCGACCGCGTGTGCCTCATGCTCCGCGATGACCTCACGCTGCTTGGCAGTCCAACGCCTCAACTCCGCTACGGCCGCCGTCGCTTTGGCTACCTTCTCTTCGCCATCCTGCTGGGAAGTCAGGTTAGGGAAGGTCTCCATGTCGGCGATGTCGAGCATGAGTGCGACCGTAAGGTCGAGGTACCGGGCTTCATTGGCTTGCAGCAGGTTGACCAACTGGCCGGACACTTCCCGCTTGGTGGACGACTGGAAGCTCAGCTGCGCCAGGAGCTCACTGTGGTCCCCCAACATCGCTCGGACGTACAGCTCAAAAGGGTCTTTGTTCCAGTAGATCGTGGTCAGCGCCTCGACGAGTGCTGTGTATGCGGCCGGGCGGATGGCCTTACTGCGGTTGTTGGGCTGCGGCACCGTCCCCCTCCTCCTTAAGCACGATGACCGACCTATCACGGTACCGCGCGATTGGTCGATGACCAGCCCGTATGACAGGGCTTGATCCCAGAGGGCTTCGATGACCCACCATCCGCCCCGCGCCAGCACCACGAGGATCTAGGCCGAGGATGGGCAGCTGGCGCCGGGACGCCTCGCCGGAGCCCCGTCCGTCCCTGCGAACCGCACAGAGTACTCCGACACTGTTAGAAGAGGTCAGGATCCAAACGAGTTATAGATCAAATTCTGAGGCGTTAACGATCACTCGATCCTGTGCGCGCTTGACCTGGACTGTAGAGGTCAGACACTGCTTATATCTGTGTCATTTTCTTAATTTCCTTCATAGACCGTTCGCTGACCCGTCGTCAGGGCGCGCCAACTGGAGGGAAACCCGGACGCAAACGGCCGCCCGCAGACCGCACAATCTCAGGCATGACCTTCGCCAAGAAGTCCGAACTCAGCGTGATCGACCGGAACATACCCGTCTCGCAGGACGACACCATCAGCATGCTCCTCAAGGACTCCAAGCGCCACGGCCGCGCCGTCCCCATCCGGCGCGCATTCGTCCAGGACACCGAACCAGGACCGGTGCTGAGACAGAAACCGGGTCCGCTCCCTAAGCTCCTCCGAAGCCCCGCCGCGTTCGACCTCTACCTGCTGATCCACGCAATCACCGCTGGTGGTGACTTCGGGGTGACTCAGCGGTACGAGACGTGGGGACGCGCCACCGGCATCTCCTTCGCGACCAACGGGTCAGCAAGTGCTGCCGTCTCCCGACAGTTGGCCAAGCTGAAGCAGCTCAAGCTGATCAGTACTGCCGCCGACGGACGGAAGACCCGCATCACCAAGCGGCTCGAAGACGGCTCCGAGGACCCGTACACGGTCCCCTCGGGCGGCTCACGCAAGGACATCTACTTCAAACTGCCCTTCGAGTATTGGGAGCAGGGTCTCCACAACACCCTCAGCATGCCTGCTAAGGGAATGCTGCTGATCGCGATGAGCCTGCGCAAGAGGGCCTTCGCCCTCCCCCAGAACAAGGACTTCGCGAAGTGGTACGGGATCTCCCCCGCGACCGTCAGCCGCGGCATCGCCGATCTCAAGAAGGCCGGACTCCTCCTCGAGTACATGTCTGAGGCCTTCTTGACCGGCGAGTCCCCGACCGGCCGCGCCGAGCGGACCCTCTACGTCCTCAAGCCGCCATACGACATCAACATCAACAAAAAGGATCGCGAAGCAGAAGCACGCGCCTTCACCCCCGAGGGCATCCTCGCCACCGCCCTCAGCCACGCGAAGCATCTCAACGCTCCGCGCCTCGTATTCACGAGGCGCGGAGCATGACACGCAAACCCGCCGGAGCGACACACCGCAACCGGCGCCGAAGACACTGGCCGGCACCGTCCGAGCCAGATGCGGCACAGGCCGCCGCCTCAGAAGGCGACGGCCCCCTGTTCCCGCAGGGAGCCGCCCATGTGAAGAACCGACGGCCCACTCCCAAGGAGGAAACCATCAGCATGCATCTCCCCGAGCCTACGGGCTCTTACGCCACCTGGTCGACCCACATCCATGCCACCAGCGCGAAGGCTCACCCCCGCAGGTGTCGCCGCACTCTGCGGGCCCTTGCCCGCACCGCGGGCTTCGGACTGGTCCGGGGCATCGCCACGGCCTGCGGTACCGCCCTTGTGGGTGCGGTGATCTGGTGGACCCAGCACCACTGACAGAGCCCAGGGCTCCGAGGCTGGTCCTCGGGGCCCCGCTCCCGACTCACCACCGTAGAGCGGGCGTGGTTACTGGCGTCCACGTGCAGCGCGCCACTCTACGAACCGAACGCGTCAGTGGAACCCGGATGAATCTCGGTGACCGTACCCACTGATTGGCCCTTCGCCAGCTCCGCTCATTGTGCGTCTCTGGCCTAAGGCAACCGATGCCGAGATGACTGGCCTGATGACGCAATCTGATCAAGCTGTGCAGCCGCCGCGCACCACGAGCGCACCAGATCGAGCGGGGAACAGAGGGGAATCACGGTGAACACTGCAGTCACCGAGGAAGCCCGAGCTCTACCGTTTGCCAAGGTCATCCCCTGAACCAGCGGCGAATGCCCGCAGCTTCCCAAGCTGATGGCTCCGCGTGTGAGGCTCCGTAGCTCCCGCAAGCAGTTGCCCCACAGTCGCCCCTGCCCGCGCAGGCTCTGCCAGACTCGCTTCATGGGGCGTTGCGCTGGGGTGACACGGCAGGGACGAGCGTGCGGAAACCCGGCCGGATGGAACGGCTACTGCCATCTGCACGGTGGTGGAGGCCGGCGAAGCCGAAGCCCACGTGTCTCTACTCCTCCCCAACTTCCGCGCATGCCGGCGCGTCCGGAACCACAGCCGCAACGTAGGCGCAGAGGTTGGTTCTGGTGGCTGAGGTGGCTCTTCATGGGTTGGTTCGAGGCGCTGCGTATCGCGGTAAGCCGACGCTCATGAGGGTGCTGGCTGGGCCGTCTCTGGGCCGTCCGAGGCCGCTCGACAGTGGCCAATGACGACCAATGACGACCACCAGGTGCACGGTCCCACTGCCCCTGAACAGCAAATATCCAGCTCACCAAGATCCCCGACAAGACCCAGGGCAAGAAGAAGTAGCTTTTGTGATCATGCCCCCGACCTGCGCATAGGCGCGGATCGGGGGCGTTTTCACGGCCTGGGCCCACTGAGGGGGCCCTGGGCTCCTAATCCCCCTCCGCAATAGGGGTCGCGCCGTACCTGTCGTGGTAGTTCCACCAGAGATACGGCGGCGTCTGCGGATAGCCCTGCGGTGAGTCCTCCCATTCCTCCTGTCGTCCGAGCGCCGTGATGTCGAGGTAGTTCCAGGTGTTGCCCATCTGCTCGTCGCCCCGGTCGGACACGAAGTACGTGCGGAAGATCCGGTCGCCGTCGCGGATGAACGCGTTGGTCCCGTGCATCTGGTCGACACCGAAGTCGGTGTCGAAGCCGTCGGTCAGGGTGTACCAAGGGATGAGCTGCCACCCCATGCGCTCCTGCAGCCCTCGAATGTCGGCCTGCGGTGCACGCGACACGAAGGCCAACGTCGTGTCCCGTGCGTTGAGATGTGCCGGGTGCGCCACCTGGTCGGCGAGGAACGAGCAGCCGTCGCACGCCCGCTCCGGATATGAGCCGCCCGTCGACGGATACGTCGTCACGTCCGGTGCGTAGAACGCCCGGTACACGATCAGCTGTCGACGACCCTCGAACAGGTCGAGCAGGCTCAGTCCGCCGGCCGCGCCCTCGAACCGGTACTCCTTGTCCACCGCCATCCACGGCATCCGCCGACGCTTCGCGGCGAGGGCGTCGCGCTCCCTCATGAGCGCTTTCTCTTCGACCAGGAGTTCCTGTCGAGCTGCCTCCCACTCATCGGGCGGGACGATCGGCTGCAGAGTCATGGTTTCCTCGAGTTCCAGTCGGGAGTGCGGGCGTCGTCCATCGCCACCACGGGCGACGGTCATGCTGACGCTTCTGCGCGCCCGACCGGGGACGCGCATGTCCATGCGTGCGACGGCGTCGGACAAGCGCCGTGCAGCCGCCCATGTCCGGTCAGCGGGCGGCGGTCCCGAGGGCATCGCGCAGCAGCGAGATGGCCTGGTCCACGGCTGCTCGGGTGGCCCTGGTCTCGCTGAGCGAGTTGATCATCATGAAGTCGTGCACCGCGCCGTCGTAGCGCACCGTCGTGACCGGGACACCCGCTGCGCGCAGCTTGGCGGCGTAGGCCTCGCCCTCGTCGCGCAGCACGTCGGCCTCGTCCACGATCAGCAGGGCGGGCGGCAGGCCGTCGAGTTGCTCGGTGGTGGCGCGGTTGGGAGAGGCGGTGATCTCCGCGCGCTGGTTCGGGTCGGTGGTGTAGGCGTCCCAGAACCACTCCATGGCCTTGCGGCTGAGGTAGTAGCCGGTGTCGAACTGCTCGTAGGACCCGGTGTCCATGGCCGCGTCCGTCACCGGGTAGTACATCGACTGCTGCACGAAGCTGACGTCGCCGCGTTCCTTGGCCATCAGGGCGAGCGCGGCCGTCATGTTCCCGCCGACCGAGTCGCCGGCCACTGCCATGCGCCCGGCGTCAAGGCCTTTGGACGCTCCCTCACGCTTGATCCACTGTGCGGTGGCGTAGCCCTGCTCGATGGCCACGGGGTAGTGGGCCTCCGGCGAGGCCGTGTACTCCACGAAGACCACCGCCGCGTTGACGCCGACCGCCAACTCCCGTACCAGGCGGTCATGGGTGGCGGCGTTGCCCAGGACCCAGCCGCCGCCGTGCATGTACAACACGACGGGCAGGGTGCCGGTGGCGCCCTGCGGTTTGACTATGCGCACCCGTACGTCGCCCACCGAGGCCGGTACGGTGATCCACTCCTCGTCGACCGGCAGCTTGTCGATCGGCGCGGCCTGCAGGTCGTCGAGGACCTTGCGTGCTTCGGCCGGCTTCAGCTCGTACAGGAACGGATGGTGCGAGGTCGCGTCGGCCAGCTCCTGCGCCGGGCGCTCCAGGATGATCGAGGCGGATTGAGCAGTCATGGCAATGCTCCTGGCAGTGCGGAGAAGCCCAAAGTAAAGAGCGGCGGACGCGTAGTGACTGCCCTGTGGGCGTCGAAGCCGCCGCTGGGCCCGGGCTCTGGGCGGAGCCCCGGTCTGGCCCTCGATGGGGCGATATGCCCCATCCTAGACGCGCGTTGTGCAACCCTCGACCGGAGGCGGACGAGGGTCAGGGCCTGCAGGGACAGGCGTATTCGGCACCGTCCACGCCCGCTGCGCCGGCCCGGCCCGGCCCGCGCCAGGCCACCCCGCGAACCCGGTGCATGCGCGGCCGCCACTACGGCAATGGGCCCCGCCGCGAAAATCCGCACCGGAGCCCTGACCGCCACACACAAGATCCGCGGCAGATCCGCGGCGCCATACGCCGCGCTACCTCCGCGTCCTACACCCTCAACGTCACCCTCACCCGCACTGGCAAGGATTCCCCGACTGGCACCCGCACCCGCAGCCGGAGCCGCAGCCGCACGCGGCGACGAGCGGGAGGCTCCTGATGTCGGCGGGCTGTTCGGTCGGGCGTACCTGGGCGGGGTCGGGCGTCGTACCGGGAGTGCTGGGGGATTCGGCCATGGTGCCTCCTCGGGGCTGGTGCCTGTGCCCATTCCATGCCCGCCCCGCTGGGCGCATCAACGGCGCACGGAGGCTTGCGCGCACGCCCCGACCGGGCCCCCGCACTCCCGCACGCCCCGCCCGCCCGGCGTACCCGGCCCGCCCAGTGCGCCTCAGGCGCCCTCGGCGTCCGAAACTCGCTGAATGTCCGGCTGGATGTCGGGCTGCAGCTCATCGGCGTGCTCACCCGTCACCAGGAACACCACACGCTTGGCCACGGCCACCGCGTGGTCGGCGTACCGCTCGTAGTAGCGGCCGAGCAGCGTCACGTCGACCGCCGTCTCGATGCCGTGCTTCCAGCGCTCGTCCAGCAGGTGCTGGAAGAGGGTGCGGTGCAGGAGGTCCATCGCGTCGTCGTCCTGCTCCAGCTGGAGCGCGAGGTCGACGTCCTTGGTGACGATCACCTCGGCCGCCTTCGCCATCAGGCGCTGCGCGAGCTGACCCATCTCCAGGATGGTGGCGTGCAGGTCCTGCGGAATCGCGCGCTCCGGGTAGCGCAGCCGCGTGAGCTTCGCCACGTGCTGGGCCAGGTCGCC
>NZ_JBIBBC010000026.1:0-107355 GCF_042900345.1 Streptomyces sp. NPDC012935
GAAGGTGCCGTGGGGCTGCTCGGGGGTGCCCTCGGAGCGGGGGAAGAACTCGTACCAGGAGCCGAACAGGGCCCGCTCCCGCTCCACCAGCAGGGGCAGCGGGTCCGAGGCGGTGACCAGGTCCCGCAGCGGATACCGCCCCAACACCGCGTCGACGTTCGCCGCGAACGCCGCCGCAAGCCGCGACTCGGGCGGCAGCGAGTCGTCCCGCAGTGCGTCCGCGGCGGCCTGCACCGTCGCCTGCTCCGTCTTGTCGGGCACCCCGGCCGCCGCGCGTTCGTACAGCTCGCCGCCCGTCTCCAGAACCAGTCCGACGTCGATCCCGGCGGGGACCTTGATCCGGGCGTGGTGGCGCCAGGTGGCCACCGGATCGCTCCACGCCTCCACGTGGAACGTCCAGCGGCCCATGGTCGACGGAGTCACCTTGGCGCCCCAGCGGTCGCTGCCCGGGGCCAGTTCGTGCATCGGCGTCCACGGGCCGGGCCGGCCGTCCTGGTCGGTGAGTACGACGTTGGCGGCGACGGCGTCATGGCCCTCGCGGAACACGGTGGCGGTGACCTCGAAGGTCTCTCCCACGACGGCCTTGGCCGGGTGCCTGCCGCACTCCACGGCCGGCCGTACGTCCCGTACCGGGATGCGGCCGATGGTCCCGGTACCGGCACCGGTCCTGCTCTTGGTCCTGCCCATGGTTCACCTCCACCGTGCTCGAGGCCGGGCACCAGGCCCGGCCGGGGGATTCAAGCTGCGCCGGAAGGACGTCTGCCTTCCCGCTGGAAACTCCACCGCCGCGTTCCCGGCGGGCCCCGCCGCGCCGAGACGCTCGCCGTGCGCGGCCGTTCGTCCAGCTCGCTGAGATAGGCGGCCGGAGTGCTGCGCAGATACCGTTCGGCCGCGTCGGCGGCCTCGCGCGCGCAGCGCTTTCCCATCAGCACGCAGAGGGTGTAGCCGGTGTCCTCGAAGGTGGCACGGACCGTGAGGTCGGCCGGGGCCGCGAGCATGGCGCGTTCCCAGGCCCGATATCGCCGCAGTTGCCGGGCGACTTCGGCTTTGGCCGGTAGCAGCATGGCGCCGTTCACCTTCCGGACTCGATGACGCGTCTCCCGACCGTCGGGCCGAAACCCGTGCGCGCACACGCACGGGTTCCGTTACGGGTATCGAGGTCTTCACACATGGTGCATGGTCGGCGACTCAGCGTCCTGTTGGAGCTTCAACTACCTCAGTGGCGTGCTCCTGTTGCACGAATGGCCTACCGCCCCCACCCTGGAGTCACTCAGAAGCGATCAGCGCTCACGCTCCGTACTCGGGGCCCGTCCCGCAGGGGCGAGGAGAGCGGGAGCTTTCGCGGTGAGGAGGTAACGACGGTGAAAACCGCAGTGCCCTGCTACTACCACCTCGACGTGGAAGTCAGCCCCGAACGGGTGGGTCAGGTCAGCCGAATTCTGGCCGCTCACCTCCGGTACTGGGACCTGGAGACGCTTGCCGAGCCCGTCCGTCACAGCACGGAGATGCTGCTGCGGGCCATCGACGAGCACGCGAGGGACAAGAACACCTCGATCGAGATGTGGTGGAACGGTCAGCACCTCATCACCGCCATCGGCGACAACGACCGTGCCCTGCGCCCGGACCACGAGCTGCGCGCCTGCCTGCAGCACCTCGCCGCGATGAGCGACGGCTGGGGGTGCTGCGCCACCGAGACCGGAGCCAAGGTCATCTGGTTCTCGCAGCGCGCCCGCGCCGGCGAACGAGCCCCGCTCGTGCCCGCCGCGCCCGCACCCGACCTGCGGGAGGCGCTTCAGGTGCCACGAGAGGTGCCGGTCACGGCCATCGCCGACGCCGCCGGCATCCGGGACGGCATCCTGGAGGAGGCCCGGTGACCGGGCGAAAGCGCAGCAAAGGGGTGCCCGCCTGGAGCGGGCACCCCTATCCGCTGGGAGCCGCCTTCGACGGACAGGGCACCAACTTCGCCCTGTTCAGCGAGGTCGCCGACCGCGTCGAGCTCGTGCTCGTCGACGACAAGGAACGGCACACCCCGATTCCGCTCACCGAGGTCGACGGCTTCGTCTGGCACGGCTATCTGCCCGGCGTCGGCCCGGGACAGCGCTACGGCTACCGGGTGCACGGCCCCTGGGACCCCGGCCTCGGCCACCGGTGCAATCCGGCGAAGCTGCTGCTCGACCCGTACAGCCGGGCCGTCGACGGCCAGGTGGACAACCACGCCTCGCTGTTCGAGCGCACCCCCGGCGCCCCGTCCCCGGGCGACAGCGCCGAGCACACCATGCTCGGTGTCGTGACCGAGCCGTACTTCGACTGGGGCGACGACCGCCCGCCCAGACGGCCGTACGCCGACACCGTCATCTACGAGACCCACGTACGGGGCATGACCGCCACCCACCCCGACGTCCCGCCGGAACTGCGCGGCACCTATGCCGGGCTCGCACACCCCGCGGCCGTCGAGCATCTGACGTCCCTCGGAGTGACCGCCGTCGAGCTGATGCCGGTGCACCAGTTCGTCCAGGACGGCGTGCTGCTGGACCGGGGGCTGTCCAACTACTGGGGCTACAACACGATCGGCTTCTTCGCGCCGCACAACGCCTACGCCGCCCACGGCACCCGCGGGGAGCAGGTCAACGAGTTCAAGTCGATGGTGAAGGCCCTGCACGAGGCCGGCCTCGAAGTGATCCTCGACGTCGTCTACAACCACACCGCCGAGGGCAACGAGCGGGGCCCCACCCTCTCCTTCCGCGGCATCGACAACGCCTCCTACTACCGCCTGGTGGACGGCGACTGGGCGCACTACTACGACACCACCGGCACCGGCAACAGTCTGCTGATGCGTCACCCGTACGTGCTCCAGCTGATCATGGACTCGCTGCGCTACTGGGTCACGGAGATGCACGTCGACGGCTTCCGTTTCGACCTCGCGGCCACGCTGGCGCGGCAGTTCCACGAGGTGGACCGGCTCTCGGCGTTCTTCGACCTGATCCAGCAGGACCCGGTGATCAGCAGGGTGAAGCTGATCGCCGAGCCGTGGGACGTGGGCGAGGGCGGCTACCAGGTGGGCAACTTCCCGCCGCTGTGGTCGGAGTGGAACGGAAAGTACCGCGACGCCGTACGGGACTTCTGGCGCGGCGAGCCCGACTCGCTCGGCGAGTTCGCCTCCCGGCTGACCGGCTCCTCCGACCTGTACGCGCACAGCAGGCGCCGCCCGCGCGCCAGCGTCAACTTCGTGACCGCGCACGACGGGTTCACCCTGCGCGACCTCGTCTCGTACAACGACAAGCACAACGAGGCCAACGGCGAGGGCAACCGGGACGGCGAGAGCCACAACCGGTCCTGGAACTGCGGAGCGGAAGGCGACACCGACGACCCGGCCGTGCGCCGGCTGCGCGCCCGCCAGCAGCGCAACTTCATCGCCACGCTGATGCTCTCGCAGGGCATCCCCATGCTCGGCCACGGCGACGAACTCGGCCGCACCCAGCGCGGCAACAACAACGCCTACTGCCAGGACAACGACGTCTCCTGGATCGACTGGGGACTCACCGACGAGCAGCGCGCACTCGCCGACTTCACCCGTTACGTCATCGGGTTGCGCGCTGCTCACCCCGTCCTGCGCCGCCGCCGCTTCTTCAAGGGCGAGACGGCCACCCACCCCGAACAGCCGCTCCCCGACCTCGTGTGGCTGCTGCCGGACGGGCGCGAGATGACGGACGAGGACTGGCAGGACCCCGACGCCCACTCGGTGGCCGTCTTCCTCAACGGCGACGCCATCGCCGAACCCGACTGGTGCGGCCGCCCGGTGGTGGACGACTCCTTCCTGCTCCTGCTCAACAGCTACTGGGAGCCGGTGGAGTTCCAGCTCCCGGACGCGACGTTCGGCGACCGATGGACCCCACTGATCGACACCGCCGAACCGCAGGGCGCCCCTGACGAGTCGGAGTACAAGGCCGACATGGCCGTCCTGGTGGAGCGCCGCAGCCTGCTGCTCCTCTCGACACCCTCACGGCAACGCCCCTGAGGGGGCGGGGCTGTGTCAATCTGCGGCTCTGCCGCGTGGGCGCGACCGGTCACAACGAGCCCGTAGACGACCACCAACCCAGCGCGGCACCCCAGTAGCCGCACTCCAGAGCGCTACCGAGAACGCCGCGACGTCACCGTGAACTGCGCCCCGTCAGGATCCCGCAGCACGGCTTCGTCACTGCCCTTCGACAACACACTGCCCCCGTGCCGCTCAGCATCCCGCGCACACGCCCCCACGTCCGCGACAGCGAAGTGCACCTGCCAGTGCGGCCGGATCGTCGGATCAGGCGCGGCCTCCAGGGCCCCCGACTCGATCCGCGCCACGACGTCGCCCCGGCTGCGCAGCACGACCTCGCCGCCCTCGTAACGGACCTCGCAGCAACCGGCCCGCTCCGACGCCCAGTCGAGGACCTCGCCGTAGAACATGGCGGCGTCGAACGCGTCGCGGGTGTGCAGACGGATGAAGGTGGGCGCGGCGCGCCGCCAGGTCTCCCAGTTGGAGGGCAACTTGCCCTCCCAGACCCCGAAGGTCGCACCGTCGCGGTCGGCCAGCAGCGCCGCGCGCCCCGGCGGCAGGGAGAGCGGGCCGACGGCCGAGGTGCCGCCGCGCTCCTGCACCCGCGCCACGGCCTCGTCGGCGCTGGGCACGGCGAAGTAGGGGGTCCAGGCCACCGCCATCTGCCACATCGTGGCGACCGCCGCGACCCCGGCCACCGGGACGCTGTCCGCCAGCGCGACCCAGAAACGGTCGCCCAGCTTGGCGGGCCGCCAGCGCCACCCCAGCACGGCGCTGTAGAACCCGTGGGTGACCTCGAGATCACGGCTGGTCAGGCTCACCCAGCAGGGTGCACCGAACACGGAGTGTGTGGACACGACCTCGGCCGTGCTGTTGCAGCTTCTCGCATCGTGGTTCATGGCAGTCGCGTCCTGGTTCTCGCCCGGACCGGCGGCCACCGGTCTTCCATCAGTGTCCAGCCGGATCCGCTCCGGGGCCTGCCGAGTACCCCCGGCGTGGCGCCGAAACAGCCCGGGAGAGCGACCCTCCGCTTCGCTGGCACGCGGCAGGCAAAGCGGCGACCATGGTGGCGTGGCAGCGACACCGCACGAGCCCGCCGACGGGACCGACCGGATCATCGAGCTGGAAGAGGAAGTCGAACAGCTCAAGGAGGCGCTGGTCTCGCACGCCGTCGTGGACCAGGCGATCGGCATGGTCGTGGCCCTCGGACGCGTGGCACCGGACGAGGGGTGGGCGGTTCTGAAGGACGTCTCCCAGCACACGAACATCAAGCTCCGCCATGTCGCGGAGCTGATTCTCGTCTGGGGCCGCGACGGGGAGATGCCGCCGGAGATCCGCGTCGAACTCGAAGAGGCCCTGGAGCGTTACGGCCCGACGCAGATTCCGGGATCGGCACAGGACTGATTCACCCTGCGGCGTCAGTGGGCTTCGGCGAGGATCTCCTCGCGCAGCTGGGCGAAGCATCCGCTCAGCAGCCTGGAGACGTGCATCTGCGAGATGCCGAGCTGCTGTGCGATGCGGCTCTGGGTCATCCCCCCGAAGAAGCGGAGGTAGAGGATGGTCCGCTCACGCTCGGGAAGCCGCTGCAGACACGGCTTGACGGTCACGCGGTCGATGACCACGTCGTACGCCGGATCGGGGCCGCCGATGGCGTCCCCCAGCGCGTAGCCGTCCGTGCCGGGCATCTCCGCCTCCAGCGACAGGGCGGAGAAGCACTCCAGGGCTTCCATCCCGGCGCGCACCTCGCTCTCGCTCAGCTGCGCGTGCTCGGCGATCTCGGCGACGGTGGGCGCGCGCCCCGAGGTGCTCTGCGACAGCTCCTTCATCGAGCTACGCACCCGGTTGCGCAGGTCCTGAACCCGGCGCGGCACGTGCAGGGTCCACATGTGGTCGCGGAAGTGCCGCTTGATCTCGCCGGTGATGGTGGGAACCGCGTACGCCTCGAAGGCGTGGCCGCGTGCCGGGTCGTAGTGCTCGACGGCCTTCACCAACCCCAGGGCCGCCACCTGGTAGAGATCCTCGAGGGACTCGCCGCGGCCCTTGAAGCGTACGGCGATCCGCTCGGCCATGGGCAGCCAGGCCTGGACCAGTTCGTCCCTGAGCACCTTGCGCTCGGGCCCTTCGGGCAGTCCGAGAAGGTGGTCGAAGGCCGCCGCGGTGTCGGGGGCGTCGTCGTGGGGATGCTGCTTCGTTCTGGTGGTGGCACTCATCGGGTGCGCACCTCCCTCGGGCGGTGCCGACTGGACAAGACACCGTAGGAGAGGCACGCACTCGGACCTCAGGAGATCACCCAGGGTCCCGGCGGGCCGGCTCCCACGGACGTGCCTCCTGTCCGAAGCACATATGCCACTATTCCACATGATGGGGCATCTGAAACAAAATTCGTGAATACGAGTACTGTTCTTACGTCTGTTCCTTACGTCTGTTCGTGCGTCGTTCGTGCGTCCCTGACCGTCCCGACAGGCCGTTACCTCTGTTACAGAGGTAACCTCGAAGGCGTGCATGATGATCTGGCTGACGACGTGAAAGAGGCCGCGGAGCAGTCGGCCTTCCCCGGGGAACTCGCCGACGCGCTCGTCGGAGTCCAGCGACTGATCCGGCGCCGGCTGCGGCGCGACATGACCGCCCCCCAGCTGCGCGGAGCCGAGGTGGAGCTGTTGCGGTTGGTCGTGGAGCGGCCCGGCATCCGGATCTCGGACGCCGCCAACGAGCTGTACCTGGCCGCCAATTCGGTGTCCACGCTGGTCAACCAGCTGGCCCGGCAGGGCTATCTGCGCCGCGAGACCGACCCCACCGACCGGCGGGCCGCCCGCCTGCTGCCCACCCCCGCGGCCGAGGCCCGGCTGAGTGAGTGGCGCAGACGGCGCGCCGATCTCGTACGCCGTGAGGTGTCCCGCCTCGACGAGCCGGACCAGGAGACGCTGCTCGCGGCGCTCCCTGCGCTGCGCAGACTGGCTGACGCACTGCGTGAGGGGACCGAGCGACCATGACACACGACGCTGTCGCCGAGGCCTTGGCCTGTACCGGGCTCGCCTACGCCTTCGGTGAGACCAACGCCGTGGACGGACTCGACCTGACCGTCGCGCAGGGCGAGGTCTTCGGCCTGCTCGGCCCCAACGGCGCCGGAAAGACCACGGCGATCCGCTGCATCACCACCCTCCTGCCGGTGCCCAAAGGGATGGTCAGCGTCTTCGGGCACGACGCGGCAGGTGCCCGTATGGCCGTACGGCGCCTGCTCGGCTACGTCCCGCAGCAGCTGTCCGCCGACTCGGGCCTGACCGGCCGCGAGAACGTCCTCCTCTTCGCCCGCGTCTTCGACGTGCCCCGTCGGGAACGCGCCGAACGGGTCGGCCAGGCCCTGGCCGCGGTCGGCCTCACCGACGCCGCCGACCGCCTCGCGGGCACCTACTCGGGCGGCATGGTCCGCCGCCTCGAACTCGCCCAGGCCCTGGTCAGCGCACCCCGGCTGCTGATCCTCGACGAGCCCACCATCGGCCTCGACCCGATCGCCCGTACCGGAGTGTGGGAGCACATCAACGCCGTCCGCTCCGCCACCGGCATGACGGTCCTGGTCACCACCCACTACATGGACGAGGCCGACCAGTACTGCGACCGGGTCGGCCTGATGCACCACGGCCGCATCCGGGCCCTCGGCACGCCGGACGAGCTCAGGCAGGGGCTGGGCGCGCGCCGGCGTGCCGCGGGGGCCGCCGGCACCGAACCGCTGCCCACGCTGGAGGACGTCTTCCGGGACATCGCCGGCAGCGGGCTCGACGACAGTTCAGGAGACTTCCGCGATGTCCGAAGCACCCGCCGCACCGCACGCCGTGTCGGCTGACCGGGACCGAGCCGACGGTATCGACCTGCTCCTACGGCCGCCCGAGCCCCGCGCCGGCTGGCGGGTGCTGCCCGCCCGGGTCCTGGCCATGTGCGCCGTCGAGCTGCAGAAGCTGCGTCACGACCGCACCGAGCTCTACACCCGCGCGGTCCAGCCCGCCCTCTGGCTGCTGATCTTCGGCCAGACCTTCACCCGGATCAAGGCGATCCCCACCGACGGCATCCCCTACGTCGACTATCTGGCCCCCGGCATCATCGCCCAGTCCGCGATGTTCATCGCCATCTTCTACGGCATCCAGATCATCTGGGAGCGCGACGCCGGCATCCTCAACAAGCTGCTCGTCACCCCGACCCCGCGCTCGGCCCTGATCACCGGCAAGGCGTTCGCGGCCGGGGTGAAGTCCCTGGTGCAGGCGGTCGTCGTGATCGTCATCGCGGCGGTGCTCGGTGTGGCGCTGACCTGGAATCCGCTGAAGCTGCTCGGCGTCGCAGCGATCGTCGTCCTCGGCTCGGCCTTCTTCTCCTGTCTGTCGATGACCATCGCCGGCATCGTCCTCAGCCGCGACCGGCTGATGGGCTTCGGGCAGGCCATCACCATGCCGCTGTTCTTCGCCTCCAACGCCCTCTACCCGCTGTCCGTGATGCCGGGCTGGCTCCAGGCGATCAGCAAGGCGAACCCGCTCAGCTACCAGGTCGACGCCCTGCGCGGCCTCCTCCTCGGCACCCCCTCCCACCTCGCGCTCGACTTCGCCGTCCTGCTCGTGGCCGCAGCGCTCGGCATCGCCGCCGCCTCCTCGCTGCTGGGCAGGCTGGCCCGCTGATCTTGGTGCGGAACGTGATGTGCGGCACGTGGGTGAACAGGCCCGCCGGGCCGGCGAGCGGATTCTTCCTGTCCACGGCTTGATCGGTGATCAAGGGGGCGAATGGGCTGGCCACAGCGCATTCTGCTCATTTGACAGTGCACTGAGCGCAAAGATAGGAAGCAGCTCTCTGGGTCGAGAGGTGGATTGTGTACGAGCCGAACGTGGTCGGGGACTGGCACGAGTACGACGAGCATGCCGGTCTGCGTGTCCGCGTCCACCAACTGGAAGCCGCCGAGCCGCCGCGCGGACGCGACGAGGCCGCCGAGGGGCTCGCCTACTTCAGGGTCCGCGTCACCATCGAGAACCGCGGCGAGCGGCACCTCGGCATCCACCTCGAGGACGGCCAGATCGACGTGCGGATCGGCCGCGACGGTGAGGCGGCGTTCATCGACTGGCGCAACTCGCAGTTCATCGAGGGCTTCGACGTCTACCCGCTGCGCCGCGCCACCGCCGTGCTGTATGCCGCCGGCCCGGAAGTGAGCCTGAGCCAGGTTGACGTCCAGATCCAGCTGCGCGTCGAGGAGGAGTGGGCCGACCGCCGGCTGTGGACCGGTGGCCTCGGCCTCCAGGAGGGCTCCGCCGCCCACGCCGCCACCCTGCGGGACGGCCTCGCGCTGCAGGTGAGCAACTTCCTGCGGGAGCAGGCCGAAGAGGGCACCGCCTGACGGGCACCCCGGTGAGGGGCGCCCCTGTTACGGGCCCGGACGGGCCGCTCGACGACCTAGTGCGGGATGCCGTCGATGATCTCGCGGGCCCCCTGACGCAGCAGCGCGACGGCGACCGACGTGCCGAGGGTGGCGGGGTCCAGCCGGCCGGCCCATTCGTGCGCGTTCAGCCGCGTCTTGCCGTCCGGGGTGAACACGCACGCCCGCAGGGACAGTTCGCCGCCCCGGTCCACGCGCGCGTACCCGGCGATCGGGCTGTTGCAGTGCCCCTGCAGGACATGCAGGAACATCCGCTCGGCGGTCGCCTCCCGGTACGTGTCCGGGTCACCGAGGCCGCTGACCGCGTCGATGAGCTCGCTGTCGCCCTCCCGGCACTGCAGCGCGAGGATGCCCGCTCCGATCGGCGGCATCATCACCTCGGGGGAGAGGGCCTCGCTGATCACATCGGTGCGGTCGATGCGCTCCAGGCCGGCCACCGCGAGGAGCAGCGCGTCCGCCTCGCCGGCCGCCAGCTTCTCCAGCCGCCGGTTGGCGTTGCCGCGGAACGGCACGCACTCGAGGTGCGGGTGAGTCGCGGCCAGCTGGGCGACCCGGCGCACCGAGGAGGTGCCGATCCGGGTTCCGGGCGGGAGCTCGTCCAGGGTGAGACCGCCGGGGTGGATGAGGGCGTCCCGGATGTCGTCCCGCTTCAGGAACGCCGCGAAGGTCGTCCCCGCGGGCAGCGGCCGGTCGGCGGGGATGTCCTTGACGCAGTGCACCGCGAGATCGGCCTCACCCGCCAGCAGCGCCGCGTCCACCTCCTTGGTGAACGCCCCCTTGCCCTCGACCTGGGACAGATCCCCCATCCACTTGTCACCGGTCGTCTTCACCGGCACGACCTCGGTGCGCACGCCGGGGTGCAGGACCGCCAACTCGGCGCGGACACGCTCCACTTGGGCGAGGGCCATCGGCGAGTCGCGGGAGACGATACGGATCAGTTCAGGCACGGACATGCGGACACGATAGACCGTCACAACCCTGAGTCCGCACCGTACTGCCCCATTCGCGCCCGGCCTTTGCCCTCTCCCGCAAGGCCTTTGCCGCTCGTCCGCCCCTCGCCGTCGGCCCGGTCCTGGACGTCCCCGCGCACCGGCCACGTCAGCACCGCCAGCGCCCCCAGCGTGAGCAGCCCGCCGACCAGGACCGTCCCGCGCAATCCGACCGCCGGCAGCAGCACGCCCCCGAACAGCGCACCGGCGGCGATACCCGCGTTGTAGGCGGCCGAGTTGGCGGCGAGGGCGGTCTCGGTGCGGCCCGGGGCCACCTGGAGCACCTGGCTCTGCGTCGCCATGAAGACGGTCGCGACCGAGGCACCCAGCAGCATGACCAGTACGACGGCGGCCGCCCGGACATGGCCCGTCACGTGGAGGCAGAGCAGCGCCGCCGCCTGGGCCGCCACCGGTACGGTCAGCGTGGCACGTGGGAACCGGTCGAGGAGCGGTCCGGCGATCGTGACCCCGGCCAGCGCCGCCCCGCCGAACGCCAGCAGCACGGCACTCACCGCGTCCTCGCGGAACCCGCTGACCTCGTCGAGGAAGGCGACGATGTAGGTGAACCCGGCGAAGGCACCGGTCACCGACAGGACGGTGACGGTCAGCACGACGAGGAACCTGCGCCGGTCGGGGGCGCCGCCGTACGCCGAGTGGCCGTCCTGTGGCCGGGACAACGGCAGCAGGGCGCCGATGACCACGAGCGAGACGAGAGCGAGCACGCCGAGCAGAGCGAAGGGCGTCCGCCAGCCGGTGTGCCCACCGAGCCAGGTCCCCGCCGGCACCCCGGCAACCGTGGCGAGGGAACCACCGACGGACAGCAGCCCGATGATCCGCCCCCGGCGCTCGGGCGGGAAGAGGCCGACCGCGACCGGCCCCATGACCGACCAGAACACCGCTTGCGCCAACGCCGTCGCCACCCGCGCCGCCAGCAGCACCCCGTACGACACGCCGCCCAGCGCCGACACCCAACTGCCCACGGCGAGCAGCCCCAGCAGCCCGGCGAGCAGATACCGGCGCGGCACGGACCGGGTGACATGAGCGAGAGGCAGGGACACGGCGGCCACGGTCAGGCCGTACCCGGTGACGAGGGCGCCCACGGCCGTGAGTGACACGCGCAAGTCGTCCGCCATGAGCGAGAGCAGGCCGACCGGCAGGTTCTCGGTGGTGTTGAAGGTGAACGCCGCCAGCATCAGCGCCGCGACGACGGCGGCACGCCGCCAGGGTGCCGGACGTTCGTTGCCCATCGATCCGCCTTTCCGGCCGGGGAGTCGGGCCAAGCGTGCGGGGCCCGCGGCGCGCCCCTCTACTCTTTCGGTCCAGGACGAATCGCTGCTCACGACGGGGGTCGCCATGCCGCTCGCCCTGCACCTCGGCACCGCCGACCTCACGCGCTGCCGGTTCGCGATCTCGCCGCTGTGCCAGACCCACGAGGCGCTGCGCATGCTTCGTCGGCCTGCCCGGCACGGCTATCACCGCGGCTGGCTGCGCCGTATGCGCCGATTTGTCGCCGGTCTCGACCTGGCGGATCTGTGGCTGTTCATCCCGCCCGTCGGCGGGTACACCCCGGACTTCCTCGGCCCGCCGCCGCAGGAGCCCTACCCCAGCGTCGAGGAGGAGCTGGCGAGAATGCGCGCCACCGATCCCGCCCTGGCCCACGCGGAGATGGCCCGCTCGCTGGCCTGCACTCCCGGACTCGCCGAGTCGCCCCGAGGGCGCGCCGCGCTCGACGACCCCGCCGCCACCGTCCGGCGCCTGGCCGACCTCACCGAGCAGGCCTGGCACGCCCTGCTCGCCCCGGACTGGCCGCGCCACCGTGCCGTTCTGGAGGCGGACATCGCGCACCGCTCGCGCCGGGCCGCGGACGGCGGCCTCGACGCGCTGCTCACCGGCCTGCACCCGGCCGTGGACTGGGCCGGCCACACGCTCACGCTGCGCAGGTACGTCGACGTGGCGGAGGCCCAACGGCCCGACGGCAGGGGCGTGTTGCTCATGCCGAGCGTGTTCGTGTGGCCGGACGTGGTGAGCGGTTTCGCCCGCCCCTGGCAGCCGACGGTCATCTACCCCGCCCGGGGCATGGGCCGCCTGCACACCACCCCGGCGCCACGTCCGCCGGAGGCACTCGCCCGCCTCCTCGGCCACCAGCGTGCGGCCGTCCTCACCGGCCTCACGGCGCCCGCCTCGACGACGGACCTCGCGCGCCGCCATGGCCTGGCCGCGTCGACCGTGTCGGCCCATCTGACGGTGCTGCGGGAGTCGGGCCTGCTGGAGTCGCGGCGTCAGGGCCACTACGTGCTGTACGGGCGAACGGCACTGGGAGACGCGCTGTCGGACGGGCGGTTCACACCAGGGGCGGGCTGATCTCGACGGCACGCTGGGCCGCCGCGAGGGCGGCTTCGTCGCCGATGTCCAGCGCGGTGTCGGTGAGCTTGATGACGTGCTCGTCGCCGTGGGCGAGGGCCCGCTCCATCACCTCCTCGCGCGTCAGCCGGGCAGCGGGGGTGTAGGCGACGGCCTCGGCGGGGGCGTACATCGCGGTGACCGCCGCGGACGCCGTCCATGCCGCCCGCAGGCTCGGCACCCACTGGTCGCGGGGCAGCGAATCCAGTGTGCGCAGGACGGCGTTGGGCGCCGTGGCCGCGTGTACGAGCATGGTCGGCTCGCCGTGGCCGTGGGTGGCGTAGCGGTGGGTCGCGGCGTGCACGAGTTCGGTGAGCCGCTCGCGTGCCGTCTCCGGGTCGGTCACGTCGTCCGCCCAGGCGGGCAGCCGGCGTACGGCGGACAGCCGGTCGCGGAATCCCAAGTGCCCCGCCTCGATGGCGGGTACGGCGTCCAGCGCGGCCGTGGCCGTCGGCGCGCCGGGCAGCGGGACGACGCCGGTCACCGGCTGATGCCGTGCCGCCCAGTAGCCCAGCGCGTGCCCGAGTTCGGTGAGCCGGGGAGCGTTCTCGCCCGATTCGAGGGCGCGCACGGCATGACCGACACGGATGACCGTGTGGGTGGCGCCGCCGTACAGGCCGGGCAGCAGGCGCGGCCACCACTCGGCGAGGACGCTGCGCCACCCACGCTCGGCGAGCACGCGGGAGTAGTGGTCGGTCCAGTCCGTGATCCGCCGCGGATCCCCCAGCGCCGCACGCCAGTTGTCGTCCGTGACGGGGGCGACGCGGTCGGGGAAGTCCTCCAGCTTGTCCCGGTAGAGGTCCACCCAGCGGTGGACGGCGCCCGCGTGTCCGTGGGCGGCGAGGGCTTCGACGACCATGGGAGCGTGGTTGGACAGCCAGCCCTCTCGTTCCGGACCGGATGCGTGGAGGCGTTCAAGGGCTTCTTCGAAGTGTCCGCTCGTGGCGATCGTGTCCATGAACCGGACGCTATGCCGCACACGGGTGGCAAGGGATCGGGCGCGGGACGGAAGCCCGGGTGCCGGGGGGCTTAGGTCCCGCGCCCGATGTGACTCGGGCTCAGGTGGCGGTCGAAGCGATCAGGCGTTGGGGTCGAACGCGATCCCCGACGGCTTCGCCGAGGCCAGGTGACTGGCGAAGCTGCCGTCCTTCAGACCGAAGTTGGCGCTGCCGAAGTTGTACGCGACCAGCTTGTCGCGCACGCCCGCCGGGTAGCCGTTCCAGCCGACCAGCGGCGGGTACTGCCAAGTGCCCTTGTGGTTCTCCGGCGGCTCGTCGCCCGAGTTCGCGAGCCGGAAGCAGTGCGTGCTGATGCCGTCCTTGTGGTACACGATCTTCGCGTGCGTGCCGTCGAAGCGCACCGACGACGCGGGGCTGATCGTGAACGAGCCGTGGTTGGACGTCGAGACGTACTGCACCGCGTTGTTCTGCACCCACACCACGACGTGCTCCCAGTCGTGCCGGTGCCCGCCGATGCTGCTGCCCGCCACCGCCTGGTCCTTCTCGAAGTACAGGCCGTACATGTAGGCGCACCAGCCGTTGTTGCACTTGTAGCGGGAGTAGCCGTTGGTGTTGTCGAGGTCCGAGGCGTCCCGGCAGTTGCCGTTGAGCGCACCGGTCGGGTTGAGGCCGCCGTTGACGGTTCCGTCGGGGCCGATGGCCGGGGTGGAGTAGCAGCCGTCGGTGTCGTAGTCGAACGCCGGCTGGTACGTCTTCTCGGCCGATTCGGCGTTGGCGGGCAGTGCCCCCGGAGGGGCGGCGAAGGCGACGCTGGGGAAGGCGACGACCAGCGCGGCGGCACCGACCAGACCGGTGAGCCATCTCTTGCCATGCGTACGGAACGTCTGTGACGACACTGCGTCTCCTCGGGGTCCAGGCGCAGCCCAACGGCTGTGGGGGGAAAGGCAGTTCAGGATCCCGGGTTTTCACTTACGCGCCAAGGGCCACGGGCGTACCGGCGAGTGAAGGGCAGCGCAATAGTTGCCACCCAACCTGTGGGCCGGAGGTCCGTGTCAGCCGTCCGTGTCAGGCGCGGGTGCGAGGCGTGCGCGTCAGATGTCGTCGGGGAGGTCGGCCGACGCGTCCTGCGGCGTGAGGTCCGGCCGCAGTCGCAGCCAGGACGGCTGGCGCAGCATCCCGGACCGGGTGCGGACGCTGTAGCGGACCTCGCCGACCAGCCGGGGCAGCACCCAGTGCGCGCCAGGCACGCGCGGGGCGGGGTCGAAGGGGCAGGTGTCCGTCTCGGACGCCCGCAACAGCTCGGCCAGGTGCGCCCGTTCGGCCTCGCTCCAGCCGGTGCCCACCCCGCCCACGTAGCGCAGCCGGCGGGCCGCGTACTGGCCGACCAGCAGTGCGCCCGGCAGCCCGGTGAGCCGTCCCTTGCCGGGCAGCCAGCCGCCGACGATCACGTCCTCGCTGCGCATGTTGCGGATCTTGATCCAGGCGCGGGAGCGCACCCCGGGCTCGTACACCGAGTCCAGCCGCTTGCACACCAGCCCTTCCAGCCCGTGCTCGCGGGTGGCCGCCAGCGCCTGCGCGCCGTGTCCCACCAGCGCGCCCGGCGTCGACCAGAACGGCCCGTCCAGGCCGAGCCCCTCCAGCCGCCCGCGCCGCCGGGAGTAGGGGACCTTGAGCAGGGAGCCGCCCGCCAGATGCAGTACGTCGAAGAGCACCAGGTGGACCGGGGTCCGCGCGGCCATGCGGGCGGCACGCGCGGGGGCGTGTGCCAGGCCCATGCGGGACTGCAGCAACTGGAAGTCGGCGCGGCCCTCTTCGTCCAGCGCCAGGATCTCCCCGTCGAGTACGGCGGGTGTGGTGCCGAGAGCGCTGCCCAGCGGCCGCAGTTCGGGATAGGCGGCCGTGATGTCCTCGCCGGAGCGGGCGCGCAGCAGGAGGCTGCCGTCCCCTTCCAGATAGATCACCGCCCGCTGGCCGTCCTGCTTGGTCTCGTACGCCCAGCGTGCGTCCTGCGCCGTGGGCGGCAGGGTGCCGGGCGTGGCGAGCATCGGATGGATCAGCGGCAGGCTCACGGGTCAGTTGTCGACGGCCTGGCCCGCCGCCACGCACCCTGGCGGCCGTTTTCGCCTGAACGGCGGCTTTACCTGAACGGCGGCCGGGACCTCAGTGGTCGCCGCCCGGCGGTACGGCCCGCACCAGGCCCGACTGATAGGCCATCACGACGAGTTGGGCCCGGTCGCGGGCGCCCAGCTTCGTCATGGCGCGGTGGACGTGGGTGCGCACGGTCAGCGGGCTGACGAAGAGCTTCTCGGCGATCTCCTCGTTCGAGTGGCCCTCGGCCGCCCACGCCATGACCTCCCGCTCGCGGGCGGTGAGAGCGGCGAGGTGCTCGGGCGCGGCCGACTGCGAGCTCTCGGCGGGGGAGGCAAGGAACCGCGTGATCAGCGTGCGGGTCGCGGTGGGGGAGAGCAGGGACTCGCCGGCGGCCACCGTCCGGATGCCTTCGAGCAGCACGTCCGCGGTGACGTCCTTGCCGAGGAAGCCGCTCGCCCCGGCGCGCAACGCCTGCGCGACGTACTCGTCGATCTCGAACGTCGTGAGGATCAGCACCCGCACCGCCGTGAGGTCCGGGTCGGCGCAGATCGCGGACGTGGCGGCAAGGCCGTCCGTGCCGGGCATGCGGATGTCCATGACGACCAGGTCGGGACGGTGCGTTCGGGCGAGGTCGACGGCCTCTGCGCCGTCGGTGGCCTCCCCGACCACCTCCATGTCGGCGCAGGAGTCGATGAGGATCCGGAACGTGGCCCGCAGCAGGGCCTGGTCGTCGGCGAGCAGGACGCGGATGGTCATGGGCGGGGAGTCTTCCGGTTCCGGATCGTTGGACAGGCCTCAGTCTTCCCGGATCGGTGCGCGATGTCGTCGTGCGGCTGCCGACATTCCCGCCTACTCGGAACGCAGTACCTGCCGTGCGTCAGGTCATCCCCGAGCAGGACAGCCCGGGCCGGGCCCCCGCGCTGTCGCGGGCTCACCACACGCACGGCAGCTCCACCTCGATCACCGTCGGCCCACCGGCGGGGCTCGACATCAGCACCGACCCGTCGAGGGCCGCCACCCGGCGCCGCATCCCCAGCAGTCCCGAACCGCTCGCCTCACGGGCCCCGCCGTGACCCTGGTCGGCCACCTCGACCCGGAGCCCGCGCCGCATACGGGCGATCCGCACCGACGCCGTGGGCGAGCCACTGTGCCTGGCGGCGTTCGTCAGGGCCTCGGCGACCACGAAGTAGGCGGCCGCCTCCACGGCCGCCGGGGCCCTCGGGCCGTCCTCCTCAAGCCCCGCTACATCCACGGTCACCCGCAGCCCGGCGCCGGCGGCCAGCGCGCGCACCGCACCGACCAGGCCGCGGTCGGTCAGGATCGGCGGATGGATGCCGCGGACCACGTGCCGCAGCTCGGTCAGCGCCTGCTCGGCCTGCTCCTGGGCATCGTCCAGGAACCTGCGTGCGGCGCCCGGATCATGGTCGTAGGCACGCTTGGCGAGGCCGATCCGCATGGACAGCGCCACCAGCCGGGCCTGCGTGCCGTCGTGCAGGTCCCGCTCGATGCGGCGCAGCTCGGCGCCGTGCGCGGCGATCGCGTCGGCCCGGGTCGCGGTCAGCCGCTCGACCCGGGCGGCGAGCAGCGCCTTGGGCGACGGCCGGAGCAGCGACGTCGACCAGTCGGCCTCCCGGTCCGCAAGACGCGAGATCCACGGCAGGACGACGGCCCGTCTGCCCAGCAGCCCGCAGCCCACGCCGTCCACGACCAGCCCGACGGGCCACAGCGGGAGGGCGAGGAGGAGCAGCGCGCCGTAGACGTAGTAGGCGGCCATCCAACGCAGGTCGGTGAGCGTGCCGGGATCGCGTACGGCCGTCCGCAGCCGTTCGGTCAGCGGGCCGTCGATGATCTGGTAGGCCTCGGGGATCTCCCGCCCCGTCCAGGCGGTCGTCAGGCGCCGCTTCGCCCCGGCGATCCGCCGCACGAGCAGAACCGTCTCGGGCAGCAGCCAGGCACCGATCACCGCGACCGTCCCTATGGCGGTGATCAGCAGCACGGTGATGAAGAGGTACGTCCCGAAGGCCACCGCGGCGGCCACCGTCAGATGGACCGTCGCACGTCCGGCCTGCCGCAGCGTCGCCCGCATGCCTGTGACGCCAGGTGACCCGGTCCCTGCACGCCGGGGCGCGGGCACCCGAGGTGCTGGTGCGGCCCGCTCCACCATGTCCATCGCCCATGCCAACCGTCGTCGTTCAATCAAGTGACTTAGATTGTAGGTCTGTGAAACCGCGAGCGGCTCGAGGGACTGGCGTCGCGGTGCTCTGCGAAGTCCCGGTGCGGTGGTGAACATGGCAGGCAGGACGCTGCGGGAGGAACAGGTCAACGCAACCAGGGAGCTGCTTCTGACCGCGGCCGAGCGGCTCTTCGCCGAGCACGGTGTGTACGCGGTGTCCAACCGTCAGGTCAGCGAGGCCGCGGGGCAGGGCAACAACACCGCGGTCGGCTACCACTTCGGGACCAAGGCCGACCTGGTCCGCGCCATCGTCCGTAAGCACGCCGCGCGCATCGAGGAGATCCGCGCCCGGCTGCTCGCCGACCTGGCGGACCCCGACGACGTGCGCGGCTGGGTGGACTGCCTGGTACGCCCGGCGCTCGAACACCTCGCCGCACTCGGCAGCCCCACCTGGTACGCGCGGTTCTGCGCCCAGGTCGTCTCCGACCCCGCGCTGCATCGGATCATGGTCGAGGAGGCCCTCACCTCCCCGTCCCTCCAGACGATCATCGAGGGCCTCGAGCGGTGCCTGCCCGAACTCCCGGCCGAGGTGAGCGCCGAGCGCGGTGAAATGGTCCGCCACCTGATCGTCCACGTGGCCGCCGACCGCGAACGCGCGCTCGCCGAGCACACCCCCACCCCACGCTCCAGCTGGGACGACGCCGCCACGGGCCTCGCCGACGCGGTCGTCGGCATGTGGCTGGCACCCGTCACACCGGCCCGCTGACACCATCGCGCACCGAGCACCACGAAGGAGTACGACGGTGAAACCGACTCCCGTCCAAACCCGTCACCGCGTCGCCGGGCAAGGCGGGTTATGAACCCGACGCAGACGACCCCGCCCGAGGACGGCCCCCCTCAGGGACCACCCGCCTGTGCGGGGTGCGCGGGTGATGAGCCATTCGCCTCTGCGCGCGGCGCGGCCCTGGGGGCGCCCGTCGCTGCGCGGGGTGTCGCCGACGGGGCAGTGGGCCCGGTGCGGGGCGCTGTTCAGGAGGGTCCCGCTGTCGTGCGCGAGGCCGACTGGGAGGGGTGGGCGATGGTGCCTGGCGCCCGCCCGGAGACAGGCGCGATTGCGCGGGGCGCCGGTGATGAGGTACCAGTCCTCGCGAGCGAGCCCGCTCCGCAGTCGCCCGCAGTCGGCCGCGCGGCCCCCGATGAGCCCACAGCCCTACCGTCGCGCAGGCCCGCCCCGGAGCTGCCACCCCCCGCCGCCGCAGCCCTTGACAGCCGACTTGCCCTGGCCCGCGGTGCAGGTCAGCGCATCCTGGTCGTGGCCGGGGAAGCCGATCTCGCCGAACTGCTCTCGACCACCCTCGAGTTGGCCGGTTACCGGATCAGTCTGGCCGGCACCGGCGTCGACGCGCTGGCGTGGATGGCGAAGCGGCGGTTCCAGCTGGTCGTCTTCGACACCGATGTGCCGGACATGGGGCGGTTCAGTCGGGAGCGCCGGCCGCGGCTTCCGTATCGCCCGCCCGTCCTGCTGCTCAGCGGGACCGACTCCCTGCACCGGCTCGTACCCGAACTCGGGCCGGGGGAGCGGGACTACGTCACCAAGCCCTTCCGGGTGGCCGAGGTCCTCGCCAGGATCCAGGTGTTGTTGCGGGGCGCCCGGCCCGGCCCGTCAAGGGGGCATCCGCTGCAGTACGAGGACCTCGTGATGGACGACTCGCTGTGCGGGGCGAGGCGCGGGACCCGGGACCTCGAACTCACGCCCGCGGAGTACCGGTTGCTGCGCCATCTCCTGGTCAACGCGCACCGGGTGCTGTCCAAGGAGCAGATCTGCCGCCACGTCTGGGGAGACCACCGCGGCGACAACGCGATCGAGCAGCTCGTCTCCCGGCTGCGCCGCAAGGTGGACCGGGATGCCTCCGCGCTGATCCATACGCGCCGGGGCTTCGGCTACTGGCTGGGCCGGGCCGAGAACCGACCCTGAGCCCGGCGCCCCTGTGATCTGGGCCACGTCAGCCTCCTGTCAGGAAACTGACCGGGTCGCGTCAGACCCCTCTGTTTGCATGTGCTCATCGAGGCCTCGACCCCTTCGCCCCGGCGCTCCACCCCACCCGGAGCCCCCACATCCGAGGAGAACCATGGCCGACATCCTGACCGACCCCGTGCCCGAAGCGCTGGACGCCGTCCCCGAGTTCCCGATGCCCAGGGACTCCCGCTGCCCCTTCGACCCGCCGCCCGCGCTCAAGGACCTGCAGGCACAGGGCCCGCTGACCAAGGTGCGGCTGTGGGACGGCAGTGAGCCCTGGCTCGTCACCCGGTACGCCGAGCAGCGGGCCCTGCTGGGCGACGCGCGCGTCAGCGCCGACACCGACAGTGCCGGCTATCCCACCAAGGCCAGCCCCGAGGCCGGCGAGGGCAAGCTCAGCTTCATCATGATGGACGACCCCGAACACGCCCGGCTGCGCAGGATGGTGACGGCGCCGTTCGCGGTCAAGAAGGTCGAGGCGCTGCGGCCCGCCGTACAGCGCATCGTGGACGGCCTGATCGACGACATGCTGGCCGGCCCGTCCCCGGTGGACCTGGTGGACGTGTTCGCGCTGCCGATCCCGTCGCTGGTCATCTGCGAGCTGCTGGGCGTGCCCTACGAGGAGCACGACTTCTTCCAGGAGCACACCAGGACCATGGTCCGCACGACTGCCACGCCCGAGGAGCGCGGCACGGCGAGCCGTGATGTCGCGGGCTACCTCGCCGGACTCCTGGGCATGCGGCTCGCCGAGCCGAAGGACGACCTGCTGTCGAGCATCGCCGGTCGCATCACCGCCGGTGAACTCACCCACCAGCAGGCGACCGAGATGGCCCTGCTCCTGCTGATCGCGGGCCACGAGACCACCGCGAACATGATCGCGCTCGGCACCCTGGCACTGCTCCAGAACCCCGGCCAGCTGGCCCTGCTGCGCGAGACCGACGACCCCGGGTTCGTCGCCGGGGCCGTCGAGGAGCTCCTGCGCTACCTGCACATCACCCACCTGGGCCGGCGCCGTGCCGTGACCGAGGACATCGAGATCGGCGGCCAGGTGATCAAGGCCGGCGAGGGCGTCATCATGGTCAACGAGATCGGCAACCGCGACCCCGAGGTCTTCGCCGACCCCGACCGCCTCGACCTCACCCGCGACGCCCGCCGCCACGTCGCCTTCGGTTTCGGCGTCCACCAGTGCCTGGGCCAGCCGCTGGCCCGGATGGAACTCCAGGTCGTCTACAGCACGCTCTACAAGCGCATCCCGACGCTGAAACTGGCGGCCCCGATCGAGGACGTCCGCTTCAAGACCGACGCGTTCATCTACGGCGTCCACGAGCTGCCCGTCTCCTGGTGACGGCTCCCCTCACCCGCACACGAACAGAACCCCGAACAGAACCCCGATCGAAGAAGGGAATCCGGTCATGAAGGTGGAGCTGGAAGCGGACAAGTGCGTCGCGTCCGGACAGTGCGTGCTCGCCGCGACGGACGTGTTCGACCAGGACGACGACGGCATCGCGATCCTGCTCGACGCGCAGCCCGCCGCCGAGCACCTCGACGGCGTACGCGAGGCCGTCGCGATCTGCCCGGCCGCCGCGATACGGCTGGTGGACCAGTGAGGCGCATCGTCGTCGTGGGTGCCTCGGCCGCCGGACTCGCGGCCGTCGAGACGCTCCGCCGCGAGGGCTACGTCGGCACGCTCACCCTCGTGGGCGACGAACCGCTCGCCCCGTACGACCGCCCCCCGCTGTCCAAGCAGGTGCTGGCCGGCGAGTGGGAGCCCGAGCGGCTGGCGCTGCGCGCTCCTGACGACCTGGCCGGCCTCGGCCTCGACCTGCGCCTCGGCGTGGCCGCCACGGGCCTGCGACTCGCCGACGGCGCAGTGGAGTTGGCCGACGGGTCCCTGGTGCCGTACGACGGACTGATCCTGGCCACCGGCGTACGCCCGCGTCGGCTGGCGGGGCAGGGTGGGCATGTGCTGCGCACCCTCGACGACGCCCTGCGGCTGCGGGACCGGCTGACCCCGGGAAGGCGACTGGTCGTGGTCGGTGCCGGGTTCCTCGGGGCCGAGGCCGCCGCGGTCGCCTGGCGGCTGGGCTGCGACGTCACGCTCCTCGAACCCGCCCCGGTGCCGCTGGCGCACGCCGTCGGCACGCAGGTCGGCGAGATGCTGACGCGAGCCCACCTGGAACGGGGCGTGGACCTCCGTTGCGGCGTCACCGTCACCGAGGTCACCGAGGGCGGCGTAAGGCTCGCCGACGGTGAACTGGTCCACGCCGACGAGGTGTTGATCGCGGTCGGGTCGCTGCCCAACACCGACTGGCTGGACGGCAGCGGGCTCACCGTCGGCGACGGCGTGATGTGCGACGAGTACTGCGAGGCCGCGCGCAACGTCTACGCCGCCGGCGACGTCGCCCGCTGGCACAACCCGCTGTTCGGGCAGTCGATGCGGATCGAGCACCGCACCAACGCCGCCGAGCAGGCGATGGCAGCCGCCCGGAACCTGATCAACCCTGACGCGCGCAAGCCGTTCGCGCCGGTGCCGTACTTCTGGTCCGACCAGTACGACCTGAAGATCCAGGCGTACGGCTGCCTGCGCGGCCACGACGAAGTCGCGATCGTCGACGGAGATCTGACGGAACGCCGGTTCGTCGCCGCCTACCGCACCGGCGACCGCGTCACCGGCGCGCTCGCTGTGGGCATGCCGCCCCGAGCGATCAGACAGTGGCGACAGGCGATCGCGTCCGGCTCGAACTGGCTGGAGGCGGTGCATGCCAGGGCAGCAGATCTCCGTGTCGGCGGCGCCGTAAATTAATTGAGTTACGCAATGAGATGGTAAAGTGGCCCCATGTCCACACCACCGCTCCCCGAACTACCCGACACGCCCGCGTCCCCGGAAGTGATCGAGATCGAGCGCGCGCTCACCCGCATCACCTATCTCAGCACGCGGGCCCGGCAGCACGACCGGCTCATGGCCCTGGCCGGCGTGCCGCTGGACCGGGCCGCCGTGGCGCTGCTGCGCCAGATCGCCGACTCGGAGTCGCTGCGTCCCGGGGAGCTGGCCAACCGGCTCGGTGTGGAGGCCTCGCACGTGACGCGCACGGTGCAGCAGCTGCAGAAGAGCGGCTACGTCATCCGGGTTCCGGACCCGCAGGACCGCCGCGCCCAGCGCATCGAGCTCACCGAGCCCGGTCGGCAGGCCATCGCCCGGGTCCGCGAGGCGGGCGCCCGAGGCATGCAGCTCGCCCTGTCCGACTGGACCCCCGAAGAGCTGCGGCAGCTGGCCACCCTCTTCCACCGCATGGTCGACGACTTCCTCGCCCACGCCGTCGACGAGGACACCGAACAGCAGCCCGCCGGCACCGTCTGACCGGCCCGCCGCTGCCCTCTCACGCCGACGCGGTGCGAGGGCGGTGGCCGGGGGCGTCGGACGCCGGCGCGGCGTCGGGCTGCGCCTGTCCGGGCGAGGCAGGCTCCCGCAGCCCGCGCAGCAGCAGCCGTCCCAGCACGGGAAGAGCGATCAGCGGGACGAGCGCCGTGCGCAGCGAGGTGGCGTCGGCCAGCGCGCCGATCACCGGGGCGGCGAGACCGCCCACGCTCACGGCGAGCCCCAGCGTGACACCGCTCGCAGTGCCCACCCGGCGGGGCAGGTAGTCCTGGCCGAGCGTGACGTGCAGCGAGAACGGGACATACAGGCCGGCCGACGTGAGGGCGACGAACAGATACACCGCCGGTCCGGGAACGAGCACCACCCCGGCCACCGCGAGCACGGACAGCGCATACGCGCGCCGTACGACCGTGATGCGCCCGTACCGCTCGGCGAGCCGGCCCCCGGCCACGGTGCCCACCGCTCCGCCCGCGTAGAGCACGCACAGTGCGGCCGTGCCGGCCACGTCCCCGCCGCCGGTGCGCTGACGGACGTACAACGAGACGAACGCGCTCAGGCCGACGAACACGATCGACCGGCACACGATGGCGCCGGACAGCCGCAGGAACGACGGCCAGTCGTCGGTGCCGGCCCCTTCGGCCCTGGGCCCGGTCGCGCCACGGTCCGCCGCCCTGCGCACCGCCGCGGCGCACAGCGCCGCCCCCGCGACGGCCGGTACGACCAGCAGGGGAGAAGCGCGCAGTCCGCCGGTGGCGATCACCGCCGCCACCAGCAGCGGTGCGAGCGCGAATCCGACGTTGCCGCCGAGAGAGAACCAGCCCATCGCCGTATGACTGCCTCGCGAGGCGGCGCGGGCCGCGCGTGCCGCCTCCGGGTGGTACGCGGCGACCCCGATCCCCGACACGGCCACCACCGCCAACGTGAGCGCGTAGGAACCCATGACCCCGCTCAGCGCGACCCCCGCGCCGCCCAACAGCGCGCTCAGCGGCAGCAGCCAGGGCACCGCCCACCGGTCGGTGAGCGCCCCGAACAGCGGCTGCACCACCGACGACAGCAGCGACGCCGCCAGCACGACGCCCGAGGCGGCGGCGTAGCTGTAGGCGCGCTCGGCGACGAAGAAGGGGACGAGGGCCGCGACGGCGCCCTGGTACACGTCGACACAGGCATGGCCCAGGGACATCAGGGTGATCGCTCGATCGCGTTTCTCGGTCACCCCGCGATCGTCGCCGCGCCCGGTCGTGGCCCGCTTCCGAAAATCTGCCGAAGTATGCCGGACATCCGCCACATGCCGACCGCGCCGACCCGCACCAAGGTCCTGGCCGCCGGGGAACGCATCGACGCGCACCGGCACGACGATCACCAGATCGTCTACGCGGGCTCCGGCGTCCTCGCCGTCACCACCGACTCCGGCACCTGGTTCGCCCCCGGCAACCGCGCCATCTGGGTCCCCGCCGGCACCGTGCACGCGCATCGCGCCCACGGCCACCTCGACCTGTACCTGGTCGGCCTGCCCGCCGAAGACAACCCTCCCCCGGACTCCGTCCGGGGGTACCCCCATCTCGCTTCGCTCGGCCTCGACGCCCCCACCGTGCTCGCCGTCAGCCCGCTCCTGCGCGAGCTGATCCTCGCCTACACCCGCGACCCGGCAGACGACAGCCCCGAGCGCCGCCGCCTGCTCGCCGTCCTGCGCGACCAGCTGCGCGCCTCGCCCCAGCAGCCCCTGCGCCTGCCCACACCCGCGGATCCACGCCTGGCCGCGGTCTGCGCCCTGGTCCACGCCGACCCGGCCGACTCGCGCACCCTCGCCGCGCTCGGCGCCGCGACCGGGGCCGGCGAACGCACCCTCAGCCGGCTCTTCAGGGCCGAGTTCGGCATGACCTTCCCGCAGTGGCGCACCCAGTCGCGCCTGTACCACGCGCTGCGGCTGCTGGCCGAGGGCATCCCCGTCACCGTCGTCGCCCACCGCTGCGGCTGGTCCTCCGCCAGCGCCTTCATCGACGTCTTCCGCCGCTCCTTCGGACACACGCCGGGAACCCACAACCGCCGCACGGAGCAGGGCTGATGCCCGGCCAGGGGCGGGTGGCGGACCGTGACCTACCCTCCGGTAGCATCCGGCGGCAGGCCATCCAAGGAGGATCCGTGCCCCGGTCCGAACGCTCACCCCTGCTGCTCGCCGGCCTGCTGGCCACCGCGGGGGTCGCCCACTTCGCCGTCCCGCGCCAGTTCGACGCGGTCGTGCCGCGCGCCCTGCCGGGAAAGCCCCGGACCTGGACGTACGCCAGTGGCGTCGCCGAGCTCGCGCTCGCGGCCGGGGTGGCACTGCCGCGCACGCGCAAGGTCGCCGCGCTGGCAGCCGCCGGTTTCTTCGTCGGCGTGTTCCCCGCGAACGTGAAGATGGCCGTCGACTGGCGGCACCGCCCCACCCAGCAGAAGGCCGTGGCCATCGGCCGGCTGCCGTTGCAGATCCCCCTCGTGCTGTGGGCCCGGGGCGTCGCGAAGAACTCGGAGGGCCGGGCATGAGCGCACAGCTGAAGGTCGGCGACAAGGTCGAGGACTTCACACTGCCGGACGAGACCGGCACCACCCGCAGCCTCACCGAACTGCTCACCGAGGGACCGGTGGTGCTCTTCTTCTACCCCGCCGCCCTCACCCCCGGCTGCACCGCCGAGGCCTGCCACTTCCGCGATCTCGCAGCCGAGTTCGCCGCCGCCGGGGCACGTCCCGTGGGCATCAGCGGCGACGGGGTCGAACGCCAGCAGGAGTTCGCCGACCGGCACACGCTCGGCATGACCCTGCTGTCCGACGCCGACGGGAAGGTCCGGGACCGGTTCGGTGTGACCCGCGGTTTCTCGCTGGCCCCCACCAAACGGGTCACCTTCGTCATCGGGCAGGACCACACGGTCCTGGAGGTCGTCCGCAGCGAACTGCGGATGAACACCCACGCCGACCGGGCCCTCGCCGCGCTGCGCAAGTGACCGGTCGGCCGCCCGGGGCCGCGGCGGCAGCGGGCGCCATGGCGTGACGGGCGGCAACGGCTGGGCGTCGCGGTTGATGCGGCGCCGCCGAGGACTCATGCTTGACGGCATGGAGCGCGTCTCCGCTGCGGTGATCCTCGATGCCCAGGGTGTGGTCAAGGGGTGGAGCGAAGGTGCACTGCGGCTGACCGGCCGCACGGCCGGGGAAGTCGTCGGACGGCCCGCCCGGGAACTGCTCGCCGAGGAACCCTCGCCCACGGCCGTCGCAGCGCTGGCCGGCACCGTAGTGCTGCGCCACCGGGACGGCTCGCACGTACATCTGGCGCTGCGGGCGCACAGCGTGCTGGGGGAGGACGGCGCACCCGACGGCTACATGGTCGTCGGTGAACCCTCCGCAGGGCAGGAGCCCACCCTCGCCGAGCGGGCCTTCCAGCAGGCCTCGATGTCGATGTCGGTCTTCGACACCCGGCAGCGCTACCTGCGGCTCAACGGTGTCGCCTGCCAGGTGATGGGCGTACCGGAAGAGGTTCTGATCGGCCGGCCCTTCCCCGAGACCGTGGAGGAAGCGGAGCACAGCCGCGGCTTCCACTGGCATCTGCGCCAAGTCGCCGAGACGGGCAGGCCCGTGCGCTACGAGAGCTTCACGGGAGCCCCGGCCCTGAACCGGGAGCACGCCTGGAGCATCGAGATGTGGCCGGTACGGGACGCCTCCGGCGACGTCGTGGGCACGGCCCTGGCAGCGCTCGACAGCTCCGAGCAGTACTGGGCGCGGGAGCGGCTGGCCCTGCTGAACGAGGCCGCGGCCGCCATCGGAACGACGCTCGACGTGGTGCGCACCGCCGAGGAACTGATCGGGATCATGGTGCCCCGGTTCGCCGACTTCGCCAGCGTCGACCTGTTCGACTGGGTCCTGGGATCGGAGGAGCCCCCGGCCCTGGCCGGCACCGACATCGCCCTGCGCCGCGTCGCCCACGGCTCCGGCACCGAAGGCACCCCGGAGGCGGCCGTGCGCCTGGGCGAGGTGGACCACTACCCGCCCTTCTCGCCACCGGCGCGGGCCATCCTCGACGGCAACGTGATCCAGAGTCAGGCGGGCGAGCCGGCGTTCATGCGGTGGATCGCGGAACGAGACGCCCGCGCTCCGTCCGGCCGGCGCCACCGCGTGGGAGCCCACTCGATGATGGCCGTTCCGCTGCGGGCGCGCGGCACCACACTCGGCGTCGCGGTCGCCGTGCGCATCCGGCAGTCGGACGACTACGGAGCGGACGACGCCGTGTTCGCCGAGGAACTCGCCAGCCGCGCCGCCGTCTGCGTCGACAACGCCCGCCGCTTCGCCCGGGAGCGCACCACGGCGCTCGCCCTGCAGCACAACCTGCTGCCCCGGGGACTGCCCGGACAGGCGGCCGTCGAAGTGGCGCACCGCTACCGGCCGTCCGGATCGCAGGCCGGCATCGGCGGCGACTGGTTCGACGTGATCCCGCTGTCCGGCGGCCGCGTCGCCCTCGTCGTCGGTGACGTCGTCGGACACGGCATCCCCTCGTCGGCCACCATGGGCCGTCTGTGCACGGCCGTACGCACCCTCGCCGACGTGGACCTGCCGCCCGACGAACTCCTCACCCACCTCGACGACCTGGTCACCCACCTCGCAGGCGACGACACCGACGAGGTCGCCGAACTGGGCGCCACCTGCCTCTACTCCGTCTACGACCCCGTCAGCCGCTGCCTCAGCCTCGCCGCCGCGGGCCACCCGCCACCGGCGCTCGTGCTGCCCGACGGCACCACGCAGATCGTCGAGATGAACGCGGGACCCCCGCTCGGAGTCGGCGGGCTGCCCTTCGAGGCCGCGGAGGTGGAACTGCCCGAGGGATGCCTGGTCGCCCTGTACACGGACGGTCTCATCGAGGACCGCGACCGCGACATCGACCACGCCACCTCCGAGCTGTGCCGCGCGCTCACCGCGCCCGCCGAGACTCTGGACGCCCTGTGCGACACGGTCCTCAAGGCCGTCCTGCCAGAGGACCCCAGCGATGACGTGGCCCTGCTGCTGGCCCGCACCCGAGCCCTGGGCGCGGACCGCATCGCCACCTGGGACGTGCCGGCGGACCCCGAGCACGTGGCGAGGACCCGGCAGGCCGCCACCGACCAGCTGACCGCGTGGGGCCTCGACGAGGCGGCCTTCGTCACCGAACTCGTCGTCAGCGAACTCGTCACCAACGCCATCCGCTACGGCGCACCGCCCATCCAGCTGCGCCTGATCCGCGACCGCACCCTCATCTGCGAGGTCTCCGACGGCAGTTCCACCTCCCCGCACCTGCGCCGGGCCCACGCCTACGACGAGGGCGGACGTGGCCTGCTCCTCGTCGCTCAGCTCACCCAGCGCTGGGGAAGCCGCCAGACCGGCAGCGGCAAGACGATCTGGGCGGAACAGCCCCTGCCGCCGGTGTGAAGCCTCGAACCGATGTGATCACTCGAAGGGCAGGCGGTCAGGGCTCACCGGCACATCCGCCGGACTCAGCCTGCGGCCCGCCCCGCCGGCCGCTCCCGAACGACCTCCTCGGCCGCCTTGTCGTCCCGCAGCCCCAAGTACCGTGGATGGCGCAGCATGCCGTCGCGGGTCCACTCGGTGAAGTCGATCTGCGCGACCAGTTCAGGCCTCGCCCACCGCGCCCCCGCCTCCCGCACCCGGCCGTCGAACGGCGAGGCGGCGACACGGAGATCGGTCGCCACCGCTCACCCCTCGTCGCCCTCGGCGGCGACCTGGCCGAGCGTGCGGCCGGTCCGCACCGAACGCGCCCGGTACGGGTCGGGCGTGCCGTGTCCGCGCGTCCCTCCCTTACCGGCCTTCACCAGCAGCCACGCCTCCCGGTCACCGTCCTCCCCGTCGCGGAACCGGGTGAGGGCGTACTCGCCGTGCAGCTTCGAGCCGCTCAGCCTGAACGTGGCATGGCCGCGCTCGAGAGACTCGCCGAAGTCGACCGGCCGCCCTTTGCGGTCATGGCTGAGAGGTTCGTACGTCCCGTTGTCCCAGACGATCACCGTTCCGCCGCCGTACTCGCCCTTCGCGATCACGCCCTCGAATTCCTCGTACTCCAGCGGATGATCCTCGGTGGGCATGGCGAGCCGCTTGTCGTGGGGATCGTCGGAGGGCCCCTTGGGCACCGACCAGGACTTCAGCACGTCATCCACCTGAAGCCGGAAGTCGAAGTGCAGGGTGCTGGCGTCATGGATCTGCACCACGAACCGCGGCTGGTCACCGGAGGCAGCCGAGCGGCCCTCCGGCTCACGGGTCCGCCCGAAGTCACGCTTGCCGCGGTAGTCCCGCAGCCGGTCCTTCTCACCCACGGTCGCCTCCTTCCCGAGCGCGCCCCGAGTACCCCGCGCCGCGTTAGCGACGCCCGTCGGGAACCCGGTCGGCCACGCCCGCTCAGAACTCCTCGTGCACCTCGGGGTCGCCGCCGAGGCGCCGCTGGGCGCGGTCGGTGAGGGCGGCCATTTGGGTGTCGTCCAGGGTGAAGCCGAAGATGTCGAGGTTCTCGCGCTGCCGCTGCGGGCTCGCTGACTTCGGGATGGGCAGGGCGCCGAGCTGGGTGTGCCAGCGCAGTACGACCTGGCCGGCGGTCACCCCCAGGCCGTCTGCGATGCCCTGCACGGCCGGGTCCTCCAGGAGGCTGGTGCCGCGGCCCAGGGGGCTCCAGCTCTCGGTGAGGATGCCCTTGGCGGAGTGGAAGGCACGCAGGCCGTCCTGCGAGAACAGCGGGTGCAGCTCGATCTGATTGACGGAGGGCAGGACCCCGGTCTCCTTCTCCAGGCGGTCGATGTGCGCGGGCGTGAAGTTGGAGACGCCGATCGACCGGACGAGGCCGTCCTCGCGCAGCTTGATCATGGCCTTCCAGGAGTCGACGTACTTGTCGACGCGGGGGAGCGGCCAGTGGATGAGGTAGAGGTCCACGTAGTCCAGGCCGAGACGGGCGCGGGACTCCTCGAAGGAGGCGAGGGTCTCCTCGTAGCCGTGGTGCCGGCCGGGAAGCTTGGTCGTCACGACGATCTCCTCGCGGGGCACGCCGCTGTCCGCGACGCCACGGCCGACGCCGGTCTCGTTGCGGTAGTTCGTCGCCGTGTCCACCAGGCGGTACCCCAGTTCCAGGGCGCCGCGAACCGCCTGGGCGGCCTGTGCGTCGTCCATCGGCCAGGTGCCGAGGCCGAGGGCGGGGAGAGTCGTACCGTCGTTGAGCGTGTGGGTCGGGATGCTGATCACTGCCGGACCTTCCCTTGACTGTGTCGTGCGTCCAGCGTCACGGATAGGGTGAGCGGTGATCAACCGGAACGGCGGGGGACGAGGGCAGCGGACGGCATGGGCGGCACCGAGGAGAAGCAGCCGACGGGATCGGCGCGACCGACGTCACGGGACGTCGCCCGGCTTGCCGGGGTGTCGCACACGGCGGTCTCCTTCGTCTTCAACGGCCGCGCCGAAGGCAACCTCTCGCCCGCCACGCAGGAGCGCATCCGCCGCGCCGCCACCGAGCTCGGCTACCGCCCCGACCCCGTCGCCCGAGGCCTGCGCCGCCGCCGTACGGCCGTGATCGGCCTGGTCACCGACGAGATCGCCTCCTCGCCCTTCGCCGGCCGGCTGCTGCGCGGTGCCATGGAGACGGCCTGGGGCAGCGAGCACCTCGTGCTGACCATCGACTCCGGCGGCGACCCCGCCAAGGAGGACGCCGCCGTCGCCGAACTCCTCGACCGACGCGTCGACGGCATCATCTACGCGGCCATGTCCCTGCGTCGCGTGCGCGTCCCCGAAGGCCTGCACCGCACCCACTCCGTCCTCGCCAACTGCCTGCCCGAGGACGACTCCCTGCCCGCCGTCATCCCCGCCGAGCGCGCAGGCGGCCGTACGGCGGCGCGGCTGCTGCTGGACGAGGGGCACCGCAGGGTCGCCATGGTGGGCGGCCAGGACGACATCGCCTCCGTCGACCGGCTGCGCGGCTTCCGGGACGCGTTGCGCGCCGAGGGGGTCACCGTCCCCAAGGAGTGGGTCGTGCGCACCGGCGGCGAGATCGCCGGCGGGTACGAGGGCGCGCTGCGCGTCCTCGACGGCGCACCCGCCGACCTGCGTCCCACCGGAATCTTCTGCTACAACGACCGGGTCGCGGCGGGCGCCCTGCACGCCGCGACCCGGCTCGGCATCGCCGTCCCGGGCGAGTTGTCGGTGGTCGGCTACGACGACCAGGAACACATGGCCGAGTTCCTCACCCCGCCCCTCACCACGGTCGCGCTGCCCCACCGGGCGATGGGCGACGCGGCCGCACGGCTGGTTCTCGACGCCATCGACACCGGCAGGACGCCGCCCGCGACGGTGCGGCGCCTGGCCTGCCCGGTGATCAGCCGCGCGTCGGTGGGACCAGCTCCCAGCCGGTGACCGTGGCCGCCGATCCCGTGACGACGAGCTCGGGGATGTCGTCCGGCCGCCGGTAGACCCGCTCGGTGACCATCGCCCGATCGCCGACGAACAGCTCCAGCAGCGAGCCGTCGACGAGGACCCGCACCTCGCCGGCCTGGGCCCGCACCACGATCGGTCCCGATTGCTCGGGTCCTGTCCGGGGCCAGTCGGCGCGGTCGAGCGTCACGGTGCCGGCGTCCGGGTCCAGAACCACCGTCAGCTCGGCGCCGGAGACGGACCGGAGCAGGCTGACGGTCGTGCGGGCGGACGCGGTGACGGTCAGGTCGTACGCCTCCGGCAGCGCGGCAGGACCGCCCGCCGACGTGACGAACGGCGCGCCCGCACGCAGGAGTTCGAGTTCTGGTGCCGGTACGACCCCCAGGGTCCCGTCCGGATGCGTGTCCACGACCCGCGGCGCGGTCAGGACCCCGGCCCAGCCCGCGCGATCGACCTCGGCCTGCTCACGGGCCTCCCACGACCAGCCCCACATCAGCGCCCGGTCCGGCTCCTGCAGCACGGCGGGGGCATAGAAGTCCCGCCCATGGTCGAGCCGTCCGCCCCTGCGGGCCTCGAAGCGCAGATCGGCCCCGTCGTACGGCTGGAGACGGCCCGTCAGGTAGCCGGTGGTGCAGGGGCTTCCGTCCCACAGGGACAGCACCAGCACCCAGTCGCCGCCCCCCGTCGAGAACAGCTGCGGGCACTCCCAGCCCACCGCCCCGTCCCCGAAGGCATCAGCCGCGACCGGGTCGTTGCCGTCCAGGAAGACCCCCGCGAACCGCCAGTCGGTCAGGTCGTCACAGTCGTACAGCAGCACCGACGGCGTCCCGTCCGCGTGCCCCGCGCCGACCAGTGCCCAGCGGCGTCCGTCGCTCCTGAACACGAACGGGTCGCGGAACATGACCACGTCCAGGTCGGCGGGCGGACCGCTCACGACCGGTGTCGGCAGCGGCTTCCAGTCGGTGAGCGTCTCGTCCTCCGGGACCACCGCCCGCGCCAGGCAGATCGAGCCGAGGCCGGTGTGGTGGCGGTCGACGCCCGTGTACACCGCGGTCGGTGTGCCGTCGTCGTCGACCACGCACCCGGACCAGCAGCCCGCCTCGTCCGGGCCGCCGGGCGTCGGCGTGAGCGCAATCGGATGGTGCTCCCACCGGACGAGGTCGGCACTGGAGACATGCCCCCAGTGGACGTTCGTGTGCACGGGCGCGGCGGGATTGTGCTGGTAGAAGAGGTGATGGCGGCCCCGCCAACGGAAGGGCCCGTTGGGGTCGTTGATCCAGTTGGCGGGGGGACGGACCCGGAAACGCGGGGCGCCGGGATCCGGGGACTGAGCGGTGAGGCTCAACGGTTGACTCCTGCGGACGTGATGCCCTCACGCAGAGGGCGCTGACCGACGACGAACACGGCGACGGCGGGGATCATGGAGAGGACGACACCGGCGAGGACCACGGAGATGGAGCCGGTGCCGAGGTTGCCCTGGAGGGAGACAAGGCCGAGCGGCAGCGTGTAGTTCTGGCCGGAGGTCTCCAGGATCAGCGGGCGGAAGAATTCGTTCCAGTGGTAGTTGAAGGCCAGCACGCCGACGATCGCGAGCCCCGGCGCGGCCAGCGGCGCGTACACGGACCGGAAGATCCGCCACGGCCCGCAGCCGTCCAGCATCGCCGCCTCGCCCAGGTCCTTGGGCATGCCCAGGAAGTACTGGCGCATCAGGAAGGTTCCGAACGCGGTCGGGAACGCCGGGATGATCAGACCGAGCAGGGTGTCGGTCAGGCCCATCGACTTCAGCACCAGGAACACCGGCACGATGGTGACCTGCAACGGCACCATCATGGTCGCGAGGACGAGCCCGAACAGCGGTTTCTTGAACCGGAATTCGAGGCGCGCGAAGGCGTATCCGGCCAGTCCCGCCGTGATCATCTGACCCACCGCGATCAGCGCCGTCACCAGCGTCGAGTTGAGGGCGAGCAGCCATACGTCGATCTGGTCGAAGACCCCGCGGTAGGCCTCGGCGGACGGGTCCGTCGGGATGATCCTCGGCGGCAGGTCGAACGCCTCGGCGGGAGTGCGCAGTGAGGTGGAGACGGTCCACAGGACCGGCCCCAGGGTCAGCAGCGCGCACACGGCCAGGGCGACGATCCGCGCCCAGGGTGCGAGCGAGTGCCGGGTGCGGCTCAGGGAGAGGGTTGCTTGGCTCATGGAAGTCACCGGCTCACTGGTAATGGACGAAACGCCGGCTGAGCCGGAACTGGAGGGCGGTGACCGCCATGATCAGCACGAACAGCAGCACGCCCACCGCCGAGGCCTCGCCGAACCGCAGCTGCTCGAAGGCGCTCTCGTAGATCACCATCACCGCGGTGCGGGTGGCGTCACCGGGCCCGCCGTTCGTGAGGACGTACGGCTGCTCGAAGACCTGGAGCGCGTTGATGATGCCCACCACCGACGCGACCAGCAGCGTGGGCGAGAGCAAGGGGAGCGTGATGCCGAGGTGCTTGCGCAGACCGGTCGCACCGTCGAGGGAGGCCGCCTCGTGGATCTCCTTGGGGATGTTGTTCAGGCCTCCGACGAACAGCAGGAACGAGAAGCCGAACTGCTGCCAGACGTAGACCAGGATCACCGTGGCCATGGCCGCGTTCTCGGACGTCAGCCAGGGCACCGGAGCCACTCCGACCAGCCCGAGCAGCCAGTTCACCACCCCGAAGTCCTGGTTGAACAGGTACTTCATCACCACCGAGATCGACGCGGCGGACAGCACCAGCGGGAAGAAGAACGCCGACCGGAACACCGACCGCAGCCACACCGGCATCCGCCCGTTCACCGCCAGGGCCAGCACCAGCGCGATCAGCAGTTGCAGCGCCACGGCGAACACCATGAAGACGAGCGTGTTGCGGAAGGAGACCAGCACGGTCGAGTCGGTGAAGACCTCACGGTAGTTGGCGGCCCCGGCGAAGCTCGGGGAGTCGATGACGTTCCAGTGGAAGAGGCTCAGCACCACCGATCCGACGATCGGCACGACCGTGAAGACGACGATACCGACGATCGTGGGTGCCAGGAACAGGGTGGCCAGGCGCCGTGCGCCACGGTCGCGGGCGGAGGGCCGGGCCGTCGGAGCCGGTGGAGCGGCCGGTGGCTTCGGCCGTACGGCGGCCGGTGTCCGGGTGTTCGTCATACGTCACGCTCCATGGCCTTCTCCAGGTCGCCCTGCATCCGGCGCAGGGCGGGGGCCACCGCGCGCCGGGAGGACAGGGCCGTACCGGTGTGCTTGAGCAGCACCTGCTCGACCTCGGCGACCTGCGGCGGTGCCGGGATCGGCCCGGTGTCGGGGAACTTGTCGAGGGTGTCGTAGAAGACCTGCCAGCGGTTCGGGCCGGTCTCGCGATAGCGGTCGGCGGTCAGCATCGAGCGGCGCGCCGGGGTGGTCTGGTTGGTCGTGAACAGCCGCGTCAGGGTGTCGTGACGGGCGGCGTACTTGATGAACTCCCAGGCCTCCTCCTGCCGCTTCGACGTGCGCAGCAGCGCGTAGCCGGCGGCGCCGTACTGCATGCGCTGGGTGCGCCAGCGCGGGAAGTACTGCACGTCGAAGCCGTCGGCCGGCATGCCCGCCAGATGCAGGCCGCCGGCCCAGAAGCCGCCTGCGGGCGTGACCCCGACCCGGCCGGTGGAGAACACACCGATCAGGTTCTGGCCGTTGCCGCCCTCGGGGCGCGTGCACAGCCCCTCCTGGATGAGGGAGGCGAGATAGTCGTACGCCTCCTCCACGCGCGCGTCGGTGGCCTGCGGCGTCGTCCACCGGAAGCCGCCCCCGCGTCCCTGCCGCTGGGCGGCCGGGTAGAAGGAGTCCCACAGCCAGGCCCCACCGGGTGCCTTGGACTCGGCGAGGAGGTTGGTGTCGTTGGCGAACAGCCACGGCACCACTCCGCCCCACAGACGGTTGGTCCAGAAGTACGGCGTGAACTGGGAGCCGCTGGAGCTCTTCATGTCCCGCAGCAGGGCGGTGAAGTCGTCGCGGGTCCAGTCGGCCGCCGGGAAGTCCGCTCCCGCCCGCTTCAGCACCTGGTGGTTGAGGTACATGTCGGCGGCGTTGAACTCGACGGGCAGCTGGTAGAGGCTGCCCTCGTACATCATCGACTCCACGAGCGAGGGATGGACGTCGGCGAAGTACTCACGCAGTTCCCCGGCGTCCCGCCGCACCCAGTCGTCGAGCGGGACCCCGAGACGCTGCGCGAAGAGCTGTACGCCCTCGGTGGCGACGTAGACGAGATCGGGCGCGGTGCCCGCCGCGATCTGGGTGAGGATCTTCGCGAAGAAGTCCGACCAGTCGACGGCCTGTACGGCGTTGATCCGCAGCTTGATGTCGGGGTGGACCTTGCCGAAGCCCTCGGTGAGCGTGCGGACGGCTTCCGGTCCGTAGGCGGGGCCGAGCGTGGCGACGACGAGGGAACCGTCGTCGCGGCCGGGGATGTCGGCTCCGGTGAGCCGGTCCCAGCTCGCGGCGGTGCCCGCCAGCGCGGCGGCTCCCGCGCCGTAGGCGCCGTACCGCAGCAGGCTGCGGCGGGTGAGGTGCGAGTCGGTCATCTAACGGGCCTAACTCGTGTTAGTCGAGTAGTGATGCCCCAGATGATGGGAAGCGGGCCACGGCCCTGTCAATAGATGTGAACCACTTGACCTTTAACGAGTTAGGTCCCAAAGTCCTGATCCCACGAGCCACCGTTCTGACACCTCTGACGAGAGGAACGATGCGTGATGCGAGGGATGTCCAGGAGAGCACTGCTCGCCGGTTCGGCGGCGGGAGCCTCGGCCGCACTGCTGGCGACCGCACCGACGGCCGCCGCGAAGCCCAGGGCCGCGGAGCTCAAGAAGGCGGCAGCCACCTGCGCCAGTTACCGCGCCCAGTACCACTTCACGGTCCCCGACCAGTGGAAGAACGACCCTCAGCGCCCGATCTGGATCGACGGCGAGTATCACTACTACTACCTGTACAACCCGGACTATCTCGCCGGGGGAACCACCACCGGCACCGCCTGGCGCCTGGCCACCAGCACCGACCTTGTCTCCTTCACCGACCGCGGGATCGCCGTGCCGAAGGACACCACCCCCAACGGCGACGTGTGGTCCGGCTCGGCGGTGATCGACACCGACAACACCGCGGGCTTCGGCGCGGGCGCGGTGATCGTCCTCGCCACCATGGCGCCGGACGAGGTCACGCAGGCGCAGTACCTGTACTACTCGACCGACCGCGGCCGCACGTTCACGCCCCACGGCACCGCCCCGGTCCTGCCCAACCCCGGCGTCCGGGACTTCCGTGACCCCAAGGTGATCCGCGACGAGGAGCGCGGGCGCTGGGTGATGACGCTTGCCGAGAACGACAAGGTGGGCTTCTACCACTCCACCGACCTGAAGTCGTGGACGTACGTCAGCGGCTTCGTCAGAGGCGGGATCGGCGTCCTGGAGTGCCCGGACCTGTTCCGCATCACCGCCGCCGACGGCACCGCGAAGTGGGTGCTCGGCGTGAGCGCCAACGGCAAGGGCTCGGGGCGGCCGAACACGTACGCCTACTGGACGGGCTCCTTCGACGGCACCGCCTTCACCGCCGACGGCGCCGACCCGCAGTGGCTCGACCACGGCTGGGACTGGTACGGGGCCGTCACCTTCGACAAGCACCGGAGCGACGGCTCGGTGGACCCGTCCGTGCGCTACGCGATCGGCTGGCTCAACAACTGGGACTACGCCAACATCACGCCCACCATCGACTGCGACGGCTTCAACGGCACCGACTCGATCGTCCGCGAGACCACCCTGAAGCGGGGATCCGACGGCACGTACCACCTCGCCTCACAACCGGTCGCCGCCCTGCACGACCACGTCTCCCGCACGGTGAACCTCGGCGACCTGGAGGTCACCGGCACCCGCGTGCTCGACTACAGGGGCACGGCCTACGAGGTGACCTGCGAGATCACCTGGGATCAACTCACGGGCGCCGGACTCCAGTTGCGCCGTTCACCCGACGGTTCCCGCCATGTCGATGCCGGGATCTACGGTGACTACGCCTTCCTCAACCGCCGCCCCACCGTGAACCCCGACGCCACCGGCAGATGGCAGGAGAGCCACAGCCCCTTCGACCCGTCCGCCCGCACCGTGCAGCTGCGGATCCTGGTCGACCGTACGTCCGTCGAGATGTTCGTCGGCGACGGACGGTATGTGCACTCGTCGGAGGTCTTCCCGTATCTGATCGACACAGGGCTCGCGCTCTTCGCGATCGACGGCACGGCGGTCTTCCGGAACACGGTGATCCGGGAGTTCGCGGTCTGACGCTCTGTCTCGGCCCTGTCGCCAGGCCCGCCGAACACTGTCACGATCTTCCTGGGGCCGGCTCGGACCGGGGCCGGTGCGGACGGACGACCGACGGAGCAGGCATGACGACGGACAGGGCTACAGCGGACGGGACGGAGCAGCTCACGGGGATCGAGGTGAAACCGGTCGCCGGGCACATCGGGGCGGAGATCACGGGCGTCGACCTGGCCGCGGAGCCGGCCGACGCCGTGGTCGCCGCGATCCGGGCGGCCGTACTGCGCTGGAAGGTGGTGTTCTTCCGCGGGCAGCGGCTGGACCACGCCGGGCATGTGGCGTTCGCGCGCCGGTTCGGCGAACCGGTCGTCCTGCGCAAGCGGGGGAGCGCCTCCCCGGCGGACTTCCCCGAGATCGAGACGACCGCGGACCGGCTGGAGCTGGGCGGGAAGTTCGGCATGGAGCACGACGAGTGGCTGCGGCGCCGCCGGCACACCCTGCTGCGCGGCTGGCACTGCGACCACGGCGCCCGTGTCGACCCGCCCGCGGCGACGATCCTGCGCGCCGAGACGGTGCCCCCGTACGGTGGCGACACGACCTGGTCGAACCTTGCCGCCGCGTATGCCGGCCTGTCCGGCCCGGTGCGGGAGTTCGTGGACGGGCTGCGGGCCGAGCACCGCCTCGGCGTCGGCTACCAGCCCCGGCCCGGCGACGACGCCTACGTCCGTCACCTGCTCGACCATCAGGTCGCGACCCTGCATCCGCTGGTCAGGGTCCACCCCGAGACGGGGGAGCGGATCCTGTACGTCAACGGCTACTACGTCGAGCAGATCGCCGACCTCTCCCGGGCGGAGAGCGCCGCCGTCCTGGAGATGCTGCTGGCCCAGGCGACCCGCCCCGAGTACACGGTCCGCTTCCGCTGGGAGCCCGGCAGCGTGGCCTTCTGGGACAACCGGGCCACGATCCACCTCGCCCCCGGCGACAACGCCCACCTCGACTTCCCCCGGACCATGCACCGGGTGATGCTCGCGGGTGACGTGCCGGTGGGGGTGGACGGCAAACCGTCGGAGCCGATCACCGGGACCGAGCGGGGGCGCTGGTAGCCACCGCTCCCGCTCGGCCACCGCGCTCAGCGGGCGACCAGCTCGCGCAGCGCCTTCACGACCTCGTCCGGCGCCTCCTCAGCCATGAAGTGACCGCACGTGACCGTGGTGTGCCGCAGATCGGGCGCCCAGGCACGCCACAGCGCGGCGGCGTCGAAGCCCAGGGCGGCGCCCCAGTCCTGCTGGAGCACGCCGACCGGCATCCGGAGCGTGGTTCCGGCCGCCCGGTCGGCCCGGTCGTGCTCGATGTCGACGCCGGCCGAGGCCCGGAAGTCCGCGACGATGGAGGGCACGGCCTCGCGGCAGGCCGCCAGGTAGGCGGCGCGGACCTCGTCCGGCACGGCCCGCCGGTCGGACGTCCAGATGTCGAGGAAGTGGCCGAAGAACTCGTCCGGCGCCGCGCCGATCATGCGCTCGGGCAGGCCGGGCGGCTGGGCCATCAGATAGAGGTGGAAGCCGACGGCGGCCGTGACGCCGTGCATCACCTCCCACATGTCGAGTGTCGGCAGCACGTCGAGGCAGGCCAGGTGGGTGACCGTGGCGGGGTGGTCGAGCGCGGCACGGAAGGCCACCAGGGCGCCGCGGTCGTGCCCGGCCAGCGCGAAGCGCTCGTGCCCGAGTTCACGGGCCAGGGCCACGATGTCCGCGGCCATGGTCCGCTTGGCGTAGACGGTGCCGTCGGTCTCGGCCGGCTTGTCGCTGGCGCCGTAACCGCGCAGGTCCGGGCAGATCACGGTGTGGTCGGCGGCGAGGTCGGCGGCCACGTCGCGCCACATCAGGTGGGTCTGCGGGAAGCCGTGGAGCAGGACGACGGGCGGGCCGGAGCCGCCGACGGCCGTGTGCAGGGACACGCCGTCGGCGACGGGAACGCGGTGGTGATCGAAGCCGGCGATGACGTTTGGCATGGCTCCGCTCCTTTCGATGCGATGGGGGAGGATTTCCTTGGGGAAGATCGGGTCCCTCGATCCTCGCGGCGGCCGATGAGCGGGTGATGAGCAGAGCAGCGGCGTGGCGGCGGCGCCCGGGGAGGAGGACGGCGGTGGACGACGTAGGGACTTCCTTCGGTGTGCTCGGACCGGTGACGGCCTGGGGCGCGGACGGGAACGCGATCGACCTGAAGGGCCCGAGACACCGCTCGGTCCTCGCCCGGCTGCTCGTCGCCAAAGGACATGTCGTGCCTGTCTCCCGCCTCGTCGACGACCTCTGGAGGGACGACCCGCCCGCCCAGGCCGTGGGCGCCGTACGCACCTTCGTCGCGGCACTGCGCCGCGCCCTCGAACCCGGCCGACCGCCCCGCACCCCGGCTCGGCTGCTGGTCACCGACGGCCCGGGCTACGCCCTGCGCGCCGAGAAGGACGCGGTGGACGCATGGCGGTTCGAGGACTCGGTCACCGCTGCTGGTGCGCTGCCGGCCAAGGAGGCGGCCGTACGGCTGGACGAAGCGCTCGGCTCTTGGCGCGGCCCCGCCTACGCGGAGTTCGCGGAGCAGGAGTGGGCCCGGACCGAGAGCCGTCGCCTGACCGAGCTGCGCCTGCACGCCGTGGAGCTGCGTGCCGAGGCGCTGCTGGCCCTCGGCCTGGCCGACCGGGCCGCCGCGGACCTGCGGGCGCACACGGCCGAGCACCCCTGGCGGGAGAACGCCTGGCGCCTGCTGGCCCTGGCGCTGTACCGCACGGGCCGGCAGGCCGACGCGCTGGACGTGCTGCGTCGGGCGCGTGCCCTGCTGGCCGAGGAACTGGGCATCGACCCGGGGCCCGGTCTGCGTTCCCTGGAGGCGGACATCCTCCACCAGGCCGACCACCTCGGCGAGGCGCGCGACAACCCCGCCGGCCGGGTCTGGGAGCAGGTGGCTGCCGCCTACGACCGTGCCGTCGCCCCTGACGCCCGCGCCCGCCTTGAATCCACGACCGGCCTGCTCCGCAGCCTCGCCGTGACCGGAGGCAGCGGACTGCCGGCCGCCCGTGAGCACCGGGTCGCGGCCATCGTGGCCGCCGAGGAACTGGGTGACGCCGAGCTGACCGCCCGGGTCATCGGTGCCTACGACGTCCCGGCGATCTGGACCCGCCTCGACGACCCGGAACAGGCCGCTCACGTGGTAGCGGCAGCCGAACGCACCCTCATCGCCCTGCCCGCCGAAGGCCACGAGGCGTCCAAGGCCCGGTTGCTCGCCACGATCGCCCTGGAGTCGCGCGGCACCCCGCATGCCCGTGGCGCGCAAGCGGCCCGCCAGGCCGAGGAGATGGCCCGTCGGCTGGACGATCCGGCGCTGCTGGCGTTCGCCCTCAACGCGGCGTTCATGCAGTGCTTCGACAGCAGCGGGCTGGCGCCGCGCCGCGACGGGATCGGTGCGGAACTGATCGCGCTCGCCACCCGCCACGGCCTCACCACGTTCGAGATCCTCGGCCATTTGATCCGGCTCCAGGCCCGCAGCGCCCTCGGCGACTTCACCGCGGCAGACCGGCACGCGGCCGCCGCCGACGCACTGGCCGAACGCCACGAGGCACCGCTGGTGCGTGTGTTCACCGGCTGGTACGCCGCACTGCGGCTGGATGCCACCGGCCGGGCACCGGTGACGCGGGTGGAGGCGGGCTACCGGGAGGCGGCCACCCTGCTGCAGGGAGCGGGCATGCCGGGCCTCGCCCACGGCCTGTTGCCGCTCGCGCTGCTGTGCCTGCGCGTGCGGCACGACCTGCCCCTGCGCTTCGACGACCACACGGACTGGGGCCCCTACGCCCCCTGGGCGCGCCCCCTGCTTCTCCTCGACCGAGGCCACCGCTCCGAGGCCGCCGAAGCTCTCCACGCGACACCCGAACCACCCCGCGACCTCCTCCAGGAGGCTCTGTGGTGCCTGACCGCCCGTGCGGCCCTGACCCTCGGCGACCGGCCGGCCCTCGCACGCGCCCACGCCGCCCTCACCCCGGCGGCGAACGAACTGGCCGGAGCCGGCAGCGGGTTGTTCACCCTGGGCCCGGTCGCGGCATTCCTGCAGGACATCACCGCTGTCCTTGGCAGGACTGCGTCACCAATTGATCATTTCGACCGGTGAACCGTTCGACGAAACTCGTCGTCGTACAGGTGAATGATCGACAACGCTCTGCGCGGGTACCGGTCCCGGCGGGCACGTCCGCGGGCCAGCCCCGTGCGATGAGGAAGGAAGCGCATGCCGACCCCCGGGCGCCGTACCGCCGACACGCTCCTCGACGTATTGCTGAACGCCGCCGAGGAGGCCCCAGGGCAGGTCGTCGTCCACGTCCGCGGAGACGGCAGCGAACGCACAGTCACGTTCGCCGAACTCCGCGACGACGCGCTGCGCGTGGCAGGTGGTCTGCGTGCGGCGGGACTGGGGCCCGGCACGCCCGTGCCGCTCCTCGCGGGTCACGGCGAGGACTTCCAGCCGAGCTTCTGGGGAGCGCTGGCGGCGGGGCTCGTGCCGGTGCCGCTGGCTCCCGAGGCGCGTCGGGTGGGGCCGGTGTGGGAGTTCCTCGGCAGGCCCGCCGTCGTCGTGGACGAGACCACCGAAGCGCTGCTCGCCGAGATTCCTGGACCGGTGCGCGCACTGCGGCTGGGTGAGCTGCGCGAGGCCGACCCGTTGCGCTCACTGCCCCGGCGCGACCCACGGGACCTCGCATTCCTCCAGTTCTCCTCCGGCAGCACCGGCGACCCGAAGGGTGTCGAACTCACCCACGAGGCCGTGCTCGCGAACCTCCGGCAGATCCGTACCGCGATGGCGATCGCGCCGGACGACGTGGTGGCGAGCTGGATGCCGTACTTCCACGACATGGGCCTGATCGGCACCCACCTCGTCCCCATGGCGGCGCGCCTGAAGCAGGTACGACTGGAACCGCTGACCTTCGCCAAGCGCCCGGCACTCTGGCTGGAGGCGGCGGTCAGGCACCGGGCGACCCTGCTGTCGGCGGCGAACTTCGCGCTGGGGCTGGCGGTACGGCGGGTGCCGGACAGCACCTGGGCGGGACTGGACCTGAGCTCCGTACGCCTGATGCTCGTGGGGGCGGAGCCGATCGCCCCGCGTGTGTGGCGGGAGTTCACCGCGAAGGCGGGGACGGCAGGACTGGACGCCGAGGCCATGCTCCCGGTGTACGGGCTGGCCGAGGCCACGCTCGCGGTGACCGTGCCCCCGCTCGGCGAGACCGCCGTGCCCCTGCGACTGGACCGGGCGGCACTCAGCCGTGGCCGGGCCGTTCCCGCGCAACCCGGCCCGGACGCCGTCGAACTGATGGACGTGGGCCGTCCCGTCCCGGACTGCGAGGTGCGTGTCACCGACGAGTCCGGCGAGCCGCTCGGCGACCGGCATATCGGTCACATCGAGGTGCGAGGGCCCCAGCTGGCTCGCGGCTATCACCGGGCGCCCGAGGCGAGCGCGGGCGCGTTCGACGGCGACTGGCTGCGGACGGGCGACCTCGGCTTCCTGAACGAGGGCCGGCTGTGTGTCACCGGCCGGCACAAGGACGTCGTCTTCGTCGGCGGCCGTACTTTCCATGCCCCGGACCTGGAGGAGACGGCCGCCGCCACCCCGGGACTGCCCGGCGGGACGGCGGCGGCGATCGGGTCCACCGATCCGGACACCGGCGCCGACCGGGTCGTGGTGTTCGTGCAGTGGGCACGGCCCGCCCTGGCCGCGGCCCTTGGCGTGCTCGACGCGGCGGCGGTCCGGGTCCGGGAGGCGCTGGGCCACGACGACGTACGGGTGTTGCCGCTGCCGCCGGGGGCGTTTCCCCGGACCACGAGCGGCAAGCTGCGGCGGGCGGTGATGCGCGAGCGGTTCGAGGCGGGGGCCTACGCGCCGGTCGAGGCGCGGCTGTCGGCGGCGCGAGGCGTCGCCGGTCGGGTCGGCCGGGTCCCGGTGGGCGACGCCGGGCAGGCCCCGATGGCCGAGCGCCGGGACCAGGAGCGCGGTCCGCACGATGGTGCTGCGCCGCGCTCGCGACGCGACGTCGAGGAAGTGATCCGGGGGATCTGGGCACGGACACTGGACCTCTCGCCGGCGGAGATCGGCCGGGACGACCGCTTCTTCGCTCTCGGAGGCTCCTCCCTCAAGGCGATGGCCGTGCTCGCCGGGATCGAGGACGCCTTCTGCGTCACGGTGGAGCCTCGCGTGCTGCGCGACCACGACACCGTGGCCGCACTGGCTGGGCATGTGCTGACGCTGCCGACAGGGCATGACGGATCATCAGATCCCGGGGCGGGGGCGAGCACAGACGGCGGGCGGGCGTTGCGGCCGGCCGCCGAGAGGCCGAGCAGTCGGCCGGAGGGGCCCCGCGCAGGAAACCGGCCGGTGGCGGTGCTCGGCATGGCCTGCCGGTTCCCCGGCGCGCACACGCCCGAGGCCTTCTGGGAGCTGCTCACGTCCGGTCGTGACACGGTTACAGCCGTGCCCGAGGACCGCTGGGAGGGCGAGGGCCGAGGACACGACGAGGACCGCGCGCGTGGCAGGAACGGCGAGGGGGCGGAGAAGCCCCCTGGCGCTCCCCGCTTCTCCGGCTCGTTCCTCCCCGACCCCGCCGCCTTCGACGCCGCCTGCTTCGGCATGGACGACGAGGAGGCCCGTGCCACCGATCCACAAGCACGGGTCTTCCTGGAACTGGCCCACGAAGCCCTGGAGCGCGCGGGCTGTGCCGGGCCGCGGCGGACCGGTCGCAAGGTGGGCGTGTTCGCCGCGGTCGGTGACAGCGGCTACCGCGAGATCCTGGCCGCCGCCACGGACGGGGACCTGGCCGGTCACCCCGGTGCACTCACCGGCAACCTGCCCAACCTGATCGCCGCCCGCCTCTCGCAGGCGCTCGACCTCGACGGCCCTGCTCTGGCGGTGGACACCGCCTGCTCCTCGGCGCTCGTGGCACTCCACCTGGCCCGGCGCAGCCTCCAGAGCGGCGAGTGCGACATCGCCGTCGTCGGGGGCGTCCAACTCGCCCTCACCCCGACCGGCCACCGACTGCTCGAACGCGCCGGTGCGCTCTCCCCTACGGGCCGTAGCCGCCCCTTCGGCGCCACCGCAGACGGAATCGTGCCCGGAGAAGGCGGAGCGGCCCTCGTCCTCGCCCGCCTGGACGACGCGCAGCGGGCGGGAGATCCGGTCCTCGCCCTCGTGCGTGGCACGGCGGTCAACAACGACGGCCGGTCGCTGAGCCTGCTCGCCCCCAACCCGCGCACCCAGCGCGAGGTCATCACGCAGGCATACGACGAGTGCGGCATCGACCCCGAAGCGGTGTCGTACGTCGAGGCGCACGGAACCGGCACTCCGGTCGGCGATCCCGTCGAGGCGCAGTCGCTCGGGCACGCGTTCCCGCCCCGCGCGGACGGGCTGCCCCGCCTGCTCGGCTCGGTCAAGGCGAACATCGGGCACCTGCTGAACGCCGCCGGCATGCCGGGCCTGGTCAAGACGGTCCTGGCGCTCCAGCACCGTGAGGTCCCGCCCTCGCCGAACACCACTCCGCACGCGCCGTACCTGCAACGCGCCGCACCCGGCTTTGAACTCGCCACCGAGCAGCGGGAATTGCGCGCTCCAGGGCCCCTGATCGCGGGCGTCAACGCCTTCGGCTTCGGCGGCACCAACGCGCACGCCGTTCTGGAGGAGGCCCCCGGGCGGACCAACGCCACGGGTACCTGCGCCGACGGCCCGAACCTGCTCACGCTGTCGGCCCGCGGCGCCGACGCCCTGCGCGCGGCCGCCACCGATCTGGCCGCCTACGTGCGCGCGAATCCGGACCGGCACGAGGCGGACATCTGCGCCGCCGTGAACACCGCGCGCGACGACGGTCCCCACCGTCTCGCCGTGGTCGCGGACGGCGACCTCGCGGAACGCCTCGACGCGGCACGCACAGCGGACTTCACGCTCGCCCGGTCCCGCCCTCGGACGGTGTTCCTCCTGCCGGGCCAGGGGGCACAGCGACCCGGCCAAGGACGGGCCCTGTACCGAACGTCTGCGGTGTTCCGGGACGTCTTGGACGAGGCCTCCTCGCTGACGGGGCCCGTGCTTGGGCGCTCGCTCGCCGAATGGTGCCTCGACCCCGGAATGAATCCCGAGGAGTTGGCCAGGACGGAGGTGGCCCAGCCACTGCTCGTCGCGTTCGGGGTCGGCCTGGCCCGGCAGTTGGCGCAGTGGGGCCTGTCGCCCGACGCGGTGGCCGGGCACAGTGTCGGCGAGATCGCGGCGGCTTGCGTCGCCGGTTCGCTGACCCTGGACGAGGCAGTGGGGTTCGCCGCGGAGCGCGGGCGGCTGCTGGGTGAACGGTCCCTCCCCGGGGCCATGGCCGCGGTCCGGGGCGGCGAGGACACCGTCGCCGAGCTCATCGCCGCATCCGGCGGCTCGCTGTGCGTCGGCGCCGTCAACGGGCCCGATCAGGTGGTGATCTCGGGCGCCGAGGAAGCCGTCGACCGTGCCCTCGCGGAACTGCACCGCCGGGGCGTGGCCGCACGCCGGCTCCGTGTCTCCCACGCCTTCCACTCACCGCTGCTGGGGCCGGTCCTCGATCCACTGGGGGACACCGCGAAGACACTGACGGTCAAGCCGGCGGCCGTACCGATGCTGAGCACGGTCACCGGCGACTGGCGGCCCGACCTCACGCCCGCCTACTGGCAGGCGCACGCCGTCCGGCCGGTGCGCTTCGGTGCGGCCGTGGCGAGGCTTCTGGAGGAGGGGTACGACACCTTCGTGGAGCTCGGCCCGGGGAACACCCTGGTCGGGGCCGTCCGCGCCGTCGCGAGGGCGCAGGGTGCCTCGGACGTCTCGGCGTCGGCCACAGGCCTTCCCTCCGTCGCGGACCGCGACGTCCCGGACCGCGACGCGGACCCCTCCGGTGCGCGGGCGCTGCTGGAGACGGCGGGCCGGCTGTGGACGCGCGGGGCTGCCCTGGATCGTGCGGCTCTGGACCGGACGACCCGGACCGGCAACCGTCCTCGGGTACCGGTGCCGACGTACCCCTTCCAACGCACCCGCCACTGGCCGCGCAAGCCCGAGGAATCTGCTGTGGTGCAGCGCCTCGACTGGCAGGACGCACCGCTCACGCCTGCGGCGGGCCCTCGCGTTGTGCGGCTGATCGGCGGCGACCAGGTGCTCGGCCGGGCCCTCGCCGACCGGCTCATCGAGCGTGGAGTGACGGCACTGGGGGCGCACGAGGAGACCGAGACCTCGGCGGACACCCTGGTGTTGCTGGGAGAAGGGTCGGGCACCGGCGACGGACGCCCGCCGACCCCGGGCCCCGCCATCTCCTCCTTGCGCCACGCACTCGACATGCTTTCCCCCGACTGCTCCCGCCTCCTGGTGGCCACCGAGGACGCGTACGTCACCGGCATGCCGCACGAGTCGGCGCGCCCGACGCAGTCACTCCTGCATGGCTTCGCCCTCGCACTCCCGGACGAACACCCGGGGCTCGCCGCCCGCAGCGTCGACCTGTCCTCCGGCGACCCGCTCGACGTGCGGGTCGACGCCCTGGAACGTGAGCTGTACTCGGCCCACGGGCCCGGCGCCGAGGGTGCCGTCGCCTGGCGTCGCGGGCGCAGGCTCAGCCGCAGGCCGACCCACGTGGCGAACGCCTCCACGGCGCGTGAGGACCTGCCGCCGGACGGTACGTACCTGATCACGGGAGGAGCCGGAGGGCTCGGTTCCGCCTTCGCGCGCGACCTCGCAGGGCGCGGCGCATGCGAACTGATCCTGACCGGCCGCTCCCGGACCGTTCCCGAGGAACTGCTCGCCGATCTCCGTGCCCAGGGTGCCCGTGCCCGGTACCACGCGGCGGACGTCGCCCACGCAGCCGACGTCGACGCGCTGTTCGCCACGCTGCCCCCACTGGACGGGGTGTTCCACGCCGCCGGAACGGTTCGCCCCGGCACCCTCCGCTCCAAGACCGATGCGGAGATCGAGCAGATGCTCGCCGCGAAGGTGACCGGCACGTCGCTGCTCGCCGAGGCGCTGCGCCGGCACGGCCAGGAACCGGCCGTGTGCGTCGCCTTCTCCTCCGTCTCCTCGGTGCTGCCCGGCCTGGCAGGGGCGCTCGGCGACTACGCGGCGGCCAACGCCTTCCTCGACGCCTTCGCCGCCGCCGAGCGCGCGACAGGCAGGCCCTGGCTGGCGGTTGGGTTCGGGCCGGTGGCGGACGCGGGACTGGCGGCCGGGTCCCCGGCCGAGTCGCGGCTGCGAGCCCGCGGACTGAGTCCCATGACCACGCGAGCCGCGATCGCGGGCCTGCGGACGGCCCTCACGACCGGTGCCGCGCACTTGCTGGTGAGCCTCACGCAGACGCCCGTGACCGCGGCTCCGGACCGCTCGGCGACCACCACGCGTCCGTCACCGGCCGGCAGCTCGCCTGCCGCCGCCCGCGCGTCGAAGGCCGGCCACCCCGCCCTGCCCGACCCGGCCCGCACCACCGACCTGATACGCAACCTGCTGGCCGAGGCCTTGCACCGCGCACCGCAGGACATCGGCGACGCCGAGCCGTTCCTGAGCCTCGGACTGGACTCGCTGACCGCTGTCGACCTCGCCCGCCGCCTGGAGACGGAACTCGGGCTCCCGCTGCCCGCAACCCTGCTCTTCGAGTACCGCACGGTCGGCGAACTGACCGCCTACCTCAGCGCACAGAGCCCGCAGGCCTCAAACGCGCCCGTGACTGCGAACAGCGGCCGCGACGACACCCCGTACCCCCTCACCCCCCTCCAGCGCGCCTTCCTAACCACCGAGGAGTTGTACGAAGGCATCACCTCCTACGGCTACATACGCCAGACCGTCCGTGGCCCTCTCGACCCCGCTCTCCTCGGCCGAGCCCTCGGCCGACTCGCCGCCCGCCACCCCATGCTGCGTCTGCGGATCACGGGAGACGGGACACCGCCGCGTCAGTACACCGCACCCGCCGGGCCCACCGACCGGGCACCCCGCTGGTACGAGGTGCACGAGCCGGGCGAGACCGAGCCGTCCCTGTCCGGCATCGAACAGCGGCTGTACAACCGCCCGTTCGACCTGACCGCCGAGGATCCGGCGCGTGCCGTCCTGGTCCGGGACCGCCGGGACGAGCACCTCGCCCACCTTCTGCTGGTCGTGCACCACAGCGCCGCGGACGGCTTCAGCCTCAAGGTCCTGTGCGAGGAACTGTGGTCGCTCTACACCGCCCTCGCCCACGGCCGTTCCCCTGAACTCACCGCACCGCGTGCCGAGTTCGCTGACTATGCAGCCCTGGTCACCGCCGACCGTCAGTCCCCGGCCTTCACCCGGGACCAGGAGTACTGGCGTGACCGCATCGCCGAGCACGGCGCGATGGCCGCGTCCGTCGCGCTGCCGTACGAAGGCGACCCGGAAGCACTCCCGGCGCCGCCGCTCACCCACCACCAGACGACCGTCGGCGCCTCCCTCACAGCGGCCCTGCGCGAGGTGGCCGCCCGCAACGAAGTCACCCTCTTCCATCTGCTCCTCGCCGTGTACGGCCGCTGCCTCGCCCGCTGGAGCGGACAGCGGGCCGTCGCCGTGAACGTGGCGCGTGCCCGCCGCGAGGCGGCCCTGCCCGGGATCGACCGGCTCGTGGGCCCGCTCGCCGACACCCTGCCGGTGTTCGCCGCCGTCGATCCCGCCGAACCCGTGAGCGCACTTGCCCGGCGGTTGCAGCGGATCTGGCGCGAGGCGGAGTCCCACGCGACGCTCGCCAGCCCCGACATCGCCGCCCTGCTGCCCACCACGGGCCCCGCCCCGCGCACGGTCGCCCCGGCCGGGTTCAGCTTCGCCCGCTTCCCGGTGAGCCACGGCCAGGACTGGCCGGTCACGGTGACCCCGACCGCGGCGGCCACCGCCTCCGCCGCGACCAGGCTCGGTCTGCTGTGCTGGGAATCGGACGCGACCCTGCGCCTCTCCTGGAACCACCCCGCGCAGCTCTTCCGGCGGGAGACCGTCGAACGCCTCGCGGGGGAGTATCTGGAGGAACTGCGCTCCGCGGCGGTTGAGTTGATCCCCGCGCCGAGGTCCGCCGCCGACGCCGGGATCGTCGGCCGACTGCGCGCACAGTTCCGGGCGACACCGGGGGCCATCGCGGTGGACACCGGCCGTACCACGCTCACGTACGCCGAACTCGACGCCGCCACCGCCGCCCTCGCGGACCGGCTGCGAGCCAGTGGCGTGCGGCCCGGCGACCTGGTCGGCCTGCTCACCGAGCCGGGTCCGGACACGGTCGTCGGCGTCGTCGGCATCCTGCTGGCGGGCGCCGGTTGGGTACCCATGGACGCCACCCATCCCGTGGCCCGACTGCGGGACCAGGTGAAACGCACCGGGGTCGGCGCAGTGGTCTGCCACAGCTCGACGCGGGAAGCCGTCGCCGCTCTGGACGGCATCACACCGGTGGCCGCGGACGCAACGCCCCCGGCCGCGCCGGCGCCGAACGAGCTGCCGCCCGCCGACCCGGACGCCATCGCCTACGTGATCTTCACGTCGGGTTCCACGGGCCGCCCCAAGGCCGTTCCGATCACGCACCGGTCCATGCTCAACTACCTCGACTGGTCACTGGCCACCTTCGGCTATCGACCCGGAGACCGCCTCGTGCAGACGGCGTCCGTCTGCTTCGACGCCTCCGTACGCCAGTTGCTGGCCCCGTTGCTGGTCGGCGCCACCGTCCACACCCTCACCCGCGACCTTCTGCGCGACCCCGAGGCGCTCCTGGACCGGATCGTCAACGACCGGACCACGGTGTGGAGTTCGGTGCCGACACTGTGGGAGCGGCTGCTGACCGCCGCCGAGACCCGGGCGAGGCAGAACGGGACGCCCCCGGACCTGTCGGCACTGCGCTGGGTCCATGTCGGCGGCGAGGCACTGCCCGCGGCACACGTACGCCGCTGGTTCGACCTGCTCGACGGCTTCGGGGGTTCGGAGCACAGGATCTCCAACCTGTACGGGCCCACGGAGTCGACCATCAACGCCACCTGCCACGTCATCGACGCCCGGCCGGCCGACGACGTACGGCAGCTGCCCATCGGCCGGCCGGTCGCCGGGACCGAACTGGCCGTCGTCACGCAGGACGGGCGGCCGTGCGCCGCCGGCGAGGCCGGTGAACTGCTCATCGCCGGAACGGGTCTGACAGCCGGATACCTCGGCGAGCCGCAGCTCACCGCGCGGGCCTTCGTCGAGCGCGAGGGTCGCCGCTGGTACCGCAGCGGCGACCGGGTCCGCCGGACCGCGGACGGGGTGCTGGAGTTCCTCGGCCGCCTCGACGACCAGGTCAAGGTCCGCGGCCACCGTGTGGAACTCGGCGAGGTCGAGGCCGCGCTGCTCGCCCACCCGGACATCGCCCGCGCCGCCGTGCTGCTGCTCGACGGACGCCTGGTGGCGTACCTCGAACCCCGGTCCGGCACGGCCGAGCCGGACGCGCGCGAGGTGCGTGCCTTCCTGTCCCGCGTCCTGCCGCCGTACATGCTGCCCGGACGCATCCGCACGCTTCCCGTGATGCCTCTGACCGGCACCGGCAAGGTCGACCGCAACCGGCTGCCACGCGAGGGCGGCGAGGGGACGACGAGCGCGGATGCTTCTCGCCCGGCCGACGATCACAGTGCGGAGCCCGGAACCCCGCCCGCCACTCCTACCGAGCACACCGTCGCGCGCATCTGGTCGGCTCTGCTGGACGTACCGGACGTGACCCGCGAGGACGACTTCTTCCAGCTCGGCGGTGACTCCATCATGGTGCTGGAACTCTTCGCCCGCCTGCGCGAGCAACTCCCCGCGGTCCCGAGGCCGACGACGGTCTACACCCACCGCACGCTGAGCGCACTGGCGGCGGCCCTCGATACCGCAGCCAACACTCCCGTCCCCGATCCCTCGCCCGATTCGACGCCGCACTCAGCGCCCCCGCAGCTCGCCGGTCCCTATCCCCTCACGCCCTCCCAGCGCGGATTCCTGCTCGCCGAGACCATCGACCCGGGGGCGGGCTCCGGCTGGCTCGCCCGGTTCCGGGTGCGCGGGCCGCTGCGGCATGACGTCCTGCAGCAGGCCGTCGACGTCCTGGTCGCACGGCATCCGATGCTGCGGACCGTCTTCCCCGCGGGCGCCCGTCCGCCGGTGCAGCAGGAGCTGCCGGACTCGTTGCGCCTGCCGGTGGAGACGACGACCCTCGCGCACCCCGACCTGCTGGAGCAGCGGATCGCCGAGGAGGCCGGGCGCCGACTGGAGCCCTGGGCCTGGCCGTTGCTGCGGCTGCGGCTGTTCACTGTGGCACCCGCCGAGCACGTGCTCGTCGTCCACGCACACCACCTCATCGGCGACGGCTTCAGCGCCGCGCTCCTCGCAAGGGAACTGCGCACCGTCTACGACCGCCTCGACCGCGGTCTGCCGCACGGCCTGCCGCCGCTCGAGAGCACCTTCCGCGACCACGTCGCCCTGTCCGCCGCCCGCCCGCGACCGGACGGCCCCGACGCCGAGGAGTACCGCACCCGCCTTGGCGCGCCCTACACGCCGCCCGTGCTGCGGCGACCGACCACCCAGGAGGCCCCCGACACCCAACCGGCCTTCCACACCACGGGTTTCACCTTGGACGCCGCCACGACCGGGGAGCTGCGCCGAGTTGCCCGGACAGCACGCCGCACCCTGTACGCACCGCTGCTCACCGCGTACTACCGCGCCCTCGCCGGACTCACCGGACAGCGCGACCTGATGCTCGGCTTGGCCGTCACCGGACGCGAGGAGTCCACGCCGGACGCGCACCGGCTGTTCGGCCCGTTCGCGGAAGCCGTGGCACTGCGTCCGGTCCTGCGCGAAGGCACCGGAGTCGACCAGCCGGCCTTCGCCGAAGACCTGCGGCGACTCGCCGCGGAGGCGGACCTGGCCAGGGCCAACGGTCCGAGCGACGTGCGCACGGCGACCGGACTGCCGTGTCACGCCCAGTTCTTCTTCACCTTCCTCGACTTCACGTCTCTCGGCTCCGAGGAGGCCCGCGCAGGACTGACCCTGCACGCCGACGAGTCCGACACCTCCCTCGCCCCACCGCCGGTGGGCACCGATCTGTTCCTCGCCGTGCGGCCGTTGGCGGAAGGTGAAGGCCTGCGCATCACTGTGCGAGCCCCGGCGGCGGCCCTCACGCCCGGCGAAGTCAGCCGATTCGCACAGGAGATGCGGAAGCAGATAGGGGAGGCGCTGAGCGACACCGGTCCCGCCCCCGCCCGCGAGGGCCGCCGTCGGCGCCCCCGCCTCGACGCCGCGCTCGTCGGTTATCTGCCCGCGCCCCACCACCTCGCCGCCCTCGCGGGCCTGCCGTACGACAGCCCCGGCCTCGGACGCGAGGAGATCCGGGCCCTTCTCTTCCCGGACGGCCGCGCCCGCCTGCTGGAGGAGACCGGCACCCCGCTGGGGAACTCCGGCTTCGTCGCCCTCCCTCTCTTCGCCGACGAACTGGCCCCGGCCGGCGACCTGGCGGCCCGCACCGCCCGCGCCGTCGAGCACGCCGCCTCACTCGGCGCCCGCTGCGTCTCGCTCGCGGGCATGATCCCGTCGTGCACCGGCTACGGCTACGACGTGCTGCGGGAGGCCACGACCGGCGCGGAGATCACGACCGGACACGCGTCGACGGCCGTCGCCGTGGTCAAGACCGTCCACCGCGCGCTCGAGGCGACGGACCGTCGCCTCGACGATCTCTCGCTCGCCGTCGTCGGATGCGGTTCGATCGGCACGTCCTCCCTACGGCTGCTGCTCGCGACGTCATCCCGGCCACCGGCCCGGCTGCTGCTGTGCGACCTGCCCGGCAGCACCCCGCGGCTCGAACGGCTGGCAGCGGACCTGGCGTCCGAGTATCCGCCTGCCTCGATGCCGGTGGAGGTCGTGGAGTCGGGACTGACGCTGCCTGCGAAGGTCTACGAGGCCGACGTGATCGTCACCGCCGTCAGCGGGGCGTCGACCCTGCTGGACGTCGACCGGCTCCGGCCCGGCACGATCGTGGTCGACGACTCCTTCCCGCACTGCTTCGACACCGGAAGGGCACTGGACCGGATGAGCCGTGAGCAGGATGTGCTGGTCGTCGGTGGCGGCCTGCTGGCCCTCGACTCCACTCGGACCCGGCTCAGCCAGGACCTGCCGGCCGTGGCGAGCGCGGGCTTCGCCCTGCGGCCCGGGATTGCGGCAACCATGGCCTCGTGCCGACTGGAGTCACTGCTCCACTCCCAGCTCAGTGCTTCCGGCCGGGCCCGTGGCGATCTGCCGTTGACCCACGGTCTTGTCGACCTGCCCCGCGCACTCGCCCACTGGGACGCGGCCGAGGCCGCCGGGATCCGGCCCGCTCCGCTGCACCTGCTCGACCGGGTCATCGTCCCGGGCGCCACCCGAGCGCCGGCCCGAGCCGGTCGGCGAGGTCGGTGAGGATCTGCACATAGTCCTCGTGCTCGAAGGTGAAGGGCAGTGCGAACGCCACCTCGTCCACCTCGCGGAATGCGGCGTGGGCGTGGAGGCGTTCCGCGATCTCCTCCGAACTGCCGACCAGGTCCGGCGCGAACAACAGCCGGGCCGGACCCTGCGGTGACGTGGTCCGCGGGGTGCGCTCGGCGACGTACTCCTCGTACTTCGCTCGCTGCTTCGGCGTGGCGGAGTCGGTGGGGATGACGACGAGCCCCTGGGAGACGCGGGCGTTCGCGCCGTCGGGATGGCGGGAACGGAAGGCGCGGATGTGGGAGAGCTGGATCTGCGCGAAGTCCGGAGCGCCCGCCGTGTCCTCGGGTCCCTCCGCCTTGACGACGCTGCTGGTCAGGAAGTTCATCCCGTGCTCCCCGGCCCACCGGGCGGAACTCAGGCTGCCGCCGCCGTACCACATACGGCCGCCGAGGCCGGGGGAGTGCGGCTGGACGCGGTCCGAGAACAATTCAAACCCCTCGGCCCCGCTGAAGTCCGTGGCCGGCTCGCCGCGCACGAGGTCCAGCAGCCGTCGCACCCGCTCGTACCCGAAGTCCTCGGCGTCGGCCGTGTCCGGGTAGAGGGCCTCCTTGACCCGGTCGTAGTGCATCGGCGGGCCCACGCTCACACCGGGGTTGAGGCGGCCGCCGGACAGGAGGTCGACCGTGGCCAGGTCCTCCGCCAGCCGCAGGGGGTTCTCCCAGCCGAGCGGGATGACCGCGGTGCCGAGTTCGATGCGGCTGGTGCGCTGCGAGGCCGCCGCCAGGACGGCGACGGGGGAGGAGATGCCGTACTGGAGATGACGGTGGCGGAGCCACGCGCTGTCGAAGCCGAGTTGTTCGCCCAGTTCGATGATCTCCAACGTGGACTCGTGGCCCCGGCGCGGATCCGCCTCGTCGAAGAGCCCGATGGTGAGGAAGCCCAGCTTGCGCAGCGGGCGTGAGGTCGACGGCATGAGCCCCTCCATCATTGAACCTTCAATGGCGTATGGCACTGCCAACTCGATCAACGCCCGCGGTGTTCCCGCCGCCCGCGATCAGTGCATCTTCGATCAGTGCATCTTCCGCGATCAGTGCAAGGGGATCGTCACCTCGTCCTCGACCGGCGGGTCGACCTCCTGCGCGCGGTTGCCGGTCGCGGCGTAGCAGCGCAGGCGGACCGTCTCCGGCGTGACGTCCAGGCGCAGGAAGCACTTGAAGAACGGCGGGCTGTAGGTCGCCGAGCTCGGTGAGAACAGCTGCGTGTAGATCTTGCGCACGGGGAGGCGGAAGCGGCCGGGGCGGCGTCCGGCGCCGAGCAGACTGGCGACCAGGCGGGTGCGCCAGGTGATGCGGGTCGTCGTCTGCTGGGCTCGGGTCAGCGGGATGCCCAGGCGCTCGGCGACGACGGCCGCCGCCTCCGCCTCGGTGAGGGTGAAGAAGCGACGCAGGTGCAGCCTGCGGCCGTAGAGCTTGCTGTAGAAGGCCAGCGAGTCGCCGCGCAGCGGGTAGCAGCGGAACTCCTTCTCGGTGACGTCGGCGATGTCGACACGCTTGATGGTGTGGGTGGCGTGCATGAACGCACCGCCGCCGCCCGCGACCACGTACTGGATCGTGCGGCCGTCCACCCGGACCGGGTAGCGCTGGTAGTTGTGGATGTCCCCGCCGATCGCCGCGACATAGCGGTGGGCCGGGTCACGGACGATCTCGTCGACGGTCCCGCCGCCCTCGATCGTGCAGGGGTGGTGTTCGCCGTCCACGTACAGCGGCGAGCCGGTGATGAGGATCTTCGGGCGGGGATCCTTCGACACCTCGCGCAGCCACGCGCCCTGTTCGGCGTCGATGGTCCCGAGGAGCCCGGTGTCGATGCCGATGATCCGCACCGGCCCGGCATCGATCGCCCAGTACGGCCCCGGCTGCACGGCCTGTTGCGCCTGTCCCGACCTCAACTTACGTGCTTCCGCGAGACGTCGGCCGTCGTTCCTGCGCGGGCGGTGCCACAGCAGCGACCTCAGCCGGGCCCGGCTCAGCGGACGCGGTGCGGGCTCCGGCGCGAGGGGCGGGGCGTCGTCGCAGAAGACGCGCATGAACGCGCCGAGGTCCTCGTACCAGTCGTGGTTGCCCGGTATCGCGTATATCGGTGCCTGGTAGTCCTGGTACGGCCGGAAGAACTTGGTGCCGTAGTCGTCGGCACTGCCGACCGGATAGATCACGTCGCTGGCGAGGACCGCGAAGCTGGTGTCCTGACCCGCCTTCAGAAAGCCGGGAACGACGGCGTACTGGGGATCGTCGCCCTCGCCGGTGTCGCCGATGACCAGGAACGAGAAGCGGTCCGGGTCGTCGCGCCGGATCACCTTGTCGGCGGACGCGCCCGCGGCCGTCCGCTGCGCCACCCAGCGGCTGCGGGTACGGCCCGTGGGGTCCCCGAACCAGGACGCCAGCACGCCGTTGCGGGCGGCCCACAGCATCTTGGGATTGAGCCAGGAGATCTTCTCGACCTTGGACGGCATCAGCCGCTTGTACGTGCCGAGTTCGGGGGCGCCCCAGCCGGCGCCTTCGACGGAATCGCGTGAGGAGTCAGACACCGGTGCACCGTAACAATGACCTGGAGAAGGCCGAGAGGGGGAGCGCGAGCCCGGCGCGTCGCCGCGCTCCTGGGTCACCGTTTGCGGGCGTACGGTTCCCGCTTGGGCTGCGGGGTGCGGCAGGAGCCCTGAACCCGGGTTCGCGGTCGGGCTGTTGCCGGGTGCCGGTCCGCTGGGCCGTGCGGGACTGGCGTGCTGTGCCGGGGCGGCTGCACTCGCCCTCGCCGAGGACCAGCAGCGGGTCGAACATCACCACCACGCCGGCCAGGATGAGGAAGACGATCGGTCCCAGGAGCATGGGAAGCAGCAGAGAGGAGGACGAGTCGCCCGCCCATGACGCGCCGGTCGTGCCGTGCAGATGGACGCTGACGGCCGCCATGCCGGTGTAGTGCATCCCGGACACGGCCACGCCCATGACCAGGCTGGCGCCGAGACTGGTCAGGAAGCCGCGGATGGTGACGGCCGCCCACAGAGCGGCGGTGGCGGCGACCACCGCGATCAGGACGGAGAGTCCCACCGTGAACGTGTCGTACCGGATGCTGCCGTCGAGGCGCAGTGCCGCCATGCCCAGATAGTGCATGGCCGCCACGCCGAGTCCGGTGACGACGCCCGCGCCTGCCAGTGTGCCGCTGCTTGCGCCCAGGTAGCCCACGATGAACACGCCGATGCCGACCACCACGATCGCCACGGCGAGGCTGAGGACGGTGAGAGGGGCGTCGTAGCGGATCCGGGTCTCCTCGACCTCGAAGCCGATCATGGCGATGAAGTGCATGGTCCAGATGCCGCAGCCGATCGACGCGGCGCCGAGTGCCAGCCAACCGGGCTTCCAGGACTGTTCGTTGAGCAGGGACCGGACGATGCACCGCAGTCCTAACGCCCCGCCCAGGCAGGCCATCAGATAGGCCGCCACCGGGGTGACGGCACCATAGCGGAACCCGTCAACCGTGCCTTCCATAAGCCAACTCCCCCCGAGAGTTCTGGCTAGTTGTGGAGCAAGGTGTACGTGTGAAGGATGTGTAAAGCAAGCCTTTACCGCCGGTAGCCGTTGAATTCCGTATCACCACGGCCAACTCCGGTCGCACTGGGGCGAGTTTCGGCCAGGCGGCAGCCGCGCTCTGCAATGCCTGCTATGAACCCGACGCGCACGAGCTCGGGCCCTGCCCGCACCGGCGGGCCACCAGTGGTGGCCGTCCACCGGATGTGGCACAGATGGAGTGGGGGAGGGCGACGGAAGGCAGTGACGGGAAGGGTCGGTCATGCAGGAGCTCGCGATCATCGAGGCACCGTCCGTCCTCGGCCTGCGGCCGTCCGGAGTTCAGGAACTGCCGACCGCCCTGCTCGACGCCGGCCTGCCGGACGGTCTCGTTGCGGTACGGTCCGGCCGCGTCGAACCCCCGGCCTACGACCCGGCTCGGGACCCCGGCACCGGAGTCCTCAACCCCCAGGCCATTGCGGAGTACTCCGCCCGGCTCGCCGACGCCGTCGCAGCCGCCCTCGACAGCGGCCGTTTCCCCGTCGTCCTCGGCGGAGACTGCAGCATCCTGCTCGGGAACCTCCTCGCCCTGCGCCGCCGCGGACGCCACGGTCTGCTGTTCCTCGACGGCCACACCGACTTCTACCAGCCCTCGGCCGAGCCGTACGGTGAAGCGGCCTCGATGGACCTCGCCCTGGCCACCGGCCGCGGCCCCCGGCTGCTCACCGACCTCGAAGGCCGCGGCCCTCTGGTCCGCGACGAGGACGTCGTGGCCCTCGGTTTCCGCGACGCCGACGAATCGGCCCAGGCCGGCATGCAGCCGCTTCCACCCGAGCTGCACGCTATCGACCTCGACGCCGTGCGCGCGGCCGGTGCCGCCGCGGCAGCGCGCGGCGCCGTCGACCGGCTCACGGCCGGCCCGAGCGCCGGGTTCTGGGTCCACCTCGACGTCGACGTCCTGGACGACGCGATCATGCCGGCCGTCGACTACCGGCTTCCCGACGGGCTGACCTGGCTAGAGCTGGAGAGCGTGCTGCGTACGGCACTGGGTGACCCGCGAGCCGTAGGACTCGACGTCACGATCTTCAACCCTCGCCTCGACCCCGGCGGCACCATCGCCACCCGGCTGGCCGAGTGTCTGCGCCGGGGTCTGTCGGCACGGACGGACCGGGGACGCGACTGAGCGGGCCGCCGGCAACGCCACACACCCTGCACCGGATGCCGGAGCACCGATGTTGCCGAACCGGCAACGAGGTTCGCCACGCCGCGGCGTGCGCACCCACGATGACGGGACGACGCGCGGAACCTCGCGCCCGCCCCCGAAGCCGGGATGCCCGGCGCCCACCGATCGGAGTTCCGGAGGACTCATGTCGCACCCCGCCCGGACAACGGACGTCACCCACCGCCTGGTACCCGCTCCCGCCGGAAGACTCCACCTCGCGGAAGCGGGGACGGGCCCGCTGGTCCTCCTCGTGCACGGCTTCCCGGAGTCCTGGTACTCGTGGCGCCACCAGTTGCCGGCGCTGGCCGCGGCCGGATACCGCGCGGTCGCCATGGACGTGCGTGGCTACGGCCGCTCCTCCAGGCCGGAGGCGGTGGACTCGTACCGGATGCTGGAGCTGGTGGAGGACAACGCCGCTGTCGTGGAGGCCCTCGGTGAGCGGTCCGCGGTGATCGTGGGGCACGACTGGGGTGCGACCATCGCCGCGACCTCCACGCTGCTGCGGCCCGACGTGTTCCGCGCGGTCGGGCTGCTGAGCGTGCCCTACACCCCGCCCGGCGGTCCGAAGCCGAGCGAGGTCTTCGCGCAGATGGGCGGCCCGGACGAGTTCTACGTCTCCTACTTCCAGCAGCCCGGCCGGGCCGAGGCCGAGATCGAGCCGGACGTCCGGGGCTGGCTCGCGGGCTACTACGCCGCCCTGTCCGCCGACACGCTGCCGGGCGCCGACGCCCCGGACCCGCACTTCGTCGGCCCTGGCGGCACGCTGCGGGACAGGTTCCCCGCCGGCCGACTGCCCGCCTGGCTCGACGAGTCGGACCTGGACGTCTACGCGGGAGAGTTCGAACGCACCGGCATGACCGGCGCCCTGAACCGCTACCGGAACATGGATCGCGACTGGGCCGATCTGGCCGACCGCACCGGCGCCGCCATCACCCAGCCCGCGCTGTTCCTCGGCGGTGCGCTGGACGCGTCGACCACATGGCTGGCCGACGCGATCAAAGCCTTCCCCGCGACTCTGCCGGGCCTGCGCTCCTCACAGATCCTCGACGGCTGCGGCCACTGGATCCAGCAGGAACGCCCCAAGGAGACCAACGCACTGCTGACCGACTGGCTCGCTTCCCTGCCGTCCGAAGAAGGCGTGTAGCTGCCGCAGACGGGCGCGGACCTGCGCGGGGCCCGTGCCCGCACGGGCTCAGGCCCCGACGGGTACCGGCCGCCGCAGCAGATAGGCGGCCGCGCTCGAGACCAGGACGGTCATGCAGGCGATGAACACCAGGCCCGCGCCCTCCAACCCCATCGGTTCCGCCAGGACTCCCACACCGATCACCGGAACGGAGATGCCCGTATAGGCCACCACGAACAGCGTCGAGATCACCGCCGCGCGCTGCTCCGCCGGAGACGCCGCGGCGATCGCGGACAGTGCCCCGCGGAACGACAGCCCCTGCCCGATTCCGCCGACGATCGCGCTCAGCACGACCAGCCACAGCAGGTCCCACCACAGAGCGCCCGCGAGCAGCGCCAGCCCGCCCAGAAGCACGGCGCAGCCCAGCGGCAGCGATCGCCCCACCCCGACCGGGCCGACGGCCAGTTGCCCGGCGGTCGAGGCGAAGAAGGCCAGCGCCACGACCAGCCCGCTCACCGCGTGATTGCGTTCGTCGAGGGACTCGGCCAGGAACGCCGGACTGACCGACGTGAACACGCCGAACAGCGCGAAACCCACGAACGAGGCGATCGCCGCCGGCCCGAACACCGCCCGCACCTGCGCGGGCAGGCCGGGCCGTTGCGGCCGCACGGTACGCAGTGACCGCCGCTCCCGGACCGTCTCCGGGAGCCACGCCAGCACGGCGAGCGCGCATGCCACGAGCGCGAGGTGCACGACGAACGGCAGGTAGAGCGGCCACGGAGCGTACTGCGCCAGCACTCCCGCGAGCAGCGGACCGCAGCCCAGCCCGCCCATGTTGGCGGCGGTCGCGACCAACGTGGCCCGGGAGGCGCCGCCTTGCGGTGCAAGCTCCATCACGTATGCCGTCGCGGCTCCGGTGAGCAGACCGGCGGACAGCCCCGAGAGCAGCCGCCCCGCGTAGAGCCAGCCCAGCCCCGTGGCGCACAGGAAGCACACGGCACTCGCGGCAGCGAACCCGAGTCCCCACAAGATCACCGGACGCCTGCCCACGGCGTCCGAGACATTGCCCGCAAGCAGCAGCACACCGATGACTCCGAAGGCGTACACGGCGTAGACGACGGTGACCGTCAGCTCGGAGAACCCGAACTTCTCCTGGTAGTGGCCGTACAGCGGAGTCGGCAGCGTCGTGCCGGCCATGCACACGGCGAACACCGCCCCGCTCAGCACACACGCGAGCCACCCTCGACGATCACCGTCCATGCCGCAGACGGTAACCCCGCACACACCTGACGGCAGGACCGTCGGGCGGCGGTCGGCATGTCGCGTCGTCGTCAGGTGTCGTATTCGTCGGGCAGCCGCAAACCGGGCCCGCCGACCTGCATTCCGAGAGGTTCCGCGCGGCCCTTCGGCTCCTCCCACACCTCCTGGCGGCCGAGGGCGGTGAGGTCCAGGTGCGGGTAGCCGTTGTGGAACTCCTCGATGCCGCGGCCGAACGTGGAGTAGGTGTGGAAGACGTCGTCCCCGGCGCGCAGAAACGCGCTGATGCCCGGGTAGTCGCCGCGCATGTCCTTTGACCACGGCGTTCCGGCCTCGGCCAGCTCGGCCTCGGTGCGCTGGTCGACCTCCACCGGTGCGACCCGCTCGTCGACGGTGGAGTGGAAGTCGTAGTTGAAGTCGCTGCCGGCCGAGGAATACCAGGGGAACGTCCACCCCATCCGCGCCCGGTACGCGGCGAGCTTCGCGTACGGCGCCCGGCTCACCGCGGCCAGCGTCGTGTTGCGGACGTGCAGCTGCCGCAACCTGGCGGGGATCTGGTCGGCCGCGGAGGAACAGCTCGAGCAGCCCGTGTCGCGGGGGTGCTCGGTGCCGTCCGCGTCGATGTCGTACGTCCACATGAAGTGGTGCATGACGAGCTGGGGCCGCCCCTCGAACAGGTCGAGCAGACCGACCTGCCCGTCCGGCCCCTCGAAGGTGTACGGCTTGTCGACGCGCACCATCGGCAGCCGCCGCCGCTCGGCGTTGACCCGGTCGCGGGCCCGCGTGAGCTCCTTCTCCTTGGCCAACAGCTCCCTGCGGGCGGCGACCCACTCCTCGCGCGAGACCACCGCCGGCAGGTTCGCCATCGAAGTCATCCGAGTTCTCCCCACACCTGGCGCTGACGGACGAAGCGGGCACACGTCCAGCTTGCGCCTGCCCCACCGTTGACGCATATCCGAGGTTGGGCCCCCTGCGCACCTCGCAGGTCCGCGTTTCGTCCAAGGGCCGTCGACCGGTCGCGCCGGCATCCCCGGCATGATCACCCGTGCCCCCGGCCCTGCCGCCCCCTGTTGATGCGTAACCGATGGGTTACGCTTTATCCGTGGACGAACTGACGGACGTGGCCGACGCGATCGCCGATCCCGTGCGACGGGAGATCCTGGTCATGTTGCGACACGCTCCACTGACAGCGGGCGACATCGCCGCCGGGTTCTCCATCAGCCGGCCGGCGGTGAGCCGCCATCTGCGTGTGCTGCGCGAGAGCGGCCTCGTCCGGGACGAGCAGGCCGGGCGTCATCGGCGCTATTCGCTCAACCCCTCCCGGCTGGGGCCTCTCGCCGCCTGGCTCGCCCAGTTCGACACCCGGCGCCCCGACTGGTCGCAGCGTCTCGCGGCGCTGGAGACCGAGGTCCACCGGACGCGCAGGGACCGCACCCGTTCGACCCCCGCCGGCACCCCGCGAACCGCGCACCAGGAGGACACGGCATGAACCCCGAACCCACCGGGCAGCTCGTACCCACCCCGACGGGGTACGACCTGATCATCACCCGCACCTACCGCGCCCCGGTCGACGACGTCTGGGCGAGTGTCACCGAACCGGACCGCACCGCCCGCTGGTTCGGCCCCTGGCGCGGCGAGGCGGGACCGGGCCGGACAGTCGAGGTGCAGTTGGTGTTCGAGGAGTCGGCACCCTGGTATCCGATGCGGATCGAAGCCTGCGAACCACCGCACCGACTCGCCGTCGTGACGGATGACGCCGTCGGCTCCTGGTCCCTGGAGCTTGTCCTGGCAGAGGCCGACGAAACCACCGAGCTCCGTCTGATCCACCACCTCAGCTCCACCGAGCAGCTCGGTGAGACCGGCCCGGGCTGGGAGTACTACCTGGACATGCTCACCGCCGCCCGCACGGGCGGGCCCCAGCCGGAATTCGAGCAGTACTACCCGGCGCAGAAGGCGTACTTCGAGTCCCTGATGTAGCCGGCAGTCGAGTGCCGCGCCGGTGGGGTGATGGGTCGTGGGGGCGCGGCGCAAATCTGGTCGCGGCCCGGGAACGGCGGAACTACCCTCGCCTGGGCCGGTCTTGCCTGCTGATCGGACGGCAGGACAGGCGGGCGGCCGGTTACGAGGCGGGGGGACAGCGAGACTTGGACGGTACGGAGCTCGTCGCGGGGGTGCGACGCGGGGACGCAGAGGCCGTAAGGGCCCTGCTGGAGTCGAAAGCCGCCCCGGACACGGTCGCGGATGACGGGCTGCCGGTGCTGTGCCTTGCGCTCACCGCCTTCGACGCCGGCGTCGCGCAGGCACTGGTCGAAGGCGGCGCGGATCCCGACCGGGTGCTGCCGGACGGCACGACTCCGCTGTTCCGGGCGGTCGACGACGGCTCACCGGCGATGGTGCAGGCCGTCCTGGGCCGAGAGCCGCGACTTCGCCTGCCCGAGGCGCAACGGGAGCGGCTGCTTGCCCTGGCCCGGCGCCTGCACGAGTCGGGCGCGGAGGACGAACTCCGGCACAGGACGGGCGCGTCCGGCCCCGCCCACCGGGTCCGGGTGCTGGACGACGAGTACGACCACGTGGACCAGCTGACCCTCGGCGGCCGCACGGTCCGCGCCGGGCACGGCGCGATCCTCACGGATCTGGAGTGGGCCTTCCGCACCGCTCGTGCGCGGAGAACCGCCCAGGGGCCTCGCGAACATGGCGTCGGCGAGGATCGCCCCGCCGACGGCACCGGCCACCTGGGCGGGGACGTATGCGGCGACCTCCCGCAGGGACGGTCCGGTGCCGGTGCGCCGGCCCGTGAACCAGGCCGCCAAGGTGACGGCCGGGTTGAAATGGGCGCCGGAGACGGGTCCGAGCAGCGTGATCAGCACGGCCAGGCCGAACACGGTGGCCAGGGAGTTGGCGAGGAGTTGCACGCCGATGCGGGCGACAGCGCGGTGGCCTGGATCCCGGAGCCGACGACGACGGTGACCAGCAGCCCGGTCCCGAGTGCCTCCGCGGCGGTGCGTCGGCCGAGCGAGGCGGTCATGCGGGCACCCGACCGGCCTGCGGGCTGGCGAGGAATCCGGCCAGACTGTCCAGGGCGCCCGGCAGCACCCAGTAGTACACCCACGTGCCACGGCGTTCGCAGTCGATCAGGCCGGCCTGGCGCAGCAGCTTGAGGTGGTGGGAGATCGTCGGCTGGGACAGGTCGAACGCGGGGGTCATCTCGCAGACGCAGACCTCGCCGCCCTCCCGTGAGGCGATCATCGACAGCAGACGCAGCCGGACCGGGTCCCCGAGCGCCTTGAACACCTTGGCCAGCTCCGTCGCCCCCTCGTCGTCCAGCGGTGCGGACGCCAGCCGGCCGCAGCAGGCGCCGTCCGTGTCCTGGCCGATCACCTCGAGCTCTTGTTTCGACATGCCTCTATGTTGACGTTCTTCGATCCAAGGCGCAAGCTTGCATCAAAGAACATCAATACAAGCCCGTCCGGGGCGTGACTGCGCCCCGTCACCCAGGAGTCAGACATGACTGAGCAGTCCACTGACCTGCGTGAGACCGTCCGCCTGCGATACGCCGCGGCAGCCGTGCAGGTCACCGAGGGCGGCACCGCCTGCTGCGGGCCGCAGCCCGTCGAGGTCGACGAGAACTTCGGCTCCACCCTCTACGCGGCCGACGAACGCGACGCGCTGCCCGCCGAAGCGGTGGCCGCCTCCCTCGGCTGCGGCAACCCCACGGCCGTCGCCGAGCTCCGTGAGGGCGACCGCGTCCTCGACCTCGGCTCGGGCGGCGGCATCGACGTCCTGCTCTCCGCCCGCCGCGTCGGCCCCACCGGCAAGGTGTACGGGCTGGACATGACCGACGAGATGCTCCGACTCGCGCTCGCCAACGCCGAGAAGGCGCGTGCGGCCAACGTCGAGTTCCTCAAGGGCGCCATCGAATCGATCCCGCTGCCCGCGGACAGCATCGACGTGGTGATCTCCAACTGCGTGATCAACTTGTCCGTCGACAAGTCCGCCGTCTTCGCCGAGACCTTCCGTGTCCTCAGGCCCGGCGGCCGCATCGGCGTCTCCGACGTCGTCGCCGACGACGCCCTCACCCCGCAGCAGCGGGCCGAGCGCGGCGACTACGCCGGTTGCATCGCCGGCGCCCTGTCCTTCGCCGAATACCGGCAGGGTCTGGAGACCGCGGGCTTCACCGACGTGGAGATCACCCCGACCCACGCGGTCGCCGACGGCATGCACTCCGCCATCGTCCGCGCCACCAAGCCCGCACCGGCACGGTAGGTGCCCGCGGCGCGTCGTGCGCGGCCGGGAGTTCCCGTCCCAGGAGTGCGAGTGGGGACAGCGCCATGATCACCGGGGACAGCAGCATGCCGGCCGCCGTCACCAGGAGACTTGTGCGCAGCCCCCACTCCTGGGCGAGGAATCCGCCGAGCAGGGAACCGAGCGGGGTCGACCCCATGCCGACGAACGTGATCGTCGCGGCCACGCGGCCCTGCATCCCGTCGGGAGTGACGGCCTGGCGCACGGCAATGACCGTGACATTCACCAACTGGCCGCCGAACCCGAACACGAAGCCGACCGCAAGGAGCGCGGGAACGGTCGTGGCGGAGGAGTGGTGCAGAGCAGGCACACACAGGAACACACCATCTCCTAGTGCCGCCGCACACACGAGCACGACACCATGGCCGAACCGGCGCGGCAGGTGCGCGGCCAGCAGAGCACCCAGCAGCGCACCCGGCCCCGTCGCAGCAAGCGCCAGCCCTACGACGGTGCCCGACAGATGCAGTTCCCGCGGCAGGAAAAGCAGATAGACGGTCATCATGGCCGCGAAGGAGAACTGGAAAGCGGCCGAGGCCAGGCACACGGTACGAAGCGCGGTACTGCCGGCGACGAAACGCAGGCCCTCATGAATCCGCCGCCGGACCTCAGGAGGCTGTTCCGGGCGTTCCGGGCGTTCCGGGCGTTCCGGAAGCGATTCGGATCGGCGGATTCGCCGGATCGACAGGAACGACAGCACGAAGAACAGCGCGCTGGAGGCGGCGGCAACCGGCGCCGACAGCAGCGATACCAACGCACCGCCGAGAGCGGGACCGCCGATCTGCGCCGCGGACCGGCTGCCCTCGAGCGCGCTGTTGCCCCGCACCAGTTGGTCGCGCTCCACCAGTCGTACGAGAGACGCCTGGTAAGCCACGTCGAAGAACACGGACAGCGACCCGACGGCGAAGGCGAGCGCGAGCAGGCCGGGCAGGCCGAGCAGACCGAACAGGCCGGTCAAGGCGGCGGCGCCCAGTGCCAGTGCCCGACCGACGTCCGCGAGCACCATGGTCGTACGGGTCCGCCACCTGTCCACCCACGCGCCGACGAAGAGCGAGAGCAACAGGATCGGCATCTGCCCGACCGCGCGAAGGGCGCCCAACTGGCCGGCACTGGCGTGGAGCGTCAGGACGGCGAAGAGCGGCAGAACCACCAGACTTGCGTGTTCGCCCAGTTGGGAGGCGGTCTGGCCCAGCCAAAGTCTGCGGAAGTCGGAGTTCCGCCACAGACTTGACGGGACAGGTCGACCCGAATCGGATACGGGGAGGGAAGGGGACGGCACAGGAATCCCTTGGGTTGCCGACAACGAGGCCCTCACCCGGCGCACCCGAGGGCGCACAACGGTTCGGGCAGGGGAGGGCTCGCTGTGCCACACCATCAAGGGCAGCACGCGATGACAGGCCCGACGGGGCCTACGACGTCAACGCGCGCCGGGAAGACCGACCATGTCTCAGCTCCTCGTGGCTGACTCGCTGCACCAGGACCCTAGCCCTCGGCGGCCCGACACGAAAGCCGCCCGCCCTCGACCCGGCGATGTCCGCGCGGACTGCGCCAAGCCCCGAGCACAGTGACTCAGAACGTCCGCCTCAGTAGATCGAGCAGCGCCGCCCAGTGCCGCTCGTCCGCGCTCTTGTCGTACGCGGCGGTGTCGGCCTGCGTGTATCCGTGGTGGGCGCCTTCGTAGACCTCGTACCGGTGGCGGACCCCGGCCTCGTCGAGCGCGGCGGCGAGGCGCTCCATCTGCTCGGGCGGCATCGAGTGGTCCGCGTCGGCGTGGCCGAAGTACAGCTCCGCGGTGACATGCTCGGCGGCCAGATGCGGGCTGTCCGGCGCGTCGGTCGCCAGCTGCCCGCCGTGGAAACCGGCCGCGGCTGCCACGCGCTCCGGGTAGGCACCGGCGGTGCGCAGGGCGAGCCGGGCGCCCATGCAGTAGCCGGTGAGGGCGACGGGGCCCTCGGTGAACTCGGGCCGCTCGGCCATCCAGCGCAGATACGCGCCGGCGTCCCGCATGGCGAGCTCGGGCGTCAGGGACTGCATCACCGGGCCGATGCTGTCGAACAGCCCGGGCCGCGTGGCGGGGTCGATGAACTCGGGCAGATCGAACACCGGGCTGCGCCCGTGCCGGTAGAAGACGTTCGGCACGAGGACCGCGTACCCGGCGCCGGCGAGCCGGTCGGCCATCGACCGCAGCTGCGGACGCAGCCCGAAGGCGTCCTGGTAGAGGAGGACACCCGGCCGGGGAAGGCCGTCGCCCGGGTGGGCCAGGTAGGCGTCCGCTGCACCGTCCTCGGTGGCGACATCCACGTCTGTTCCCTGTACGGAGGTCATGGGGCTGCCTCTCTGCGTGGTCCACGGCGAACGCGTCGCCGACCCGGCGGAACCCGGGTCGCGCACATGGTTTCAGGCACCACGCAATCGGGCTGCGGCAGCCCCTCCCCCTTGGGAACGGCTTTACTCGAACCGGGACGTGTCCCCGGCTCCCTTCCGCACGATCTCGGCCTCGCCGCCCGAGAAGTCGATCACCGTCGTCGGCTCGGTGCCGCAGTCCCCGGAGTCGACGACCGCGTCCAGCACGTGGTCGAGCCGGTCCTTGATCTCCCAGCCCTGGGTCATCGGCTCGTCCTCGTCCGGCAGCAGCAAGGTGCTGGACAGCAGCGGTTCCCCGAGCTCGGTGAGCAGCGCGTGAGTGACGACGTGGTCCGGGATGCGTACGCCGACCGTCTTCTTCTTCGGGTGCTGGAGCATGCGCGGCACCTCCCTCGTCGCGGGCAGGATGAACGTGTAGCTGCCGGGCGTGGACGCCTTGATCGCACGGAACACGTCGTTGTCCACCCGCACGAACTGGCCCAGCTGTGCGAAGTCCTGGCAGACGAGGGTGAAGTGGTGCCGGTCGTCCAGGCGGCGAATGGTCCGGATCCGGTCGATGCCGTCACGGCTGCCCAGCCGGCAGCCCAGCGCATAGCAGGAGTCCGTCGGATACGCGATGAGCGCACCCCCGCGGACGCTGTCGGCGACCTGGGAGATGGTGCGCGGCTGAGGATTGTCTGGGTGCACGTCGAAGTACTTCGCCATTCACCGAGCCTATGCCCTGGACGCAAGGCGGCTGCGCAGCCACGTAAGTCGCTGGTGCGTCCATGTATCGGTTCGGCTGGTCGGGCCGTCCGGCACGGCGTTGATGAGGGCGTGTGAGGTAACGTCCCGGGCGGTATGCCGTGAGTGACGTGCAGGACGAGGTGAAGGCCGACATGGCTGGCAGGGAGGACGGGGTCCGTCGGACGGGGCTGCGCAGCGACGATGACTCGGCGTGGGCGGAGGAGTTGCTGGTCCACCTGCGGCCGAACGGGCGGGACGTGGGCAGGGTCGTCGCCTGGCTCGCGGACGCCGTGCAGGGCACCGCTTCGCTGCAGGACGACACGGGCGCGCTGCTCGCGGGCACGCGACCGGATGTGGACCACGACCTCGCCGCGGCCGTCGCCGCCGGTCGCATCGCGTCGGCGGCCTGGGAGGGCCAGGGCCGACACCTGCGTATGGTCCGGGTGTCGTACCCGAACCCGGCGTCGGCGGGCGTGCTCTGCGTGTCCCGCGAGACCCCCTTCGACCGGCGCAGCTCGGACATCGTCACGCACACCGTCCAGGTCATCGAACTGCTGCTGAAGGCGGGCGAGACGACCGCCGCCGGACGCCGGCTCGAACGGGCGACGTCCGATCTGCGGCTGGCGATCCTGCAGTTGCTGATGGTGGAGGACACCGTCTCGGCGCGGCGCGTCGCCGCGGGCCTGTGGCCCGGACTGCTGGACACGGACTCCGCCTGCGTCTACGTCGTGGAGTGCACCGTGCAGGAGCGCGACCGGCTCGCCGAGGAGTGCATCGACGTGACCGGCGAGCAGGCGCTGGTCGTCCTGTGCCCGGCGGTGGACGAGCACGTCATAGTCGTCACGCCCGGCGAGGCCGCGGCCCGGGAACTGCGGACGCTGATCGCTCCCCGCCCGCGCACCTTCCTCGGCGGCAGCGCCCGGCAGAGCCTGGCCCGCACGGCCACCGCCTACGGGCAGGCAGTGAGCGCCCTCGCCGTGGCGCACTTTCGCCCCGGGAAGGCCGCGGTCTACGCCGAACGCACCCACCCCGAGCGCCTGATCGATCCGGCGCCGCTGCGCGAATGGGCGGCCCGGGTGCTGCACCCGCTCGACACCCTCGCGCACCACACCCGCGCCGAACTGCTCGCCACCACCCGGCTCGGCCTGGAGTTCACGGCCGTGAGCGCGGCCAAGGTCCTGGGCGTCAGCCGCAACACCGTCCGCGCCCGGATGGAACGCGTGGAAGCCCTGCTGGGTACGGACTTCTCCGACCTGACCGCCCGTGCCGTGGTCCATCTGGCACTCAACGCCCAGGTGAGCCTGGCGGACGTACCCGCCGCCGGGGGTTGCGGGCAAGCTGCTCAGGCATCGCTGGGTGACCTGCTGTCCGGGCCCGCCCTGCGCACCTGGGCGCACGACGTGCTCGCGCGCCTGGACAACGACACGCGTGACCTGCGCCGGACCCTGCGCACCTGGATCGCGGAGGGAGGTAACGCCGAACGTGCGGCGCAGACCCTCGGCGTGCACGCCCAGACCGTCCGAGAGCACGTCCGCAGCGCGGAACCCGTTCTGGAACGCCAGCTCCTCGCCGGCGGCAGCGACCTGTACGAGGTCGTCCTGGCCCATCTCGCCGTGGGTGATCTGGACCAGCCCGCCCTGCCCGCCCCGGAATCGGGCCTTCCGGACTCACTTGTGCACAGGTGAGTCCCGGGGGCGGCACATCGGGCACGAATGAGATACCCAACGCCTCCGCCGTCGACGTAGGTTCGTCTTCCCGCGGGGGCACGACCGGAACGGGGGACCGGTCGCGTCCCCGCGCGCGAGGCCGTTCAGGCCCGAAGCCGCACCAAGATCTCCTGCCATCCGAACGCGATGAACGACGGCACCTGACGCAGCTCGTCCGCACCGACGGCCTGCTGCAGGTCAGGGAAGCGGTCGAAGAGGGCGGGCAACGCCGTCAGGGCCTCGACGCGGGCGAGCGGAGCGCCGATGCACCGGTGCACCCCGATCCCGAACGCCAGATGGTCGTCGGCCCCGCGCGACGCGTCGAAGCTGTCCGCGTCCGGCCCGTAGTGCACAGGATCCAGCCCGGCGGCGGCATACGTGGTGATGATGGCGTCCCCAGCGGCCATGGTCACGTCGCCGACCTCGATGTCGGTGACGGCGAACCGCAGGGGCAGGGACGCGATCGACGGATGCACTCGAAGCGTCTCGTCGATGACCGCGTCCCAGCCGATTTCCCCCGAGCGTACGGCCGCCAGCTGCTCGGGGTGGGTCAGCAGGGCGACGACCGCGTTGCCGATGAGGTTGACGGTCGTCTCGAACCCGGCGCCGATCACGAGGAGCAGCGTGTACACCAGCTCCTCGTCGCTGAGCCGGTCGCCGTCCTCGTCGCGCACCCGGATCAGCTCGGTCGTCAGATCGTCCCCGGGATGCTCGGTGCGGTGGGCGATCAGCGCCCCCAGCACGGCGCCGATCTGCTGCTGCACGAACGCGGCGTGCTCCGGGCTCGGGTCGGAGGTGTCCATGATGGCCGCGATGAGCTCGGCGGTGTCCTCCCGCAACTCCTCGGGTACCCCGAACAGTTCGCAGATCATCCGCATGGGCAGCGGGTGGGCGAACCCGGCCTTCAGGTCGACGACCGCGCCGCTCGCGTCGTCCGCGCCGGCCTTGTCGAGTGCGTTGAGCAGCTCCGCGGTGATCGCCTCCACCCGCGGTCGCATCTTCTCCGTGCGCCGCTGGGTGAAGCTCGGTGCGACCAGCCTCCGCAGCCGTGTGTGGTCGGCGCCGTACGTCGACAGCATGTTGATCACGCCGACCCAGCCCAGGATCCAGCCCCAGGAGGGGTGTTCGCCGATCTCGGGCCATAGCCGCCAGTGCTGTCGGGGGTCCTTGCTGACCCGCGGGTCGAGGATGAGGTTCTTCAGGGTGTCGTAGCCCGTGGGCGCCCACGCGGGGATGCCGCCGGGCAGCTCCACCGGCACGACCGGGCCGAGGGCGCGCAGCCGGGCGCTCTCAGCGGCGATGTCGGCGCCGAACGGGTCGATGGCGACGCGGTCGGTGCGGTCGGTCACGGTCACGACGGAACTCCTGGCTGGTCGGGGGAGCGGGGGCTGAACCGGACGGGCAGTGAGGTCAGCGAGCGGTGGAAGGGGCCGGGCCGCCAGGCCAGGCGCTCCCGGGGCAGGACCGGCTCCAGGTCCGGCAGCCACTGGGTGAGCCGCTCGATCGCCTCGGTGGCGATGAGCAGCGTGTGCTGCCGGACCGGGCAGGCGTGCGGGCCCGCCGACCAGGACAGGTGCGAGGCGTCCTTGGGGTGGCGTCCACTGGTGACCTCCTGCGCGGCGAAGTGCGCGAGCGCCCCGTAGGAGACGACCACCGGCACCGCGGCCCTGATCCACGTGCCGTGGAAGGACACCGGGTTGCGGGCGTAGTGGATGCCGTAGTTGGCGAGCGGCGTCTCGTGATGGAGGACCTCTACGACCGCGTCCATCACGGGACGGGCGCCGCTGGTGAGCGTGGAGTAGTACTGCGGGTTGCCGAGGATGCGGGAGAGCGCGTTCGACACCAGGTTGGCCGTCGGCTCGTGCCCGGCGCCGAGGGTGAGGAACACCTGCCAGGTGACCTCCTCGGGGGTGAGCCCGGCGGGGTGGTCGAGCAGCCGGCTCGGCAGGTCGTCGCCCCGCCGCTGCGCCTTGGCCGCGATCAGCTCCAGTACGTAGCCGCCGAACTCCGCCTCGCCCTCGGCCGCTTCGGCGCCGCCCTCCATCAGCTTGCCCAGCGCGGCGTTGAGCCGGTCGCTCTGGCTGTCGGGCATCCCGAAGAGACTGTTGAACACCAGCGCCATCAGCGGCCGGGTGAACTCGGCCACCAGATCGGCCTCGCCCTTCGGACCGAACCGGCCCACCAGCACCCGTACCGCCCTGTGCACGCGCGCCCGCAGGTCGTGCGGTTCGATCAGGTCGAAGGTGTCGATCAGTGCGGCGCGGTAGCGGACGTGAGCCGCGCCGTCGGCGAACAGCGTGTTGGGCCGCCAGCGCATCATGCCCAGGATCGGCGAATCGTCGGCGACCGTGGCCTCCCACGGCCGTGGGTCGTGCGAGAACGTTTCCGTGTCGTGCAGCAGATCCAGCGCCGCCCGCCGGTCGGTGACGACGTACGCCGGTACGCCCGGCGCCAACTCCGCCCAGCCGACCGGACCCTGGGCGCGCAGGGAGTCGTAGTAGCGGTACGGGTCCAGCGCGAAGCCGTCCTCCCACAGCCGCACGGGGGCGGAGCGGGTGAAGGCCTGCCGGTCGGGGGAGTGGGTGGTCACCGGTCCTCCGGAGCGTGACGGTCGATCAGGTGCTGGACCAGCGCGAGCAGCGCGTCGACGGACGAGTCGGCCTCCCGCGCGTCACAGGTCACCATGGGTGTGCCCGCCTCCAGGTCCAGGGCGGCGCGCAGCTGTTCCTCGGTGTGGTGCCGGGGCGCGTCCGGAAAGGCGTTGAAGGCGACCGCGTACGGCAGCCCCGTCTCCTCCACCAGCCCCAGCACGTCGAACGACGCGTCGATCCGCCGGCTGTCGACCAGGACCAGGGCGCCCAGCGCGCCGTAGGCGATGTCGTCCCACAGCGCCCGGAACCTCTCCTGCCCGGGCGTGCCGAACAGATACAGCACGACCCCGCCGGGCAGGCTGATCCGGCCGAAGTCGACGGCGACGGTGGTCGTCGTCTTGTCCCGCACCCCGGCGAGGTCGTCCACCTGTGCGGACGCCTCACTGAGCGGCTCCTCGGTGTGCAGGGGCCGGATCTCGGAGACGGAGTCGATCAGGGTCGTCTTGCCCACGCCGAACGGGCCGGCGACCAGGATCTTGACCAGGTCGCGGGCGGTGTCGGGCAGGTGGATGTCCGCGGCCGGGCCTGCCGTGTCGCGGACATCGGGGTCACGGGTGGTGCTTGAGGGCGCGAAGGCCATCGGCCACTCTCTTCAGCAGGTCGGGGTCGAAGCGTCCGGCGGGCGGGATCGGCGCACGGGCCAGCGCCAGGTCCCGGTCGACGAGTTCGGCCGCCAGGACACGCACCGCGGACACCGGCAGCCGCAGCAGCGCCGCGGCCTCCACGACCGTCAGCGACCCGGCGTCCAGGGCGTCCAGCAGGGCGAGTTGGGCGGCCGGCAGACCGGTCGGCGCGGGGGTGCCGGTGCCCGTGAGCACCGACAGCCGCTCCAGCTGGGGCCGGCTCGGCCGGGCCACACCGCCGGTGGACAGATACGCGGGAACCAGGGGACGGCCGCCGCGGCGGCCCGTCATGCCCGTGCGTCGCCGTCGCCGCCTCGGGCCGCGGCGGCCATCGCCTTCTCGCCCAGCCGCGCCACCTGCGAGTGCACCCGGTGCGCGAGCAGGTCCAGACGCACCTCCTCGTCCCCGTAGGCGGCCACGCAGGTGCCGTGGTCCGTCGGCACGATGAGCACATACCCGTGGTCCGACTCGATCACCACCTGCCGTACCTCGGCGCCCTCCCGGTCGGCGAACGCGGCAGCCGCCGTACGGCACGCCGCCTGCACGGTGCTGGTGATCGCGGCCACCCGCTCGGCCGAGGGCCGGGTGAGCGCGTCGGTGTACCCGGTCACCAGTCCGTCCCGCGTGAGCAGCACGGCGGCGACCACGTGCGGCACCTGCAGGATCGGTTCGAGCACCCACGCCGTTTCTCCTGTATCGCGGCTGGTCATCGAGCCGTTCCCCCTTCATGGTCGGTCTGTTCGGTGTCGTTCGCCGCGGCTTGGGCCGGCCGCTGCGCCGCACCCTCGCTCCGCGGCTCGGTCTTCGGTACGGCGGAGGTGTCGTCGGCGTCCTCGTCGGCCGCGGAACGGGCGGCCGCGGTACCCGCCTGCAGCGCACCCAGTGCGGCGGCGGCCCGCTCCGGTCGGCGTACCGCGGGCCGAGACGCGGGCATGTCGCGCGCCGCCGCGGCTACCTGCGCACGACGCCGGCGCCGGGGCAGACCACCCGTGTCGCTCGGCGCGTGATGCCCGGACACGGGGCCGGCGGCATCGGCGTCCTGCTCGGCGCCGTATCCGTGCGCGGCGCCGGACGCCTCGGTTCCCGGGGCCGCGTCGGCGGATGCCTCGGTCCCGGGGCCTTCGCTGACGGATGCCTGGGTTGCGGTGTCGGCGGTGGCTTCGTCCCGGGAGGCTGTGCGTGTGGAGCGCGGCGCACTTGCCGCGGGCGGTCGTTCGGCGGGGTCGATATGGCTGAGCAGATGGCTGTCGACGCGCAGCACCGCCCGGACCCCGCCGTAGGGAGACGGCGAGGACACGTCCACGCTCAGATCGAACTGCCTGGTCAGCTGCCCGATCGCGGCGAGACCCATGCGCGGCGGATCGCCGAGGTCGGTGAGGAGAATGGGCTGCGAATCCGCCACCAGCCGCTGCGCGCGGGTGCGTTCCTCCGGGGTCATGCCCAGGCCCGCGTCGTCGACCGTGACGCAGACGCCGTGATGGACGTGCTCGAGGTTGACCACGACGTCCGTGTCCGGTGCGGAGTGCCGCAGAGCGTTGTCGAGGAGTTCGGCGACGATGATGGCGACGGGCTCCACGGCGTGGGACACGAGCGCGGTGCCGGCGGTCAGGTGGTTGTGGACCCGGACCCGGTGGTATCCCGAGAGCCGGGCCTGGCCGCCGGTCACCGCCTCCACCAGGTGCGACTCCTCCCGGGCGAGCCCGACCCACGCCCCGCACACCACGGCCGCGACCTGCGCCCGCCGCAGCGACTGCTCGTTCTCGTGGTCCAGTTGGAACAGGGTCTGCGCCAACTCCGGCTCGTCGTATTTCTGTTGAAGCTGACGCAGGGCGTCCTGGAGCCGGTACAGGGCCGCCTGGATCTCGCGCGTGGCCCCGCGCATACCGGCCTGCGCCGCCGCGTCGATGCGCGTGCGCTGGGCGGTCAGCTCCGTGCGCAGCCCGTTCAGCACGTTCTCCAGCGCGGGTCCCAGCGGCGACTTCGCGGTCTGCGGATGCAGCGGGCCCGGTACGGCGACATGGGGGTGAGCCAGCTGACGTGCGGCGGCCGGGACGCGCTGCGTCGCCAGATGCTCCACTTCCGATGTGAACGCGCGCAGCACGCCTTCGAGTTGGCGGCGCAGTTCGGCGATCTCGGCCCGCTGCCTGGCCTGTTGGCGCTGTGCGTGCAGCAACCCGCCGCCCAGGGCGAGCGCGGACAGCATGCCGACGGCGAGACCGCCGGTCGCCAGGTCCGGTAGTTCGATCATCGAGTCGGTTTCCCAGGAAGTCGGTTCGGGGCAGTCGGGCAGCGCTCGGTCCGCGGCCGTGGGACGAGGCGTTCGCAGCACAGTACACACCGTCATCGACCGATCTCGCACGGTCGATCGATACTTGATTTCGCAACTGCCGGAACTCTGCTCGCTTCTGCCTGAGACTGTCTGTATTGCCTACGGCGTACGGGAGTTGGTGTCTTTGTCCGCCCCCTGGGGGTGTCGTGTGTGCCGGGCCGGACGACGGGTACTCGGCGAGGCCAGAAACGAGAACGCCGGAGGAGGCCAGGCATGACCAGTGGCACCGAGGCCGGTGGCGTGACCGGTACGCAGGACAAGGACTACAACCTGATCTGGTACGTCGAAGCGTGCCTGAACAACGCGCTGCGGTTGGAGACCTACATCGAGGACGCGGAGCGCAGCAAGGACACCGAGGTGGCCGACCTGTTCCGCAAGGCCCAGGCGGACAGCCGCAAGGGCGCCGAACTGGGCAAGGATCTCCTGCGCAGGCGGCTGAGCGGCGGCTGACCGAGAGATCGACCGTAACGGCCCGGACAACTGCGGGACCCGGACACCCGGGTAGCCGTGGCGTCCGGGCTCTCGTCTGTCCGGGACTGGTTCCCTCCGGATGCGGCCGATCGGGTGTGCGACATACTTCACTGCGCGAGCTGTGCTCGGACACGTAGGGTTTACACCCGTTCGGCCCGTCGGACCGAACGGAGTTGCTATCGTGCAGCTCGCCGGTAGCAAGCCACACGGGGGATGTGAGGAGTCGGCGGATCAGCGTCGTCGCTCCTCGGCGAGTCGTCGGGACGAACGGTCGGGCAAGGGGGCCCGGGTCGATCAGGCTGCTGCGTCCATCCAGCAGCTGAGCCTCGAACTCCAGTTCCTCGCCCACCGATCCAGACAGGTGAGACTCGCAACATGGTTCGATCCCTGGTCGATCTGCTGACCAAGCACGCCGCCCACCACCCCGACCGAACCGCCTACCGCTACCTCGTCACCGGCGACGGTGACGGTGAGATCCAGGAGATCTCGTACGGCCGTCTCGCCGACCGGTCCCACGCCGTCGCCGCCTGGCTTCAGGAGCGCGGCCTGGCCGGCTCCCGCGCCATGCTGCTGTACCCGCCCGGCCCCGAGTTCATCTGCGGCTACCTCGGCTGTCTCTCGGCCGGTGTGGTGGCCGTCCCCGGCGTCCCGCCCCAGGGCCGTTCGCAGAACCACCGCGCCCTCACCCGGATGAAGCGGCTCATCGCCGACGCCGACGCCAAGGTGATCCTGGGCGGCCGCGAGGTGATCACGGCCCTGGCCGGCATGGTGGAGCACCTGCCGGAGCTCGCCGACATCACCTGCGTCGCCACCGAGGACATCCCCGACGAGGCTGCCGCCGCCTGGCGCGAGCCCGACCTCACCGCCGACTCGGTCGCCTTCCTCCAGTACACCTCCGGCTCCACCTCCGCCCCGCGCGGCGTCATGGTCACCCACGGAAACCTGCTGGACAACGAGCGGGTCATCACCGAGCGCATGGGCCACACACCGGACGCCCTCGCCGAGTACGACCACGAGATGTTCGTCAGCTGGCTGCCCGTGTACCACGACATGGGCCTCATAGGCCCCGTCCTCAACACGGTCTACCTCGGCGCGACCGCCACCCTCTTCTCTCCGCTGCACTTCCTGCAGCAGCCCCAGCGCTGGCTGACCGCGATCAGCCGCTACCGCCCGCATACGAGCGGCGGCCCCAACTTCGCGTACGAACTCTCACTCAAGCACGCCGGCCCCGGACTCCTCGACGGCCTCGACCTCAGCAGCTGGCGCGTGGCGTTCAACGGCGCCGAGCCCGTACGCGCCGCCACCCTGCGCCGCTTCACCGAGACCTTCGCCCCGGCCGGCTTCCGCCGCGAGGCCCTCTACCCCTGCTACGGCCTGGCCGAGGCCACCCTCATGGTCACCGGCGGCACGGTCCACACCCCGCCCACCCTGCTCCAGGCGCCCGAGACCGGCCCGCACGCCGGCCGGACCGACGCCGCGGCCGTCAGCTCGGGCCGCCCCGGACCGGACCTCACCGTCGCCATCGCCGACCCCGAACGGCACGAGGAACTGCCCGAGGGTGAGGTCGGCGAGATCTGGGTGCGCGGCGCGAGCGTCACCAAGGGCTACTGGCGCAACGCGCTGGCCACCCGCGAGACCTTCCGCGCGACGCTGGCCGGGCACGAGGGCCGCTTCCTGCGCACCGGCGACCTCGGATTCCTGCGGGACGGCGAACTGTTCGTCACCGGGCGCCTGAAGGACCTCATCGTCATCGACGGACGCAACCACTATCCGCAGGACCTGGAACTGACCGCCGAGATGGCCCATCCGGCACTGCGTCCCGGTTGCACCGCCGCGTTCTCCGTGGAAGCCGTGGAAGCCGTGGAATCCGTGGAAGCCGCGGGTTCCCTGGCACGGGACGACGGGGGAGCGGGCGGCGAGCAGCCCGTCATCGTCGCCGAGATCGCCCCGGACGCGGCGGCCGAGGCGGAGAAGATCATCGACGTCATCCGCAGCGGGATCGGCGAGGCCCACGGCCTGTCGGTGCGGGACGTCGTCCTCGTCCAGCCGGGCACCATCCCCAAGACCTCCAGCGGCAAGATCCAGCGCCGGGCCTCCCGCGCGGCCTACCTGGGCGGCACCCTCGCCGTGCTCGAGGCGCCCGTCCTGAGCTGACCCCGCCCGGTCCACCGTCGTACGGCAACAGCACTTGCCCGAATCCACGAGGACACCTGTCTCCATGCCTGCGCACGAGTCGCCGAAGCATTCCTTCGAGCCGTCCCTGACCACACCGGAGAAAGTGCGGGCCTGGCTGGAGTCGGCCGTCGCCGAGGCGGCCGGGCTGACCCCGCCGGCCGTCGACCCGGACCGTCCGATCGCCGAATTCGGACTGGGGTCAAGGCAGTTGGTGACACTGGCCGCCGAGCTGTCCGCACTGACGGGACGGACCCTGGACCCGGCGCTGGTGTTCAACCACCCGACCATCACGGCGCTCGCCCGGGCGGTGTTCGACGACGGGCCCACGCCGGCGGTGACCGCGGCTCCCGCCCGGGCGGGAGCCCCGGGGCGGCAGGACGACGACATCGCCATCATCTCCATGGCCTGCCGCTTCCCGGGCGGCGCCGACGACCCGGAGGCCCTTTGGCGGCTGCTGGGCACGGGCGAGGACGCGATCACCGAGGTGCCTGCGGGCCGCTGGGACACCCAGGGGCTGCACGACCCCGACCCGGAGGCCACCGGCAAGGCGTACTCCCTGCGCGGCGGTTACCTCGCCGCAATCGACCGCTTCGACGCGCCCTTCTTCGGGATCTCGCCCCGCGAGGCCGCGGCCATGGACCCACAGCAGCGGCTGCTCCTGCAGACCAGCTGGGAGGCGATCGAACGCGCCGGGATCGTCCCGGACACGCTGAACGGCAGCTCAACGGGCGTCTACATCGGCCTGTACGACAGCGGCTACCTCGCCTCGGCCGCCCTGGACCAGCTCGACGGACATGTCGGCACCGGCTCGGCGTCCAGCGTGGCGTCCGGCCGGATCGCCTACACCCTCGGCCTCCAGGGCCCGGCGGTCACGGTCGACACCGCCTGCTCGTCCTCCCTGGTGGCCCTGCATCTGGCGGCCAGGGCCCTGGCCGGCGGCGAGTGCGACCTCGCGCTGGCGGGCGGGGCGTCACTGCTGGTGACGCCGCGCGGGCACGTCGAGTTCAGCAGGCTGCGCGGACTGTCGCCGTCCGGGCGGTGCAGCCCGTTCTCGGCCGACGCGGACGGCGTGGTGTGGGCCGAGGGCTGTGGCGTCGTGCTGCTGAAACGGCTGACGGACGCACGCCGCGACGGCGACCGGATCCTCGCCGTCGTCAAGGGCTCGGCCATCAACCAGGACGGCCGCAGCCAGGGGCTCAGCGCCCCCAACGGACCAGCCCAGGAACGGGTGTTGAGGGCCGCACTCGACTCGGCAGGCCTCCAGCCGCACGACCTGGACCACATCGAGGCACACGGCACCGGCACCCCGTTGGGCGACCCGATCGAGGGCCGCGCCCTGGCCGCCGTCTTCGGCCCCGACCGTCCCGCCGAACGCCCCCTCGGCGTCGGCTCCCTGAAGTCGAACATCGGCCACACCCAGGCCGCCGCGGGCATCGCCGGTGTCATCAAGACCGTGCTGTCCTTCCACCACGAGCGGATACCGGCGTCCCTGCACGCCGAGACCCCGACCGAGCACATCGACTGGGCACACGGCGGTCTGCGCATCCTCGGCGAGACCCAGGCCTGGCCACGGGACCCCGAGCGGGTGCGACGCGCGGGCGTGAGCGCCTTCGGTATCAGCGGCACGAACGCCCATGTCGTACTGGAGGAGGCGCCCGAGGATCAGCCGCAGCCGCAGCCGCAGCCCCAGCAGCCCGGCGACCTCCCCGGCACGACTCTCTTCCCGCTCTCCGCCCGCGCCGTCCCCGCACTCCGGGGGCAGGCCGGACGCTTGCTCGAAACCCTCGCTCAGCAACCCGAGTTGCCGCTCTCCGCCGTCGCCGCGACCCTGGCCCACCACCGCACCCACTTCGAGCACCGAGCCGTCCTCCGGGCGAGCGACCGCGACGAACTGCTCACCGGGCTACGAGCCCTGGCCGACGACGGGCCCGGCACCGAGCGCGCCGTCGGCCCGCAACAGACCAGCCCCGCGGGCAAGTTGGCGTTCGTGTTCCCTGGGCAGGGATCCCAGTGGGCCGGCATGGCGCGTGATCTCCTCGACCGTGACCCGGTGTTCGCCGAAGAACTGGACCGCTGCGACGCCGCCCTGCGCGCGTTCACCGACTGGTCGGTGACGTCCGTTCTGCGCGGCGACGCGGGCGCCCCCGCCCTGGACCGCGTGGACGTCGTCCAACCGGTCCTGTTCGCCGTGATGGTGTCCCTGTCTGCCGTGTGGCGCGCCCGTGGCATACGGCCGGACGCGGTCGTCGGTCACAGCCAGGGCGAGGTCGCCGCGGCCTGCGTCGCCGGAGCCCTCAGCCTCAACGACGCCGCGGCCGTGGTCGCCCTGCGCAGCCGGGCCCTGACCGAGCTGTCCGGGACCGGCACGATGGCAGTCGTCGCGCTGCCGCACACCGAAGTCCAGGCCCGACTCGCCGACCACGACGGCGAGATCAGTGTCGCCGCCGTCAACAGCGGCCGCTCGACCGTCCTCGCCGGAGCAGTGGACGCCTTGGAGGCCCTGCTCGCCGACCTCGACCGGCAGCAGGTGTTCGTCCGTCGCCTCGACGTCGACTACGCCTCCCACAGCGCCCAGGTCGAGCCGGTCCGCGCGACGATCCTCGACGAACTCGACGGCGTCACCACCTACCCCACGTCGGTCACCTGGTACTCCACGGTCACGGCCGAGCCGGTCACCGAGGAACTCGAAGCCGACTACTGGTACACCAACCTGCGCGAGCCCGTCCGCTTCGCGCCCACCGTCGAGCGCATGGCCGCCGACGGCTACCGGTACTTCGTCGAACTGAGCCCGCACCCCTCATTGCTCACCGCACTGAGCACGATCGACGAGGGCCTGGTCGCGGTCGGATCGCTGCGCCGCGACGAGGACGGCCCCGCCTGCCTGGACCTCGCCGCCGCCGAACTCCATGTGCACGGACGGCGACTCGACTGGCGCCGCCTCGTCCCGCACACCACTCGGGCGGACCTGCCGACGTACGCCTGGGACGCGCAGCGCCACTGGATCGAAGCCGCCGCCTCCGCGGCCGCCCCCGGCCTCTTCGACCGCGCCGCGCACCCGTTGCTCGGCATCCAGCTCCAGTCGGCGGACGAGACCCGCTGGACCTTCCGCAACGAGTGGTCCCCGGCCACCGCGGACTGGCTCGCCGACCACCAGGTCTTCGACCGGACCGTCGTCTCGGGCACCACCCTGCTGGAGCTCTGCCGCGCCGCCCTCGCCGTGGCCCGCCCCGACACCCTTGCCGACGTGACCGACCTGCTCCTCCTCGCACCGCTCACCCTGCCCGGCACCGGCACCGGCACCGGCACCGGCACCGGCACGGTAGAGGTGTCCGTCGAGGTGGTCACCGCCGGGACCGTGCCGGAGATCACGGTCCACAGCCGACCACGCGGCCCGGAAGCCACGGACTGGACCCTGCACGCCACCGCGTCCGCCGCCGAGCCTGCTGCCACGCCGACCGACGATCCTCCGACCTGGCCCGAGACCGCCGAACCGGCCTGGGGCGAGGACACCTACGAACGGCTGAACCGGCTCGGCCTCGGCTACGGCCCGGCCTTCCAGGGCGTAAGACGAGCCGCCGCGACCGGCGACGGGACCCTGATCGCCCACCTCTCGCTGCCGCCCGTGGCCCGTGACGCGGCCGACCCCTACCCGGTGCACCCGGCGCTCCTGGACGCCGCCCTCCACGTCGCCGCCGCCCTCGACATCTCCGACCAGCGGGTCCTGCTGCCGGTCGCGATGGCCCGCTGCGTCCTGCCTCCCGTCGGTGCGACGGACCTGACCGCGTCCGTCCGCCGCACAGGCGGCTCCGGCACGGACCTCACACTGGACGTCACCCTGTGGGACGCCGACGGCTTCCCGGCAGGCCGACTGGAGGGCGTACGCCTCCGGGCCGTGAACCCGGCAGACCTGGCCGGCGCCTCGGAGAACGCCCGGCACCTGTACGAGGTGGCGTGGACGGCCGTACCGGAGCAGACGGCGGCCGTACCGGAGCGGCCGGCCGAGGCACCCGGCGCGGCATGGACGGTCCACGGCGACGAGTCGGACCCGGCCGTCGCGGCGGCCCTGCACGATCTGCGCGCGGCCGGCATCCAGGTCTGCGACGAGGGCACCGACACCGTCGTACGGTTCTGGCCCCGACCGACGGCCGACATCGAACCGGACACCGCAGCCCACGAGTTGGCGGCCACGGCCCTCACCGAACTCCAGACGCTGATCGCGTCGTCGGCCGACGAGGCGCCCGCGCGCACCGTCTGGGTGACCCGCGGCGCGATCGCAGCCGCTGACGGGGACACGGTCCCCGTGCCCGCCCAGTCCGTGCTGTGGGGCCTGGTCCGCAGCGCCCGTAGCGAACACCCCGACCTGGGGCTGACCCTGCTCGACGTGGACGGTGACGACGCACCGCCGCTCACTGCGGTCGTGCACATCGACGAGCCTGAACTCGCCCTGCGCGGTGGTGAGGTGTTCGCGCCACGTCTGGTCCGTGCCCGTCCCGCGCCGTCCGGGCGTCCCGCCGCCCCGATCCCCACCGACGGCACGGTGCTGATCACCGGAGGCCTCGGCGCGGTGGGCCGCAACATAGCTCGCGTACTGGCGGAGAACGGCGTCCCACGCCTGCTGCTGACGTCCCGTCAAGGCGGCGGCGATCCCCGCGCGGCCGAAGTCGCCGCCGAGTTGACCGCGTCGGGCGCCGAGGTCGAGATCGCCGCGTGCGACGTCACGGACGAGACGGCCGTGGCAGGCGTGCTGGCGCGCTTCGGCGACGAGCGTCCGCTGCGCGGCGTGGTCCACTGCGCGGGAGTCCTCGCCGACGGCGTGATCGCCGAACTGACCCCCGACCGGCTCGCCCACGTGCTGCGCCCCAAGGTCGACGGTGCCGCTCACCTGCACCGGCTCACCGCCGGCCACCCGCTCGGCCTCTTCCTCCTGATCTCCTCGGCCGCGGGCGTCGTCGGCAACGCGGGCCAGGCCAACTACGCCGCCGCCAACGTCTTCCTCGACCAACTCGCCCACCACCGGCGCGCCCTGGGCCTGCCCGCCACCTCGGTCTCCTTCGGCGCCTGGGCCGGTGAGGGCCTCGCCGCCGAGCACGCCGACCTGGAGCGGATGGCCCGACTCGGCCACCGCGCCATCACCCCCGACCAGGGCCGCGAGCTGACCGAGCTGTCCCTGCGGCGCGGCACGTCGCACCTGGTGGCCTGGGCACTGGATCTGCCCCGTCTCAGGGCCGCCGCCCCGACGGGGGCACTGTGGCGCTCCCTGCTCCCCGCACCCCCCTCCGCCCGGACCGGCAGCCACAGCCTGGCCGACCGCCTGGCCCGGCTCCCGGAGCCCGAACGCGCCACACGTGTCCTTGCCCTGGTCCGCGAGGAGGCCGCCCACGCGCTCGGCCTGCGCTCGGCGGAGTCCGTGCGTCCCGACCAGCCGCTCCGCGACCTCGGCATGGACTCGGTGACGGCGGTCGACCTGCGCAACCGCATCAGCACCCGCATCGGCAGCAAGCTCCCCGCCACCCTCCTCTTCGACCACCCCACGCCCACCCGGCTCGCCGAGTACCTGCTGGCGGGCGCTCTTGCGACGACAGGCCGTACCAGTCAGGCGCCCGTGCCCGGGACCACGGCGTCGCCGGGGCCGTCCTCGAACGAGCCGGTGGCGCTCGTCGCCATGGCCTGCCGGGTGCCCGGCGGGGTGAGTGACCCGGAGGGCCTGTGGCGTCTCGTCGCCGAGGGCCGCGACGCGGTCGGGCCGTTCCCGGCGGGACGGTGGGACGTCGAGTCGCTGTACGACCCCGACCCGGACGCGCTGGGCAAGTCGTACGCCCGCGAGGGCGGGTTCATCGACGACATCGACTCCTTCGACGCCGGCTTCTTCGGCATCACCCCGAAGGAGGCGGCGGCCATGGACCCGCAGCAGCGGTTGCTGCTGGAGACCTCCTGGGAGTCACTGGAGCGTGCCGGAATCGTGCCCGCCGACCTCGCGGGCAGCACGACCGGCGTGTACGTCGGCATGTTCGGCAGCGACTACCTGTCCGGCAGCCGACTGGACCAGCTGGACGGCTACGTCGGTACGGGCTCCGCGCTGAGCGTGGCCTCGGGCCGGCTGGCCTACACGCTCGGGCTGAACGGCCCCGCGCTGACGGTGGACACCGCGTGCTCGTCGTCTCTGGTGGCTGTCCATCTGGCGGCCCAGGCGCTGCGGGCGGGCGAGTGCGATCTGGCGCTCGCCGGCGGCGTCACGCTGATGGTCACGCCGCAGACCTTCGTCGAGTTCAGCAGGCTGCGCGGACTGTCCCCGACGGGCCGCTGCCGCTCGTTCTCCGATGCCGCCGACGGCGCCATCTGGGCCGAGGGCGCAGGCATGGTCGTACTGAAACGACTGAGCGACGCCCGACGCGACGGCGACCGGATCCTGGCCGTGCTGCGCGGCACCGCCGTCAACCAGGACGGCCGCAGCCAGGGCCTGTCCGCGCCGAACGGGCCCGCGCAGGAGCAGGTGATCTGGCGCGCCCTCGAGCAGTCCGGCCTTCGGCCCGCCGACATCGACTACGTAGAGGCCCACGGCACGGGCACGACCCTGGGCGACCCGATCGAGGCCAACGCTCTCGCTGAGGTCTTCGGCGCCACGCGTACCGACGAGCGCCCGCTGTACCTGGGCTCGCTGAAGTCCAACATCGGGCACGCACAGGCGGCTTCGGGCGTGATCGGCCTGATCAAGGTCGTGCAGTCGCTGCACCACGAAACCCTCCCGCGCACTCTGCACGCGGACACGCCCAGCCGCCACGTCGACTGGACGGACAGTGGCTTGCACCTGCTACGGGAGGAGATGGCCTGGCCCGCGTCGGCGGAGCGGGTACGGCGTGCCGGTGTGAGCGCTTTCGGGATCAGCGGCACGAACGCGCACGTGATCGTCGAGGAGGCCGCGCAGGCGGCGGTGTCGGCGACTGCGGACGAACTGCCCGCCGAACAGCGTTTGTTCGTCCTGTCCGGCCGCAGCGAGGAGGGCCTGCGCGGGCAGGCCGCCGCCCTTGCCCGTCACCTCGCCGAGGACACCGACGCCGCCGCGCTGCCCGACCTCGCCCACACCCTGGCCCGCCACCGCACCCACTTCGAGCGGCGCACCGCGGTCCTGGCCGAGAGCCGTGACGAACTGCGGTCGGTCCTGGGGGAGTTGGCCGCAGGACAGATCGCGCCGCCGCCGTTGCGGGAGGAGCAGACGGGCAAGGTCGCCTTCGTCTATGCCGGACACGGCGGTCAATGGCCCGGCATGGGCCTGGACCTGATGACCCAGTCGGAGGCCTTCCGCGAGGAACTGACCCGGATCGACGAAGCCGTCCAGCGGCACGTCGGCTGGTCGGTACTGAACGCGCTGCGTGCACCGGAGGAGTTCACTCCTCTGGAACGGACCGAGTACCTTCAGCCCACCCTGTTCGCGGTGAACGCCGCACTGACGGCCGCATGGCGCTCGCTCGGCGTCACCGCGGACGCCGTGATCGGGCACAGCCTGGGCGAGGTGGCCGCCGCCTACGGCGCGGGCGCCCTCACCCTGGACGACGCCGTGGCCGTGGTGACCGGGCGCGCCCAGGCCGTCGCACCGGTCGCGGGCAAGGGCGGCATGCTCTCCCTGGACCTGCCGCGCCCCCGCGTCGAGGAACTCCTCGCGCCGTACGCCGGCCGGCTGTTCGTGGCCGCCGTCAACAGCCCGCACTCCACGGCCGTCTCCGGCGACAGCGAAGCGCTGGCCGAGCTGCGCCGGAGCCTGGACGAGCAGGGGATCGACGCACGATCGCTGTCCACCCCGTTCGCCTCGCACACCCCGCTGATGTCCCAGCTCCGCGAGGACGTGCTCGACCGCTGGTCCGGCATCCGGGGCACCGGGACCACGATCCCGCTGTACTCGACGGTGCTGGCGGAACCCGTGCCCGGAGACCGGCTGGACCCCGCCTACTGGTACGCCAACCTCAGCGAGCCCGTCCGCTTCGCGGACACGATCCGCCGCATGCTGGACGACGGCTACCGCTACTTCGTCGAGCTGAGCCCGCACCCCTCGCTCGGCTCCTCCATCGAGGCGGTGGCCGCGGACGCCGGAATCAACGCGGTGAGCGTCGGCTCGCTGCGCCGCCAACGGGGCGGACGGGACGTACTGCTGCGCAGGCTGGGGGAGTTGTACACGGGCGGTCACACGCCCGACTGGTCGGCACTGTTCCCCGAGGGCCGGCGCGTCGACCTGCCCACCTACGCCTTCGCCCGCGAACGCCACTGGCTCGCACCCGCCCCGGCCACCGCGACCGGCGCCTCGCCGCTCCTGGGCACGCACGTCGAGGCCAGCGACGAAGCCGACCGGCACCTCTTCCAGAGCGAGCTGGACCTGCGCGACAGCCGCTTCGCCTATCTGACCGACCACCGGGTCACCGGCGAGGTCTGGCTGCCCGGCGCCGCCTTCCTCGACATGGCGCTGGAGGCCGCGTCCGTCGTGCAGGACGGCGGCGACGTACGGCTCGCCGACGTCAGGTTCCTCCAGGCGCTACGCCTCGACGAGTCCCGGCCGACCCGGCTGCAACTGGTCCTGCGGCCCGCGGGTGACGGTTTCCGGGACTTCACCATCGCCTCGGCGCCCACCGGCGGCGGACAGCGCGCTCCGTGGGAACGCCACGTCGCCGGACGTATCGCCGTCACGCCCGTCACGCCTGTCACGCCGGCAGAGCCCATCGCCGAGCCCGTAGTCGAGGCAGGCGAGTCACTCGCCGCGCTGCGCGAGCAATGCACCGAGCAGGTCGATCTGCCCGCCGTCTACAGCGCCCTCGCCGCCCTCGGCATCGACTACGGCCCCGCCTTCCAGGGCCTGGAGTCGGGCCACCGAGCCCCATCCGCCGCCCTCGCCCGACTGGCGGACAAGGCCGCCGCCGGTCACCTCCTGCACCCGGCCGTCCTCGACGCCGCGTTCCACGCGGCCGCGCTGCCCGGCGACGCGCCCCAGGGGCGGGCATTCATCCCTGCCGGAGTCGGCCGACTCCGCCACACCGGCCTGCGTGCCACCCCCGCATGGGTGACCTGCGAGCTGCGATCCGTGTCCGGCGACACCGCGACGCTCGACCTCCGGCTGTACGACGAGAAGGACCAACTCCTCCTCGAGGCCGAAGAGTTCGAGCTGACCGCGCTCTCGCCCCTGGACGGCGCCCTGTTCGAGACTCGCTGGCAGCCCCGGCCGATGGCCAACGAGCCCCCTGCGCAAGGCAGTTGGCTGATCCTGGCCGACGAGTCGGGCGTGGCGGCCCAACTCGTCGAGCGGCTGGGCACCTCGGTGCCGCATGTGATCGCCCGCGGAGGCGAGGAGTTCGCCGCCGAGGGACCCGGCCGCTACGTGCTCGACCCGGCCGACCCGCAGCATCTGCGCCGCCTCCTCGATGAGGCCTTCGCCGGCGAACCTCCCGAGCGTGTCATCCACTTGACCGCACTCGACGCTCCCGCCGTCGAGGATGCCGACACGGCCGAGGCGGCGGCGCGGCAGTGCTGCCTGAGCACCCTCCATGTCGTGCGCACGGTCGCCGAGCGAGCTCAGGGACCGGCGCCCCGGCTCTTCGTCGTCGTGCGAGGCAGCCAAGCCGCCGGTGACAGCACTCAGGTGACGCACCCTCAGCAGGCGCTCGCCTGGGGCTTCGCCCTCGCCGCGGCCCAGGAACATCCGGAGCTGAGGACCACCCTCGTCGACCTCCCTGCGACGGACGGCGTCGACGCCCTGTGGACCCAGTTGCGGCACGCCGACGACGAACGGCTCGTCGCGCTGCGCGAGACCGGGCGACTGGTGCCCCGCCTGGCCCGCACCCGCCCGGACGACGCCGGGCACGGCGCCACCACTCCGGACGGCGTGTATCTGATCACCGGCGGCCTGGGCGGACTGGGGCGGGTCGTCGCCGAGCGTCTGGTCCGTCGCGGCGCCCGTCGGCTGGCCCTGATGAGCCGGAGCGTGCCCGCCACGGAGGCCATGGGCTGGATCCAGGGGCTCGAAGAGCGGGGCGTGACCGTGCACTTGGCACGCGCGGACGTCGCCGACCGCGACGGACTGACCGCCGCCCTGGACGGCGTACGACAGGCACTCGGCCCGATCACCGGGGTCGTGCACGCGGCCGGCGTCCTGGACGACGCCACCATCGCCAACCTGACCGACGAGCGTGTCCTGCGCGTCCTCGGCCCCAAGGTCCTGGGCACCGCCCTGCTCACCGAACTGACCCCGGAAGCGGCGGACTTCGTACTGTTCGCGTCGGCGGCCGGTCTGCTCGGCTCGGCCGGGCAGAGCCCGTACTCGGCCGCGAACGCCTTCCTCGACGCCTGGGCGCACCACCTCTCCCGTACGGACCGTCGTGCGCTGAGCCTGGACTGGGGCGCCTGGTCCGGCGTGGGCATGGTGTCCGAGTCCGGCGTCCGCGAGGCGGAAACCGGCCGCTCGGGTCTGGTCGCCTTCTCGGCACAGGACGGCGGCGAGCTCTTCGAGCGCGTGCTGAGCACCGGCCGCCGCCAGCTCGCCCCCATGGCCCTGGACTGGGAGTTGCTGTCCCTCGACCCGGACGCGACCCGCACCCGTCCCGTCCTGGCCGACCTGGTCACCGTCCCCACCGGTACACCCGGCACGGACGACCTGGTCAAGAAGGTGTTCGCGGCGACGACCGACACCGAGCGGACCATACGCCTGGAGGCATACGTCCGCGCCAGGGTCGGCGAGGTCGCCGGCGGCGCCGTCCAGGTCTCGGCCACCACAGCCCTCAAGGAACTCGGCCTCGACTCCCTCATGCTCGTGCGGCTGCGCAACGCCTTCGCCCGTGAACTCGGCGTCGAACTCCCCGCAGCCACCGTCTTCTCGGCCGCCGACATGCGCGGCCTCGCCCAGGCCCTGAGCACGGCGCTGCCCGAACGGCAGACCACGGCACAGGACGACGGGCCGCAGCACACCGCCGAGGTGCCGGCGACGGAACGGCACCCCGCGACCCGCGACGTCGTACGTCTGCTGCGCAGCGCCCAGCCCGGCATGCCGGACGCGGCCCATGCCGTCGGCCTCGCCGTACGCCTCACCGCGCCCACCGCCCGCGAGACACTGACCGCCATCCTCGGCCGCCTCAGCGCACGGCACGCGGCCCTGCGGACCGCCATCGTCACCGCGGCCGAGGGCGGGCGTGAGCTGCAAGTGCACCGCCAACTGCCGGAACTGCTGCTGCGGTGGACGGCCGTACCGGACGAGGGCTCTTTCGACGCCGCCGACCGGCTGCGCGAGCTCCTTGAACCGCCGTTCGACCTGGCTGTCGCGCCGCTGTGGCGCTTCGAGCTGCTGGACGGCGGCGAGCGCGGCCAGATGCTGGTGTACGGCGCTCACCACGCGGTCAGTGATCTGCAGTCGCTGCTGCTGGTGGCGAGCGAGATCGACGCCGAGCTGTCCGGGGACATGCTCGGTGACGCGGTCACCAACCGGGACATCGCGCTGCTGATCGAGGCCCAGCAGACCGGTGAGCGGGCCGGCGAGCAGGCCGGCGAGCGGGCCGACGGGCGGGCCGACGGGGGAAGCGACGGCAAGGCCGAGAGCCGAACCAGTGACCGGGCCGAAGCCGGCGAATGGCGCGAGGCCTTCCAGGGCAGCGCGCGCCTCGACCTCACCCTCAGCCGGTCGCGGCCTGAGACCCGCTCGTACCGCGCCGGCAGCGTCACCGTGCCCATCCCCGACGGCCTCATGGACCGCATCTCGGCCGCCGCGAGCCGTCTGGCCGTGACCCCGGCCGCCTTCTGCCTCGGCACCCTGACGGTCCTGCTGGCCAGGAAACGCGAGCTCGAACGCTTCGTCCTCGCCGTGCCCGTCGACACACGCATCCATGCCGACGCGTACGACGCCTTGGGCTTCTTCGGTGTTCCGGTGCCCTTCCCGGCCGAGGCGAACGCGGGCGAGCCCATCGAGGAGGTCCTGCGCCGCACCGACGGGCGTCTGCAGCGGGTCCTGACGAAGGGCGCGATGTTCTCCGACGTACTGCCGGTGCTCGCCCAGCAGGGTTTGTACCGGGCCAACGCACCACTGGTGGAGGTGTACTTCAACTACGTGCGCGCCGCCGGCGGGTTGACCGGCCTGGAAGTGCTGCCCGCGGGCACGGGCTACTCCGACCTCGACCTCATGATCACCATGACGCCGGACGCGGGCCGGATCCGCCTCGATCACAACCTCGACATCCTGGACGCGGCGACGGTCGCCGAGTTGGGGAGGGCGCTGGTGCGTCTGCTCGCGGAGACGGCGCAGGACGCGACGGGGGCGGTTCGTACGAAGCCGACGCCGCCGACGACGTTCGAGATGCATGAGGGCATCGCTCCCGTCGAAGAGCCACCCACGGCGCCGGCGCACACGCTCGCCCTCGCCGCCACCTTCGCCCTCGGCAACCTGCCCCTGATGTGTGAAACGGCGGTCGACGAGTCGGTACGGGACGGCAGCACGACGACCGTCGCCGAGGCCCCGTACCACCACGTGCTGGCGAGCCTGCGCGACCCGTCCGGCGTGTTCGCCGCACCCGGCACGACGGCAGGCGCCGTACTGCTGCGGGCCACGGACCTCCAACGTTTCGGGACCGTCGACGACTCCCTGCTGGCCGAACTGCGCACCGCCTACCCGGCCGCCCTGCGTGCGGTGGCCGAGCGCACCCGCAAGCCGTTGATCGTCGGCTTCCTGCCCGCCGCTCAGAGTGAGGACCGCTTCCGGCGGTGGGAGGAGGAGATCGCCGCCGAGTTGGCGCAGGTGCCCGGCATCGCGGTGCTCGGCCCTGATGAGTGGACCCGCCACCACCCCGTCGAGGAACGCTTCGACGAGCGCACCGAACGCCTGGCCCACCTCCCGTTCACCCCGCACTTCCAGGCCGCCGTGGCACTCCGCCTCGCCGAGGTCGTACGGGCACTCCGGCGTCCGGCGCCGAAGGTGATCGCGGTCGACGGCGACGAGACCCTGTGGGGCGGCGTGGCCGGGGAGATCGGCCCCGACGCCGTGGACCTGACGGGGTCGCGAGACCTGCTGGCGCGCCGGTTGCTGCAGTGGCGCGCGGCGGGCGCGCTGCTCGTCCTGGTCAGCAACAACGACGAGGACACGGTCCGCGCCGTACTGGCCCGCCCGGACAGCCCTTTGAAGGCCGAGCACTTCAGCGTGCTCTCCGCGGCCTGGGGGCCCAAGCCGACTCGCCTGGCGGACGTGGCGCAGACGCTCAACCTGGGCCTGGACAGCTTCCTGTTCCTCGACGACAACCCGGCCGAGATCGCCAAGATGCGCTCGGCGCTGCCCCAGGTGCTGTCAGTGACCTGCCCCTCGGCCGCCGAACTGCCCGCGTTCTTGCGACGGTTGTGGCCGCTGGTCCCCGCTGCCGCAACGGCCGAGGACGTGCTGCGGGCGCGGTTCTACGAGCAGGAGCGGGAGCGGGACGCCGCCCGCGAACAGGCGAGCTTCGAGGAGTTCCTGGACCAGCTGGAACTGGAGGTCGACATCAGGGCCCTGGCCGACGCCGACGTCCAGCGGGCGGAGCAACTCGTCGCCCGGACCAATCAGTTCACCCTCCGCGCCCGCTCCGCCGACGGCGGCGACGTCGCTCGGTGGCGCGAACGCGGTGAGGTCTGGACGGCCGCGGCCCGTGACAGGTTCGGCGACTACGGCCAGATCGGCCTGCTCGCGGTGCACTGCCAGGGCGACCAACTCGATGTGTCGGCCTGGCTGATGAGCTGCCGTGCACTCGGCCGGGGCGTCGAGGAGCGGCTGCTGCAATGGCTGGCCGACCGCGCCGAGGAACTGGACTGCGTCAAGGTTCGCCTCACCGCGGAGCGCACGCCGCGCAACACACCGGCCCGCCGTCTGCTGTCGGCACTGGGCGGCGGCGACCAGGACGACGACCGACTGGAGACCGTGGTCACGCCGGAGCAGCTGCGGGCGTTCCGCTCGTGGCGGCGGCAGTGACGGCCGGCAACGGGCCGGGTCATACCGATCAAGGGGCAGGGCAACACCATGAAGGACTCTCATGCGTGAGGTGAACGAGAACGTGTCGGCAGCCGCCGAACAGCGGGCGACCGCGGAGGAGATAGAGCGGGGTGGCCTCGGTCTGTCCGTGACCGACCTGCTGGCCAGGGTGGTGGGATCGGTTGCGCCGCCCACGCAGCCGGAGGCGGAGGGGCCTTCAACTCCGCGGGAGAGGGTCTCGAGCAGCGCGAGTGCGCCGTCCGCCCCCGCCCCCGCCCCCGCCTCCGCCCCCGACACCGGCAGCGCCACGCCGCATGACGCCGACACCCTTGCGGCGGCCGTCGCCGCTGTGGCCGGCCGATACGTCCCCGCGGGCCGGCTGTCGCCCGACGCCGACTTCTTCGACGCCGGGGGCACCTCCGTGAACGCCGTGGAGCTCGTAGCCGCGCTGGAGGACGAGCTGGGCATGGAGATCGACCTGGACGAGGTGTTCGCCGACGCCCGGCCGATCAACCTGGCCAGGCGGGGGTTCGGCAGCAGCGCCGGGGCCACGGTTGCCGGTCCGGGTACGGCCGGTCCGGGTACGGCCGGTCCGGGTACGGCCGGTCCGGGTACGGCCGGTCCGGGTACGGCCGGTCCGGGAACTGCCGGTCCGGGAACTGCCGGCCCGGGAACGACCGGCCCGGAGACGGCCGTAGCGAACACGGCCGTACCGGAAGCCGCCGTACCGGAACGGGCCGCACCTGCGCCCGTCCCTGCGGTTCAGCCCCCGGCAGCCGCCGCCCCACCCCCGGCCATCACCGCCCCACCCTCGGCGTCTGCCCGCCCCACCCCCTCGGACGCCACGGCCCGTCCCGAGGACCTCACCCAGATCCTCGCCGACCTGGCCCTCGCCGACCGACTCCCTTTCACCGCCTCGCCCGACCCGCTGCCGCCCCGCCGCATCCTGCTGACCGGCGCCACCGGTTTCCTCGGCAGTCACATGCTCCTGGATCTGCTGCGCCACAGCGACGCCCACGTCTACTGCCTGGTCCGGGCCGCCGACGAGGAGGCGGCCACCTCCCGGCTCGGCGACGCTCTCAAGAGCTACTCGCTGCCCTGGTCGTCGGAAGTCCGCCGCCGCATCACCGTGCTCCCCGGCGACATGCGCGACCCCCACCTGGGCCTGTCCGACGACCTCTGGCACAGCCTCGCCCAGGAGCTGGACAGCGTCGTCGGCGTCGCGGCTGCCGTCGACTTCCTGCGCGGGTACCAGTCCCTGCGCAGCAGCAACGTCCTAGGTGCCCTCACCCTGGCCGAACTCGCCGCGACCGGGCGCCCCAAGCCCCTGCACCACATCTCCTCGATCGCCGTCTTCAACGAAGTCGGCATCCCCTCCATGGGCGAGGACGACCCCTTCGCGCACATCGACCGGCTGATCGCCGGCTACGACCAGACCAAATGGGCCGCGGAGGTCGCCCTGCGCCGGGCCCGCGACCACGGCCTGGTCGTCACCGCCCTGCGCCCCGGCGGAATCGGCGGCCACAGCAAGACCGGCGCCTACAACCCCCAGGACCTCAGCAGCGGCCTCATCTCGGCCTTCGGCCGGTTCCGCACCGTCCCCGCATTCCGCTACCTCAATGCAGCCCCCGTCGACTGGGTCAGCCGCGTCGCGGTCGCCGCCATCTGCGAACCCGACGCCTGGGGCTTCGACTACAACCTCACCGGAGTCCCCAACACCCTCGACGACGTCGTACAGGACATGGCGCTCGGCGGCATGCACGTCCGCGTACAGGACTGGGACGAGTGGCGCACCGACGCCCTGGCCCGCCTGCAGGCGGACCCGGTCCCCGAACTGGCCTTCCTCACCCGTGTGTTGCAGAGCCCCACCGCCCTGAAGCTGTGCGAGGCGACCCTGAAGGGCCCGGCCGCCGTCGCCGACCGGACCACGGCACTGGTCGAGGCGCTCGGCCTCCCGCCTGCCGGCCGCTACGACGCCCGCGCCCAGCTGAAGACGTTCGAACGCCTCGCCGGCGACGGTCTGGCCCGCCTCCCGCACAAGGACGACCAGCCCTACCTGTGGTTCGACGAGACCACCGAGGGCAGCGTCGGCCCTGTCGGGGCCGTGCCCGACACCCCTTGCTCGATGGCCCTCACCCTCTCCATCGCGAGCATGCACCAACTGGTCACGGACCGCCGCGTAGACGTACGTGGCCAGGTCACCTGCCCGGCCGTGCACCCCGAGCCGCTGACCGTGGCACGCGGAGACATCTGGGTCCGCCCGGAGGAAGGAATCCCCCACCGCCACGGCCTGCGCCACCAACTCCTGCGCTATCGGATGGAGTTGACGGACGCCGACGGTGGCCGCTGGTGGCTGGAGGGCCACAAGTACGCCCGCGCCCGCCGCGACGTCTGGCGCCAGACCCGGGCCCTCACCGTGGAGCTCGGCCGCGACGGCGAACCGGCCGGCCTGGCCGGCGAGGTAGTCGTCCCCGCGGACTCCTACGTGCGCGACCAGATCGACGGCATCAAGGTCGACCCGCGCCTCAGCAGCCAGGAGAAACGTGCCGCCAAGCTGACCTGGCTCGCCTGGTTCGGCCTGGAGATGGGCCGCGGCCTGCTCGGCCCCTTCGCCCGCGCCGCCGCGGACCTGCTCGACCTGCGCCGTACCCAGACCCCCACGGAGCACCACCGATGATCTTCCGGACGACGAACCCCAGGACCACCAGGCCGGCCCTGCGCAAGGTCAGGACCACCACGACGTTGCGCCCCCTTCAGCACCGCCTCGACCCGGCCAGGGTCGAGGAGATCCCGTTCCACACGAGCGACGGCCTACGCCTCGGCCTGACCCGCATCGACACCGGCGACCGGGGCCGCCCCGCCGTCCTGCTCCTGCACGGACACACCGCCTCGGCCGACATGTTCCTGCTGCCCGAGACCCGCAATCTGGTCGACGTCCTGCTGGACGCGGGCTACGAGCCCTGGCTGCTCGACTGGCGAGGCAGCTGCCGCCTTCCGTACAACGAGACGGGCCGCCGTTACACCTACGACGATGTAGCCCTCTACGACATCCCCGAGGCGGTCCGCCACATCCGCACACGCATCGGCGAGCGCCCCCTGTTCGCCGTCGCCCACTGCATCGGCTCCCTCACCCTCTCCCTGAGCATGACGGCGGGCCTGGTCCCCGGACTGGCCGGCGTGGTCTCCCAGGGCGTGTTCCTCACACCGAAGCTCGCGGGCCGCACCTCCCTGCGCATGACGCTGGCAGGGGAGCTGCTGAAGTCCCGCATCGACCACATACCCGTCGACTTCCGCAAGGTCGGCCTGCGGTCGAAGTACACCCCGCTGTTCGCCCTCGCCTCCCGCAAGGCGACCTGCCCGGACCCCACCTGCCAGATCCTGCACAACTCGGCGTGGGGAACCGGGGCCTCCCTGTTCGTCCACGAGCACCTGACCGACACGACCCACAACCGCCTCGCCGACCTCCTCGGCCCCGCCCCGCTGTGGATCCTGCCGCACCTGCGCCGCATCGAACTGGCCCGCACCGTGGTCCGCTGGCACGACACCGACCAGCGCTACCGGGCCCTCCCGCAGAACGCCCTGGACGCGGCGGCCCGCATCGACACCCCCGTCCTGCTCCTGGCGGGCAGCGAGAACGGCCTGTGGCTCGACTCCCAGGAGCTGTGCCGCGACGTCCTCGCCCACCGTCAGCCGCAACTGGACGTGACGTACACCGAGATCCCCGGCTACGGCCACCTGGACACCTTCCTCGGCAGGGGAGCGGCCCTCGACGTGTTCGGGCACATCCTCGATTTCCTGGACGAACGGCGGTGACGGCAGGCCACGACGCCGGTTACCGTACCGATCAGTAACCAGTCCCTTTATCGGTACCAGACCGTTCCCGCCGTATCCCAGGAGGCCACCCATGCCGCAGCTCGAAGTCGACGGCGCGACGCTGACGTACGACGACGAGGGCCCCCGCGAGGGCTCGGGTGTGCCCCTGGTGTTCGTTCACGGCTGGACGGCCAACCGGCATCGCTGGGACCACCAGGTGGCCCACTTCGCCGAGAAGCGGCGCGTCGTCCGGCTCGACCTGCGCGGGCACGGCGAGAGCAGCGGGGCTGGAGTGCGCACGATCGACGACCTGGCCGAGGACGTACTGGCCCTTCTCGGTCACCTCGAGATCGAGCGGTTCGCGATCGTCGGCCACTCCATGGGCGGGATGGTCGCCCAGACCATCGCCCTCGCCCACCCGGAACGGGTCGAGCGCATGGTGCTGGTGAACTCCATCGGCAGGATGGCCTACAGCCGGGGCCGCGCCCTGCTGATGGCCGCCTCGACGCTCGCCCCCTTCAAACTGTTCGTCGCCGCGAACATCCAGCGCGCCTTCGCGCCCGGCTACCCGCGCGAGGAGATCCGCGAGTACATCCGCGCCTCCGCCGGCACCCCCCGCGAAGTCGTGATGACGCTCTACGGCGCGATGCGTGCCTTCGACGTGCTGGACCGGGTCGGCGAGATACGCACGCCCACCCTGATGGTGCACGGCTACCACGACATACAGCTGCCCCTGGCCCAGATGCTGCGGATGGCCAAGGCCTACCCCGACGCGGTGATCCGTGTCCTGGACGCCGGCCACGAACTGCCGGTGGAGAAGCCGGCCGAACTGACCGCGGCACTCGACGGGTTCCTCGCCGACCGGGGATAGGCGGGAGGGGGGGCACGCGGCCGCGGACATCCCGCTCGGGCCGCGGCCCGGCCAGGCGCATTATTTAAGCCTTGCCTTATATAAGCAGTCGCTGTCATAGTGAAGCCGTGCACGCATTCGATGTGCTGGGTGATCCGGTCAGGCGCCGGATATTGGAGCTGCTCGCGACCGGCGAGCAGGCATCGGGCGACATCAGCGCCGTGATCCAGGTCGAGTTCGGAATCTCTCAACCAGCCGTGTCGCAGCACCTGCGGGTGCTGCGCGAGAGCGGCTTCGCGTCCGTCCGGGCGGAGGGCACGCGTCGGCTGTACGCCGTGGACGCCGCGCCGCTGCGCGAGGTGGACGCATGGCTGGAGAGGTTCCGCGGCTTCTGGGAACAGCGGCTCGACGCCCTCGGAACGGAACTCGCGCGCGGCAAGCGCGAGCGCAGGCTCAGAAAGGAAGCGAGCGGGGATGAGTGAGATCGTCGACGAGTTGAACCGCCTGCACCGGCAGGTCGGTGCACGGCACGTCGAGACGGGCGAGGCCCGCACGGTGCTGCTGCGGCGCACGTACGACGCGGAGCCGGCCGACGTGTGGGACGCGGTGACGTCGCCCGAGCGGATCAGCCGCTGGTTCCTGCCCGTCAGCGGGGAGTTCCAGGTCGGCGGGCGCTACCAGCTGGAGGGCAACGCCGGTGGCGAGATCCTCGAATGCGAGGAGCCCTCGCGGCTGCGGGTGAGCTGGCTGTACGGGCCCGACCCGGGGTTCAGCGAGGTCGAGGTGCGGATCGCGCCGGAGGGCGAGGAGCGCACGGTGCTGGAGCTGGAGCACGTGGCCGTCGTGCCGGACGAGTTCTGGGACCAGTTCGGACCGGGAGCCGTGGGCGTCGGCTGGGACCTCGGGCTGCTGGGCCTCGCCATGCACCTCGCCGGCGGCGGGATGGGCAAGGAGGAGTCCGAGGCCTGGCAGCTCTCGGACGAGGGCAAGGCGTACGCGACCCGCTCCGGCGAGCTGTGGGGAGAGGCCTACGCCGCCTCGGGCGCCGACGGACAGGTCGTGGCGGCCACGACAGCGGCCACGATCGCGTTCTACACCGGCGCGGCGTCGTAGCGCGACTCGAAACTTTCGAGCCGTTGGTGGATGGCGTAGAGGGGCCTTCCTGAGCCAAGTGAGGCCGGTGGGTGTGCAGTCCGTTGACGGCAATGGGTGTCGCTCCTAGGGTCTGCCGCGAAATTCGGAAATCAGTCCGAAACTTTCGAACCCTTGGAAGGAGACGCGATGGTGACCCGCACATCCATCGACCCGCCTCCCGAGCGTCGCCCCCGCCGCTCGCGCACCCGCACCGCACTGTCCCTCGGCATGGCGGGCCTGCTCGCCGCCGGCGGCGTCACCGCCCTCGCGGGCACCGCCGAGGCAGCCAGTACGCTCGGCGCCGCCCGGAGCCGGACCCGTGTCATACCGTCAGCGCTGCCGTGTCAGCAGACCCGGACGATAGGGCAGGAGGCCGTAGTCGCCGCCTGAGTTGGGGTTGCGCCCCTGGTAGAGCAACTGCAGATTGCAGGGATCGACGGTCATGGTCTGATCAGGGCTGGTGCGGATCAGTTCGCCATGACTGATGTCGTTGGTCCAGGTGGCGCCACTGTTGGCCTTGCCGGCGAAAGGATTGCTCTCGGTCGCGGCTTGGGGCGTCCACGAGCCGTTCAGACTGGTGGCCGTGAACGAGCGGAAGTAGCGGTGGCCCTGCGCGCCGATCGCCTCGACGATCATGAGGTAGCGGTTCTGGCCCTGCAGCTTGTAGACCTGCGGGGCTTCGAACAGGTTGTTCCGGGTATCGCTCATGACCACTGTCGAGGTCGAGCCGAAGCTGCCCGGGAAGTTCCCGATCGGCATACTGGCCCGGTAGATCTTGCCGTTGTCACCGGCGAAGAACAGGTACATGTTCGTCCCGTCACCGATGAGCGTCTGGTCGATGGGCCCTGTTCCGGAGTCGGAGATGCTTCCGGAGAAGAGCACCTGCTCGGATGACCAGCCATTCGGGTTGGTGGGGTCGCTCGACGTCCGGTAGGAGAAGGCGGTCCCACCCCACTGGTAGGCGAGCACCCATATGTTCTTCGGCGCGAAGTAGAAGAGCGTGGGCGCGACGGTGGAATTCGACATCGTGTTCTGGCTGGCCGAGGCCATCTCCGACCAGTTGGTGAACAGGCCGAAGTTCATCGAACCCCAGCGCGTCCCCGTGTCGTGCGTCGTCGCATAGACGAGTTGCCTGCCGTTGTAGGGGACGACGGTGAAGTCCTTGAGCGAGACCCACCCCGGCTTGGGCTGCGCCAGCGCGCCCGTTGATGTCCAGCGGTATGACGACGGAAGATCGCATGTGCCGGGGTTGCCGGCGCCGACCTTGACGAACTGCCACTGCTGGTTGCTGCCGCCCCAGTCGTCGTACTGGACGATGTTCGCGTTGTCGGCGGTGGAGGCGCCTTGTACTTCGAGGGCCTTGTTGCTGTGGCGCGAGATGAGCCTCACGTAGCCGTCCGAGCTGTCGGCCAGCCGCCACTGCTGGTTGGTGCTGTTCAGATCGGCCCATTGGACGATCGAGCCGCCGTTCGCGGTGGACCAGTTGTGGACGTCCAGCACCTTGCCCGAGTGCTGGGACTTGATGCGGTAGTAGCCGCCCCCGGAATCGACGAACTGCCACTGCTGCTGGTTCTGATCGTTCCTGGTCCACTGGGTGATGCGGGCGCCGTCGCTGGTCGCCAAGTTGTAGACATCAAGGGCTTTGCCGCTGTTGCGGTTGACCAGCACATACGAGGCGTTGGGGTCTACGGTCGCCGCGCTGGCCGGCTGGGCGCCGAGGAAGGTGGCCACGAGTAACAAGGGCGCAAGGACGGCGAGTAAGCGTCTCAGGCGAACCGGGGGTGGGTGGCGAAACCACATCAGAGGCCTCCTTGGGGGCGGGGTGAGGTGACGCCGGTGAACCGAGGAGCGGCCGAACCGAGGGTAGGGACGGTTCGAAACATTCGAAAAGCTCCCCGAACCTTTGACGCCACAAACTAGGAATGTGGGGCCCTCCGGTCAAGGTCTGTCGCCGATCTGTCCACAAACAGCTCCTCCCCCCGGGGAGCTTGGCGAGCTGCCGCGCCGGCCGGAAGCACTCCGGGAGTTCGCGATACGGCTCGTCAGTCCAAGCGTCCGCGCAGGGAGGAAAGGTGAGCAAGTAGCGTCCGTACACTCGTCCTGGTCCCCGCTCAGGCCCTACGGGATCTGCCGAAGGCGGTGCCGGAGGGGTTGGCCGTCCGGCTCGACGGGCTCGAAAGTTGCGAACGAAGAACGGAAACTTTCTCCGCGCCGAGTATTGACGAGTCACTGTCAATCGCTCAACATCCCTCTCTGAGTGACCGGCCGCAGTTCGCGATTTCGAACTACGCCGGGCCCTGGGCAAACTGTGCTGCACGGCAGATCACGCGCAGCTGTACCGCAGATCCCCGCCCCGAAGCACCTGCGCCACCCCGTTTCGTTCCGGTGAGGTTCGCACCAGCGCATCCTGGCTCTTCGTGCAGTCGGAGAGGTACGCGACGCCGCGTGACGGCCCCCGGCTGAGCCGCGATGGAGTGCCCCCGTGCCTGTGTCGACACACCGCTGCCGCGCGCCGTACGTCGCCCGGCGGCCGACCGCTTGCCGTCCGTGCCGGTTGAGACCGTCCTGGTCCCATGACCTCGGTGTCCGGTGACTCCGTGCTGCCCGGGTTCCGCCCCGCCCCGTCCGTCTGCCGAGTGGGATCCGTTTGCCGAGTGGGAGCGGACGCCCCTGTCCCCTGCGCTCCAGTCATTCCGTGATGTCTACCTTGGAGGCACAGCCATGGGCCTGTACGCCCTTCCCAGACCCGCTATCCGCCGGAAGATCCGCGGCCTGCTGTTGGCGCTGGTCGTCGGCGTCCTCGGTGCGGTCACCGCACTGGTCGCGCCGCCGACCGCACACGCCGCAGAGAGCACCCTCGGCGCCGCGGCGGCGCAGAGTGGCCGCTACTTCGGTACCGCCATCGCCTCGGGCAGGCTGGGCGACTCGGGGTACACGGCGATCGCGGGCCGTGAGTTCAACTCGGTGACGGCCGAGAACGAGATGAAGATAGATGCCACCGAACCGCAGCGGGGCCAGTTCAACTTCACCGCCGGTGACCGCGTCTACAACTGGGCGGTGCAGAACGGCAAGCAGGTGCGCGGTCACACCCTGGCCTGGCACTCCCAGCAGCCCGGCTGGATGCAGGCCCTCAGCGGCAGCACGCTGCGCCAGGCGATGATCGGCCACATCAACGGCGTGATGGCCCACTACAAGGGCAAGATCGCCCAGTGGGACGTCGTGAACGAGGCGTTCGCCGACGGCAGTTCGGGAGCCCGGCGCGACTCCAACCTGCAACGCACCGGCAACGACTGGATCGAGGTGGCCTTCCGCACCGCGCGCGCCGCCGACCCGGCCGCCAAGCTCTGCTACAACGACTACAACGTCGAGAACTGGACGTGGGCCAAGACCCAGGCCATGTACGCCATGGTCCGGGACTTCAAGCAGCGCGGCGTACCGATCGACTGCGTCGGCTTCCAGGCGCACTTCAACAACGACAGCCCCTACAACAGCAACTTCCGCACCACCCTGCAGAACTTCGCCGCCCTCGGCGTCGACGTGGCCATCACCGAACTCGACATCCAGGGCGCCTCGGCCACGACCTACGCCAACGTGACCAACGACTGCCTGGCCGTACCGCGCTGCCTCGGCATCACCGTCTGGGGGGTGCGCGACACCGACTCCTGGCGACCGCAGCACACGCCGCTGCTGTTCAACGGCGACGGCAGCAAGAAGCCCGCCTACACCGCCGTCCTCAACGCACTCAACGGCGGCTCCTCCACGCCCCCTTCGGGTTCCGGACAGATCAAGGGCGTCGGGTCGGGCCGCTGCCTGGACGTGCCCGGCACCAGTACCACTGACGGCACCCAGCTCCACCTGTGGGACTGCCACAACGGCACCAACCAGCAGTGGACGCACACCGCCGCCGGCGAGCTCAGGGTCTACGGCAACAAGTGCCTGGACGCCGCCGGCACCGGCAACGGCACCAAAGTCCAGATCTACAGCTGCTGGGGCGGCGACAACCAGAAATGGCGCCTCAACTCCGACGGATCCATCGTCGGCGTCCAGTCCGGCCTCTGCCTCGACGCCGCCGCGGGCGGCACCGCCAACGGCACCCTGATCCAGCTCTACTCCTGCTCGAACGGCAGCAACCAACGCTGGACCCGCACCTGATGGGACCCGCCACAGACGAAAGGGTGAGTCGATGAAGACCTACGGTGCGGCTTCCCCCGCCCCTCCACGACGACATCGCTGGTGGTCCCGGGTCGCCGCGGTGGTGGCGGGGACCCTCGCGATCGGCATGCTCTCCGCGGTGAATCCGGCGCCCGCCGAGGCGGCGACGGTGGACACCAATGCCTGGTACGTCCTGGTCAATCGCAACAGCGGCAAGGCGCTGGACGTCTCCGGCGCGTCCACCGCCGACGGCGCGCGGGTCAGCCAGTGGACGCGGAGCGACGGAGCCAACCAGCAGTGGCAGTTCGTGGACTCCGGCGGCGGCTTCTACCGCCTCAAGGCCCGGCATTCGGGCAAGGTTCTCGACGTGGCTGGTCCCTCGACCGCAGACGGTGCCGCGATCCAGCAGTGGGCCGACCACAACGGGGCCAACCAGCAGTTCCGCCTGGCCGACTCCGATGCGGGCCACGTCCGGCTGATCAACCGCACCAGCAACAAGGCGGTGGAGATCCAGGGCGCCTCCACCGCCGACGGAGGCAACGTCGTCCAGTACACCGACTGGGGCGGCGCCAATCAGCAATGGCAGATGGTCAAGCTGTCGTCCGGTGGCGGCGGAGGATGCGGCAGCGCACCGACTCTGGCGAGCGGTACGCACACGATTCAGAGCGGCGGCAAGAGCCGTAGCTTCATCCTCAGGGTCCCCGCCAACTACGACAACAGCCACCGCTACCGGCTGATCTTCGCGTTCCACTGGCGGGGCGGAACCGCCGGTGACGTCGCCTCGGGCGGCACGAGCGGGAACGCCTGGTCCTACTACGGCCAACAGGAACAGTCGAACAACAGCGCGATCCTCGTCGCCCCCCAGGGCCTCGGCAACGGCTGGGCCAATGCGGGCGGTGAGGACATCACCTTCGTCGACGACATGATCCGGCGCATCGAGGGCGGCCTCTGTGTCAACCCGGCACAGCGTTTCGCCACGGGATTCAGCTGGGGCGGCGGTATGAGCTACGCACTCGCATGCAGCCGGGCGAACGTCTTCAGGGCCGTCGCGGTCATATCCGGCGCTCAGATCAGCGGATGCAGCGGCGGCACCCAGCCCATCGCCTACTTCGGAATCCACGGCATCAGCGACTCCGTTCTCAACATCGCGCAAGGACGGTCCCTGCGCGACAAATTCGCCGGCAACAACGGCTGCACCCCCCAGAGCCCGCGCGAGCCCGCGCCGGGCAGTCGAACGCACATCACCACCACCTACTCGGGCTGCCGTGCCGGATACCCGGTTCAGTGGGCCGCGTTCGACGGAGGCCACGCACCCGGTCCGGTCGACGGCTCCAGCGGCGACAGCGGCGTCGCCACCTGGACCAAAGCAGAGATCTGGAGATTCTTCGCACAGTTCCAGTGACACCCCGCATCACGGGGTGGAGCCAGGACGAGGATGATCCTGGCTCCACCCCGTCGACGGCTGCCCCAAAGCGAAGGACGAGGAGGCCTGTTCAGGGGAGAGCTCCCATGCCTTCGGACTGGTCACGGCCGAACAGACCGTGGGAGACGTGGCGTTCGTACATACTTGCGCTGTGCCGCAACGAATCGCCGGGGCCGATGACCCTCAGTAAGGAGGGCACGGTCCATGAGATTCAGTTCGCGGAGCAGCAGTGGATCGAGAACAGGAGCTTTGCACTGCTGCATGACATCACCGACTGTCTGCGTATCGGCGACGTGACCGTGTTCCGTGATCGGGGCGACGACGAGCAGGACATCCTTCTGTACGAGCTGAAGACGAATCCGAGGCGGCGGGAGAGCACCCAACTGAGAAGAACCGTTCCGCGATCCACCGCTTGGGCAGCACCACGAAGCCGCGCATGTCGTCGCTGCGCTTGACGATCGCCAGCACCAGGGTGAGTGCGGCCAGGCAGCACTCGACGAGGCTGCCGTCGTAGCCGCGGCTGTCGGCGCCGACGACAGCGTCCGCCTTGATGGACTGTGAGTCGATCACTCCCGCCGTCGGCTCCGCGTCCCGCCCCGTCCTGATGCGGGCCTGCGCGCGCAATCGGTCGTGGAACTCTGCGATCAGGGCGTGGTCGCGCCAGCGGCGGAAGAATGCGTAGACCCGGTCCCAGGGCGGGAAGTCGGCCGGCATCGCCCGCCACTTGATGCCGTTGTCCACGAGGTAGCGGAGTGCGTCGAGCATCGTGCGGTGGCAGTACGCCTCCGGCTGCCCGCCGCGGCCGCGCAGCCAGCCCGGCACCGGTAGCAGCGGACGGACGACGGCCCACTCCGCCTCCGTCATGTCCGTCGGATACTGGCGCTCGCGCATCGCACGGTCGGCGGCGTTTCCGAGCCGGTGAGCCAGACAGTCACACTCCACGGCGACCGAGCTGGACTGCCCGGCCATCGACACGGAAGACTGCGGCACCGGGGCCTCCTGCTGCTCGGTGATTCGACACCAACGAGCTGTTCAGGAGACCCCACCCGTATGCGCCACGCGCCCCGCGACCACCCAAACGGGACTCCCGTTCGACGCACATCTCTCAAGACCGGAAAGACACCAGCTACTCAGCCAGAGGTGCGCTCTTGGCACAGGGCGTTTTCCACCAGCGTGTGCGCGAGCTTCTCCTGCCCGAGCGTGCTGTCCATCTGGTTGAACTGGGTGGACATGGCGACCACCACGCTGTGCCGACCGTCATCCGTGACGCCGTTTCGTGTCCGGTAGCCGAGTTGGTCTCCGCCGTGGGTCCAATAGGTGCCGCCGCAAGACAGCGGGCGGGAGAAGAGGCCGAGTCCGTAGCGGGCGCCCGGCAAAATCTGGTTGGTCTCCTCGTCCACAGGGACCGTGCGCTGCATCTGCTTCAGCAGCTCCGGGCGCAGCAGCTTGCCGCCGAGGAGGGCGCGGAAGAACCGGTCGAGGTCGGCGGTGGTGGAGATGAGACCGCCTGACGCGTCCGCGTCGATCAGGTCGGTGACGTCCACCAGCGGGCCGCCGGACTCGAAGCGCTGGTAGCCACGCAGGTGCGGGTGGGGCAAGGAGGGAGAAGTGCCGGGCCAGATGGTGTGGTTGAGGTGGAGCGGGCGGATGATCCGGTTGTTGACCTCCTCATACCACGGCCGGTCGGTGACCTTCTGGATGACCAATCCCAGGATCGCGTAACCGGTGTTGGAGTAGCTCCACCCCTGGCCCGGCTCGAACATCGGCTTGTGCTGCATGGCCAGGGCCACGACCTCCTCGGGGGTGCGGATGTCGTAGCGGTGCGCGTAGTACTCCTCGGGGGAGTCAAACCCCGGGTAGCCCTCGTCGGAGATGCCGCTGGTGTGCTGGAGGAGCTGCCGGATGGTGATCTTGTCGCCGCGGTTGCCGTTACCCTGCACCACGCGGGGGAGCCAGCGCTCCACCGTGTCGTCCAGCCTGAGTTTGCCCTCCCCCACCAGTTGCAGGACGACCGTGGCGACGAACGTCTTGTTGTTACTGCCCATCCGGAAGTAGGCCGAGGGCGGGACCGGGCGGTTGGTCTCGATATCGGACACCCCGCTGGACGCGACCACGCTCCTGCCTCCGGGGCCGGTCGTCCGAGCCTGGACACCCGCGACCCCGAACGCCGCGATCGCGTCGGCGTCGTGTTGCAGCGCGGTCTTGCCGTACCCCTGCTCCTGCCCCGACGGCGCAGCCCCGGCCGGAACCGCGGCCAGGCTTGCCGCCGCAGCCAGCACCACGGCACCTGTCACGAACTTTGACCTTATACGCATGCTGTGAAGTCTCAACGGCACGGAAAGCGGTGGCCATCCGGCTGTCTACCGGACCTCAGGTGGGGCTAGCCCGACCCATCGGCCTGCCAGATGAAATGGCGAATCTTCCCGAAAGCTGATTGGGCTGGCGCACTGTGCGCCCGCCAGCCGAGTTGGATGGAGCCCGCCGAGGCCCCCGACCGAGCGCAGGGGCTCGGCGGCCGTTGTTCCGGTGGCCCCATCCGGCACTCGGCTCCGTGTCTCGCCCCAAGGCGCCACCCGTATGCGTCACGCGCCCCGTGACCACCCAAACGGGATTCCCGTTCGACGCACATCTCTCAAGACCGGAAAGACAACAGCTACTAAGTGGTTGGTTGGCGCGAGCTGAGGCGTACCGTGCCCTCGTGCTGCTGTGACCACTTCACTGACGCCACGCACTGGCCGGGGAGCCAGGCGATCGGCAAGAGCCAGGCAACGTAACCGCGTGAAGTGAAGCGAACGTGTGGGAGCCGTGAAGAGGGCGGGGGTACGGCGCTCTCGCTTGCCGGTACGTTGGGCCGCACACACCCGGTACGTGCGGGCGGCCGGACATATCAGGACGAAGGCAACGGGGGGTTCCATGATTCGGTCGGTCCTACGACGTCGCCGGGCGGCCTCGGGCCTCCCGGTCCCGG
>NZ_JBIBBC010000027.1:0-105271 GCF_042900345.1 Streptomyces sp. NPDC012935
CCGCACCTGCGGACCGACCGCTGGTGGCTGGCCCCGGCCGCCACCGCGGCCGGTCTGCTGGCGTTCATCGTGTACTCGACCTGGCGGGCCTTCGCCAACGCGGACTATTACGCGGCCCCGTACGTCTCCCCGTTCTACTCGCCCTGTCTGGCGGAGAACTGCGAGACCATGCGCGCCGGGCCGAACTGGGACCTCTTCGGGAGCTGGTGGGGCATCTCCCCCGCGATCATCATCCTGATCTTCCCGCTCGGCTTCCGCCTGACCTGCTACTACTACCGCAAGGCCTACTACCGCGGCTTCTGGATGTCGCCCCCGGCCTGCGCGGTGGCGGAGCCGCACAAGAAGTACTCCGGTGAGACCCGCTTCCCGCTCGTCCTGCAGAACATCCACCGGTACTTCTTCTACGCCGCGCTCCTGGTCGCCGGGATCCTGACCTACGACACGGTGCTCGCCTTCCGCGACGAGAACTACGAGTGGGGCCACATGGGCCTCGGCACCCTCGTCTTCCTCGCCAACATCGCGCTGATCTGGGCCTACACCCTGTCCTGTCACTCCTGCCGGCACATCGTCGGCGGCAAGCTCAAGCACTTCTCCAAACACCCCGTGCGCTACCGCATGTGGCAGTGGATCGGGAAGCTCAACGCCCGCCACATGCAGCTGGCTTGGGCGTCGCTGCTGAGCGTGGCGCTCGCCGACTTCTACGTCTATCTCGTCGCGTCCGGGGTCTTCGACGATCCGCGCTTCTTCTAGATTGGGTGGGGACTGAACAGATGTCCGTGGTCGAACGGCAGGAGTGGGACGTCGTCGTGGTCGGCGCCGGAGGCGCGGGCCTCCGGGCGGCGATCGAGGCGCGCGAGCGCGGCGCCCGTACGGCGGTGATCTGCAAGTCGCTGTTCGGCAAGGCGCACACCGTGATGGCCGAGGGCGGCATCGCGGCGGCCATGGCCAACGCCAACGAGCACGACAACTGGCAGGTCCACTTCCGCGACACCATGCGCGGCGGCAAGTTCCTCAACCAGTGGCGGATGGCCGAGCTGCACGCCCAGGAGGCACCGGACCGGGTGTGGGAGCTGGAGACCTGGGGGGCGCTCTTCGACCGTACGAAGGACGGCCGTATCTCCCAGCGCAACTTCGGCGGTCATGAGTACCCGCGCCTCGCGCACGTCGGCGACCGCACCGGACTGGAACTGATCCGCACGCTCCAGCAGAAGATCGTCTCGCTTCAGCAGCAGGACGAGAAGGAGACCGGCGACTACGAGTCCCGGCTCAAGGTCTACCAGGAGTGCACGGTCACCCGGATCCTGAAGGACGGCACCCGGGTCTCCGGGGTCTTCGCCTACGACCGCGAGACGGGCCGCTTCTTCGTCCTGGACGCCCCGGCCGTCGTCGTCGCGACGGGCGGGATCGGCAAGTCCTTCAAGGTGACGTCGAACTCGTGGGAGTACACGGGTGACGGCCACGCGCTGGCGCTGCTGGCGGGCGCGCCGCTGCTGAACATGGAGTTCGTGCAGTTCCACCCGACGGGCATGGTCTGGCCGCCGTCGGTGAAGGGCATCCTGGTCACCGAGTCGGTGCGCGGCGACGGAGGGGTGCTGCGCAACTCCGAGGGCAAGCGGTTCATGTTCGACTACATCCCCGACGTCTTCAAGGAGAAGTACGCCCAGTCGGAGGAGGAGGGCGACCGCTGGTACGAGGACCCGGACAACAACCGGCGGCCTCCTGAGCTGCTGCCTCGCGACGAGGTCGCGCGGGCGATCAACTCCGAGGTGAAGGCGGGGCGGGGCTCCCCGCACGGCGGTGTCTTCCTGGACGTGTCCACCCGGATGCCGGCGGAGGTCATCCGGCGTCGCCTTCCCTCCATGTACCACCAGTTCAAGGAGCTGGCGGACGTGGACATCACGGCGGAGGCGATGGAGGTCGGGCCGACCTGCCACTACGTCATGGGCGGCATCGCGGTCGAGTCCGACACGGCGGCGGCGCGCGGCGTGCCGGGGCTGTTCGCGGCCGGTGAGGTGGCCGGCGGCATGCACGGCTCGAACCGCCTCGGCGGCAACTCGCTGTCCGACCTGCTGGTGTTCGGCCGCCGGGCCGGCTGGCACGCCGCCGAGTACGCGGCGGCGCAGGCCTTCGAACGCCCCGAGGTCAGCGACCTCCAGGTCGACACGGCAGCCGCGGAGGCCCTGCGGCCGTTCTCGGCGGAGGGACCGGCCGGGGCCGAGGACGAGGGGCGCCCACCGGAGAACCCGTACACCCTCCACCAGGAACTCCAGGCGACCATGAACGACCTCGTCGGCATCATCCGCCGCGAGGCCGAGATGGAGCAGGCGCTGGAGAAGCTGGCGGATCTGCGCGTACGGGCCCGCCGGGCCGGTGTCGAGGGCCACCGCCAGTTCAACCCCGGCTGGCACCTCGCGCTGGACCTGCGCAACATGCTGCTGGTCAGCGAGTGCGTGGCGCGGGCGGCGCTGGAGCGCACGGAGTCGCGCGGCGGGCACACCCGCGAGGACCACCCGACGATGGACCGCAAGTGGCGCAACATCAATCTGCTGTGCCAACTGGCCGACCCGACCGGGGGCTTGGCGGCCACGGACCCGGAGCGCGGTCAGATCAACCTGCTGCGTGAGACCACCGACCCCGTCCGCCCGGACCTGCTGGCTCTCTTCGACAAGGAGGAGCTGGTCAAGTACCTCGCCGAGGAGGAGCTCTACCAGTGAGCAGCTACGAGGCCCGCTTCAAGGTGTGGCGCGGCGATGTGCAGGGCGGCGGCCTGGAGGACTTCGAGGTCGAGGTGAACGACGGCGAGGTGGTCCTGGACATCATCCACCGCCTCCAGGCCACTCAGGCCCCCGATCTCGCCGTCCGCTGGAACTGCAAGGCCGGCAAGTGCGGTTCGTGCTCCGCGGAGATCAACGGCCGGCCGCGGCTGCTGTGCATGACGCGGATGTCGGTGTTCACCCGGGAGGAGACGATCACGGTGACGCCGCTGCGGGCGTTCCCGGTGGTGCGGGACCTCGTCACGGACGTCGGTTTCAACTACACCAAAGCGCGCGAGGTTCCGGCCTTCGTGCCGCCGGAGGGTGTGGGCCCGGGTGAGTACCGGATGATGCAGGAGGACGTGGACCGCTCGCAGGAGTTCCGCAAGTGCATCGAGTGCTTCCTGTGCCAGGACACCTGCCATGTCGTCCGCGACCACGAGGAGAACAAGCCGGCGTTCGCGGGCCCGCGGTTCCTGATGCGGGTCGCGGAACTCGACATGCACCCACTCGACGCGGCCGCGGAGAGGGGCCTCGACCGCAAGGCCGCGGCCCAGGACGAGCACGGCCTCGGCTACTGCAACATCACCAAGTGCTGCACTGAGGTCTGCCCCGAGGGCATCAAGATCACGGACAACGCGCTGATCCCGCTGAAGGAACGGGCCGTCGACCGCAAGTACGACCCGTTGGTGTGGCTGGGGTCGAAGATCGGGAGGCGGTCTTCGTAGCGCGCCCGCCCTCGGCTTCGCCCAGAAACTCGCACGTCACTCCACCCCACCCCTGACGCACCCCGGTCGCGCCCCCGCATTCGTGCTCATACGCTCCGAAATGTGACGTCATCTTCGATCCGGGGCCGGTCGCGGCGCGGTGGTTCGCATATATCGGTGCGGGTCGCGCACGCGCTGGTGGGCGGGCTGGTCGGGGTGGTGTGGCTGGTGCTGCCCGGGATGACGGCCGGTGCCGGGGGGCCGGTTGCGGGCGGGGCGGACCGGCCGGTCGCCGGTGCGGCGGCTCAAGAGGAGGACGAGGGGACGTCGGGCACGGATCTGGTGGTGCCGATGCTGGCCGTCGTCGCCGCGACGGCGCTCGCGGGGTACGGGTTCTTGCGGCGCAGGCGGCGGGCGCGGGAGCGTACGACACCCGGTGGGGCAGCGCGTCAGGGCGACGCCGAGCAGCCGGTCGGAGAGCTCGACGAGCGGGCTCGGACGCTGCTCGTGGCGGCCGACGACTGGGTGCGGGTCGGCTGGGAGGAGCTGCGGTTCGTCGAGGGGCGGTTCGAGCTGGAGGACCCCGCGCACGCCGGGCGCGTCGAGGACGTCGACGCGGTCGGACGACGCGAGCCCTTCGCCCGGGCCCTTCGGGAAGCCGAGGCCGAGCTTGCGGCCGCCTTTCGCATGCGGTGGCAGTACGAGGGCGGGGTTCCGCAGGAGGCCGCGGCTCGGCGGCATGCGCTCGCGGGGATCGTCGGGCGGTGTGAGGAGGCGGGGCGGTTGCTGGATACGCAGGCCGCCGCCTTCGATCAGGTACGGGGGCTGGAGGAGGGCCTGGGCGGGGGGCTGGGGTACGCCCTGGTCGTCGCCGAGGGCCGGTTCCGGGAGCTGGCCGGACGCACCGGGGCTGCGGCCGCGACCCTGCGCGGGCTGGGCGAGCGGTACGCCCCGTCCGCCACGGACGCCGTCGCGGGGCATGTCGAGCAGGCCAAGGACCGGTTGGTGTTCGCGACCACGCGCCTCAACCACGCCCGCCAGGCCGCCGACTCGGGCGACAACGAGCGGGCCGCGAGCCGGCTGCGGGCCGCCGAGGGCGCCATCGCCCAGGCCGCCGTCTTCATCGACGGCGTGGAACGGCTCGCCGCGAACCTCGCCGCGGCCTCGGCGACGGTGCCGGCCGCGCTGACCGGCGGTGAGGTGGAGATCGCGGGGGCGCGGGAGTCGCTGACGGGGGGGCGAGACCCGTACCTGGACGTCCCTCCCGGTGAGCTGCGCGCCCGCGTCACCCACGCCGACGTGGTCCTGGCCCTCGTACGAGAACAGCTGACCTCCGGGCCGTACGACCCCCTCGACGTGCTGCGCCGGATCGTGCAGGCCGTGGTGCCCGTCGCCGCCGGGCGGGCCGGGGTGATCGCGGCCGCCGCGCTGCTCTGCGCGCGCAGCGCCGTCGCCGACGCGGACGACGTCGTCGCGACGCATCGTGCAGCGGTCGGCAGCGAGGCACGCACCCGCCTCGCGGAGGCCCGGCGACTGCTCGCTCCCCCGCTGTCCGCCCCGGCCGGCCGCACGCCGCGGCCGGACCCGGCCGACCTCCTGACAGCCGACACCCTGGCCCAGCAGGCCCAAGGCCTCGCCGAACAGGACATCCGCCTGCACGGCAACCCCGTCGCGGACCCCGGCGACGACATCACCGGCCTCGCCGGCGCACTCCTCGGCGGCGTCCTCCTCACCGGGAACGCCGGAACCGCCCCACCCGCCACCTTCGGCGGACCACGCACCCGGGGGCGCCGGGGCGACGCGGGCTGAGCCCGAGCGGGCGCCGACCGGGCTCACCGCAAGCCACGCCCGGCCCCGGCGAGCACGTCGGCGGACTCGACCGGGCCTCCCACACGGCCCCGCGCCGGGCAACGAGCCGGACACCGGCCCCTGCCGGCCACTGCGGACTGCGCACCTCTGCCGCCGCTGCGGCACAACCCGCCCGCTCCCCTGCGCAGGCTCAGCCCGGTCCCCCGAGCCCGCATAGAGGCCGGGTGGCCGCCCGCGGGAACCCCGCGCCCTCAGAACAGGCTCAGCAACGCCTCCGCCGGATCCGTGAGGCCGTTCTCGCCGTCCGGCAGGGGCAGTTCGAACCACACCGTCTTGCCGCGCGGTGTGCGGCGGGAGCCCCAGGCGGCGCTGAGGAGGCCGACCAGTTGGAGGCCGCGGCCACCCTCGTCGGTGTCGCGGGCGCGGCGGCGGCGGGGTTGCACCAGGCCGGAGTCCCAGACCTCGCAGACCAGGGTGCGGTCCAGGAGGAGGCGGAGGCGGATCTCGCCCTCGCCGTAGCGCAGGGCGTTGGTGACCAGTTCGCTGACCAGGAGTTCCGTCGTGTCGACCAGGGGTTCCAGGTCCCACGACTGAAGCCGGCCGCGGGCGTACTCGCGGGCGCGGCCCACGCTGCGCGGTTCGCGCGGCAGGGTCCAGTCGCCGACCGAGTCGGCCGGCAGGCCCTGGACACGTGCCATCAGCAACGCGATGTCGTCCTCGCCGTGGTGGGTGTCGAGGGTGTTGAGGACGTGGTCGCAGACGTCCTCCAGCGGGCGGGTGGGGTCGGTGAGCGCACCCACGAAGGCCTGGAGGCCCTCGTCCAGTGGGTGGTCGCGGGACTCGACCAGTCCATCCGTGTAGAGCGCCAGCAGCGCGCCCTCCGGCAGCTCGACCTCCACCTCCTCGAACGGCTCCCCGCCCACGCCGAGCGGCATCCCCGGCGGCACGTCCAGCATCAGCGCGTCCTCGCCCGGTTCGACGAGCACCGGCGGCAGGTGGCCGGCGTTGGCGAAGGTGCAGCGGCGCGTGACGGAGTCGTAGACCGCGTAGACGCAGGTCGCCAGGTACACCTCGGACAGGTCCGCCTCACGGGGGCGGCGGGCCGCGCGGGTGGCCTGCTGGACGCCGCCGGGGGCGCCGAGACCGCGCGCGATCTCGTCCAGCGCCGAGAGCACCTCGGCCGGTTCGAGGTCCAGCAGCGCCAGCGTCCGTACGGCGGAGCGCAGTTCGCCCATCGCGACGGCGGCACGCAGCCCGCGCCCCATCACGTCGCCCACGACCAACGCCGTGCGGTGCCCGGGGAGTTCGATGACGTCGAACCAGTCGCCGCCCACCTCGCTGGGCCGGTCGGCGGACGAGTTGCCCGGCAGGTAACGGCACGCGATGTCCAGGCCGGAGGCGACCGGGTCGCCCGGCGGGAGCAGGGACCGTTGCAGTATCAGCGCCCGCTCGTGCTCGCGCCGGTACAGACGGGCGTTGTCGATGCACACCGCGGCTCGCGCGGCCAGTTCGACCGCCAGATCGCGGTCCCGGTCACCGAACGGCTCGCTGCCCTTCGTACGGGCGAACTGCGCCAGTCCTACGACCGTGTCGTGGGCGACCATCGGCACCGCGAGCGTGGACTGCACGAGGCCGCCCTCCTCACCGGGCACGTACTGCGGCCGGGCGGTGCGCAGGGCGTCCGCGCAGGGCGAGTTGAAGGGGTAGTGGTGGACGGCGCCGACCGCGACGGGGGTGCCGCCACCGACGAAGGGCGCGTCGGAGACCGCGCTGGCGAAGGCGACCCGGCGCAGCTCCGCGCTGCCGTCGGCGAGGCCGGGCGGGGTCTCGTCGCCGGCCAGCAGGCCTTGGTAGAGGTCGACCGTGGCCAGGTCGCAGAAGCCGGGGACCACGACGTCGAGGAGTTCGCGGGCCGTGGTCTCCAGGTCGAGGGAGTTGCCTATGCGGGCACCGGCCTCGTTCAGAAGGGCCAGATTCCGCCGGGCGGCCGCGGCCTCGCGGGCGGCGGCGCGACGGGCGGTGATGTCGGTGCCGAGCCAGGCGATGCCGATGGGGCGCCCGCTGCCGCTGCGCACGCGGTAGAGGTTGACGGACCAGTGGCGGCGCTCGTCGGATCCGGGCAGGAAGCCGGTGACGTGCATGTCCGTGATGGCGTCGCCGCTCTCCAGGACACGACGCAGGGTCGCCGAGACGCGTTCGGCCTCGGGGCGCGGCAGATAGTCGTGGACGCCGTTGCCGCGATGGTCGTCGGGCGTGCCGCCGAACAGGGAGGCGAACCGCTGGTTGGCGCGGCGCACCCGCAGGTCGGGGTCGATCAGCAGGAAGCCGAACGGAGATTGACCGAATATCGCCTGCGAGGCGGCGAGATCGGTCTCCATCCGACGGAGGGTGCGCACGTCGACGACGATGCAGACGGCGGCCTTCTCACCGTCCTCGGTCCGCGTCGGCATGACGTACACCTCGGCGAGGCCGTCCTGGCCGGCCCGCTCCTCGGCGTCCTGCGGCATCCGGAAGGGGACCACGCCGGTCCACTCCCGTCCGTCCAGGATCTCGGCCATCTTGCGCTGGCCCTGCTCGCGCAGGTCGGGGTCGATGAACGCCTCGATGGGATCCATGCCGACGGCCCGCTCGGCCGGTATGCCGAAGAGCTGCTCGGCGCGCAGGCTCCACTGGTCGACCAGGCCGTCCGGGCCGATGGAGAAGGACGCGACCTTGATGTAGTCGTAGATCGAGCCGGGCGGGCTGCTCTGCCAGACGGGGTCACCGGGTCGGGCCTCGTCGGAGGCGAACGTGTCGCGGGATGCCTGTGTGTCCTGCGAGGCTTGCGAGCCCTGTGTGTCGCGGGAGACGCCCGTCCCGTGGAAGGCCTCGGTGTCGTGGGCCCCCTCTCCCGCGGCCTTCGCCCTCGCGCCGTCCGACGGGTCGTCGGAACCCGAGGCCCTCGCTGGTATCTCGCTCACGCGAACCGTCCCCTCCAGCTCACCGCGTCCGGCACCGGTCACCGGGTGGCGGCTGCCCGCAGTATCCAGCACTACGGCCCCGCACAACACGGTGTTCACGATCACAGCACGTTCCCGATGGTTTTCGGTCCCGGCCGCGGAAACACTTCCAGTCTTCTAACCAGCGGACACGCAGTCGAATCACGCATCGCGACAACTGCCACTGGCCTGAACCATTCGTTCGACGGGGGCAGGGGTGCACGTACCCGAGGGAGCCGCGGCTCACTCCGGCACCGCGAGCTCGAACCACACCGTCTTGCCCGCGTTCCGTCCGGGTCGGGTTCCCCATCGGCGCGAGGAGTGCGCCACGAGCTGAAGTCCGCGGCCGCTCTCGTCCTCGAGGTCGGCGACCCGTTCGCGGGGCGGGTCCGGAAGGGGGTCGGAGACCTCGACCCTGAGGACGCCGTCGAGGCCGGCGGGGCGCACCAGGCGTACCCCGATGGGGCCGGTGGCGTGCCGCAGGGAGTTGGTGACCAGCTCACTGACCAGCAGCGACGTGACGTCGGCGAGGCTGTCCAGGCCCCACTCGCGCAGCCGGCCACGTACGGCGGCGCGGGCCGCGCGGACGGCACCCGCCTCCGCGGGGAAGGTCCACTCGGCGCAGTCGCCATCGGAGTCGATCACGCCGATCACTTCCCGGGCCAGCGAGCTCACCCATGTCCGGTTTCATAGGTTTGATTGGCACATACCCGATATTCACAGGGCAGTACCGTGCGAGCGGGTAGACCATCGGGGAGTTCTCAACACGGCCCAACGCCGGTCGCCATCCGGCCTGTCAACCTGTCAGGTCCAGCAATCCCGCGACCTCCCGGACCGCCGGCACGTCCTGGTCCAGCCAGTCCACGTCCCAGAGTTCCCCGGCACCCAGCCAGCGCAGCGCGTCGTGGTCCTCGAGGGGCTCGGGGCCCCCGGAGCCGGGGAGCAGGCGGGCGGTCCACACCTGCAGGACGTAGGGGGGCTTCAGGGGCCACACCCCCGGCACCCGCTCGAGCACCTCGGCGGTCACGCCGAGTTCCTCCCGCAGCTCGCGCACGAGCGCCGCCTCGGGCGCCTCGCCGGGCTCGACCTTGCCGCCGGGCAACTCCCAGCGCCCGGCCAGTTCCTCGGGCGCACTGCGGCGCGCGGCGAGCAGACGGCCCGCCTCCAGCAACGCCGCGCCGACCACGATCCGTTCCGTCATGCGCCGGAGCCTACGGGAGCGCAGCAGTCGTTCAGTGGTCCCCGCTGTCGCCGTTCCGATCGATGCGTTCGACCCAATACAGCTGTTTGTGGCCCCGGCTGTCGAGGCTGTCCGCGATCTTCTGGGCTTCCGCCCGGGTCGCGTACCGGCCCACGCGGTAGCGATTGCCGTTGTCGTCCTGCCGGACCACGAGCCAAGGAAGAGTGATCGTGCTGTCGTTCATCGCGCTCCACTGCTCCTTCCCGCCCACGACCGCCCGAGTCCCTCCCCCAGCCTTCGGCCGGGGGGACCCCCATCTCGCTTCGCTCGCGGCCTGTGCCGTGCCCCGCCCGCCAAGGAAACCGCAATCCGCATATGCCCGAGCCTACGCCTAACCTTTACGCAGCGAATACGCCTTTTCACAAAGAGGTACGCAACCAGCCAAGTCGCAGGGGGCGCACGGCATCGAATGCGCCGTGCGGAGACGTCGATGCATCCGGTCGCGGGCATAGTGCGCACGCCTGCGACTACCTGCGAAAACGGCTAGATTGCAACGGCGGACGAGGGGACGGGAGTTGCGGCTTTGCCGGGGGCAACTGCCGTGGGGGTGTGCGCTACTTCACGAACATGTGCGCTACTTCACCGGAAGGTGATAGGCGACGCGGTAGCGGTCCGCCGGAATGACCACGTCCGCCGTCTCCACCGGACGGCCGGACGCATAGTAGGTGCGCTGGATGACCACGACGACATGACCGGGGACGCCGCCCAGCGTCATCAACTCCTCCGCGAGGCCGGGGCGGGCGCCCACCTCCTCCGTCACGTTGTCCACGACGACGTCGATGGCCGCCATGCGCTCGACGACACCCATACCGCCGAGCGGGCCCTCCTCCGGCAGCATCACGGGCGTACGCCCGGTGACGGCGAGCGGCTCCCAGGAGGTGGAGAGCATCATCGCCTCGCCGGCGTCCCGGAAGAGATACCTCGTGCACATCACGCGGTCGCCGGGTCGGATGCCGAGCCGCTCGGCGACGGCGACGCTGGCCTCGGCCTGCGCGCTGTTGGACTCCCAGGTGCCGCGCGTCTCACCGTCGGCCTGCTCCTGGCGGAAGGGCGTGGCGCCGGCCGGCGGGCGGAAGCCGGAGCGGGAGATCCGGCGGGGCACGGGACGCTCACGGACGTACGTCCCGGAACCGGATCGGCCCTCGACCAGCCCCTCGGCCATCAGCACCTTGCGCGCCTCGAGGGCGACGGTGTCCGAGACGCCGTACTCCTCGCGGATCCTGGCCTGGGACGGGAGCCGGGTGTGCGGTGGCAGCGAACCGTCGACGATCTTCTTGCGGAGATCACCCGCGACGCGCAGGTACGCCGGCTGCTCACCGAAAGTCACTGGCCGCTCCCATCAGGTTGTACAGACAGCAACAGCGTGGCAACCGTGGGTTGTCCGGTGCAAGCAAAGGCCAGAGAATCACTCGATGTGATGACTTGTGCCGGGCGGGGGCTTTACCCAGGCACTTTCTTTCCGTATAGGGCGCTCTCACACATCGAGACCGCCCCCACTCCCGCCTTCGCCGCCGCTGTCGGAGTCGTCCTCGTACGTCGGCACGGTCGTGTCCAGGCCCAGAGCCTTGCGCGCGGTGACGGTCGCGGCGCCGTCGACATAGCCGTACGCCTTGTCGTAGTGCGCGTAGAACGTGTCCGCGTCGTCGGCCGCCGCCGCCTTGGCCCACTCCTTGCGGGAGTCCTCCATCTCCGCGAGGAACTCGGCGAGGGGCGCCTTGGCGTCCTCCGGCCAGGGTTGCGGGCGCAGACGCTCGATCTGCTCGCCGAGGACACGGTGGACGTCCTTCGCCCAGGCCCGGTTCGCCGCCAGGTCCTCCTCGGGGTAGGCCTCGGGCTCCTCGTACAGGACGTTGTCGATGTGGTTGGACGCCGACAGGAACCGCACCTGGTACCCGTCGAGCGTCATGTAGTCGCGGCGCAGGGGCTCCGCCAGGGGCTTGCCGTCCTTGCTGCCGAACATGCAGGTGATCGCGCGGTCGCCGAAGCGCCAGCTCTGCCGGGTCGGCACGAGGTAGTACACGTCCACGCCGTCCGGGACGGCCCAGGCGTCCAGGGCGTAGCGGCCCGCCTGCTCGTGGCACTTGTCGTCCGCGACCTCCGCGAGCTCGCCGTCGCCGGGAAAGGAACCGTCCGGCACCTTCACGACTCCGACGACCTCGGCGTCGTGCTCACCGGTGCAGGGCACCTCGTCGACGTCGTAGGTCTCGCCCTCCAAGGTGCCGGTCGAGGAGTTGAAGCAGTCGCCCTGGGCGAGCGCGAAGGCGGTGCCCTCGCCGCTCGCGGCGCCCTTGAAACCGCCCCAGAAGTCGGAGGCGGCGCCCGTCGACAGCATCAGCGCCCACAGCGCGATCCCGACGGTGGACAGCACGGACCCGGCGACCGCCATGCCCGTGCCGCGCTCGCCCTTCTTCCTGATCTGCACCAGCGCGACCAGCCCCAGCACCAGTCCCACGCCCGGCAGGAAGCAGAGGATGCCGAGGACGAGGGCACCGATGGCCACACCGTTGACGGGTGCGGAGCGGCCGTAGGGGCCGTAGGGGTGATACGGATACGGCCCCTCGGCAGCGGGTGCGCCGTAGGGGTACGGCGACGGCGACGGGTACTGGCCCTGCGCGTACGGCCCTTGGGGCTGCCCCGGGGACCCCGGTGACTGAGGGGGTCCGGGAGGCGGAGGTATGGACACGAGTACCGTGCTCCTGCGTTCGGGCGGCGGTGCCGGGTGGTGGGAACTGGCGTACGACTGGGCGAATCGTAAGCGCGGGGTGGGCGATGGGGGACGTAATGCGGGTCACGAATGCGACCGTCCGTGCGGTCAACGGGCTGACGGCGAGGTGGGCGTCGGCTTCCGAGGGCGGCACGGTGTTCTCGGCTGCGGGTGTGTGGCCGCTGCTCGCCTTCCTGGCGGACGGGGCGGGCGGCCCGGCGCGGCAGGAGCTGGCCGACGCGGTGGGGTTGCCGGCGGACGCAGCGGCGGGCGCTGCACGGGAGTTGCTGGGCGCGATGGGGGCGATGCGGGGGCTGGACTCGGCGCTCGGGCTGTGGACCAAGCGGACGCTGCAGCTGCGGGAGCGGTGGGAGGCGGGGCTTCCCGCGCAGGCGCACGGGGTGCTGTCGGGGAATGCGGAGGCCGACAAGGCGGCACTGGACGCGTGGGCGGTGAAGCGGACGGGTGGGCTGATCGACGGGATGCCCGTGCGGCTGGGCCCGGGCACCGAGATGGTGTTGGCGAGTGCGCTGGCGTTGCGTACGGAGTGGCTGCGGCGCTTCAGGGACTGGCCGATGTTGCCGGAGGTCGGTCCCTGGAGTGACCGTGCGCTGGTGGGCCTGTACCGCAGGAGCGCGTTGCTGGACCGGGTCGGGGTGGCGGACACGCCGGCGGGTCACGTCACCGAACTGAAGGTCCTGGGCGACAACGCGATCGACGTCCATCTGCTGCTCGGCGAGGAGGGGATGACGGCAGGGGCGGTGCTGGCGGCAGGAGTCGGCATCCTGGAGCGCAGGTACGCGGTGGTGCCGGGGTCCCGACTGCCCTACGGGGAAGTGGGGCCGGGACTGTCGGTGGTGAAGCAGCGGAACACCCGCCCCGTACCGCCGACGCTGGAGGTGGAGACGGTGGCGTTCGACATGGACGCGCACCACGATCTGCTGGAGCTGCACCGGGTGTTCGGCCTGACGTCTGCCATGGACGACAGCCGTGGTCACTTTCCCGGCATCAGCGGCTTTCCCCTGGCCGTCGGGTCGGCCCGGCAGTCCACGATGGCGCGGTTCGGCGAGCTGGGCTTCCGTGCGGCCGCGGTGACGGCCGTCGCCATGGCGGCAGGCGGCGCCCCGCTCCCGGACCGCTGGGTGACCACCACCGTCCAGGCCAGCTACGACCGCCCCTTCGGCTTCCTCGCCCTGCACCGCCACTCACGGCTCGTCCTCGCGGCCGGCTGGGTCACGGACCCGGAGCCGTACCGCGAGGACGAGGAGGACTACTGATCCGCGATCAGAACTGCATCGCCCAGGCGTCGATCCGCCCGGTGTCGTAGTTCGCGTTGTCGCTCACGCGCAGCTTCCACGTGCCGTTCGCGGCCTCCGAGGAGGCGTTCACCGAGTACGTGGTGTTGATGTTGTCCGAACTGCCGCCCGTGCCGTACGACTTCAGCGTGTACGCCGTGCCGTCGGGGGCGATCAGCTGGACCTGGAGGTCGCCGATGTACGTGTGGACGATGTGGACCTCGACGGCGAGGGCCGCGGGCGCGTTGCCGGACACGCCGGAGACCGTCAGCGGGGACTCGGTCGTGGCGTTGTCGCTGATCGCGAAGTCACCGGTGTTCTCGAAGCGCGGGCCGGGCGGGGTGGTCGTACCGCCGCCGACGTACAGGAGCCGGTTGGGCGAGCCCGTGCCGGGGCTGGTGACGACGCCGGTGGTGGCGGCGGACGTCAGCGCAGAGGCGACCTGGGCCGGGGTGGCCGAGGGGTTGTCGGCGAGGTGGAGCGCGACCGCGCCCGCGACGTGCGGGGTGGCCATCGACGTACCGGAGATGGTGTTGGTCGCCGAGTCGCTGGAGTTCCAGGCCGAGGTGATGGACGAGCCGGGCGCGAACAGGTCCAGGACCGAACCGTAGTTGGAGTAGCTCGCCTTGGCGTCGGTCGAGGTCGTCGCGCCGACCGTGATGGCCTCGGTGACGCGTGCGGGCGACCTGGTGGAGGCGTTGGTCGACTCGTTGCCGGCCGCGACGGCGAAGGTGACGCCGGAGGCGATGGCGTTGCGTACGGCCGTGTCGAGTGCGGTGTCGGCGCCGCCGCCGAGGGACATGTTGGCGACGGCCGGCTTGACGGCGTTCTGGGCGACCCAGTCGATGCCGGCGACGACCTGGGCGGTGGTGCCCTGACCGGAGTTGTTCAGCACGCGGACGCCGACGACCTTGGCCTTCTTGGCGACGCCGTACGCGCTGCCGGCCACCGTGCCTGCGACGTGCGTGCCGTGGCCGTGGCCGTCCTGGGCGGTGTTGTCGTTGTCGATGGCGTCGTAGCCGTAGGAGGCACGGCCGCCGAAGTCGCTGTGGGTGATGCGGACGCCGGTGTCGATGACGTACGCGGTCACGCCCTGCCCGGCCGAGTCCGGGTAGGTGTACGAGCTGTTGAGCGGCAGGTTCTTCTGGTCGATGCGGTCCAGGCCCCAGGAGGGCGGGTTGGTCTGGGTGGCGTCGATGCTGAACGTGCGGTTCTGGACGACCGAGGCGACCGCCGGGTCGGCGGCGAGCGCCTTGGCCTCCCCTTCCGAGGCCTCGATGGCGTAGCCGTTGAGGGCCTTCTTGTACGTCCGCTCGATACCGGCGCCGTACCCCTCGACGAGGGTCCGCCCCGCCTTGGAGCTCGAACGGGCGTGGTCCGCCTTGAGGGTCACGATGTAGCTGTCGGCGACGGCGCCTGCCGCGCCTGCGTACTGGATGCGGCCCTCGGGAGCGGCCGCGGCGGGGAGTGCGGAGACGAGGCCCGCGGCGAGGGCCGCGGTGGCCGCCATGCTGAGCGCGGACAGTCTTCGCCGGGTGTCTCTGCGGGAATTACGCATCACTGCCATCTGAGGGGTCCTCCTCGATCGGTGGTGCGCTGGTGGGGGGTGCACAGGTGCATGGAAGTGACGAGTGAGACAGGGACATGTCAATTCCGGACGTCTGCCGCACCTGTGCGTCAGCCGAAAGATTGAGGGCTCCACAGGAATTACACAAGGGCCGTGCACGGCCAACTCGGCCGGCGGCGGCGCGGCAGGCGAGGACGGCCGGTCGACGGACCGGCCGTCCTCGCATCCTGCCGCCCCGGAGGTCGCGGTCAGTCGTCGAACGCCGTGGCGCGTGTGCGCTTCTCCCAGGTCAGAACGTCGTGACGAACCTGGTCGAGGTGGCCGAGCACGGCACTGACCCCGTCGTCGCCCAACGGCAGCCGCAACGGGGTGTCCTCGGCCTCCAGCGCCGCCAGAATCAGCGCCGCCGCCTTTGCCGGGTCGCCCTGCTGGGTGCCGTCGCCGCCGGAGACCATGCCGCGGGTCTCGCTCACCTTGGCGTACAGGCCGCTGTCCGCGCTCGCCCCGGCCCGGCCCGCCTGGAACAGCGCGGTGCGGAAGGAGCCCGGCTCGACGATCAGAACCTTGATGCCGAACTCGGCGACCTCGTCCGCGAGACCTTCGGACAGCCCCTCCAGTGCGAACTTCGTTCCGCTGTACGCCGAGAAGCCCGCGAACGACATCTGCCCGCCCATGCTGCTCATCTGCACGATCGCCCCGGAGCGCCGCTCGCGCATGTGCGGGAGCACGGCCCGGGTGAGGGCGACCGGCCCGAAGACATGCACGTCGAAGAGCTCGCGCAGTTCCTGCTCGGTCGTCTCCTCGAAGGCGCCGACATGGGTGCGGCCCGCGTTGTTGACCAGGACGTCGATCCGGCCGTGCCGTGCGATCACGTCCTGGACGGCGGCCTGCGCGGCCCCAGTCTGCATGACGTCCAGACGCAGCGCCTCCACCTGGTCGGGGTGCGCGGACACCAGGTCGTCCAGGCCCTCGGGCCGCCGTGCCGCGCCGACCACCACGTCGCCCGCGGCGAGCGCCGCCTGGGCGATGGCCCGTCCGAAGCCACTGGTCGCACCGGTGATCAGCCACACCTTGTTCATGACAGCTCCTCGTATCGCCGTGATCTCGTATCGCCGTGATCTCGTATCCCCGTGATGTGGACCAGCCTGCTGCGCAATGGAGTTGCCCGTCCAAGACCCACGCTGATAACCGATGGTTATGCCGATGGATGTTCATGTACGGGATCTGCGCTACTTCGTGACGGTGGCCGAGGAGCTGCACTTCACCCGCGCGGCCGAGCGGCTGTACGTCTCCCAGCCCGCGCTCAGCAAGCAGGTCCGGGCGCTGGAGCGGCAGCTGGGCGTGGAGCTGTTCCGCCGGGAGCCGCAGGGTGTGACGCTCACCGAAGCCGGCACGGCACTGCTTCCGCACGCCCGGCGGGTGCTGGACGCCTGGTCGCAGGGGGCGGTGGCGGTGGAGTCCGCGCGGGCGGTGGCACGCGGCACGCTGGTGGTGGGCATGAGCACCAGTCCGGGGCGCGGTGGGCTGCTGCCCGCGATCCGCTCCCGTTTCACCGCCGCGCACCCGGAGACCGTCCTGCGGCTTCGACAGGTGAGCTGGGAGGACCCGACGGCGGGCCTCGCCGACGGTGCTGCCGACGTGGCCTTCGTGTGGCTGCCGCTGCCGGACGCCGGACGTTACGGCTGGACCGTGGTCGCGGAGGAGCCCCGACTGGTGGCCCTGCCCGAGACCCATCCGCTGGCGGCCCGCGCGGAGGTCGACTTCACGGACCTGCTCGAGGAGCCGTTCCTCGCCCTGCCGGCGAGCGCGGGGCCGTTGCGTGACCACTGGCTGGCGCTGGATGAGCGAGGCGGGCGCCTGCCGCGCATCGGGGCGGAGATCGCGAGCACGGAGGAGACGTACGAGGCGCTGGTCGCGGGGCTCGGGGTCTGCCTGGTGGCCGCGGGCAACGCCCCGCTGGTCTCGCTGGGCTCAGTGGTGACGCGTCCGGTGCGGGGGCTGTCGGCGAGCCGGTATGCGCTGGCCTGGCGGCGCGAGGATGCCGGGCGGCCACTCGTACGGGCGTATGCGCAGGCTTGTCGCCGGGCGGCGGGCCGGACATGACAGACGACCATCCGCACGGACGAACGCGCAGGCTTGCCGTCGAGCGGCGGGGCCGGACATGACAGACGACCACTCCCACGGACGAACACCCAGCCTTACCGCCGAGCAGCGGACCGGACATGACAGACGACCACTCCCACGGACGAATGCGCAGGCTTGCCGCCGAGCGGCGGGGCGGGCATGACGGGCGGTCAGCGCGGGGCGGTCAGGACGGGGCGGTCACAACCCCCTCGTCGCCCGGGGCGCACGCCCCTTCCGTCGCGGGCTGTGCCGGGGTCGTGCCCAGCCGGGCCTGCTCCTCCTCGACGATGCGGCGGGCGATGGCGATGTCCGAGATGTCGACGGCGTCCGGGGTCGACTCGGCGACCGCACTGCGGCGGGCGTACGCGTCGAACAGACGGGTCTTGTTCTCCAGCATCCGCACCAGCCGTTCGTCGACCCCGCCCGTGCACAGCAGTCGGTGCACGCGCACCGAGCGGACCTGGCCCATGCGGTGGGCGCGGGCGACCGCCTGGTGCTCGACCGTCGGCTTGAGCTGCGGCTCGCAGAGGATGACGACGGACGCGGCCTGCATGTTGAGGCCCACTCCGCCCGCCTCGATCTGCGACAGCAGTACGGCATGGCCGGGCGCGGCGGCGAAGTCGTCGACGAGCTGCTGCCTGCGGGCGGGCGGCACGCTCCCCGAAATCGGCCCGAACACCCGCCCGTTGCCCCGTCCGCTGCCCGGTCCGTCCTCATCCGGATCCGACGGCTCCGTCGCTCCCGGCGCGTCCGCGAGAGCCAACGCCTCCCGTACGACCGCCAGCACGTCCCGGAACGCGGAGAACACGACGACCTTCAGGCCGTTCTCGGCGGCCTCCTCGGCGATCTCGCGCAACCGGTCCAGCTTCGCCGACCGCTTCGGGCGCGCGTACGCCGCCCTGCGCATCGCCATGAAATTGCCGGCCCGCACGGCCTCGCGGTAGGCCTCCGCGTCCGCCGCGCTGGGTTCCTCCCACTCGTCCGTGTGCTGGAGCGCGGGGAGTTCGGTGAGGACGTCCTGCTGGTTACGGCGCAGATAGACCGGCGCGACGGCCTTCCGGAACGCCTTCGAACCGGCGACCGAGTCGTGGTCGTCGACGGTCTCGGCCAGCCCCGGCTGCAGGATCCGCACCAGGCTGCGGAACTCCTCGACCCGGTTCTCCATGGGCGTACCGGTCATGAACAGCACCCGCTCGCAGTGCTCGGCCCACTCGGAGACGGTCCTGGAGCGGCGGGTCGCGGGGTTCTTGACGTAGTGCGCCTCGTCGACCACGAGCATGCCCAGCTCGCCGCCGCCCGGCACCGGAAAGCCGCGCAGGGCGTCGAAGGTGGTGACCGCTACGCCACCCCGGCCCTTCCAGTCCGCGAACGCCTCCTGCCGTTCGGGGCCGTGCAGCGGTGTCACACGCAGCGCGCTGCGCTTGTCGATCTCGCGGGTCCAGTTGATGAGCACGCTGGCCGGGCAGACCACCATGAAGTGACTCTGCCCCTCGGCGGCGAGGTGGGCCAGCGCGGCGATCGCCTGGATCGTCTTGCCCAGCCCCATCTCGTCGCCGAGGATCGTCCGGCGCTGGGCGAGGGCGAAGCGGGTGCCGAAGGCCTGGTAGCCGCGCAGCGAGACGCGTCGGTGCGTGTCGTCGAGTGTCTGGTTCCTGACCCGCTCGGCCACCTCGTCCGGCAGAAATCCCTCGGCCGCCGCGGGATCGGGAGCGCGGCCTGAGAGCTCGGCGAGCAGGCCGTAGTACTCGGTGGAACGCAGCTCGAAGTCGACCAGGGCGGCCACCTCGGACTCCGGGCGGCGCAGCAGGTCGACCGAGGCCTGGGCGAGCAGCTCGGGCGTCCCGTCCCGCTCGGCCTGCTCGGTCAGGGTGCGGATCCCGGCGACGGCCGTCAGTGCCCGCTCCCGTTTGGCCTGTCCGGCGAACAGCATGCGCAGTCGCCCGGTCGCCGGCCCGGCCTCGGCCAGCAGCGGGCCGAGCCGCTCGGTCAGCGCCTTGGCCGCGTCGACGGCCCGGCGCGCCTCGTCGCCCGCCTCCACCAGCACGCCGAGCGCCATCACCAGCGCGGTGGTCCGGGGCTCGGGCCGGTCCACGTCGATGTGTACGGCGATGGTGTCCCGTACGGCGTCGGCGATCCGCCGGGCTGCGGCCACGGTCTGGTCGGCGGTCTGCTGTCCGACCCCGGGGAGCTGGCGCAACCGGTACGGCCCGGCGTCCAGGACCTGCCCGACCGTCCGGAACCCGCCCTTCTCCACCTCGCCCAGCCGCAACCTGCCCTCGGTGACGTCCTTGAGCCGGGCGACGGGGATGACGTCCAGCTCGCGCCGCGCCAGCTCGTCATGGATCGGCTCCAGGGCCTGCCGTACGGCCGCGACGGCCCGCGCGTGGTCATCGGCCACCGCCTGCGCCGCCTCGTGCAGCCGCCCGCCCCGGGCCACCGCCTCCCGCTCACTCCGCCCCATCGCGCCCCGGCCCCTTCCCGCCCCTCTCGTCGCGTCCTTGGCATCCTGCCATCCACGGCTGCGCCAGGTCGTGTCCGCGAAGTCCCGTCCGCCCGCAGGGCTTTGCGGACACGGCCTAGCTTCTCGTGATCTGCGCGACGATCGATCCGTCCGTGATCTGCGTGTCCGCGGCCAGCAGGAACGCCTTGCTCAGGATCAGCGAGAGGCGGTCGTCCTCGAACGGCAGAAACACTCTTCCGCCGTCCTTGTCCCGCTTGTCCCGTGCCGGGACGACGCACAGGTAGCTGCCGTCCGGTTCCATCAGGATGTTGGCCGAGCCGAGATGGATCCGGTACGTGCGCAGGTCGCCGCGGACGATCAGGAAGCGGCCGTCGAGCGAGCACCGGTCGGCGATCTTCAGCCGGGGCAGGATCCGCTCCAGGGCGTCGCGCCGGGATGCGGCGCTCTCGGTCAGTTCGGCGAAGCCGGCCCGTTCCCAGTAGGTCCGCCCGGGGCCGGCGTCGGTCCAGTCGGGATCGGCGGCGATCGAGGTCACACCGACGAAGAGGTCGATGTCCCGCATCGCCTCGCTGAACACCAGCGGGGGCACGTCCGCGAGCGGAGCCTCACGCCACGCACCGTCGGCCCGGCGGGCGAAGCGGACCTGGTCGGTCGAGGCCAGTTCGTCGCCGTCGGCCCAGTCGTACCAGGTCTGGAAGAAGCGCACCTGCCACTGCCCCGCCGCCAGGGTGCGCTCGGCCGCGTCGCCGTCCCCGTCGTCCCACGGGCCGAGCCGGCCGCTCGTCCAGCCCCGAGCCCGGAAAAGGGCGAACATCCTGCGGTAGTGGACGAGGTGCGCGGCGAAGCGGTTGGAGTACACGCGGGTCTCCTCCTCGGCCGGGGTGAGGCGGTAGATCTCCCGGAAGGCCTGCTTGAACGGCTGCCGGATCCGCCGGTCGGTGAGCAGGTCCCGCCAGGCCCGCACGGTGTCGGGGGCGGAGCGGAGCGGGTGCCAGAGGCGGACGGCGGCGTCGTCGGGTGCGTCGGGCAGGTCACCCGCCTCGGGCAGTACTGCCTGCCACTCCCCCGGCGCGACCTCGATCTCCCAGATCAGGCGGCGTACCAGGAACCGGGCCTGCGGATGTCCGGCCAGCTCGGTGCGCCACCAGCCGTACGGGTGCACGGCGTCGACCGTGAAGCCGCCCTCCAGCGCGCGGGCGAGGGTCACGAGTTGGGCGTTCACCCGCTTCACCAGCTCGCGCAGCTCCTTGACGAGCGCGGCGTGGTCGCGGCGGACCGGCGCCGGGAGGCTGCGCAGCGGGCGGCCTTCCTTCTCCCAGGTCAGCGTGGCGTTCTCGGCGACGGTGACGACGCCCTCGTAGTCGCCGGCCTTCCTGCGCAGCACGCCGTCGTCACCGAACCCCAGCCTCGGCAGCCGCAGCGCCACGTCGGTGCGCTCGGCAAGGGCCGCCTCGACCTTCTTCAGCATCTTGTCGAGTTGCTTGGGGACTCCGGCGTGCCGGACGTTCCCGCGCACGGTGCGTATCGCGGTCACCAGCTCGGGTGTGGGGAAGTCCTGTGCGGCACGGACGAGTTCGTACAGGAGCGCCTGTGACGGCACCGTCCTGGCCGGCGCCGGGGCGATGGCGACGCCGGGCAGCAGCCGGTCGAACAGCTCGGGCAGCCAAGGCTCGTCGCGCAGCAGCGCCACCCGCGCGGCCCTCCCGAGCACGAGAACCTCCTGGTCCGTGAACGCCTTGTCCGCCCGGTAGGGGATCTCTCCCGCCCGGATCGCGTCGGTGCGGTCTGCCGCCGCTTCCAGGGCACGGCGGGCGAACGCGACGTACGCCGGGGTGTCGGCCGCACTGCGCCAAACGCCGGTGAGTGACGGTGACGGCGAGCTGAACCTGTCGCTCCTGTCGATCTCGGACAGCCGCACCCGCTCGGCCGGGCCGAGGGCGGCGATGACGGCGATCTCGTCGGCGACGACAGGGCCGACGTCCCGGGAGAGCCGCTCCCTCGCCACCCGCAGTGTCGCCTCGTCCGCCAGCCCCGCGACCGCGAGCAGGGCGTACGGCTGTCGCACGGTGTCCTTGGCCAGCAGCAACTCGACCAGTCGGCGGGCCGGTTCGGAGACGTCGGGCAGCGGACCGGTGCAGCGCTCCAGCGTGGCCAGGCCGAAGGTGAGGTCCGCCCAGCCGCGCTGCTCGGCCGTCTCGACGAGCATCTCGAACAGCCGCCCGCACACGTCCGGCGTGTAGCGCGGCTGCCGTTCCCTGGCCGCCTCCTCGATCGCGACGCGAAATCTCGTCGTCGCATGCTGTTCCGAGACGTCCACCTGGTACGTCTCCACCAGCATGCCGCCGAGCTCCTCGGCGGAGACCTGCGACAAGTCGGGGTGCGTCGCGTCCCTCTCGTAGTCCATGCGGGGATCATGGCAGCCGGCACTGACATCGCCGCCGGGCGATGCTGCCCGGTGCTCACACCGCCGTCCCGTTGTCAGTGGCCCCCGTTACTGTGGCGGCCACTTGATCGAACGATCACCGACCGGGGGGTCGGCGAAGGGGGGGGGGCCGTGCGGCGCTGGGAGTTTGTCGGGGACGGTTCGGCGAAGTTCTGGGAGGCGGAGGCCGAGGGCGCCGCCGTCACCGTGCGCTACGGGCGAGTTGGCGCGGAGGGCCGTACGCAGGTGAAGGAGCTGGACTCGGACGAGGCGGCTCGGCTTCATCTGGCGAAGGTGATCGCGGAGAAGGAGCGCAAGGGGTATCGGGAGGTCTCCGTCGAGGTCTCTGTCGATGTCTCGGCCGAGGCCGCTGTCGGGGATTCGGCGCAGGCTGTGGAGTCGGCCCCGACGTCGCCGGACGAGGCCGTCCTGCCTGACGAGGAGACCTTCGAAGTACCCGCCGCCTGGCGGCGGTTGGTCCACCCGCGGCGGGGCGGGATCAAGCGTGCCGCCGTCGAGCCGCGCAAGGACGCCGAGGAGCGGGTGGCCGGCCGGCTGAAGGAGGAGGCGGAGTGGGTCGAGCAGATGCTCTCCTCCCCGCTGAGCGAGGCCCGGATCGTCGAGGCGGCCCGCGCGCATCTGAACGGCAGTCCCAGTCCGCTCGGCGCCGCCGCGCTGGCCGCGATGACCATGCACTATCAGCTCCCCAGCGGGATCTTCGTGGACACCTGGGTCCAGAACCACGGCCTGGCCTTCGCCGCGCGGGCGGTCGTGGAGTACTTCGACATCGAGGCCCACTGGCTGCAGTACGGCATGAACCGGCAGGATCCCCGGCTGCGCTTCCGGCCCGCCGGCGGCCATGTCGAGGCCCAGTGGGCGCGCCCCCACTTCGCCGACCGGATGCGGGCCCTGCTGGCCGCCGCCGACGAGGACTCGTACGGGGCAGCCGTCACCGCGCTCGCGCAGTGCCGGGACGCGGAGCGTCGTCGCATCGTCGTGTCCTATCTGGTGCCCGGCGAGCAGGAGTGGGTCGCCGAGTGCTGCACGGGCGAGGTCGTGGACGACCCGCTGCTCCGGGAGATGCTGCTGTGCTCGGTCGGCTCCCCTGAGCAGCTCGGCCACTTCGGCAGCAGGCTGCATCTGCACTGGGGCAGTTGGTCGATGGCGTTCGTCGCCACGCTCGCCGAGGGCACCGGCATCGCGTTCGCGCCGATGCTGGAGGAGGGGCTGGACGTCGCGTACGGCTCCGACCGGACCAAGATCCTCGCCGGTGCCCTGGTCGAGCTGCCCTCGGACGACGCCTTCGGCATCCTTCTCGCCCGCGTCGAGGACAAGCACGTCCGCCCGCATCTGCTGGAGGCGATGCGTCGTTACCCGGCCCGCGCCCTGCGCCTGCTGGGCAGGGCGGCGCTTGGCTCCGCCAAGTACGCCTCGATGGCCCGGCAGTTGCTGACCGCGCACGTCCATACGCACCAGAAGCTGACGGCCATCGTGCTGCCCGACCTGCCCGCCGCCGTCGCCGACCTCGTCGAACCGACGCTCACCAGCAGTGACCGAGTGGCCGACGCCCCGCCGCAGGCGCTGCCCGCGCTGCTGGTCAGCCCGCCGTGGGCGAAGAAGCGTACGGCCCGCAAGGCGCGCGTCGCGGACGAGACACCGGTCGTGCCGGAGCCCCGGGTCGCCTGGCTGCCCGGTGAGCGGGAGGAGTGGGCCGGCACCAAGTCCTGGTACGGCGAGTGGCGCATGAAGTACGCCTGGAGCAAGGAGATCGAAATCCTCCAGCGGGGCGAGCAGTTGAAGGACGTCCGGGACGTCCGGCTGTTCGTCGACGGGCCCGCGGACGTCGTCCGACCGTTGCTGGCCGTCTGCGCCCCCAAGGACTACTGGGACGGCGAGGCCTGTCTCAAGCCGGTCGCGGCCAAGCACGAGGTGCACGCCCTGCCGTTGCTGCTGCACGCCGCCGCGCGGCACCCCTCCACCCTGGGTGCGCCAATCCTGCCGTTTCTGAGTGTCGAGGTCGCCGCGCTGGTGTGCGACTGGCTGGCCCGCCTGAAGTCGGCCGACGCGACGGCCCGCGCGTGGCTGGTGCGGCACGCCCTGGCCGCCGTCCCGTTCCTCGTCCCCCACGCGGTGGGCAAACCCGGCATCGTGCGCCGGGGCGCGGAGCAGGCGTTGAGGCTGGTGGCGGACGCACAGGGCGGGGAGGCCGTGCTGAAGGCCGTCGCCGAGAGCGGGCAGGAGGCCGCGCACATCGTCGAGGAGCTGCTGGCCGCCGATCCGCTGGAAAGCGCACTTCCGGCACGCATGCCGGTCGTGGGCGCCTGGGCCGACCCCGCGCTGTTGCCGCAGATCCTGCTGAAGGAGGGCGGCGCGCTGCCCGCCGACGCGGTACGGCACACCCTGACCGTCCTGGCGGTGTCCAAGCCCGGCGAGGTCTACCCCGGCCTCGACGCGCTGACCGAGCACTGCACCGCCGACTCCCTCGCCGTCTTCGCCTGGGGCCTGTTCGAGCAGTGGCGGCTCGCCGGGATGCCTCCCAAGGAGAGCTGGGCGCTGCACGCCCTGGGCTGGCTCGGGGACGACGAGACCGTCCGGCGTCTGACTCCCGTGCTGCGCGCGTGGCCCGGCGAGGGGGCGCACCACCGTGCCGTGGAGGGGCTGAACGTCCTCGCGACGATCGGCACCGACGTGGCGCTGCTGCATCTGCACGGCATCGCCCAGCGGGTCCCGTTCAAGGCCCTGAAGGTCCGCGCCCAGGAGAAGATCGCCGAGGTCGCGGAGGGGCTGGGACTGACCGCCGAGCAGCTGGGCGACCGGCTCGTCCCCGACTTCGGTCTCGACGCCGACGGCAGCACCGTCATCGACTACGGCTCCCGGCAGTTCACCGTCGGCTTCGACGAGCAGTTGCGGCCGTACGTCCGCGACGCCGACGGCAAGCCCCGCAAGGCCCTGCCCGCGCCCGCCGCCAAGGACGACCCGGAGCTCGCGCCGGCCGAACGCAAGCGGTTCGCCACGCTGAAGAAGGACGTCCGCACGGTCGCCGGTGACCAGGTGCGGCGGCTGGAGGCGGCGATGGTGGGCGGGCGTTCCTGGACGGCCTCCGAGTTCCAGGAGCTGTTCGTGGCGCATCCGCTGCTGTGGCACCTGGTGCGGCGCCTGGTCTGGCTCAGCGAGGTGGACGGCGAGGTGACGGCGTTCCGGGTGGCGGAGGACCGTACGTTCGCCGACGTCGAGGACGACGAACTGACGCTGCCCGAGGAGGCGAGCGTCCGGCTGGCGCATCCGCTGCACCTGGGTGAGGATCTCGGCGCCTGGGCGGAGCTGTTCGCCGACTACGAGATCCTGCAGCCCTTCCCGCAGCTCGGCCGGGCCGTGCACGCCCTGACCGAGGAGGAGTCCGCCGGCCACCGGCTGACCCGGTTCGAGGGCGCGACGGTACCGGTGGGCAAGCTGCTCGGCCTCACCAAGCGGGGCTGGGAGCGGGGCAGTCCGGAGGACAACGGCGTGGAGCGCTGGTTCCACCGCCGTATCGACGACGACCACTACGTGGTCATCGGCCTGGACGAGGGGATCGCCGTCGGCATGGTCGACACGTTCCCCGACCAGACCTTCGAGAACGTGTGGCTCGACAGCGGCCCAGGCGACTACTGGAGCAGCCGCCAGTACCCGCTGCGCTTCGGCGGTCTCGACCCCGTCATCGCCTCCGAAATCCTCGCCGACCTCACGGAGGTGACCGCGAAGTGACTGCGACCGTGACTGTCGAAGACGCCGACGAGCAGTTGCAGCGCCCGCCCGCCGAGGTCCGCCACGCCGGTGAACTCGCCGCCCTGCGCGCGGCCGACGGCGATCCGCGTCCGCCGGGCTGGCAGCTCAGCCTGCGGGCCGCCCGGCGTTTCATCGTGGGCGACGAACGGGCCGGCATCAGCCGCAAGTTCGTCGGCAACGTCTCCCTGGTGGAGCGCGCCCTGGTCACCCTGGCGACCAACCGTGGCCTGATGCTGGTGGGAGAGCCTGGCACGGCGAAGTCGCTGCTCTCCGAGCTGATCGCGGCGGCCGTCAGCGGCAGTTCCGCGCTCACCGTGCAGGGCGGCGCGGCCACCACCGAGGACCAGATCAAGTACTCGTGGAACTACGCCCTGTTGGTCTCCGAGGGCCCCTCCCCCCGCTCCCTCGTCCCCGCGCCCATGCTGAGCGGCATGGCCGAGGGCCGGATCGTGCGCTTCGAGGAGATCACCCGCTGCCCGCTGGAGGTGCAGGACTGCCTGCTGTCGCTGCTGTCCGACCGGGTCATCGCCATCCCCGAGCTGGACGGGCCGCAGGGCATGGTCTTCGCCCGGCAGGGATTCAACGTCATCGCCACCGCCAACACCCGCGACCGGGGCGTCAATGAGATGAGTGCCGCGCTCAAGCGCCGCTTCAACTTCGAGACCGTGTTCCCCATCCCCGACTTCGACACCGAGCTGGCCCTGGTCGAGGCCGAGGCCACGGCGTTGCTGCGGCAGTCGGGCGTGGCGGCGGCGCCGCGCCGGGACGTGCTGGAGGTCCTGGTGGGCACGTTCCGGGAACTGCGCGGCCCGGCGGAGCGCGGCGAGCGGATGTCGACGGTGATGAGCACCGCCGAGGCCGTGTCCGTCGCCCACGCGGTGGGAGTGCGGGCCTGGTTCCTGCGCGGCGAGCCCGGCAGCGCGGCCGACGTGGTGACGAGCCTCGCGGGCACCGCGGCGAAGGACAGCCCCGAGGACCTCGCCCGGCTCCGGCGGTTCCTGGAGCAGGACGTGCCCAGGCGCAAGGGCGCGCAGTGGCAGGCGCTGCACGACGCACGGCACCTCCTGGCGGACTGATGACGAACACCGTCGACTCCGGCCCCGCCGTCTTCCTCGGCGTACGGCACCACTCGCCGGCGTGCGCCCGCCTGGTCAGCCGCGCGATCGAGACCCTGCGGCCGGCGTACGTGCTGGTGGAGGGCCCGGCGGACATGAACGACCGGCTGGACGAGTTGCTGCTCGGCCACCGGCTGCCCGTCGCCGTCTTCAGCCACTACCGCGACGAGACACGCGTCGCGACCTCGTGGGCCCCGCTGTGCGACTACTCCCCGGAGTGGATCGCACTGCGGGACGGTCGCGCCGCCGGTGCGGACGTGCGGTTCATCGACCTGCCGGCCTGGCATCCGGCGTTCGCGGAACGCACCGACCGCCAGACCAACCGCTACGCCGACGCCGAGGCGAGGTACACGGAGGCGACGCGACGGCTGTGCGCGCGCTTCGCCGTGGACTCGGTCGACGCGCTGTGGGACGGGTTGTTCGAGGTCGCCGAACCCGGCGCCGGAGCCGAGCCGGACGACCCGGACGGTCTCCGCGCCCGCCTCGACGCCTACTTCGAGCTGGTGCGCGGCGACGCCGAAGCCGACCCCGGCGACCGGGCGCGTGAGGAGTACATGGCGTCCTGGGTGCGGGCCGCGGTGGCCCACGCCGGCGGGCGGCCGGTGCTGGTGGTGACCGGTGGCTTCCACCAGCCGGCCCTGCGTGCGCTGTCGTACCCGGACGGCGGCCACGACGACGGCGCCGACGGGGCCGCCGACTGGCCGGAGGTCCCCGCGCCACCCGACGGGGCGCTCGGCGGCAGCTTCCTGGTGCCGTACTCCTTCCGGCAGTTGGACGCATTCTCCGGCTACCAGTCCGGCATGCCCTCGCCCGGCTACTACCAGCAGCTGTGGGAAGGCGGCCCGGACGCCGCGGCGCAGGGCCTGTTGCGCTCCGTCGCCGAGCGGCTGCGTGCCCGCAGGATCCCGGTGTCCACGGCCGACCTGATCGCGGCGCGCGGTCTGGCCCAGGGGCTGGCCCTGATGCGGGGGCATCCGCACGAGACCCGCGTTGATGTCCTCGACGGACTCGCGGGTGCGCTGATCAGCGACGATCTGGAAGAGCCGCTGCCGTGGACCGGCAGGGGCACGCTCGGTGCCGGCGCCCATCCGGTCGTGGTGGAGATGGTCGCCGCCTGCGCCGGTGAGACCGAGGGACGTCTGCACCCCGACACACCTGTGCCCCCGCTCGTGCACGACGTCGCCGAACAGCTCGCCCGCCTGGGTCTGGCCGACGCGGACACCCCGGTCACCTTCGACCTCACCGACCCGGTCGGCCTGACGCGCAGCCGGGTCCTGCACCGCCTGCGCGTATTGGGCGTGCCCGGCTTCACCCGGGTCTCGGGCCCGTCCGACGGCGCCGATCCGGTCTTCACCGAGCGCTGGGAGCCCGGTCCGGCGAGCGGACGGGAGGCTGCGCTCATCGAGGCGGGTGCATACGGAGCACGGCTGGACGAGGCGGCCTCGGTGATGCTCGGGGAGCGGGCGCGCGCCGCGGGCACGGCGGCAGGGCCGCTCGCGGGGCTGCTGTTCGACGCGGTGCTGTGCGGCGTCGGCCCGCTCTGCGACGACCTGCTGGACGCGCTCGCGAAGCAGGTCGGCCAGGTACCGGAACTCGGGCCGCTCGGCGAGGTGTTGGGCGCTGCGCTGGGGCTGTGGCGTCACGACCGGGTGTTCGGCGTGGCCCGCGGCCGACTGCTCGGCAGCGTCGTCGCGGGCGCCGCCGACCGCGTGTTCTGGCTGGCTGAGGGGCTGCACGGCGGCCCCGGCGTAGACTTCGCGCGGCTTCGCGCCATGGCCGCCGCCCGGGACGCGCTGCTGCACGCGCCGGAGTTGCTGTCGGTCACCCGCGAAGCCGCCGCCGAGGCCGCATCCCGCATCGCCCGCGACCGGCGTGCCCCGGCCGACCTGCGGGGCGCCGCCTTCGGAATGCGCTGGGCGTTGGGTGTCCCCGACGACCCGGCGACGGCCGTGCAGTCGCTTGCGGCGGGCGCCGTCGACACCCTCGGCGACTGGCTGGCCGGCCTGTTCGCGTTGGCTCGCGAGGAGGTCGCCGCGGGTGCGACGGCGGGCGTCCCGGCGGGCGCGACGGCCGCCGGGGAGGTCGCCGGGGCTGCCGACGCGGATGTCGGCGGCGCGCCCCTGATCGATGTCCTCGACGGCATCGTCGCCGCGATGGCCGAGGACGACTTCCTCACCGGCCTGCCCGCCCTCCGCCAGGCCTTCGCCTTCTTCCCGCCCCGCGAACGCGAACGCATCGCGGAACGCCTGCTGCAGCGGCGCGGCAAGCACGGCTCGGCCCGCTCCCTGCTGCGGACGACCGCCGACCCGCTGCAACTCGCCCGCGCCCGAGCCCTGGAGGAAAACGTGGCCCGACTGCTGGACCGGCACGGGCTGGGGGCGGTGCGATGAATTCCCCGGCTCCTGGCGAGGCACCGAGCTATCCGGGCCCCACAGTCCCGGACCTCACATCCCCGGACCCCACGGTCCCGAACCCCACATCCCCGGACCCCACAGTCCCGGACCCCACCCTCGAACGCTGGCGCCTGATCCTCGGCTCCCCCGCCGAGCGCTGCACCGGCCCGCTGAGCGGTTCCGCCGTCGCCCGGGACGCCGCCCTCGACTGGCTCTACGGCCGTGACGAGGACCTGCGTCGCCGTGGGGTGCGCCGAGGCGGGTCGAGGTCCGACTCCAGAGAGGGCGGGGGCGGGCCGTCCCAACTCACCGCCGTCGACTGGCTCGACGACATCCACCGGCTGTTCCCGAAGGAGACCGTGGAGCGGCTGGAGCGGGACGCCGTGGAGCAGTACGGGATCCACGAGATCGTCACCGACCCGGACGTCCTCGCCCGCGTCGAGCCCAGCCAGACCCTGCTGCGCGCCGTCCTGCGCACCAAGCACCTGATGAACCCCCAAGTGCTCGCCGCGGCACGCCGGATCGTCGAGACCGTCGTACGCCAGCTGATGGAGCGCCTGCGCCCGGAGGTCCGCCGCGCGTTCACCGGCTCCCGCTCCCGCCGCCCCAGCCGGCTGCCCCTGGCCCGCGACTTCGACTTCCGGACCACCATCCGCGCCAACCTCGCCCACTACCAGCCCGAGCAACGCCGCATCCTCATCCAGCGCCCGCACTTCCACTCTCGCACCCGCCGCCACCTGGAACAGTGGCAACTCGTGCTGCTGGTGGACCAGTCGGGCTCCATGGCCGGCTCCGTGATCCACTCCGCCGTCACCGCCGCCTGCCTGTGGAGCCTGCCGGGCCTGAAGACCCACCTGGTCGCCTTCGACACCGAGGTGGTCGACCTGACGTCCGACGTGACCGACCCCGTGGAGCTGCTGATGGGGGTGCAGCTGGGCGGCGGCACGGACATCGCCCGGGCCGTCGACTACGGCGCCTCGCTGGTCGAGAACCCCCGGCGCACCATCGTCGCCCTGGTCTCCGACTTCTACGAGGGTGGCGACCCGTACCGCCTGGTCCGCACCGTGCGCCGACTGGTCGAGCAGGGCACCACCGTGCTGTGCCTGGCCGCCCTCGACGAGGCCGCCGACCCCGTCTACGACCGCGACCTGGCCGGGCGACTGGCGCAGGTCGGCGCCCCGGTGGGCGCCATGACACCGGGCCGGCTCGCCGAGTTCGTGGCGGAGAAGGTCGGCCGGGGAGGACAGGGCGGGCCCGGCGGACAGGGCGGCCTGGGCGGACAGGGAGGTCTCGGATGACTCGGACGACACAGCCGACGACCATCCGCACCGATCTGCTGGCCCTGACGCCCCAGACGCTCGCCTCCCTCGCCAATCGCGGCCTCGTCAAGCGTGCGGAGAAGGACCTGGCGGCGGGCTCCGGCCCGGAGGTGACCGTCACCGACGACGGCACGGTACGCGGACGCTTCCCGGACGGGACAGATACGGCTCTCCCGCCGGGCCTCGGCCTCGACGCAGCGCACTGCGGCTGTGCGGCTACGGGCGTGTGTCGCCACCGCATCGGACTGGTGCTCGCGTATCAGCGCGCGGCCGGGTCCGCCCCGGAAGACGACTCGCCCGCCGCCAGGACCGAGTTCGTCGACTGGACGCCGGCCGAGTTCGACGACGACGCCCTGACCGCCGCACTGGGCCGGGCGGCACTCTTGGCCGCTCAGCGCGTCAAGGACCGCGGCTACGTCGCCCGACTGCACCGCCCCACCACCACCGACCCGGAACCCCGCGTAGAACTGCCTACCTGCACCGTCCGGTTCCCGGTCCCCCACGAGCTGGGCTACGCCCTCACCGACGCGTCCGCCGCACTGCGCGGCGAGGTGGTGGCCCTGGCGGTCTGGGCGTTCCGGGCCGCGGATGGCACGGCCGGCGCGAAGACGGCGGACGCCACGGCCACCGCGAAGACCGCGAACGCCACGGCCACCGCGAAGACCGCGAACGCCACGGCCACCGCGAAGACCGCGAACGCCACGGCCACCGCGAAGACCGCGAAGACCGCGGACGCCGCGGACGCCGCGGACGCCCCAGGACGCCCAGACGGCCGGGACGCCCCAAAGCCCGCAGATGGCACGGTCGCCCCCGCCGCCACAGCCTCCGCAACCACGACCACGACCACGACCACAATCACAGCCACTGCCACATCCACAGCCGCCGCCAACACCCCCCAGCCCACCGAGGTAAGCGTCGGCGGCCACACCCCCACCGCCGGCGCACACCGCACCGAAGGCCCTCTCCGCGCCGCCCTGGCCCTCGCCGACGACCTCCTCCTGGACGGCGTCCAGCAGGCGGGCCCGGTCTTCGCCGGCTCCCTCGCCCGCGCCCAGGAGTCGCTGACCGCCGCCTCCATGCACTGGCCCGCCGGGGCCGTGGCCGAACTGCGGGAGCAGATCGACGCGTACGCCACGCGCGGCACGCACTACGAGGCGGAGCGCTTCGCCTTGCTGCTGGCCGAGCTGCACGCCAGGCACCGCGCCGCCGGCCACGACCCGGTAGGGGTGCTGGGCACCAAGGAGGCACCGGAGACACCGCTGCGCCGGGTGCGGCTGGTGGCGCTCGGCTGCCGGATCGGCGGCACGGCGCGCGACCGTACCGCCGAGACGTACTTCGCCCACGCCGAAGCCGGAATCGTGCTGGTGCTGCGCAAGCGCTGGGAGCTGACGCAGGACCAGGTCCTCTCCGGGCACGAGTTGGCCGGCCGCCGCCTGCTCGGCTCGCCCCTGCGCACCCTCGCCGCGGCGAACGTGGTCAGCGAGCACACCTCACGCGCCGCCGACCGGACCGTCTCCATCTCCCGGGGCCGCATCGCCGCCACCAGCGTCACCCCGCTCGGCTCGGCCTGGCGGGAACTGCCCGGCAGCCTGTTGCTCCGGGACACCGCAGCGCACCTGCGGGAGGCCGGCGCACGGCCGCCCCGGCTGATCCGCCCGCGGGTCGAGGCGGAGTCGGTGCGGGTGGTGGAGGTGGCCGCCGTGGAGTCCGTCGGCTACGACCCCGCCGCGCAGCGGCTGGAAGCGGTCGTACGCGACCCGGCGGGCAACGAGATCCTGGTCCGCGCCGCATACAACCCCCTCTGCCCGGGCGGCCTGGACGCGCTCGCCGCCGCGCTCGGCGACGAGGAGGTCCACAGCGTCAGCGGCATGCTGAACCGCACCCACGGCAGGATCGTGCTGGACCCGCTGGCCGTACTGACCGCCAAAGGACTGATCATCCCCGACCTCGCCCCGGGGGAAGGCGACACCACACTCGCGATGGTCCGGGCCCGCTCCACCGACCCGATCACCACCGCACTCGAATCGGCCCTCACCGCCCTGGCCCAGGCCGCCCACCACGGCCTGCGCCGACTGACGACGCCCGCCCGGACCCGCCTGACCGACAGCGCGGCGGCACTCAGACGCGCCGGCCTGCACACGGCCGCCCGCCTGATGGGCGACCTGGACACGGCCCTCCGCCGGGACGGCGCCACGGCGGCCGTCCCGGCATGGGTCGATGCCCAGATCCAGCTGACGGTGAGCCTGGAACTGCACGCGGAAGGAGGCGGCACCGCCGGGAACCCGGAAGGCTGAGGGACGGGACGTGCCTGGCCTGACAACTCGGGTCGATGTGGCGCCCGTTGCCATACCGTGGGCGTATGGCGCTGCATCACCACAGTGACGGTCCATGGCGCGTGAGGGTGGACGACGAGGACGGCACGCCGTGCGGCGCCGGAGTACTGCTCGACGACCGGCATGTGCTGACCTGCGCGCATGTGGTCAGGGACGCCGGAGCGGGCCCCGGCGGCAGCACGGCTCACGTGCGGATCAGCAGCGTCGCGTGCCGCCCGGAGTGGAGCCGTGTCGCGCACGTCGTCCCGGGCACCTGGGTGCACAGGGGCGACACGCAGCGCGGCGACGTGGCCCTGCTCGAACTCGACGAACCGGCCGGGTGCGGCACCCGCACCACCCTGTGGAAGGCACCCATTTCCGGCGGCTCCGTGCGTGTGTACGGCTTTCCCCATGCCGACCCGATCGGCATGGGGACGGACGCGCGGCTCGCGGGGTCCGGTGGCCGGCAGGGCGAGTGGGGGCTGCTGAAGCGGGTGCGCGAGGGCGATCCGTGGATCGAGCCCGGGTATTCGGGCGCGGGGGTGATGGCGCTGGGCGGCGAGTTCGACGGGCGCGTGATCGGCATCGTGGTGGCCGACTACGTCGACGCCGACGCGAAGGCGGCCTGGATGCTGCCCACCGAGACGGTGCTGTCGTATCTGCCCCGCATCGGTGAGCTGGGCTTCTTCGACGGCGATCCCACCGACGAACTCGGCCGCACCCGCGGCGAGCTGACGGACGACGTGCTGGGCGACCCGCTGCGGCTCGCCCTGACGCAGGAGCTCACCCGGCTGCTCGACAGCGGCTGGTCGGGCACGGTCGTCGTCGGCACCGGCGGCACGACCGCGGTCGGCGACTCCTGGCTGGTACGCCTCGTGCGCACGGCCGACCCGGCGACCCGGGCCACCGTCTCCGACGACGAACTCACCGGCGCGCCCGGCGACACGGTTCTCGGGCTGGGCGTCATCGACGCGGCCTACGACGCCCGCGGCAGGTCGGTCGCCGACGTGTGCGGCTATCTCGCGCGCCGGTTCGGGCTTCCCGGCGGGGACGCCCCCGCGGTGGCGCGGCAGTTGCTGCGGCGCCGACCGCCCGCCTGCCTGGTGGTGGGCGGCGTGGACCGGGCTCAGGACCCGGAGGCGCTCGTACGGGATCTGCTGGGGCAGTTGGCCGGGCGGGCCCGGTCGCGGGGCATCCGTCTCGTCCTCGGCTTCGAGGGCACGCCGCCGGACGGCCTCGCCCACGATGTGTCCCTGGACCCGGAACCGATCCGCGGACCCGCCGTCGGGGCCGTGACCGCCGCGAACGTCCAGGGGGTCGTCGGACTGCTCGCCGCCGAGGAGGACGCCGCGGCCGCGCTGGAACAGGAGTGGGGTGTGCGGTTCTTCGCCCCGCCCCGGCTGCCGCCCCGCGCCGCGCCCCGGCTGCGGGTCCGGCTGGCCGTCGCCCGGGTGACGGAGCCCAGCCCCGAACTCACCGCGGTCCACGACCGGGCCGTCGCCGCCCGCGCCGCCGTGGCCCGCTACGACCGCGAGGTGCGCCGACTGGCCGAGACCCACCAGGACCTCTCCTCGACCCTGGAACTGCACCGGCTGCGAGCGGCCCGGTACTTCGGCGACGAGGACCGCCGCCTCGCGGACCTGCACGCCCCCGCCGCCCGCGCGCTGCAGAGCGTGCCGATCGACCTCGCGGCCGCCCGCCGGTCGGTCGGCCGGTACGCGGACGAAGTCAACCGCCGTATCGAGGAAGGGTGACGCCGTGCCGATGTGCAATCGCCCCGACTGCGGGCGTGGCGAGATCGACGAGCAGGGCTTCTGCCAGGCGTGCGACCGGCGGCCGCTGCCCCGGAACCACGCCGCCCCGCCGGTCCGTGTTCCCGAGCCGGTGCGGGGGGCGGGCGTCGGCGTGGCACAGGTACGGCCGGACCCCTGGTACGGGCTCGGCCTGGTGGACTCCGACCGGGGTCCCGAGGTCCCGGACGTACCGCTGCGGTCGGCGGACCCCGTCGCCGAGGAGCATCGTTTCTGCCCCAACCCCTCCTGCCCGGAGCCGGTCGGCCGGGGCCGTGCCGGCGAACCGGGCCGGACGAAGGGCTTCTGCCCCCGCTGCGGAACCCGCTTCGACTTCGCCCAGCCCAGCGGCCTCACCATCGCCGACCGCTACGACGTCGAACGCGTCCTCGGCTCGGGGGCGTACGGCGCGGCCTACCTCGTCCACGACCGCAACCTCGCCACGCACGTCGTCCTCAAGGCCCTGAACAAGTCGGTCGCCAGGACCGCACTGCACGAACGGGACGTCCTGGTCGGCCTCCGGCACGACAGCATCGTCCGCATCCTGGGCTACGAGCACGAGGGGCCGCATCTCGTCCTGGAGTACGTCCCGGGCCTACCGCTCTCGGCAGGCGACGGCGACCGGCTGGAGACCCTCCTCGCGCACGGCATCCGCATCCTCCAGGCGCTCGACTATCTGCACGCCCGGGGCCTGCTGCACTGCGACGTCAAACCCCTGAACATCATCCGGTTCCGGGAGCAGAGCCCGGCGGGCGCGCTGGACCGGGTGCGGCTCATCGACTTCGGCGCGGTGCGCAGCCAGAAGGACGCCGGGCCGGTCGTGGCGTACACCCCGCCGTACGCACCCCCTCAGGGCGATCCGGAGCACCGGCGTCCGACGCCGGGCTTCGACCTGTACTCCCTGGGCATGACCCTGCACGAGATGTGCCACTCCCGCTGGACCGACCGCTCGGTGCCGGGCGTCGACTCGCTCCGGCTGCTGCTGGACCGCGCCACGGACACCGAGCAGCCCTGGCGGCGGTTCGTGTCGGCGCGGCAGTTCGCGGAACAGCTCAGCGGCGTCATCCGGCAGGTCGTCGCGGCGGCGCCGGCACATCGTCAAGTCGCGCGCCCGTCCGCCCTGTTCGGCTCGATGCCCGAGTCCCTGCACGGCGGCCTCGGGACGGCCCGGCCGCTCGCCCACTGGGTCGAGGCGCGGCCCGGCGAGGACGCGACGCTGACGATGCGGGCGCCGTTCGCCTCCCCTGAGCCCGGCGACATCGCGGCCGCGCTCCCGGCCCCGCTGTCCGATCCGGACGCCCCGGACATGGCGGGCTCGGCCGGACGGGCCCTGGCGGAGAGCCGGCTCGCCCTGCGCAGAAGGGACCCCGAGCTGGCGGAGCGGGCGCTCGCGGCGGCGGGCCTGCCCGACTGGCACTGGCTGCACGCCTGGTACGCCGGCCTGATCGCGCTGGCCCGCGAGGACGCGCAGTCGGCCGCCCGGGCGTTCACCACCGTACGGGAGGCGGTTCCCGGCGAGTTGATACCGCAGCTCGCCCTCGGCCTGTGCGCCGAACTCCGGGGCGACCTCGCCGCCGCCCGGTCGCACTACGGCGCGGTCTTCGACACGACCCCCGCACTCGGTGCGGCCGGCTTCGGACTGGCCCGCGTCCATCTGCTGGCCGGTGAACGAACCGAGGCGGTGGGCACGGCCGTACGGCTGGCGCAGGAGTTCCGCTACGAACGCGAGGCGCGCGTGGCGGCCGTACGCCTCAGCGTCATGATCCTCGACGAGCCCGCCCACCGGGAGCCCACCGGGGACGACCTGGAACGGGCCGGGGCCGGCCTGGACGGCCTCGACGTGGACGCGGCGGCGGCCGCCGGACTGCGCGCGGAGATCCGGTACGCGCGCTTCCTGCACCATCGCGACCGCGAGCAACTGTCCGACGCCATCCGCGAGCTCGGCCCGCACGCGCCCACCGAGCGTGAGTACGTCGCACTGGTGGACCTGGCGAACCGGCTGCGTCCCCCGCTGCGGTGGAGAAGGGCCGGACGACGTGGAAGAAGCGGTCATTCCCGTTTCGGAGGAACACCCAGAACGCTAAGCTCCTGATACGCCAGGTAGGGGACGGTTACACGCTCCGTAAGGGACACGCAGCGACGCGATCGGGTGGTGCCGGTGGGGGACAGCTCGCCCTTGGGGCTCAGCTTCGCCCTGGAAGTGGACGCGCCCTCGGATCTGGCCCACGACGAGCAGCGCGCGGACGCCCTCGTCACCGTCACGGCAAGCTCCGCCGCGCACGGGGAGGCGAACGCGCTCCCGGACCGTCCTGGCGCCGAAATTCTCATCATGGACCGGTCGTTGTCCATGTCCGGCCGGAAGCTGGACGAGGCGAAACGCGCCATGTGCGCCGCCATCGACACCCTGCGGGACGGCACCTACCTGGGGATCGTCGCAGGCCACCACAAGGCCGAGGTGATCTTTCCCGCGACCGGCGGCCTGACCCGTGTCGACGCCGTGACACGGGAGGACGCCAAGCTGCGGGTCGTCGGCCAGTTCGCCGAGGGCGGTACGGCGATCGGGCAGTGGCTGACCTGCGCCCAGCACCTGTTCACGTCGGTGGCCGCCCCCGGCACCGTGCGCCACGCCGTGCTCTACACGGACGGCAAGGACGAGCACGAGACGGCCGAGCAGCTCGGCAACGCACTCACCGCGTGCACCGACCAGTTCGTGTGCGACGCCCGGGGCGTGGGCGGCGACTGGCACTACGCCGAGCTGCTGCGCATCACCGAGGCCCTGCACGGCACCGCCGCGGCCGTCGTGGCGGTCTCCGACCTCACAGAGGACTTCACCCGGCTCATGCGCCAGGCGCAACGCATCGTCGTGCCCCGCGTCTACCTGGGCCTGCGCCTCAACGACCGGTTCCAGCTGGCCTTCGTACGCCAGACCCGCCCCGTCGAGGCCGAACTGACGGCACGCCAGTCGCAGGACGGCGAGACGCATGTCCCGCTGGGGTCCTGGCCCCCGGAATCCCGCCAGTACCACGTGTCCCTGCGCTTCGACCCCCGCGCCCTCACCGTCGACGAGGACCTGCGCGCCGCCCGCATCACCCTGCACGCCGAACGCCCCGACGGCACGCGCCGGCCCTGCTCCGACACGGCGGCCATGGTGGTACGCCGCCGCTCGACACCGGGCTTCGGGATCCCCCGGTCGGCCAATCTCACCCGGGTCGAGAACGAACGCGAACTCGGCATGGCGATGCGCGCCTGCGCCGACGCCCATCTGCGCGGAGACCTCGAACGCGCCGACCGTGAACTGCGCCTGGCGACGGGCCTCGCGCAGGACCTCCGGGACACCGTGCGGCTACGGCTGTTGCGGTCGCTGGCGACCACGGGCCCCGACGGGAGGCTGCGGGTGCGGCGCGACGTATCCCGGGCGGAGATCCAGCGGATCGGCGTCGACTCGACGAAGACGGTGGCGCCGCGGGGGGACGAGGTCGAACTCCCCCTGCTCGACGTCCCGTTGTCGCCGCGTGAGTGCCCGCGGTGCGGTACGGCGTCGGCGTCGGCCTCGGCCAAGTTCTGCGAGGAGTGCGGGCATCGGTTCGGGGACGGCCCGGCGGGCGGTCAGCCGGTGGACGCGTCGTGAGGGACGGGCGGGTGCTCGGGCCCTTGGCGCGCAGGCCTTGGGGACGGGGACGTGCGCGACCGCGGCGGCCCCATCCCGTCGTCGTGCTGCGCCGGCTCCGGGTGGGCGTGCTGAGCATGGTGGCGCTGACCGCGTTGCTGTATCTGCTGGTGGCCGATCGGGCCGGGGAGCAGATGGCTGCCGCCGACCGCACGCGTCAGGCCATCGACGACCTCACGGAGGCACGCGAGGAGGCCGTACGGGCGAAAAGAGAGCTCATGAAAGCGGCGGAGGCCACGGGCGAGGTCGACCTGATCGGCACCGGCATCGGCTTCGCCAACGCCACCAGCAGCGTGAGCACCCTCCTCACCTCGGCGACGAAGGGCAACGCGGCCGGGGAGCAGGGGCTGCACCACATCCAGTTCGTCCAGGGCCAGTTGACGACCTGCCTCCAGCTGGCCAGCGGCCCGCAGGGTGCGGCGGCGGCCATCCCGGCCGTTGAGGACGGGCCGGAACAGGACGACGAGGGCCGTGACGTCCGGTTCACGGGCGGACTCATCGAATCGCTCGAGGATCTCCGGGAGATCGAGGCCCTGGCCCTGGACGAGCAGCTCCGGTCACGCTGGCTGAACCCCTACGTGCTGTGGCCCCTGTTCCTCATGCCGGTGGCGGTCATGCTGCTGCTGGTCTGCGCGACCGGCCATGTCGTCGTCCGCCACTTCCGGCAGTACCCCAGCCCGGCGCTCGGCCTGGCCCTGCTGGCGACCGCGTCCGTCGCCGTCACCGCGTGCAGTGATCCGCTGCTCCCCGGCAAGGGGTGGGTCATGGCGATCGCGCTGCCCCTGCTGCTCGCCGCCGGCGGGCTCGGGTACGTCGCCTACCGCCCCCGTATCGACGAGTACCGGTTCCCGCACCCATGAGACGGCCGACGGCACCACTCGTGCGCTGCGCCCTGGCCCTCGGCCTGCTCCTGGGGGCGGTCGGCTGCGGCGGGCCGGAGAAGGAGCGGGTGACGATCATGGTCCCCTGGTCCGGCACCGAGTTCAAGGCGTTCTACTCGGTCATCGAGGCGTTCGAGGACCGCAACCCCGGTATCGACGTCGAACCGCAGGTCACCCGCGCTCTCACCCAGCAACTCGACGCCGCCGTGGCCGCGGAGGCGGCGCCCGACCTGGCGGTGCTGCCGAGCGTGGGCGCGATCTCCAAATACCGCAAGGACAGGGCGCTCAGGCCACTCGCCGTCGACACGGCCGCCTACGTCGAGCCGTTGCGCGAACTGGCCATGGAGGGCGGCGGCGTCTACGCGGTCCCCGTGAAGGCCGACGTCAAGAGCCTCGTCTGGTACGACGCGACGAAGGTCACCCCGCCCCCTCCCCGCACCTGGACCGCACTGCGCGCACGGCCCGAGAACTGGTGCCTGGGGCTGGAGTCGGGCCCGACGTCCGGTTGGCCGGGCGCCGACTGGATCGCCGACCTGCTGCTCGCCGAGGCGGGCGTGGACACCTACGAGGACTGGGTGTCGGGCGACCTGAAGTGGGACTCGGCGCCGGTCGACGAGGCGTGGCGGGCCTGGGGGGATCTGATCGAGAGCGCCCCCGACGGCTCGGCCACGCGCCGGTTCAGCGAAGCCGCCGACGGCATGACCGGCAACTCCTGCTCCCTCGGCCACGGCGCGCTGTCCGCGATGGGCTTCGAGCCGGATCGCGTGGAGCCCGGCAGGTACACGTACGTGACGCCGTCCCCGGATCGCGTGCTGGAGGTCTCGGCGGACTTCGTCGGCAAGTTCACCGAGAACAACGCCGGCGCCGACAAGCTCATCTCCTACCTGGCGAGTGAACAGGCCCAGCAGGCCTGGGTGGACGCACCCGGATTCGCGCTCTCGGCCAACAGGAAGGTGACGGCGTACGGCAACGACACCCAGGAGCGGATCGCCGGGATGCTCCGCTCCGGTTACACGCTCTGCTTCAGCGCCGCCGACGCGATGGATCCCGATGTGTCCGCCGCCTTCTACCGAGCGGTCCTGGAGTACGCGAACGGCAAAGAACTGCCCGCACTGCTGGAGGCGCTCAACAGAGTCCAGCGGGCCATGCGGGACTCCCCGCCGCCCACTCCCCTCTGCGGCGCCCCGGGCCAGGCCTGACGCGCCCAACTCCCCTCACACAGGAGCCCTGATGCCGGACGCAGTCCAGTTCACCCTCTCCGACGGCACCGTCGTCCTCGTCGCCCCGCCCGCCCGCGCGGGCACCGGCGCCGTGGGACTCGGTACACGTCTGGAGAGCGCGGCGACTTCCCTGCGGGAGGCCCTGGCACCGGTCACCGCCGCCGCGTCCGACGTGATCGGCGGCTTCCGGTCCCTGGCCGAGCGGCCCGATGAGGTGGAGGTCACCTTCGGCGTCGTCCTGGACGCCAAGCTGGGCGCGGTCCTGTCGAGCGCCACGGCCGGCGCCCACCTCGACGTCACGCTCCGCTGGAACGGCAACGGCAACGGCGCGGGGGCGACGCCTGACTCCGGTACGAACCCGGGCGCTGCCACACCGTCCTGACCTCACGACTGAAGAAGTCGAGCGTCGCCTGTAACGTTCGGCCCGCCGCACGCACTGAGGGGTATGAGCCATGACGACCTGCGTGCGCTGTTCCTCAACTGCACGCTGAAGAAGAGCCCGGAGCGCAGCCACACCCAGGGCCTGATCGACCTCAGCTCGCGGATCATGGAGAAGCAGGGCGTCCACGTGGAGCACCTGCGGCCGATCGACCATGAGATCGCCACCGGGGTGTGGCCGGACATGACCGAGCACGGCTGGGAGCGCGACGCCTGGCCGTCGATCTACCAGCAGGTGATGGCGGCCGACATCCTCGTCATCGCCGGGCCGATCTGGCTGGGTGACAACAGTTCGGTCGCCAAGCTGGTCATCGAGCGGCTCTACGCCTGCTCCGGTCTGCTCAACGACGCCGGTCAGTACGCCTACTACGGGCGGGTCGGCGGCTGCCTGATCACCGGCAACGAGGACGGCGCCAAGCACTGCGCCATGAACGTCCTGTACAGCCTTCAGCACCTGGGATACGTGATCCCGCCGCAGGCGGACGCGGGCTGGATCGGGGAGGCCGGGCCGGGCCCCTCCTACCTCGATCCGGGCTCCGGCGGTCCCACCAACGACTTCACCAACCGGAACACCACGTTCATGACGTGGAACCTGCTGCATCTGGCCCGGCTGCTCAAGGACGCCGGTGGCGTTCCGGCGCACGGCAACCAGCGGTCGCAGTGGGACGCAGGGTGCCGGTTCGACTTCGAGAACCCGGAATACCGCTGACCCGGAAGGTCGGCAGGTCCACGAGCCAGTGAGTCAGTACGTCACTACGTCAGCACGTCAGCACGTCAGCAACGAGGAGCCCGAAAATGACCGTCGAGTCCACAGAGACCGTCCCCACCTGCGCCTACCCGGGTTGCACCAACCCGCCTGAGCCGCACGCACACGGCGCGCAGGGCCCGGCGTCCCGCTACTGCGGGCACCCCGAGCACAACGCGCTCGGCGCCTTCCGGAAGTTCCGCGCCAAGCGCCAGCAGCGCAAGGAGGACAAGCGCGTGGCCGCCGAGGCCGAGAAGGCGGCCAAGGACGAGGCGAGGGGTACCGATGCGCCGGTCGCCCAGGCACCCGTGGCCGGTGCGTCCGGACAGACGCCGCTTGAAGCCATGACCAGTGAAATGGCGGCCATGGCGCCGATGCCGACGGCGGGCGGCGACGATGCCGCCCAGTCGCGCGACGCCCTCGTCACGCTCATCAAGCAGCTCGCCACCGATCTGCCCTCCTACATAGAGGAGTTGGCGATCATCACGGACTCGGCGGCGGCCGAGGCCCGCATCGAGACGGTCACCCGGGCCGCCGCCCAGCGCATCCTGGCCGCCGAGGAGCGCGCCACGCTCGCCGAGGAGGCGGCCGACGTGGCCGTCACCGCGCTCGACACGGCGCAGCAGAAGTTCGCCGAGGAGACCGCCGCGATCCGCGAGGAGACGGCCCGCCAGGTGGCGGACGCCGAGTTCGTGCGGGCCGAACTGGAGCGCTACCGCGAGCGCGTCGGCATGCTCGAGGTCCGCCTCGACGCCGTCCGTGACGAGGCCGACGAGCTGCGCCGCGAGCGCGCCGCGCACTCCCCCGAGCAGGAGCGTCCGCGCCCCGCCGACGACCAGTGCTGAACAGAGAAAGAGAAACGGAAACCCTCATGTGCCGAAACAAGCGCCCTCTCCTGTGGATCACCACCGCGGTGGTCGTCGTCGCGGTGGCCGTCGGGCTCTACCTCTTCCAGCCCTGGCGGCTGTTCACCACGGACCGCGTGGATGAGGCTGCTCCCGTGACCACGGGCCAACAGCAGGCCGCGGCCAAGCCGTCGGCGAGCGGCAGCTTCGTCTCCCACGAGCACGAGACCAGCGGCTCCGTGGAGGTCCTGAAGCTCGACGGCGGGAAGGCCACCCTGCGCCTGACGGACCTGCGCACCTCCGACGGCCCGGCCCTGCACGTGTGGCTCAGCGACCAGCCGGTCCAGCAGGGCGGCGGCGGCAACCTCGACGACGGCAAGCACGTCGACCTCGGCGACCTCAAGGGCAACGAAGGCAACCAGAACTACGTGATCCCGGCCGGCACCGACCTGAACAAGTACTCCACGGTGACGATCTGGTGCGAGCGCTTCAGCGTGTCGTTCGGCGCGGCCGAACTGAAGCAGAGCGCCTGACGAACGGACCGCACAAAGAAGCAGTGGGGCGGGTGGCCATGCCACCCGCCCCACTGCTGTGTGGGGGCTTTGCTACGACACCAGGATGGGGATGAGCAACGCCACGCAGGTGATCAGGCTCCACAGCGCGGGGGCCGCGCTCAGCGTCTGCTCGTGCCGCGCGGCCGCCCGGGCCGCGGCCGCCTCACTGCGGGTCAGGTGCCAGGGGCCGACCCGCTCCTCGAGCCGCTGGTACACCAGGCCGAGTACGGCGCCGTAGGCCAGGTGCCCGACGAGGGAGGGGAACGACACGGCCAGCGCGGCGGCGCTCCACCGGGGGCCGGCCCCGAGCAGTACGGGAAGCAGCGTCAGATTGCCGAGGACCCACCAGAGGAAGCCGTACGACACGCCCCAGCCGATCCCCGAGGCCGGGTCGAAGCTGCGACGGCGGAAGAAGACCGCGTACGTGACGCCGACGACCTGGGAGATCAGGAGGTGGATGACAAGGCCCACGGCCTGCGACTGAGAGCCGACCAGGGCGGCCACGGTCGGCAGGAACCCCACGGCGACCATGACGCCGGTGAAGAGCACGCCGCCGGCCAGCCCGGCGATGACGCCGTGCCAGATCGAGATCACCCGCCCACCGGCGAGCCGTCCCTCCTGGGCGTGCCGTACGTCGTCGGAGAACACGACCCGCGACAGGCCGCCAAGCCAGCCGCTCAGCAGGGCCGTACCGGCACCCAGCAACACGTGTCCCGGCAGTGACTCCACGGCGGTGCGCACCGCGGCCGGCGTCCACTGGAGGCCGCGGCCGTCCAGCAGCGGCGAGACCGTGACGGCCGCGAGCCCCCACCACACGAAGCCGAAGGCGGTACCCCGGATCAGGGCGGGGCCGGTGCCCTCGCGGGTGTCGCCGAAGACCAGCGCATACGAGGCACCGACCAGCAGCCCCACGAGCAGACCCTGCCGGCCGGGCCCGAGCACCGGGGCGACGAGCAGCCCCGAGACCGACGCGCGCACCAGGAGGCCGGGCCTGAACTCCCGCTCCCTGTGCACCAGCAGGGCGAGGGCGGCGGCCGTAACCGCACCGTAGGCCAGGTGGCCGAGCAGACTTGGGATGAGCGCCTGCGCCGACGCCACGTCCCAGACCACCGACCTGCCCAGCAGGAACGGCAGCAGGGTCAACGGCCCGAGGAACCACCACAGCACTCCGTACGCCAGTCCCCGGAACAGCAGCTCGCGCCGGCGTGCGACGAGGACGCCGAAGACGGCCCCGATGACCGCCGCGATCAGCAGGTGGACGGCGAAGCCCACGCCGGGCGAGTCGGTTCTGACGATCGCCGCGACGGTGGGCAGGTACCCGATCTCCGCCATCACCGCGCCGAAGACCAGCCCTCCGGCGAGGCCGGCGAGGGCACCGAGTCCGGCGTTGCGCACGACGCTCACGGCGTCAGACATGACGTTCATCACGGCCATCCTTGGTCGAGAGGGCGATGTCCCTGGGGAAGATCAGGTCGAGAGTCCAGTCGGCGAGCACCCGCAGCCGTTTCTCCACGCTGGGCAGCTTGCTCAGGTACACCGAGCGCCACAGGACCCAGGCGAGGAAACCGGAGACCCGCCGTCCGCCGATCTCGCCGGCCGCCGTGCGGTGCCCCAGTGAGACCAGGACGCCGAGCCCGCCGAAGCGGAACGGGACGGGGCGGCGGCCACGCAGGACCGCGGCGACGTTCCTCGCCACCGCCTTGCCCTCGCGGATCGCGTGCTGCGCGGTGGGCGGATGGAACCCGCCCGCCAGGTCCGGGATTCTCGCGCAGTCACCCAGGGCCCACAGGCCGGGTATGCCGGGGACCTGCATGGTGGGTTCCACGGTGAGCGCGGACGGCATGATCTGCCGCACCAGCGGGTTCGGCCGGTTGCCCGCCGTCCAGGCCAGGGTGCGGGTGGGGATGGTCTCGCCGGAGTCGAGCGTGATGTCCTCGGCGGTGGCCTTGCTCACGCGCGCGCCGAGGCGGAACTCGATGCCGCGCCCGCCGAGTTTGCGCTGCGCGTAGAGGCCGAGCTGCGGCGACAGCTCCGGCAGCAGCCGCTCCCCCGCGTGCACGATCACGAACCTGGGCCGCAGTCCGTGCAGCCGCGGATAGAAGTGGAGCACGTCATGGACGAGGTCGAACACTTCGGCCACCAGTTCCGTCCCGGCGAAGCCGCCGCCCGCCACCACGAACGTCAGCAGCCTGGCCTGCTCGGCCGGGTCCGGCTCGAGGTCGGCGCGCTCCAGCGCGCCCAGCACCTGGTCGCGCAGCCTCGTGGCGTCGTCGACGGACTTCATCGCGAAGGCGTGCTCGCCCACTCCCGGCAGGTCGAAGAAGTGCGGCACCGCGCCGACGGCCAGCACCAGTTGGTCGTACGGCACGCGGAGCATCCCCTCCTTGCCCGCGCAGACGTACGCGTTGCGGGTCTGCGTGTCGATCGAGGCCACCCGCCCGTGCAGGAAGGAGGCATGGCCGAGCCCGGCGCGCACCGGGGCGCTCACGTGCCTGGCCTCGACCGTGCTGGAGGCGACGCCGACGAGGAGCGGGGTGAACAGCAGGAAGTTCGAATCGCTGATCAGCGTCACGTGGGCGTCGAGCCCGCGGCCGAGACGCCGGTCCAGTTCCCGGGCGGCGCCCACCCCGCCGAAGCCACCGCCGACGATCACCACATGGGGTTTGGCCCGTTGGGGCGCCGGCCGGGGCGGGAACCGGGCCGACAGGGCGTGGAAGGAGAGCCCGGCGATCGCGCCGAGCAGTACGGCGCCGACGAGTTCGGGGAAGTGCGGGACGGCCACCGCGATCGTCCACGAGGGCTTGTGCCCCTCCAGCGCGGGGGCGAGAGTGAGCGACCAGGTCACCCAGTCGAGCAGGCCGATGAGCAGACCGACGGAGAAGGCCGAGCCGTTGCTCTGCCTGTGGCTCCCGAGGAGGAGGCCGAGCACTGCTCCCAGCGCCACTGTGTGGGCGGCCCACGGCAGCCATGGAGGCTTGGTCACGACGGCCACGAGCGCGCCACCGGGGAGTGCGGCGATGACGCCGAAGAAGAGTCGTCCGAGCAGAGTCATGCCGCTCAGTGCGGGCGGGCCGCGCGAGCGTTACAACTCCCCGGGAGGCAAAGGTGCTACCGAGGGTCCGAGGACGGTTGCCCGGGGATCACTGCCCCTGCCAGTTCCGGAAGGCGGAGAGCAGCTGCTGCCTGGCGTCCGAGGAGATGTTGTCCGGGGTCAGTTCGCCCGTCGTGGCGATCGTCTGACGGTACTGGTCGAGGTAGGTCTCGCAGCCGGAGCACTCCGCCAGGTGCTCGATGAAGCGGCGTTCGTCGTCCTCGCACAGGACGCCCTCGAGAAAGTCGGTCACCAGCTCGACGAAGTCAACGCAGTCCACGGTCGTTCCCTCCCGCCACGACGTCATGGGCACCGGACACGTAGTCCTCGAGTTTACGGCGCAGGAACGCCCTGGCCCGATGCAGGAGCACGCGTTGGTTTCCGGGCGAGATGTCCAGGAGGGAACAGACCTCCTCCGAGCCGTACCCCTCGACATCGCGCAGGGTGATCACCGTGCGCAGGCGGGGCGGGAGTTCGTCGAGCGCCGCCGCGATCACCTCGCGGACCTCCCCTCGCAGCACATGGTCCTCGGGGATGTGCAGATGCCGGGGCTGCTGCCCTACGGCCCAGTGGCCGGGGTACTGCTCGTCGGGGCCGCGGAACCGTGCGGCGTCCACCGTCGGCCCTGCCTCCTCCTCGGGCAGCAGGCTGGTGAAGGGGACGGTCCTGCTGTCCTTCGTACCGCGTGCCTTGGCCGTGTTGACCAGGATCCGGTACACCCAGGTCTTCAGGGACGAGCGGCCCTCGAAGTCGCCGATCCCCCTGATGACCCCGAGCCAGGTGTCCTGGACGGCCTCCTCCGCGGATGCCTTGGTCGACACGAACGACATGGCCAGCCGGAGCATGCCGCCCGACCAGGTGTCCAGCACCAGGGCGAACGTCTCCTCGTCGCCGTCGCGCAGCCGCTGTACCAGGACCTCGTCCGGCGGCAGTTCGCGTGGGCCCGCCATTCGTCACTCCCCCTTGCCGGCCGTCAACTGGGGGTCAGCTTAGGGCAGCCCAGTGATCGAGATCTCGGGCCGACGCCTTCGTTCATGTCCCGGTAAGGACTGCCATAGCTGTACCAGCCGTGGCGACCGGTCCGTGACGGGTCCGTCAGCCCCGCCGCAGGGCCCGGAACGCCCCGCGCAGCCGGTCGCGCGCTTCGCCGGGCAGGCTCTGGGCGGGCAGGCTCCGGGGCAGCTCACCCAGCACCGCGATGGTCTGCCTGAACTGGTCGAGACAGGTCTCGCAGTCCTCGCACCTCGTCAGATGTGTGAGAAAGCGAAGCTCGGTCGGCTCGTCCATGGCGCCGTCGAGGAAAACGGTCACCAGCTCGACGAACTCGTCGCAGTTCATGCCACCTGCCTGATCTCGCTCAGTGGACGGTCCATCGGAGTACCGGTGGAACGCATAACCGACATACCGGCCACGCCCGCAGCCGGCACGGTCTCAGGCTCCATGGGTATCAGGACTGCCACGCCCGTACCAGGTCCTCCGGTCCCCCGTGCGCGGTCCGCACCGATGAGGGTGTTCATCTGTGTGACCCGGTACACGAGTCGACCGCCCGCCCGCTTTTCCGGGAATTCTTTTGACGGCTGAATGGGAATTCCTCACTCATGAAGTCGGCGCTTCTTCCATTCATTGCGCCCGGAGACGTCGGCGAGCCATGATGAAGAACCCAGCCGTCCTGTCGACAGGACACGATTGTCACACGACGAAGGTGAGTGCCGTATGTTCGTCCCCAACCACTACCGGCAACCGGACGTTTCATGGATGGTCGACCTGATCCGCGGGAATCCCCTGGCACTGATGGTCAGTAATGGAACGCCCGCTGACGGACCGTTCGCCACCCACCTTCCGGTCATCACCGACCCGCAGTGGGACGGAGCACCCGCCCCGGATTTGACCGGCTTGCCCTTGCTGGGCCATATGAATCGGGCCAATCCGCACTGGAAGGCGCTCAATACGGGGTCGGTGATCCTGCTGACGTTCACCGGTCCGCACGCCTATGTCTCGCCCACCGTGTACGACATTACGCCGGCCGCCCCCACATGGAACTTCACCTCCGTGCATGTGCACGGAGTGGTGGAAAAGATCGAGTCGACGGAGGAGACACTGGGCGTCGTGCAGGCCACAGTGCAGGAATTCGAGAAGGAATTCGGCGACAGCTGGGACATGAGCGAATCCGTCGATTACTTCCGGAAGATAGTGCCAGGCGTGGGCGCCTTCCGCCTCCAGGTGACCAGGGCCGAGGGAATGTTCAAGCTCAGCCAGGAACAGAATCCCGAGGTTCGCGAGCGGGTGGTGCGGTCGTTCGCCGAGCGTGGCTGCACCCGGCACGCACAGACGGCGGATCTCATGAGTCGCCTGTCCTAACGCGCTTGCCCTTGGCGCGGGTCCTCACCCCCGTGGCGTGCGGACCCCGCCGGTGGCCGTCACTCGAAGGGAAGTTGCCGGTCCTCGTCCCTCAGCACCTGGCTGGCGGCGGCATCGAGAGTGGCCGTGACCCATTCCTGCAACTCGGTGCCGGCGTGGTCCGCCGCCTTGTGCCACCACTGGAGCCGGCTGTCGGGCACGGCGAGTCGACGCGTCGCCGCAACGGTGTCCGGCTGCTGCGGGGCGCCTTCGCGCTCGGCCCGAATGGCGTGGCGCAGCTGCTTGGTGGTCCACCTCATCCGGTCGGCGCGGTCGAGCCACGTCTCCTGCTCGCCGACGGGCAGGGACGCCAGCTCGGCGTGGTGCTGGAAGCTCAGCGCGGCGCGGCGCCTGTGCAGCTCGAACCGCCGGGAAACCCAGGCGTAGTTGCGCAGCGTCTGATACCTCAGTCCGACCGCACGAATACCGCGCTCATATCGGTCGGCGTAGTGGTCCTTGCCGTATACGAGCCAGTCACCGAGCCACCAGGACGAGGAATTGAGTAGCCCGGAGAGCTGACGCCCTGCCCGCTCCCAGTCCTCGAAGGCGATTCCCGTGGGTATGTGCAGCCCCACGTTCGTGGTGAGGACCTGATTGCGCCGCGACTCCGCCTGTCTGGCGCTTCTCGTCATCGGCATTGCCTCGGCCGCTCTACCGAACAAAGGCGCCTTGGGGTCTTTGACTTGATCAATCATCATGCCTCCGTGTCAACGCGCGCGACAATCGCGCGAGTTCATGATGGTTGCCCATGTGAACGCGGCAGGCATTCACCCCGTTTCGTACGGCCTTTCCTGGGGAATTCGGGGTGGCCGACCGTCTCGCATCCGAGTAGATCTCGGCGCTGACGCCAGTGCAAGGATCTTGGCGCCATCGAACGCTACTTTGCGGAGTTCGAACATACCTACAACTGATGGGATGCCCGCCTGTGGCACCCTTGACCTGCGGCCGCCCCGGATCCGGTCAGCGCGGCCCGACGCACCTGCCGCTGCCGACGACTGGCGCCGGTTCCGCAAGACCATGCGCCACCCGAGGCGCCAGATCAAGCCATCCGGCCACCTGGAGTGGCACCACAGGGATGGCTGGATTTAGAATTTACAGCCTGCAACGCATCAGCAGCTTCGGGGGAGTTATGCGGCATGGATGCAGCCTATTCGGGCAACTCGGCATTCAATCTAGATCATTTCAGCCAGACGATCTTCAGTAGTTTGCGCCGGGCCGATCAACGCAAGTGGGCGTACGCATATCTGAACGGACTGCTCGTCACTCAGGGCAAGAAGTCGATACGCCGGCTGGCCGCCACGATCTCGTCCGATCCGGCTGTCGCGCAGTCGCTGCGTTGGTTCGTCAGTCTCAGCCCATGGGACTTCGACCTGGTCATGGAGGAACTCACCCGCTGGGTGGCGCAGCACCGCACCGAACCGATCTGGACCATCGGCCGGGCCATTCTGCCCAAGCGCGGTGACCGGTCGGTGGGTGTGCATCGCTATTTCGACCTGTCCTCGGGCCGCACACTCAACTGCCAGTTGGGGCTGGGCTCGTTCCTGTCCGTGGGCACCGCCCGGGTTCCCGTCGACTGGTGCCTGTACCTGTCGCCGTCCTGGACCGAGGACCGCGACCAGCGCAGGGAAGCACGCATACCGGATTCCGAGGGGTACCGGCCGTTGTGGGCACACGCGCTCCGGCTCGTCGACCGGCTGTCAGCCCGTACGGACTCGTCGTCCGCCGTCGTCCTGGCCGACATGGGTGACGAACCCGATGTGGGGCACCTCCTGAACGGACTCGCCAGGCGCCGGCGCGACTTCGTCATCGCGATCCCGCCGCACCTGTCGGTGCTTCCCGTCGGCGACGGCATCCTGGGCGGGTCCGCACCGGGCAGCGCCAAAGCACGGCTCTCCGCGCAGAGTCCGGAGACCACGGTGGTCACCCGGCCGGACGGACGGCAGCGTTCCGCACGGCTGCAGACCTCGCTCATTCACCTGCCGGGGGTCCGCAAGGGCCCGCCCTACCGGCTTTTCACCGAGGTGGATGCCGGCGGCTCCCCGGGCCCGATATGGCTCACCAGCCTCGCCCACAGCTCTCTCGCGCGGGTCGCCTCGATCGTCGGCCTCAACACCGAGACGCAGATCGTGATCGGCTCCATGGAGCGGGACTTCGGGCTGCTGGACTTCGAAGGGCGCTCGCTGCCCGGCTGGTACCACCACATGGCCCTCGTCTCCGCCGCGTACACCTTCCACCGGCTGAGCAGGCTCACCCCGGCGTCATCCCCCGGCACTCACCACAGTCGCCAACCGGTCAACGACTTGCGCAGCTCGTCGGGCGCGTCCATGAAGTCGTATCGGCCACCGGGGAGTGCCTGGAAGTCGACCGAATCCGAGTACTGACGCCACCCCTCGAGCGCGTCGAGGCTCACGTCGGGGTCGTCCCGCCAGTGCAGTACGACGATGGGGCACCGGACCGCGACCGGCTCCTGCCGCCGGTAGGCCAGTGCGGCGGCGTGATCACGGAGCAACACGGACAGACCCATATCGATCATGTCCGGCCGCGGCTCGATGCCCCGGCTGCGTACGAACGCCTCTACTTCGGCCCGCAGTTGGGGCTCGGTCATGGTGAGCATCCGGTCGCGTGCGGCGTCATGCGGTGCGGGCTGGCCCGACACGATGAGGCAGTCGGGCCCGGGCAGGCCGAGTTCGGCGAGCCGGAGCACGGTCTCGTACGCGGGCAGCGCACCCGAGCAGTGCCCGAAGAATGCGAACGGCCGGTCGAGCAGCGGCTCCAGCGGTCCGACCAGGTCGGCGGCGAGCTCCTCGAATGTGCCGTAGTGGGGATGACCCAGCCGGTTCTCGCGGCCGGGGAACTGCACCGGGCACACCTCGACGTCGTCGAGCGCGGCCGGCCAGGCGCTGAACGCCGAAGCCCCGGACCCGGAGAAGGGGAAGCCGAAGATCCGGGCAGAGTGACCGGTGGACTGCGGCCGCACGAACCACGGCGCCGCGGCGGCGGTGGAGCCGGATGTCATGGCGTCCTTCGTTTCTGCGCGACGATGGGGAGGTGGGTCATCCCGGCGATGAAGTACGACCGCAGGTGCTGCGGTTCGCCGGCGAGCTCGATCGATTCGAACCGCTGGAGCAGTTCCTCGAAGAAGATGCGCAGGGTCATCCGGGCCAGCGGTGCCCCGATGCAGAAGTGCGGTCCGAACCCGAACGCGATCTGACGCTTCGCGCCGCTGCGCGCGATGTCGAACGTATGCGGATCGGAGAACTGGGACTCGTCCCGGTTGGCCGACCCGATCCACGCGACGACCGCCCCACCGGCCGGGATCGTGCCCCCGCCGATCTGAGTGTCCTTGACGGCGTACCGCATGAAATTGCAGGCGGCCGACGTCCAGCGCAGCCCTTCCTCGACCAGGTTCGGGACCAGCGACGGATCGGCCTGCGCCTTCTCGAACTGTTCGGGCCGCTCGATGAGCGCGTGCACCGTGCCCGACACGGTGTGCGGCGTCGTCACATTGGCGCCCAGCAGAATGCTGTAGCCGTCGAGCGCGATCTCCTCGTCGGTCAGCGTCGCGTCTCCCGCGCGCACGCTCATGATGTGGTCGAGCAGGCTCCCGTCGTCACCGCCGTCGGACCGCCGCTGTTTGACCCACTGGGTGACGTAGGTGACGAGCTCGTGGTGGGAGATGGCCAGCGTCGCCGCTTCGCTGCCGAGCCGGAAGTGCGGATCCGAGGGGGCCGTCACCATCGCGGTCAGCTGCACGAGTTCGTCCCAGTCCCGCTCCGGGATTCCCAGGAGCGGGCCTGTGACCATCGCCGGGAGGCGTAACGCCTGCTCGGCCAGGTCGAAGGTGCCGCCGTCGAGCGCCGGTTCCAGGAAGCGCACGACCGCCCGTCGGATCGTGTCCTCCCAGGACCGCACCGCCCGCGCGGTGAGCTTGGAGCCGATCGCCCTGCGGACCTCGGTGTGCCGCGGCGGGTCGGTGGACGTCATCAGCACGCCTGCCGCGACGTCGTCGACCCCGAGGTGGGTGACCACCGTGCCGCGCTCCGAGGTGAACTCCCGGTAGTCGCCGAGCACGCGGCAGACGTCGTCGTAGCGGGTGACCGACCAGAACTCCCGGCCGTCCGGGAGGACTTGGTGGTGCAGGGGTGCCTTCGCCCGCATCACGTCCCAGATCGGGTGCGGATCGCCCGATGTGTAGAGATCCAGGTCGAACAGATCGACGCCGTCGAGGTCGATGGCGCGGCCGGCCCCCGGGGTCAGCCTCACCGCGGCGCCCTCCCCTGCTCGATCAGCTCGGCGACCCGGGTCGGGGTCAGAGCCAGGTAGAAGTCGCGCACGGAGAGCTGGATGCCGTAGTCCTCCGACAGCCGGTCGATGATCTGGATCCCGATCAGTGAATTGCCGCCGAGTGCGAAGAAGTCATCGTCTGCCCCGACCTCACGACCGTTGAGGCATTCCGTCCACAGTGCCGATATCTCCCCTACGAGTGGCGCCGGCGTGCTCGAAGGCTCGTCCTGTCGCTCTGACGTCTCGTCGTGCCCACCTCGCTGGTGGACCCGCGGCCACGATTCCATTACGAGCATTTCCTTTCTGCACCGTCAGGAAAAATCCGTTGACTACGCGCGGCTTTCGCCAGTGCACCCGGGGGCGGTCGCAACGCCAAGGTAAATTGCCCAGGAAACCCAGTGCAAGAGATGTCGGTGCGGACGCCCCTGCCGGGCGCCGGTTGTCCTGCCGACAGGACAGCAATTCGGGCTCCATCATATGACTCACCGACGTGTACGGTGTGAAGTCGTCAAATCGCGCCGGGCATTGACTCGGGTGCCGCTGCGTTGCCTCTTTCTTGCCTTGAAATCGTGCCGGATGCCGTTTCAGGCGCGGTCCGCAACCACCATTCCAAGTTCCCGTGGCGTCGCAGCCGACGTCGCGTCAGCAACGTACCTTCGCCACCTGCCTTTTGTTCTGGAGGACACATGCAGAACGAACCGACGACCTGCCCGGCCGGGCATACCTCCGCTGCGCGAGAGGGAGAGACGGACCTTCGTGAGCCGGTGCTCCTCCCCATGGGGCGCGGCGCGAGCAAACCTTTCGACCCCCCGGCCGGGCTGGACGAGTTGCGCGACCAGGATCCGCTGGTGCGGATGCGGTACCCCGATGGGCACATCGGCTGGCTGGCCACCGGATACGCCACCGTGCGTTCGATCTTCGCCGACCAGCGGTTCAGTGCGCGGCACGAGCTGGTCCACTACCCGCTCGCCGATGTCGGCCAGTTGCCGCCCGCACCGGTCGGTGACATGACCGGGCTCGACGCCCCGGAGCACACCCGCTTCCGGAAGCTGCTGATCAGTAAGTTCACCGTCCGCCGGATGCGCGAACTGACTGAGCGCGTCGAGGAGATCACCACCGAGTGCCTGGACGCGATGGAGCGCAAGGGCGGCCCCGTCGATCTGGTGGAGGTGTTCGCCCAGCCGATCCCCTCGCTGATGATCTGCGAGTTGCTGGGTGTCCCGAGTGCGGACCGGGACAGGTTCCAGCAGTGGGCGAAGATGATGACCAGCGAGCTCTCCGACCAGCAGGCGCAGGAGGATGCGGTCGTCGCCTTCGAGGCGTACATGGCCGAACTGGTCGCCGCCAAGCGCGCCCGTCCCACCGACGACCTGCTCGGCGACATCACGACTTCCGACCTCACCGAGGAGGAACTCACCGGCGTCAGCGTCCTGCTGCTCGCCGCCGGCCTGGAAACCGTGGCGAACATGCTCTCCCTCGGCACGTTCGCCCTGCTCAGCCATCCGGAGCAGCTCGCCGCCCTGCGCGGGGACCCGGACCTCGCCCCGCAGGCCGTGGAGGAGCTGATGCGCTATCTCACCATCGCGCACACCACCGTCAAGGCGGCCCTGGAGGATGTCGAACTGGACGGCAAGCTCATCAAGGCCGGAGATTCGGTCACCATATCCACGGAGGCCGCCAACCGCGATCCGCTGCGCTTCCCCGACCCGGACACCCTCGACCTGCGCCGCAAGGCCACCGGCCAGCTGGGCTTCGGTCACGGCATCCACCAGTGTCTGGGGCAGCAGCTGGCCCGCGTCGAGATGCAGGTGGCGCTGCCCGCTCTGCTCACGCGCTTCCCCACCCTGCGCCTGGCCGTGCCGGTCGGCGACGTTGCGCACCGCGCCAACCCGAACATCCACGGGTTGCACAGCCTTCCGGTGACCTGGGACGAGGCCTGATCCGATGACCACGGAAGACCGCGCGGGCATCGGGGACCGCGAACTGCGTGAACCCCGTACAGAGACGGAGATGGAGATACGGGCCGACCGGGAGCTCTGCATCGGCGCCGGGATGTGCACCCTGACCGCGCCCGAGCTGTTCGACCAGGACGGTGAGGACGGCCTCGTCCTGCTGCTACGCACCCGGCTGCCGCGCAGCGCCCCGGACGCGGAGGCCGCTCACGACGCGGCCGGGCTGTGCCCCGCCGAGGCCATCTCCATCGGGTGACGCGGCGTCGCCGGCCTGTGAAGCCACGGTCCCTTGGCAGTTCGGGGTACGACACCGACCTGAGCTGCCAAGGGACTGTGCTGTGAGGCACAGGATGAGACACCTGCGCGACGACGAATGACGTCGCGTCAGGGTGGGGATGGGACAGAATCCGTGCGTTCCCCAGCGGGACATACCGAAGGCGGCCTCCATGCCGACGTTCGACGCACCCGCGCCTGTCCGCGTGGTGCTCAACCTGATGTTCGGCCAGGTCCGGATCGTGGCACGCGACCGCGCTGAGACAACAGTGGAGGCGTATCCGCGCGACAGTGACGACCAGGACGACGTGCGGGCCGCTGAGCAGCTGCACATCGACTACGCCGAAGGCCGGCTGTTCGTGAACGTCCCGGAGTCCGGCGGAGGCAGCGGTGCGGTCATCGTGGCGGTGAGCGTGCCCACGGGATCGAGCCTGCACTGCCGCGGTACAGCGGCGGACGTGCTCGCCGTGGGAGAGCTGGGCGAGTGTCAACTCAGCACGGAACTGGGGCACATCACACTCGACCGCACCGGCAGCCTGCAACTGGCCGCCGCCCTCGGCGACATCACGGTCGGCCGTGCGGCCGGCGGCGTCGAGGCCACGGCGGAACGTGGCGACGTCCACCTGGGGCAGGTCGAGGGAGGGGCCACGATCCGAGCGAGGGGCTCGGGCAACGCCACCGTGGGGGAAGTGCGCGGAGTCGCCCGCATGCACACCGAGCAGGGGAGCATCAGGATCAGCCGGGCGCACGCCGACGTGGAGGCCCGGACGACGCAGGGCGGCATCGACATCGAAGAGGTGGTGCGGGGCTGTGTCCTCACCACCACCACGTTCGGCAGCATCCGAATCGGTGTGGCCGAGACCAGCGGCACCTGCCTGTCCCTCGAGTCCGCCACCGGCACCGTCTACACCTCCCTCTCGCTGCTGGAGGCATGGGCGCAGACGGACGAATTCGTGCACGTCCAGGCCCGGACGGTGATGGGCGACATCGTGGTGGAGCGGTCCTACGTGCGATGAGTCCGCTCACGCACAGAAACGCCCTGTCGGGGAACAGCAGCAGGTCGTCCGCCCACAGTCCGAGCTGAGCAGGCCATGGTCGACCGCACCACCGGTTCCCCGACAGAGCCGGCCACTCAGCCGACCCGCTGCAGCGCCTTCTCGCGCCGCTCCGCAACCGTGGACCCCGACTCGCGACGGGCCATACGGCGCAGCACGAACGGCGCGACGGCCAGGCCGATCACGGCCCAGGCGCCGAGCACGCCCACGGTCTCCAGATGCCGCCAGGACTCGCCGATCTCCACGGCCACCGCACTGTCCGGCAGCAGCGCCGAGCGCATGCCGAGGCCGAGCCAGTAGACGGGGAAGATCTGGGCGATCACCTGCACCCAGTCCGGCAGCGAGGTGACCGGGTAGAAGATGCCCGAGCTGGCGATCATGGCCATCATCGGCATCATGATCAGCCCCTGGCTGCGTGTGCTGGTGAACGCCGAGCCCAGCACCGCCCCGATCGGCAGGGTCGCGATCAGGCCCAGGGCCAGCACCCACAGCAAGGTCAGCCAGGCGTCGAGGCTGCCGACCGAGAGACCGGGGACGATCAGCAGGCCCGGGATCAGGAAGATCGCAAGGTCGACGATCAGCCCGAGAGTGACGAAGACGATTTTGCCGGTGAGGTAACCGGCCACCCCGTTCGGCGTGGCCTTCGCGCGCAGCAGCGTGCCGTCCTCGCGTTCCATCGTCAGCAGCTGGCTCATGGTGATCATGGCCATCGCGGAGTTCATGCCGAGAATGCTCGGCAGGACGAGCGTGCCGAGGTCGAAGCCGGTGTCACCGAAGGAGACGTCGCGCACGAAGTAGGTGACGAGCAGCATCAGCACGGGCCACAGGAAATGGTTGAGGAGGTCCCCGGCATTGGTGAGGGACTGCCGCAGTTCGATCAGTCCGCTGGACCAGCCGGCCCGCAGCGCGGTCATGGTCGGGCTCATCGGACCACCTCGTACGACTCGTTGTCGGATTCTGCCGCGTGCACGTCGGCGCCCTCGCCGGACTCGGCCCGGCGCACCAGGGCGAGATAGGTGTCCTCCAGCGAGGCCCGGCGGACTTCCAGGTCACTGATCCCGTCGCCGTACCGCTCGAAGAGCTCGCGGACGAACCGGGTTGATTCGGTGGTGGCATGCTCGTGACGGCGGCCCTCCAGGGTCCACCGCACCTGGTCCTCGCCGGCGATCCGGCGGGCCAGTTCCCCCGCGGTGCCGTCGGCGATGATGCGGCCGCTGTCGAGCACCATGATGCGGTTGGCGAGCTTCTCGGCCTCGAACAGGTCGTGGGTGGTGAGCACGATCGTGGTGTGCCGCTGGGCGGCGAGACTCTCCACCAGTTCGTGGAACTCGCGCCGGGCCACCGGGTCGAGGCCGGCGGTCGGCTCGTCGAGGAACAGGAGCTCGGGGCGGCCGACGAGGCCGATGGCCACGTCCAGCCTGCGGCGCTGCCCGCCGGACAGCATGCGTACCTTCTTCTCGGCCTGCTGTGTCAGACCGACGGCCGCGACGAGCTCGTCCGCGTCCCACGGGCGTCTGATCTCCGCGGTGCTGTAGGGCGCGTAGTAGCGGCCGAGGTGGGTCAGCAGTTCACGGACCCGCCACCGGCCGTGGTCGCGCCAGGACTGCAGGACGACCCCGATCCGGGCCCGCCACCGCTCGTCGGCGTGCGCCGGGTCGGTGCCGAGCACCTCGACCCGGCCGGCCGACCGCATACGGAAGCCTTCCAGGATCTCCAAGGTCGTTGTCTTGCCGGCGCCGTTCGGCCCCAGGAGGCAGACGACTTCGCCGTGGTGCACACGCAGGGTCACGTCACGCAGGACTTCCGTGGCGCCGTAGCGCATGCGCAAGCCCTCGACTTCGAGGATGGCCTCTTCGCGCGCTGTCATGGTTGATTCCCCAGTCTTCAGACGCACACGCCCGTGCGGGCATGTGGATGCAAGGTGCGGTCCGGAGACCGCCGGGGGATACGGTCTCCGGACCGCGGCTGGGCAGCCCGCGGGGACAACTCCGCCTCGGTTTCGGCGGGATGACCTAGCCGGTGGTCACCATGCGCGCCGGACGACGATGTCTCCGTCGAAGGTCCGGGCACGCACCTGGACGACGTCGTCGCTGTCGGCGGGGCCCGCCACCTCTTCCAGCTGGCTGTGCACACTGCCGGCCACCGTGCTGACGTCGAGCTTGGCCGCGCTGCCCTCGCGGATACCGATCTCGATCTCGGCGGACGCGGCCGTGACCTGCACCGAGCCGCGCCTGACCTCGGCGAGCCGGACGGTGCCGTGAGCCGTCTTGACCTGGACACCGTCGTGCGCCCGGTCGACCTGGAAGTCGCCGGTCATGCCGGTCAGCTTGGCATTGCCGGTGATCTCGCCGATCCAGGTCTCCCCCATGTCGTTGCCGATCTCGGCGGGGCCGTGAATCTCGTCGGCCCGGATCGCCCCGGAGCCATTCGCGATCTTGGCGTGGCCCTCGATGCCGGCCACGGTGATCTCGCCGCGGGACGTGGCCAAGCGCACCGGACCGGTCCGGTCGAGGCGGATGTCGCCCTCGACGGCGTTGAAACGGCACTCTCCGAGCTGTCCTGTCGAGCGCAGTGTCCCCCAGGCGATGGTGCCTCGTAGGTGCGAGCCCGCGGGCAGTTCCACGGTCACGTCGATCGAACCGCCGGATGGCGGGGCCCCCGAACCGCGGCGCGGCGAAGGGCCCTTGACCAGCAGCTTGCCACGGCTGAAGTCCACCCGGGTCTGCTCGGCGGCGCGCACATCGGCGGCGATGGCGTCGTTCCCGGGCCGGATCTCCACGACGGTGTCGACGCGTTTGCCCGCGATGAGCTGGACATCGCCCGAGCCGATCTCGATCCGGACCGAGATGGGTTCGGGGGTGTCATACGTGGCCATGCCGGATCTCCCTGGTGAACTGGTGCGGTCGCGCCGCCTACCGCACCCAACCCGTGACGTGCCGCTGCCCGGACGACGGGCGCCGCTGCGGGTGACTCGGGACGGCGTGCAGCGTGTCGTTGACGGCCCGTACGAGCCAGGCGTTGACCGAGAGTCCGCTCTGCTTCGCCGCCTCCTCGATCCGGGCCTTGAGCGGCCCGGGCACGCGGAAGTTGATACGCGCCGGAGTGCCCTCCGCCTGCGGATCCGTGAGGGACGGAGCAGTCATCTCTTCATGGACTGCCTCGGCCGGCGCCTGGGTCACCACGAAGCTCGGGTCCAGGCCCTGCAGACGGATGTCGACCGATCCTGGGGCGAACTCCCGGGAGATTTCGTCCGTGGCTGCCGACAGCACCTCCAGGAGCATCAGCCGGACGGACGCGTCGAGCGACGCGAGCAACCGCTCCGCCAGAGCCTGTGGCTCCTCACCTGTCGCAGCCGCCGTAGCGAGGAACTCGCGGCGGAGGTTGTCGACATAGGGCGTCAACTTCATGGCGTTATCGTGGCACACATATGGCGCCATGGACAAGGCGCCGCCTCGCGACCAGCACAACCGCTGGGTGGACCCGGTCATCGATTGCGCCATCACGGCGCAACCATGACCGTCCTCGGGTGGCGACCGGTCTCAGGCCGGTACGACGCGCACCGGCAGGCTGTTCACCCCCGTCGTGTCGAAGCCGAGCGAGAACTTCGGCGCCACGTCCGGATCCGTGCGCAGCTCCGCGTAGCGGTCGAACAGCAGGTTCATGGCCACCCGGCCCTCCATCCGGGCCAGCGGCGCGCCCAGGCAGAAGTGGATGCCGCGGCCGAACCCGAGGTGCTTGTTGGGGGTGCGGCCGGCGTCGAAGGAGTGCGGGTCGGCGAACTGGCGCGGATCACGGTTGGCCGACCCGTACCACACCAGCACCATCTTGCCCTTCTCCATACGCTGCCCGGCGACCTCCACCTCACGGGTGGTGGCCCGGTAGGTGGCGGCGACGGGGCTGAGGTAGCGCATCGACTCCTCCAGCAGGTTCGGCACCAGCGAGCGGTCGCCACGCACCCGCTCCGCCTGGTCTGCGTAGTGGTCGAGGCACAGGACGGTGTTGCCGATCAGCATGGTGGTGGTCAGATATCCCGCGATCAGCAGCATCTTGCCGAAGTTGACGATGTGGTTGTCGGTCAGTCGCTGCCCGCCCACCTCGGCCTCGATGAGCCGTCCCATCAAGTCGTCCTGGCGGGTCCGCCGCCGGCTCTGCGCGGTGTGTTCGCGCAGGTACTCCAGCATCTCCCGCATCGGGCCCATGGATTCCGCGAAGACGCGCTCCTGCTCCTCGACGTCGTCGGACATCGACAGGTCGCCGAGGCTCTCGGTCATGCCCCGCATCCACTTCTCCACCAGATGCTGATCACCGCGGGGGATGCTCAGCAGTTCGGCGACCACGGTCACCGGCAGCGGATAGGCGAGGCTCGACATCAGGTCGAACCGGTCCTCCCCGGCGACCGCGTCGAGCAGTTCGTGGGTGAGTGCCGTGATCCGCGGTTCGAGGTCGGCGACGACCTTCGGGGTGAAGGCGTGGCTGACCAGCTTGCGCAGCTCACGGTGGTCCGGCGGGTCGGTCTGCAGCAGGTCGCCCTCGGTGAACGACTCGTCGACGCCCATCGGCACCAGGCTCGAGGTCTCGGACGAGAAGGTGCCCGGGTCGCTGAGGATCTCGACGGCCTCCGGGTACCCGTAGACGATGTAGGCGTCCATCTGCTCGTCGAACGTGACCTGTTGCCCGGGCTCACGTCCGTAGAGCCAGAAGTGCTCCGGGTGGATGCCCCACCGTTCGGCCAGTGAAGTCATAGGGGTCGTTCTCCTCAAGATGCCTGGTCGGCGGCCATCGCCTCACGCAGCGAGCGCGGACGCATGTCGGTCCAGTTCTCCTCGACGTACGCGAGGCACTTCTCGCGGCTCTCGTCGCCCAGCGCGATCCGCCAGCCGTCCGGCACCTCGGCGAACGTGGGCCACAGCGAGTGCTGCTCCTCGTCGTTGACGAGGACGTGGAAGCGGCCTTCGGCGTCGTCGAACGGGTTGGTGCTCATGCGGGAACTCCCCTTTCCTGGGCGGCGGTCCGCCCGGTCACAATCGAGTGCGCGATCTCACCGCTGCGTACGGCGATGTTGGACAGCAGCGACGACGACAGTCCGTGGCTGTGTTCCGCACCGCCCTGCAGGTAGATGCCGCACGTCAGGTCGTCCGCACCGAGCAGGCGGTAGTCGCGGGCGATGCGGTAGCGGCCGTCGTCGTCCTGCAGCAGACGGCCGTCGAGGCCGGTCAGCATCCCGGCGGGGTCCATCGGGTCGTACCCGGTGGCGCACACCAGGACGTCGACGTCGAGTTCGTAGGTGTCGTCGTCGATCAGCGAGTGGACGGTGATCCGGGTGTCCTGGGCGACACGCTTGGCGTCGACGACCCGGGACAGCCGCGCGAACCGCAGCCGGTGCCGGCCCTCGGCCTCGTCGTCGCTGGCGCGCCGGTAGAGGTCGCGGATCACCTCGTCGTCCACGACCGAGTAGTTGGTGTTCTTGTGGTAGCGCCAGATGGCGTCCTTGGCGCGCTGGGTGCCGCGGTAGAAGTCGTCAACGGCTGCCGGATCGAAGACCTCGTTCGCGAAGGGGGTGTTGTCCGCGATGGCGTAGCCGTACGACGGGAGGATCGCGTGCACGGTCGCGTCGGGCACCGTGTCGTACAGGAACCGGACTATCTCGGCGGCGCTCTGGCCCGCGCCGACGACGGCCACCCGCTTCAGCCCGCCCTTCTTCCACGCCCGGAAGTTGTGCAGGAAGGCCGAGCTGTGCCAGACGTGCTCGTCCCGCTCCAGGCCGACCGGCATCCTCGGCACAAGGCCGGTGGAGACGACGACGTTGCGGGCCTCGACATGGCGTGTACCGCCCGGCGCGGTCACGTCACGCAGCACGACGCGCAGCCGGTCCACGGCGCCGATCCCGGCGTGCGGCAGCGGCTCGATGGCGATGACCTCCGTGCCGTACGAGACGCTATGGCGCACCTTGGACTCGGCCCACTCCAGGTAGGAGTGGAACTCGCGCCTGGTCGGGAAGAAGTCGCAGTTGTTCACGAACTGCGCCAGCCGGCCGGTCTCGTGCAGATACGCCACGAAGCTGAAGGCCGACGTCGGGTTCCGGAAGGTGGCCAGGTCCTTGAGGAAGGAGACCTGCATCTTCGCGGAGGGCATCAGCATGCCCTGGTGCCAGCGCAGCGACGGCTGACGCTCGAAGAACCTGGCCGTCACCGGCTCCGGGCCCTCCTCCAGTGCGATGGCGAGCGACAGGTTGGAGGGCCCGAAGCCGATGCCGACCACGTCGTACGGCTCCGGTGCGCGCAGATCGGATTCCTTGGTGTCCACAGAGTTGTCCCCTCAACTTCCGGCCAGGTCCTGGCTGATGAGCGTGCAGATTTCGGTGGCCGGGCGCGGCAGGTACATGTCCTCGTGGGCGCTGTGGATGTCGTGCCGGTGCACGGCACCCTGGATGTACGGCTGCCACAGGTCCGCGAACGAACCCTCCGGTTTTGGTACGGCGTTGAAGAACAGTGCGTCGCCGCGGTAGACCGGGGCGGCGTACTGCCTCATGAGTGCGACGAAGTTGAGGCCGGCCCCGACCGCGCGGTCGATGAAGCCACGGTGGTCCGCGGTGTCCTTCGAACCGGCGAGGTGCGCGGCGAAGTAGTCCCGGACGTCGCTCTCGGCGGGCGGCGCATGGCTCGCCAGGTGGTCGCTCGGCACACTGTCCAGCAGGGCGAGCAGCCCCACCTCGTGCCCCCGGCGCTGCAGTTCGGCCGCCACCGCGTGCGCGAGGGTGCCGCCGGTGGAGTGGCCCAGCAGATGGTAGGGCCCCTCCGGCTGGCGGGCCAGCACCCGGTCGGTGTAGTCGGCGACGATCTCCTCGACCGAGCCGGGCAGCGGGGTGACGCCGTCGAGCCCTGCTGCCTGGATGCCGTACACCGGTCGGTCCTCGGGCAGCAGCCGGCCGAACCCGAAGTACGGCCAGCACAGGCCGCCACCCGGGTGGAGCAACCACAGCGGCTCGCGGTCGCCGTTCTTCTTGATGGTCAGCACCGGGGCGAACGGGTCCATGGACTCGTCCGGCCCGTCCTCGGCGTCCAGGTGCACGAGGAGTTCAGCGACCGTGGGCGCCTCGAAGAGCAACCGGATCGGCACGTCGACACCGAGGACGACCCGGATCCGGCCGGCCAGCCGGGCGGCCAGCAGGGAGTGCCCGCCCAGCGCGAAGAACCCGTCGTCGATGCCCACCCGGTCCAGGCCGAGGACCTCGGCGAACAGTCCGCACAGAATCGTCTCGCGCGGGGTGCGCGGGGCCCGGCCCACGGCAGCCCTCGCATAGTCGGGGGCGGGCAGGGCGGCCCGGTCCAGCTTGCGGCTGGAGGTCAGCGGCACCGCCTCGATCGGCATGATCACGGCGGGCATCATGTGCTCCGGCAGTCTTTCGCGCAGGTACTCGCGCAGCTCGGCCGGGTCGGCGCCGTGCGGTCCGGGCACGACCGGTCCGGGCACGACATAGGCGGCGAGCCGCCGGTCGTCGACCACGACGACGGCCTGCGCCACGGCGGGGTGACCGCGTAGCGCGGCCTCCACCTCGCCGGGCTCGACGCGGAAGCCGCGGATCTTCACCTGGTCGTCCGCACGCCCGCGGAACACCAGCTCGCCGTCCTTCGTCCACGCTGCGAGGTCGCCCGTTCGGTACATCCGCTCGCCCGGCCGTCCGAACGGAGAGGCCACGAAGCGGTCTGCTGTCATGCCGGGCCGGCCTGCGTATCCGCGGGCCAGGCCCTCACCGGCGAGGTACAGGTCACCGGCCACGCCGGGCGGGACCGGGCGCAGCGCCGCGTCGAGGACGTGGGCACGGGTGTTCTCGATCGGCCGCCCGATGGTGAGGGTGCCGCCGTCACCGGTCAGCGGCTCGCCCATGGTGGCGCACACCGTGGCCTCGGTCGGGCCGTAGACGTTCAGCATGCGCCGATCGGCGGACCACTGGGTGATCAGCTCCGCCGACGTCGTCTCCCCGCCGACCACCAGGCATTCCAGGCCGGTCAGCGCGTCGTGCGGCAGGGTCGCGAGCATCGACGGCGTCATCATCGCGTGGGTCACACCGTGCTCGTCGATGGTCTCGGCGAGCGGGGTGCCGGGCGCCAGCCGTTCGGGCTCGGCCAGCACCACGCTCGCGCCCGACAGCAGCGCCGTGAACAGCTCGCACAGCGACACGTCGAAGCTCGGTGAGGCCAGTTGCAGCATCCGGCTCCCGGCCGTGATCCCCATGCGCTGCACATGGGCGGTGACCAGGCTCGCCACACCCCGGTGGGTGACCTCGACGCCCTTCGGTCTGCCCGTCGATCCAGAGGTGTAGATGATGTAGGCGAGGTCGTCCACGGTTCCAGGTCCGTGCCCGAGCGGCTCGGGAATCGCCCCTGACAGGGTGTCGTACCGGAGGGTTTCGACGTTCGCCACGGACAGTGCGCTGGCCGTCGTCGCGTCCGTCACCGCCAGCTGGGCACCGGAGTCGTCCAGCATGTAGGAGATCCGGTCGGCCGGGTAGGCGGGGTCGACGGGCAGATACGCGCCGCCGGCTCTGAGCACGGCCAGCAGCGCCACGACCATGCCGGGCGAGCGTCGCAGCGCCACCGCCACCACGGAGCCACGCCGCACGCCGCGCCGGACGAGTTCAGCGGCCAGCCGCTCGGCACGCGCGTCGAGTTCCCGGTAGGTCAGGGACTCCTCGGCACAGATGACCGCAGGTGCGTTCGGGGTCGCCGCGGCCTGCCGGGCGAACTGTTCGGCGACCGTGCCACCGGCCACGGGTGTGGCCGAGGAGGCCACCGGGCCGACCGGCTCCCGTACGTCGAGGCGTCCGACCGGCAGATCGGGATCGGCCGCGAACTGCTCCAGGGTTCGGGCGAGACAAGCCGCGATCTCCTGTGCCGCACGGTCGTCGAACGCCCCGTGCCGGTAGTGCACGTCCACGCGCAGATCGGGCGCGAGCGTCGCGGACACGCCCAGCGGATAGTGGGTGCCGCTCGTCGAGTCGAACCCTTCGATGGCGAAGCCGGTGGCGTCCCGGGCTTCGCTGAGGCCCGCCTGATCCACGGGGTAGGACTCGAAGACGACGGCGGTGTCGAACAGGGCGGGCAGCCCGGTGGACCGCTGGATGTCGGCCAGTCCGTAGTGGTGATGGTCCAGCAGCGCGGTCTGCCGCTCCTGCAGCCCGGTCAGCACCTGGCGCAGCGACTCCCACGGCGACAACCGGACGCGTACCGGCAGGGTGTTGATGAACAGGCCCACGATCGAGTCGGCGCCGGACAGCGCGGGCGGCCGGCCCGACACGGTCGCTCCGAACACGACGTCCTGGCGGCCCGCCAACTGGCTCAGCAGTACCGCCCACGCGGCCTGCACAAGGGTGTTCAGGGTCACGCCGGATTCGGCGGCGCACTGAGCGAGTCCTGCGACGACATCGGCCGACAGCGGTACTTCGACCTGACCGGTGCCGTCCGCCTTGGCGTCGGGGGCGAGGAGGGTGGGTTCGTCGAGACCGTCGAGCTCCCTCGCCCAGGCATCAGCGGCGGCGGCAGGATCCTGAGCCTTCAGCCAGGCCAGGAAGTCGCGGTAGCCGCGAACGGGGGGCAGGCCGGAGGCGTCGCCGCCGGAGCCGTACAGCCGCAGCAGATCCTGCAGCAGCAGCGGCATGGACCAGCCGTCGAACAGCACATGATGCGCGGTCAGGACCAGTTCAGACCGGTTCTGGTCCAGGGTGATCAGGGCCAGCCGCAGCAACGGCGGCTGAGCCGGATCGAAGTGAGCGGCACGGTCCTCGGCCAGGAATCGATCGATCTCCGCCTGCTGCTCGGGACCCGCCATTCCCGTGAAGTCCATGTCCTGCCAGGGCAGTTCGACCCTGTCCAGGACGAGCTGGACATGCTCGCCGGTGGCGTCGGCCACGAATGCGGTACGCAGCGAGGCGTACCGGTCCAGCAGCGCCTGCCCGGCCGCCCGCATCCGCCGCGGATCCACCGTGCCGGACAGGTGATACACCATCTGCATGTGGTAGGCGTCGAACGACGCATCCGCCATCAACGCATGAAACAGCAGACCCGACTGCAGCGGAGCCAGCGGCCACACATCCGTCAGCCCCGGATAGGCCCGCTCCCAGCCAGCCAGCTCCCCCTGCCCCACCGACACCAGGGGCACATCGGAAGGCGTCAGCCCACCCGCCCCGGGTCCCGCCACGTGCCGGGCCAGCGCCTCCAGTGCCGCACACCAGCCGTCGGCCAGCTCTCGCACCTCCGTCCCCGTCAGCACACCGGTCGGAAACGCGAACCGCGCACTCAACCGCGGCTCCCCATCGACCTCCTCGACCAGGGCATTCACGTCCAGCACAGCCAGTGCGGGCAGTGCGGGATCGAGCGCGGGCAGAGCACTCGCCGCTTCCGACCGGTTCCAGCCGAGGCCGCGCAGGTGTTCCGGCAGGTCGGCGCTCGAGAAGTGCCCCAGGTAGTTGAAGGAGATCTGCCCGGTGGAACCGGCGGCGAGGACCTCGCCGCTGTCGTCGTTGAGGTAACGCAGCAGGCCGTAGCCCAGACCCTTGTCCGGGACGGCGAGCAGCTGCTCCTTGACCGCCTTCACGGCCGCGCCCGCCGCCGGACCACCCGCGAAAGCCTCGTCCAGATCGGCACCCGCGGTGTCGAGACGTACCGGGAACATCGTGGTGAACCAGCCCACCGTGCGGGACAGGTCAGCACCCGCTACGGCCTCCTCCTCACGCCCGTGCCCCTCCAGCCGCAGCAGCGTCGAGGACTCCCCCACGCCCCGCTCCCGCCGCCAACGCGCCACCGCCAACGCCAGTCCCGCCAGCAGCCCGTCGTTCACCCCGCCGCGGAAAGCCGCCGGCACCGCCGTCAGCAATGCCTCCGTCACGGCCACCGGCAACCGCACCCACACGCTGTCCACGGTCGCCTGCACATCCACGGCCGGATCCAGCGCACGCGCGCCCAGCAACGGGTCCGGACCCTCCACGACCCCCCGCCAGTACGGCAATTCCGCGACCCGCTCGGCCGACACCGCCTGATCCGCCAGGGCATGCGCCCACCGCCGCACCGACGTACGCACCGAAGCGAGTTCGGGCTTCGCGCCTTCCCGCACCCGGCTCCACGCCTCGGCCAGGTCCGGCAGCAGGATCCGCCAGGACACACCGTCCACCACCAGGTGATGCAGCACGATGACAAGACGGCCCGGCGCCAGCCACACGAACTGCGCCATCACACCCGCCGACGGATCCAGCCGACGCACCGCCGCATCCAACTCGTCCTGCACATCCGCCTGTTCGTCGGCGGTACGCAGCAGCGCACGCGCATCGACCGACCCGGGCGGCAACACCTCCAGCTCCTCGCCGGCCAGCCGCGACCGCAGCACGTCATGACGGTCCAGCACGGCATTCAACGTCGCGACCAGGCCCGCCTCGTCGATGCCGGGCGGCAGGTCCAGCACGGTACTCATCGGGAAGCGGTCGCTTCCGGGGCCCTGCTCCAGCAGATACCTGGCGATCGGCAGCAGCGGCATCCTGCCCACGGCACCGCCGTCCAGCTCGGCCAGCCCGGCCGGGTCGCCGGCCCCCGCCCGGCCCTCGACCAGCTCCGCCAGACCTGCCACCGTCCGGCGCTCGAAGACGTCACGAGGCTTGATCTCGATGCCGTGGGCGCGAGCCCGGGAGACCACCTGGATGGAACGGATGCTGTCGCCGCCGAGCAGGAAATAGTCGTCGTCGACGCCGACCCGCTCCAGGCCGAGCACGTCGGCGAACACGTCGGCGAGGGCCCGTTCCCCGTCGGTGCCGGGAGCCCGGTAGTCGCCGCCGGTGAACGTCGGCTCGGGCAAAGCGGACAGGTCCGGCTCCCCGTCGGGGGTGCGGGGAAGGGTGTCCAGCAGCACGAAGAGGGACGGAACCTGGTCCTCGGGCAGCCGGCCGGCGACGAAGGTACGCAGCTCCGCGACGGTGATGCGGTCCGCCGCGTCCGGGGTCGGCAGGACATAGCCGACCAGTCGGCGGCCGGCGCCGCGGCCGGCGCGGGTGACCGCCACGGAGCGCGCTACGTCCGGGTGCGCGGTCAGGGCGGCCTCGACCACGTCGAGGTCGATCCGGACCCCGCCGAGCGTCGTCTCCCGCGCGCTGTGCCGGCCTGCCGGCTCGGGCACGACGAGGTGCGCCTCGGGGCGGGCGACGAGGTCCCTCAGGGTCGCCGTGAACCGGCTGGTGACGCTTTCGGCCGTGGACCGGTCGAAGAGGTCGGTGGCGTACTCCAGGAAGCCCGTCACCCCCTGATCGGGTGCGTCGGCCATGGTGAGGAACAGGTCGAACTTCGACGTGCCGGTGGAGGCCGTACGCGGCACGGCACGCACGTCGCCGAGCCGGAACTCGTCGGCCATGGTCTGCCAGCCGAACATCACCTGGAACAGCGGGTGGTAGGCGGTGGACCGCTCGGGGTTCAGCAGCTCCACCAAGCGCTCGAAGGGAACATCCTGGTGGTCGTAGGCGGCCAGGGCCTTGTCCCGCACCTGGTCGACGACCTGGCCGAAGGTGGGCCGGTCCGGCATCCGCACCCGCAGCACCCAGGTGTTGACGAAGAAGCCCACCAGGTCGGAGAGCGCCTCGTCGGTGCGGCCGGCGATGGGCGAGCCGATCGTGAGATCGTCACCCGCTCCCAGATCGCGCAGCAGCACGGCGAACGCCGCCTGGAGCACCATGGAGGTCGTCGCACCACGCGACCGCGCCAACTCCCGCACCGCTTCGGCGAGTTCCGGGTCGATGCGGAAGCCCACGGTGTCACCCCGGTGGCTGGGGCGGTCCGGTCGCGGGCGGTCGGTGGGCAGACGCAGCGGCTCCGGCACGCCTGCCAGTTCCGTCGTCCAGTGCGCGTACTGCCGGGCGGCCAGGCTGGCGGGGTCGTCCTCGTCGCCGAGGAGATCGCGCTGCCAGAGCGTGTAGTCCACGTACTGCACCGGCAGCGCGGGCAGGGAGGGCGCGACGCCGTCGGCACGGGCGGCGTAGGCGGTGGCCAGGTCCCGTGTCAGTGGCGCGACCGACTCGCCGTCACCGGCGATGTGGTGCAGCACCAGCAGCAGGGTGTGGTCGTCCGGGCCGCAGCGCAACAGGCGCGCCCGGACCGGGATGTCGCTGCCCAGGCCGAAGGGGCGGGCCAACTCGTCGTCCACGGCCGCGTCGAGCTCACCGGGATCGGTGTCGACGACGGGCAGGTCCACCATGACCTCGCCGGCAGGCAGGATGCGCTGGCACGGCACGCCGTCGGGACCGTCCTCGATCAGGGTGCGCAGACTCTCGTGCCGGGCGATCAGGTCGTGGAGGGCAGCTCGCAGGGCGGGGACGTCCAGGGTCCCCGCAAGACGCAGGACGACGGGGACGTTGTACGTGGCGGAGGGCCCCTCGAAGCGGTCCACGAACCACAGCCGTCGCTGTGCGGACGACAGCGGGATCGGTTCCGGCCGCTGTCCGGCCGGCCGCAGGACCGGGCGGGTGGACGCGCGGCGTTCCAGACGCAGGGCGAGGCGGGTCGGAGTGGGCGCCTCGAAGACATGCCGGATGGGTACGTCGCCGCCGAGGACGCTCCGGATACGGCTGACGAGACGAGTGGCGAGCAGTGAATGCCCACCGAGGGCGAAGAAGTCGTCGTCGACGCCGACCGTTTCCAGGCCCAGCACCTCGGCGACGAGGCCGCACAGGATCTCCTCCTGCGGGGTGCGGGGCTGACGCGTCCCGGCTCCGCCGAACTCGGGTTCCGGCAGGGCGGCCCGGTCCAGCTTGCCGTTGGCGGTCACCGGCAGCGTGTCGAGGACCATGACGGCGGGCGGGACCATGTGGGCGGGCAGCCGTTCCTCGGCACGCGCGCGCAGCTCCGAGACGAGGCGCTCGTGGCCTTCGTCGCCCGGTCCGTGCGCACCGGCGACGGCCACCACGTACGCCGCGAGCTGCCGCCCGCCCGTGGCGGACTCCCGGGCGATCACCACGGCCCGGTCGACTTCCGGGTGGGAGCCCAGCACATTCTCGATCTCGCCGAGTTCGATCCGGAAGCCGCGGATCTTGACCTGGTCGTCGGCGCGGCCGAGGTATTCCAGCGTGCCGTCGGGCCGGCGCCGGGCCAGGTCCCCGGAGCGGTACATCCGGCTGCCGGGCGGGCCGTACGGATCGGCGACGAACCGCTCGGCGGTCAGCCCGGCCCGCCCGTGGTAGCCGCGGGCCAGGTGCGGGCCGGCGATGTAGAGGTCGCCCATGACCAGGTCGGGCACCGGCCGCAGAGCGCCGTCCAGCACATACACCCGGGTGTGGGGCAGCGGCGAGCCGATGGGTGGCACGACGTCCCCGCTCAGCGGCTCGCTCATGGTGGCCACGACGGTGGTCTCCGTCGGGCCGTACGCGTTGACCAGGCGACGTCCCGGGGACCAGCGGGCCACCAGTTCGGCGGAGGACGCCTCGCCGCCCACCGCGAGCCCGCGCAGGTCGTCCAGCCCCTCGGGGTCGAGGGTGGCGACGACGGACGGCACCAGCAGGCTGTGGGTGATACGTCGTTCGCGCAGGAAGCGGTGGAGTGCGTCCCCGACGAGCGGACCGTGCGGGGGCAGTACGACGGTCGCCCCGGCGGGCAGGGCCATCAGGATGTCCATCAGGGCGCCGTCGAAGCTGGCCGAGGCGAACTGGAGCACCCTGCTGCCGGGCGTGACGTCGAGCCGCTCGGCCAGCGCGGCGGCCAGGTTGGCGATACCGGTGTGCGGGACGAGGACGCCCTTGGGCAGACCGGTGGAGCCGGAGGTGTAGATGATGTAGGCCAGGTCACCGGTACGGGGGCGGGGCTCGGGCACGGTCGCGGGCAGACGGTCGATCGCCTCCCGGTCCGCGACGACGTCGACGACCACGGTGCCGGCGTCGGCGATCCCGTCGCGGGCGCGGGGTGCGGTGACCACCAGCCGGACGCCCGAGTCGCGCAGCATGAACGCCAGCCGGTCGGCCGGATAGTCGGGGTCGAGCGGGACGTACGCGGCACCTGCCTTGGTGATGCCCAGCAGGCCGATGACGAGGTCCGCGCCGCGCTCGACGCACAGGCCGACCGTGGTCTCCGGGCCGGCGCCGAGTGACCGAAGGTGGTGGGCGAGCCGGTTGGCCCGCTCGTCCAGCTCCTGGAAGGTGAGTGTGGTCCGTGCGTCCTCGACGGCGATCGCGTCGGGGCGGGCGGCCACCTGGGCCTCGAACAGTGTGGGCAGGGCGGCCACCGGGACCTGCCCGCCGGCCGGGCCGGCACTCGTCAGGATGCGCTGCCGCTCGGCGGACCCGAGGACGTCGACGCGCCCGGCCGACAGGTCTGGGTCGGCTGCCAGTTGTTCCAGCACGCGCCGGTAGCGGGCGGCGATGGCGGTCACCGTCTCGGCGTCGAACACATGGTGCTGGTACTGGAGGGCCAGCCGGAGGTGCGGGTCGGCGTCGGCGGTCACCACCAGCGGATAGTGACTGCCCGTGTAGGGCCGGATGCCGGTGACGGTCACGCCGGCGGCCGAGTGCGCCTCGGTCAGGCCCGTACGGTCCACGGGGTAGGACTCGAAGACGACGGCGGTGTCGAACAGGGCGGTCAGTCCGGTGGACTGCTGGATGTCGGCCAGTCCGTGGTGGTGGTGGTCGAGCAGGGCGGCCTGCCGCTCCTGCAGTCCGGTCAGCACCTGGCGCAGCGGTTCCCGCGCAGACAACGGAACACGTACCGGCAGGGTGTTGATGAACAGGCCGACCATCGAGTCGACGTCGGGGACCGCGGGCGGCCGTCCGGACACGGTGGCGCCGAAGACGACCTCCTGGCGCCCGGTGAGCGCCCCCAGCACGATGGCCCAGGTTCCCTGCACGAGGGTGCTGAGGGTGATGCCGAGCTCGGCGGCACGCCGGGCCAGGGCACGGGAGAGGTCGGCGGTCAGCGCCACGTCCACCTGTCCCACCTCCGCGTCCTGTTCCGCCTGGGCGTCGGGGGCGAGGAGGGTGGGTTCGTCGAGACCGTCGAGTTCCCTCGCCCAGGCATCAGCGGCAGCGGCACGGTCCTGGGCCGACAGCCAGGCCAGGTAGTCGCGGTAGCCGCGAACGGGGGGCAGGCCGGAGGCGTCGCCGCCGGAGCCGTACAGCCGCAGCAGATCCTGCAGCAGCAGCGGCATGGACCAGCCGTCGAACAGCATGTGGTGTGCGGTCAGGACCAGTTCGGACCGGTTCTGGTCCAGGGTGATCAGGGCCAGTCGCAGCGACGGGGGCCGGGCCGGATCGAAGTGAGCGGCACGGTCCTCGGCCAGGAACCGATCGATCTCCGCCTGCTGCTCGGGACCCTCCATTCCCGTGAAGTCCATGTCCTGCCAGGGCAGTTCGACTCCGTCGAGGACGAGCTGGACATGCTCGCCGGTGGCGTCGGCCACGAATGCGGTACGCAGCGAGGCGTACCGGTCCAGCAGCGCCTGCCCCGCCGCCCGCATCCGCCGCGGATCCACCGTGCCGGACAGGTGATACACCATCTGCATGTGGTAGGCGTCGAACGACGCATCCGCCATCAACGCATGAAACAGCAGACCCGACTGCAGCGGAGCCAGCGGCCACACGTCCCTCAGACCCGGGTAGGTGCGTTCCCACGCGGTCAGTTCGGCTTGGCGCACCGCCACCAGCGGCACGTCGGAGGGCGTCAGGCCACCGGCGTCGGGCTCGGCGGCATGCCGGGCCAGTGCGCTCAGGGCCGCGCACCAGGCGTCGGCCAGTTGCTGCGCTTGTTCGCGGGTCAGGATGCCGGTGGGGAAGGCGAAGCGGGCGCTCAGTCGCGGTCCGTCGTCGGCGTCCTCGACCAGGGCGTTGATGTCCAGTACGGCCAGTGCGGGCAGGGCGGGGTCGAGCGCCGGCATGGTGCTCGCCGCCGCCGATCGGTTCCAGCCGAGGCCGCGCAGGTGTTCCGGCAGGTCGGCGCTCGAGAAGTGCCCCAGGTAGTTGAAGGAGATCTGCCCGGTGGAGTGTCGCGCGAGGACCTCGCCGGTCTCGTCGTTGAGATAGCGCAGCAGGCCGTAGCCCAGACCCTTGTCCGGGACGGCGAGCAGCTGTTCCTTGACGGCCTTGAGCACGGCGCCGGCCGCCGGGCCGCCTGCGAAAGCCTCGTCCAGGTCGGCGCCCGCAGTGTCGAGGCGGACCGGGAACATCGTGGTGAACCAGCCGACCGTGCGGGACAGATCGGCCCCCGGGACTGCCTCCTCCTCACGTCCGTGTCCCTCCAGACGGAGCAGGGTGGAGGGTTCGGTCACGCCCTGGTCGCGGCGCCATCGGGCCACCGCAAGCGCCAGCCCCGCGAGCAGCCCGTCGTTCACCCCGCCGCGGAAAGCCGCCGGCACCGCCGTCAGCAACGTCTCCGTCACCGTCGCGGGCAGCCGCACCCAGATGCTGTCGACCGTTGCCTGAACGTCCACGGCGGGATTCAGCGCTCGCGCCCCCAGCAACGGATCCGGGCCTTCCACCACCCCCTGCCAGTAGGGCAGTTCGGCGACCCTCCGGTCCGACACCGCCTGGTCGGCCAGGGCATGGGACCACCGCCGCACCGACGTCGCCACCGGAGCGAGTTCGGGCTTCGCGCCTTCCCGCACCCGGCTCCACGCCTCGGCCAGGTCCGGCAGCAGGATCCGCCAGGACACACCGTCCACCACCAGGTGATGCAGCACGATGACAAGACGGCCCGGCGCCAGCCACACGAACTGCGCCATCACGCCCGCCGACGGATCCAGCCGACGCACCGCCGCATCCAACTCGTCCTGCAGGTCGGCCTGTTCATCCGTGACACGCAGCAAGGCACGCACATCGACCGAACCCGGCGGTGTCACTACCAGCGACCCATCGGTCAGCCGTGAGCGCAGCGCGTCGTGACGGTCCAGCACCGCACCCAGCGTCGCCACCAGGCCCGCCTCGTCGATTCCGGACGGCAGGTCCAGCACCGAACTCATCGGGAAGCTGTCGATCCCGGCGCCCTGCTCCAGCAGGAAGTGACCGATCGGCAGCAGCGGCATCGGCCCCACACCGCCACCGTCCAGCTCTGCCAGCACAGTTGGCTCGTCGGCGCCTGCCCGGCCCTCGACCAGCTCCGCCAGGCCGGCCACCGTCCGGCGTTCGAAGATCTCGCGCGGGCTCACCTCGATTCCGCGGGCGCGAGCCCGGGAGACCACCTGGATGGAACGGATGCTGTCGCCGCCGACCGCGAAGAAGTCGTCGTCGACGCCGACCCGCTCCAGGCCCAGGACGTCGGCGAACACGTCGGCCAGGGTGTGTTCGTGAGCGGCCCGCGGCGCCCGGTAGGTCTCCGCGGGGATCTCGGGGGCGGGGAGCGCGGAGCGGTCCAGCTTGCCGTTCGGTGTGAGCGGCATGCGGTCCAGCATGACGAAGGCGGACGGCACCATGAACTCCGGCAGCCGTTCGGCGGCGTACCGGCGCAGCTCGGCGGCGGACACACCGGCGGTCAGGTCGACGGCCAGGTCGCCGAGACTCTCGACGGTGCCGCCGCTCGCTCCCGTCGCCACCACGTGAGCCACCAGCTGCCGGCTGCCCGTGCGACCGTGGATGCCGACCACCGCCTGCTCGACCGCGGGGTGGGAGGTCAGCACGGCCTCCACCTCACCGGCCTCGATGCGGAAGCCGCGCAGCTTCATCTGGTGGTCGTCGCGGCCTGCGAACTCCAGTTGTCCGGCGGCGTTCCAGCGGGCGAGGTCGCCGGTACGGTACATGCGCCCACCGGCCGGGCCGAACGGGTCGGCGACGAACCGCTCCGCGGTCAGCGGGGCCTGGCCGAGATAGCCGCGGCCCACCGCGCCCGCCACGTACAGCTCGCCGACCACGCCCGGCGGCACGGGATTGAGCCCCGGGCCGAGGACGTAGGCGCGCATGTTGGCCAGCGGCACACCGACCGGGGCGCTGCCGGAGACGTCCGGGACGGCCGGTTCGGTGACGTCGCAGGCAGAGGCGTAGAAGCTCTCGCTCTGCCCGTAGGCGTTGATCACCCGTACCCCGGGGAAGGCGTCCCGCACCCGTCGCACGAGCGAGGTGGGCAGTGCCTCACCGGCGAAGACGAGGGTGTCCACGGTCGTCTTCCCGGCGATGTCGTCGATCAGTTCGCTGAAGACGGAGGGCACCGTGCTGATGACGCTGCCGGACCAGCCTCCGCGTTCGCCGAGAGCGAGGACGTCCCGGACGATCTCGACGGTGCCGCCGGTGCTCAGCGTGGTGATGGTCTCGAACACGGACACGTCGAAGTTGATCGACGTACCGGCGAGCATCCGTGCCCCCGGGCCGAGGCCGACGGCCGGTGCCAGCCGGGTGACACCGTTGACGACGCCGTGGTGCGTGATGGCGACGCCCTTCGGGGTGCCCGTGGAGCCCGAGGTGTACATGACGTAGGCGAGGTTGTCCGGTCGTGCCGCGACTTCGAGCGCGCCACGCAGGCCGTCCGACAGGTCGATGTCGTCGAGGTACAGGCGGGGCGTGCCGTCGTCCGGGAGCACGGCCGCAGTGGCCCGGTCGGTCAGCACGAGGCAGGGTCTGGCCTGGGAGAGGATGAGGTCCAGGCGGGAGCTGGGGTAGCGCGGGTCGATCGGGACGTAGGCGGCGCCGGACTTGAGGATGCCGAGCAGGGCCACGACCAGGTCGGCCGAGCGGGGCAGCGCCAGGCCGACCAGGGTCTCGGGGGCGGCGCCGTGCCGGGCGAGCACATGGGCGACGCGATCGGCGCGGGCGTCGAGTTCCCGGTAGGTCAGTTCCTCGGTGCCGAAGACCACGGCGAGCGCGTCCGGGGACGCGGCGACCTGCCGCTCGACGAGGGCGGGCACGGTGACAGCGGGGGTCGGCGCGGAGGTACCGGCGTACCGGTCGAGGAGTGTGCGCTCGGCGGGTGTGAGGACGTCGACGTCGCCGACGCGGGTGGCGGGGCCGGCGACGAGCCGCTCCAGGACACGGATGAAACGGTTGCCCATCCGTTCGACGGTGGACCGCTCGAACAGGTCGGTCGCGTATTCCAGGGTGCAGCGTATGCCGCCGTCGGTGGCGGTGAGGTTGAACTCCAGGTCGAATTTGGCGGTTCCGGTCGGCACGGCCTCCAGGTGTGCGGTCGCCCCGGGCAGTTCGATGTCCACACGGGCCTCGGTCTGCCAGCTGAACATGACCTGGAAGAAGGGGTGGTATGCGGTGGACCGCTCCGGGCTGAGGGCCTCCACCAGCCGTTCGAAGGGCACAGCCTGGTTCTCGTAGGCGCCGATGGCCTTGTCCCGCACCTGGTCCAGCACCTGCTCCAGCGGCGGATTGCCGGACAGGTCCGTGCGCAGCACCCACGTGTTGACGAAGAAGCCGACCAGGTCCGTCAGTTCCTCTTCGGTGCGTCCGGCGATGGTGGAGCCGAGGGTGATGTCGTCCCCGGCGCCGAGCTGGTGCAGCAGCACGGCCAGCGCGGCCTGCATCGCCATCGACACGGTCAGGCCGCGCTGCTGTGCCAGTTCCGTGACGGCGGCTGTCAGCTCGGGGGTGACGGTGAACTCGATCGCGTCGCCCTGGTGGGTGGCTCGGGCAGGACGCGGGTGGTCGGTGGGCAACCGGGTCTGCTGGGGGGCGTCGGCCAGTTCGGCCCGCCAGTGGCGCAGTTGGGTGGCGAGCACGCTGGAGGGGTCATCGGCGTCGCCGAGGAGTTCACGCTGCCACAGCGTGTAGTCGCCGTACTGGACGGGCAGTTCGTCCCACTCCGGTTCCGTGCCGCGGACCCGGGCCGTGTAGGCCGCGGCGAGGTCTCGGGCCAGCGGGCCCATCGACTCACCATCGGCGGCGGCGTGGTGGACCACCAGGACGAGGACGTGGTCCGCGGGTCCGCAGCGCAGCAGGGTCGCCCGCAGCGGGATCTCCGTGGCCAGGTCGAAGGTGTGCGCCGCCGCCTCGGCCAGCAGTCCGGGCACGTCGCCGGGTTCCGCGTCGACGACCGGGACGGGCAGGCGCATCTCGTCCGCGGGCACGATCCACTGGCCGGGCACGCCGTCCGTCTCCTCGACGAACAGGGTGCGCAGGCTCTCGTGCCTGACCACCACGTCCCGCACCGCCGAGGCGAACGCACCGGTGTCGAGTGCCCCGTGAAGCCGCAGCACGAACGGGATGTTGTATGTCGCCGACGGTCCTTCGAACCGGTCGATGAACCAAAGTCGCCGTTGTGCGTAGGACAGGGGAATCATGGTGCGTTCGCTCCTCGCTCGGTGTTCTGGGAGTCGGGCCGGTCACGGTGGACGGACCTGGGCTCGTGGGCCGGACCGGCGGGGTCAGTCCGCGCCGTGGTCCGCGACCACCGCCGCCAGTTCGGCCACGGTCGGGTTCTCGAAGAGTTCCTGGGTGCCGAGCCGGACGCCGACCCGGTCGTCGATCAGGGCGAGCAGCCGGGTCGCCCGCAGCGAGTTCCCGCCGAGGTCGAAGAACGAGTCGTCCCGGCCGATCGCCGGGCGGTCGAGGGCTTCGGCCCACAGCAGAGCGAGCTGCTGCTCCAGTGGCGTCGCCGGTGGTGTCGAGGGCCGGCGCCTGCGGTCGGATGCGGTCATCTGCAGCAGCGTGGCGGCATCGACGGCGCCGTCCGGCCGTCGCGGGATGTGCTCGACCTCGACCGTGCGCACCGGCACCGGGCAGTCGCCGGCAGCTGCCTGGACGGCCTCCCGTACGGCCTCGGACGCGGCGCCGTCGGCGGTGAGGGCTGTGTGCGCGACGACGATCTCACCGGTCCGCAGGTGGTCCGGCACGAGCTCGTCGACGATGGCGGGGTGCGCCAGGTCGAGGCCGACGATCAGGTGGTGGTCGGGGCGGGCGATGCCGGCGAGGAACAGCCGCAGACCTTCGGCGGGTTCGACGGCGCTGAAGCCGCGGCTGCGGGCCGGGGCGGTGGAGCTGCCGCGGTTCATGCCGATTTGGGTCCACATGCTCCAGGACAGGCAGTGCACCGCTCGCCGCCGCTCGTGGTGCCAGTGGTCGGCGAATCCGGTGAGGAAGCTGTTGGCGGTGGCGTAGGCGCCGAAGGAGTGCCCGCCGAACTCCCCGTTGACGGAGCCGAAGAGCACGAGCGACGCCTCGGGCCGGCGCTCCAGCATCCGGGCCAGTGCGAGCGTGCCGGTGACCTTGGGGCGGTAGTGCCGGCCGAACGTCTCGGCGGACTCGTTGACGAGCGTGTGCCGGTCGAGGTCGGCCCACTGGTCCGTCGGGTCGGCTCCGGCCAGGTGCAGCACACCGCCGAGGGGGGCGCCCCAGTGCGCCTCGGCACGCGTCACGGCGGCCTCGACGGCCTCGGCGTCGGCGACGTCGAGCTGCTCGTGCAGGACGTCGCCCAGGGAGCGCAGCTCGGCCAGCCGTTCGCCGGCCGCACCGTCGGCGGGAGAGCGGCCCACGACCAGCAGGCGCACACCGTAGGTGGCGACCAGATAGCCGGCGAGGTCGTGGGCGATGCCGCCGAGCCCGCCCGTCACCAGGTACGTACCGCCCGGGGTCACCGGTGGTGCACCGGTCTCGTCGTCGGGGACCGGGCTCAGGCGCGGCTGCCACCGCCTGTTCTGCCGGGCGGCGACGATGCCCCGGTGCGTGCCATCCGCGAGTTCGGTCCGCAGGGCGTCCGCCCAGGCGCTGCGGTCCGAGGGCAGATCGAGTTGACGGATGGTCGGTCCGGGCAGCTCGCTCACGGCGGTGCGGATCAGTCCGGGCAGGGCGCAGGTGCCCAGGTCGATCCGGTCGCCGGACCGCACGTGCACGGACCCCGAGGTGAGCACGAGCACCATGGGGCTGTCACCGTCCGGGGCGTCGGCGAGCGCGCCGAGGAGGGCGGTCAGTTCGGCGGTGGCCGCGGCCAGCCGCCCGGCGGGGTCCTCGTCCGTGCGGGAGAGGGTCCGTCCGTACACGACGGTGCCGATCGGTCCGTGCCGATCGGTCACGTCCTTCAGCAACCGGGTCAGCTGCGCGCGGTCGCGTGCGTCGGCGCGGTAGCGGTCCGCCGCGTCCGCGTGCAGCCGATCGCCGTGGTGTACGGCGATCACCGGTCCGTCGAGGCCGAGGGATACGAGTTCGTCGTCCTCGGCCAGGACGAGCCGGGCCCCGGCTTTCCCGTTCCCGGGTCCGGGAGCGGGAAGTTCTGTCCACTGGCGCCTGACCAGCCGGCTGTCGGGCCGTTCATCGGCCCCGGCCCCGATGACCCGGTCCGCGAAGGTGCCCGCGCGCAGCTCGGCGGTGAGAGCGGCGCGCTGCACCTTGCCGCTGCCGGTCTTCGGGAACTCGGTCTCGGTCACCGGGACGACCAGATCGGGGGCGAGTCCGACCTCGCGCACCAGGACGGCCCTGATCGCGTCGACGGTCCGGGTGATGACGCCGTCGTCCCAGCTGCGCGGGACGAAGAAGATCGCCAGCCGGTCGGACCCCTCGCCGGGCTCGCGTACTCCGGTCGCCGCGCTGAAGGTGACCCGGACCCCTTCCACCTGCTCGACGACGTTCTCGATCTCGTGCGCGAGGTAGTTGATGCCGCGCACCACGATCTGGTCCTTCTTGCGTCCGGCGATCACCAGGTCGCCGTCGCGGACGAACGCGAGGTCGCCGGTGTGGAACCAGCCGTCGTCGTCGAACGACGTGGCATTGGCCTCGGCGTTGTTGTGGTAGCCGGTCATCATCGTGCGGCCGCTGATGCACAGCTCGCCCAGGCGGCCCTCCGGGACCACCGCCCCGGAGTCGTCCATCACGCGGATCCGCACGCCCGGGATGGGGGTGCCCACGGTGGAGATCACCACGGCCCCGGGATCGCCCGGGTCCACCTCGCGGACCGTGCCGCCGAGCGAGGCGGGGTCGACGGCGACGGTGCCGGCCGTGCGGTCGTCCAGGTGCTGGCGGCCGTAGGTGACGCCGGAGCAGGTCTCCGCCATGCCCCAGGCCGGGATCATCGCGTCGGCGGGCAGCCCGTGCGGCGCGAGGAGTTCCAGGAACCGGTGGCTGGTCCCGGCGACGACCGGTTCACCCCCGTTGAGGAGGGTGCGGAAACGGGACAGGTCCCAGGAGCGCTTGGTGCGGATCTCCTCGGCGTGGTCGTTGACCATCGCGAAGGCGAAGTTCGGCGCCCAGGTGTTGGTCGCCCGGTACCGGTCGGCCCAGTCCAGCCACAGCAGCGGGTCGGCGAGGAAGTGCTCGATCTTGGCGTTGACGTGCAGACACCGCAGGAAGACGTCCCGGATGTTGCAGTGGACGACGGTGACGTGGTCGAAGGGCATCCACAGGAGGCTGACCTCGTCGCTGCCCATTCCGCTTGCCTGCGCGTAGGCCAAGGACCTGGAGACGACCGTGGCGTTGGTGTGCTGCACGCACTTGGGCACGCCGGTGCTGCCGGAGGTGAGCAGGTTCAGCACCGGCGAGTCGGGCGTCGCCGGGTACCAGTCGGTGTCGGGCGGGCAGGCCAGCAGCTCACCGAGGGTGAGGATCCGCACCTCCGGCTCGGCCCACAGGTCCCGCACCTCGGCGAGGGCGGGCGCGGTGGCGTCGTCGGTGAGCAGCGGCGGCCGGTCCAGCAGGTGCCAGACGTTGTGCAGCCGCCGGTTGGTGTCGTTCGCGGCGTGGTACGTGGGAGCGACCGCCACCGGTGTCGGCACGAACCCGCCGAGCACACAGGCCCAGAAGGCGGTGAGATAGGCCCGGTTGTCATCGAACTGGAAGAGGGCGGCGTCGCCCGGGCGCAGGCCGGCGGCACGCAGCCCGGCGAGCACGCGCTGGGCCTCGGCCAGCAGCTCCGGGTAGGTCTGGAGTTCGTCCCCCCGGCCCCGCCGGATGAAGACGGTGCCCTTGTCCGGAGCCAGTTCGGCCGCATCGCGCAGAGCCTGTTGCAGGGTGTCCGGGGCGCCGTCGGGTATACGCAGGTCACCGCCATAGAGCTCGGCGGGCGGACGGTCGGCGGCGTCCTCGGCCGGTACCCGAGTGGGGCTGGCGGCGACGGTCGGGACGGGCCGCCCGGCGGCACGCACGCTCCTGCGGACCACGGCCGCGGCGTCGCCGACTCCGGGGACCGACAGGGCCGCCTCGGCGATGCCGTCCAGGGTTTCCTGACCCAGGGGGTCGGCGGGGCTCATGCGGCCCTCCCCTTGCTCGTCAGCATCTTCCGGGACAGGAAGGACACGACGTCGGCCGCGCCGGACTCCAGGAAGTAGAAGTGGCCACCCGGGTAGAACCGGGCGTAGAACTCGGCGTTGGTGTGCGCCTGCCACCCGGCGACGGAGTCCGGGGGCGTGCGCGGGTCGTTGTCGCCGCACAGCACGGTCAGGGGGCAGTCGAGGGGTTCCGAGGGCGCGGTGCGGTGCCCTTCCCACAGGGCGAAGTCGGTGCGCAGGGCGGGCAGCAGGGAGTCGAGTACGAACGGGTCCTCGAGGATCTCGCGGTCAATGCCGCCGAGCGCCAGCATCTCGGCGCGGAACTCGTCGTCGGGCAGGTCGGACAACTGCCGGACTCCGGTGAAGCCGGGGGCGGGCTGGGCGGACATGAAGAGCTGGTCCGGGCCGCGCCGGCCGCGCGCCCGGAGCGCCTTGGCAAGCTCGAACGCGAGGGCTGCGCCGCAGGAGTGGCCGAAGATCGCGTACGGGCGGTCGAGGACCGGGCGCAGGGCGTGCGTGAGCGTGCTGACGAGCGGGCCGACCGCGGTGAACGGCTCCTCGGCGATCCGGTTCTGCCTGCCGGGCAGCTGCACCGCGACGAGTTCGATCTCCGGCGGCAGCAGCGGGATCCAGTCGGCGTAGGCCACGGCTCCCGCGCCGGCGTGCGGCAGGCAGATCAGCCGTTGGGTGCTCTCCGGCCGCCGGGCCCGCCAGATGTACGGCGTCTCGGCGACGAGTTCCGATGTCTGAACGCTCATGCGCACACCTCTCGCCATGCTGCGGTTGTCCTGCGCAGTTCCTGATCGGGTCGGGACGTAGGGGCCATACGGGGTCACTCCTTGCTCCGTCTACGCAGCCGCGGGCCGCTCCTCGTGGTGTTCTCGTCCCAGCGGGCGGCGAGCTCGGCGATGGTCCGGTGCCGGAATATGGCCCCGATGGCGACCTCCGTGCCGAGCTGATCGCGGATGCGGCTGATCAGACGGGTGGCGAGCAGGGAGTTGCCGCCGAGCGCGAAGAAGTCGTCGTCGATGCCCACCTCCTGCCGTCCGAGGACGTCCGCGAACAGCCGGCACAGCGCTTCCTCATGGCCGGTGCGTGCCGCACGGCGGCTGGTGCCCGGCGGGTCGGGCAGGCGCCGCAGGTCGATCCGTCCGCCGGCGGTGGTCGGCATGGCGTCCAGGGCCACCAGCGCGGCGGGGACCATGCGGGCAGGCAGAAGCTGGGCGACATGGGCCCGCAGCGCGTCGGCGGCGAGGACCTGCTGCTCGGCGGCGACCACATACGCGACGAGGCCCTGCGTGGTCGTGACGACCGCGGCCTGTGCCACGTGCGGGTGAGCCAGGAGCACCGTCCGCACCGCCTCCGGTCCGGTCCGCGCGTCGTGCCCGGCGAAGTCCGCAGGAACCGGCCCCGCGGTGTGCCGGAGCCGCACGCCGGTGCGGTACAGGCGGCTGCCGGGCGCGCCGTGCGGGTCTGCGACGAACCGCTGCGCGGTGGCCCCGGGCCGCCCGGGCACGCCGTGCGCGAACTCCCCGGACACGTACAGCTCGCCCGCGCCTGCGGGTGCGACAGCCGCCAGGGACGGGCTGAGCAGGCGAGTCTCGTTCCCGGCGGCGGGAACCGCCGACAGCGGGGGCGATCCCTTGCGGATCTCGACCCGGCGGCCACCGCAGAGCGCGAGCAGCAGTTCGGTGGCGCGCGTGTCGGGCCCCGCCATCAGCGGCTCGTCCGCGATGCCGGCGAACCGTGCCACGCCGGCAGCCAGTCCGGCCTGGGTGAGGAGCAGACCGTACGGGGTCGCCGTGGCGTCCGGTACGAAGTCGAGGCAGGCCGGCTGGTCGGGCCGCAGGCCTCCCGGCCCGTCCCCGGGGCCGTCGGCCGCGTCGGGGCCGCCGGAACCGACGAGGATGCGGGGCAGGTCGCCCCATGGCCGTCCCGGCGTCGACTCGTCCACGACGGCCGCGTCCGGGAGGGCTTCCCGTGCCACCGCCTCCGACCAGGCGAGGGGTTCCTTCGGATCGAGCTCGACGAAGCAGGCGCCGATGCCGAGCACGGCCAGCATGCCCGTCAGCTGATCCACCGGGTGGGCGCAGTTGACCGCCACGACCGATCCCGGACCCAGCCCGCTCTGCCGACAGGTGCGGGCGAGCCGCTCGGCGTCCGACGCGATCTCGCCGAGCGTCGTCGGCACGTCATCGACGACGAGCGCGGCGGAGGCGTTCTGTGCGACGCGGGCGGCGATGAGCGGTCCGGGCAGGGCGCTGCCGGGGCCGGTGGTCCGTGCCTCGGGCCGGCCGGCGGCGACCGTTCCCAGGGCGGTGGAGGGGTCGGCCACGAACGCCCGCAGCGTGCGCAGCAGGAGGTCGGCGATCCGGTCCACGGTGTCCGGGTCGAGGGGACCGTTCTTGTATTGCAGCCGCAGTCGCGGAAGGGGGTCCTGCTCGGCCATCACGACGAGCGGGTAGTGCGATCCGGCCAGGGACCGGAAGCCGGGCGCGGAGAGTCCGGCAGCCGCGCTCGCCTCGGCGATGGCGGTGTTGTCGAAGGGATAGGACTGGTAGACGACCAGGGTGTCGAAGAGGGCGTCGAACCCGGTGGCGGCGTGGATGTCGATCAGGCCGGTGTGGTGGTGCTCCAGCAGGCCCGCGTGGGTCGCCTGCAGATCGGCGACGAGTTGCGCCGGAGTGCTCCACGGACGGCAACGCACCCGTACCGGGAGCGTGTTGATGCACAGTCCGACGACGGAGTCCACGCCGGGCAGGGTCGGCGGCCGTCCGGAGACCGTGGTGCCGAACACCACGTCGGTGCTGCCGGTGATCTCGGCGAGCACCGCCGCCCACGCGGCCTGGACCAGGGTGCTGGGAGTGCTGCCCAGTTCGGCCGCGCGCCGGACGAGCGCCTGTGCCTCGTCGGTGGTCAGCGCGAGGTCGCGGACGCCGAAGCCGGTCGCCGACGTGCCGGTTCCGGCAGGCGCGACAAGGGTGGGTCCGGCGAGGCCCGCCAGTGCCTCGGTGTGTGCGCGCACCGAGCGGTCGTGGTCCTGCCGGTCCAGCCAGGCGAGGAAGTCCTTGAAGGAGCGTGCGGCGGGCAGCGAGGCGGGGGCGTCGGCGTAGAGCCGGATCAGGTCGTGCAGCAGGAGGGGTTCGGACCAGCCGTCGAACAGGACGTGGTGGGCGGTGAGGACGAGCCGGGTGTGGGCGTTGTCGAGGCGGACCAAGGTCAGGCGCAGCAGCGGCGGCGTCGCCGGGTCGAACGGCTCGGTGCGGTCCTCGGTGAGGAACCGCTCGAAGGAGTCGGCGGTCACCGTGCGCTCCCGCCAGGGCAGTTCGGCGCCGTCCACGACGAGCTGCACCAGGTCACCCGCGGCGTTGGGCACAAATGCCGTGCGCAGGGCGGCGTGCCGCCTCAGCACGGCCTGGCCCGCGGCCCGCATCCGCACCGCGTCCACCGGGCCCTCGAAGTCGAACACCAGCTGGACCTGGTAGGTGTCGGCGTCGTGGTCGGCCAGCAGGGAGTGGTGCAGCAGGCCGGACTGCAAGGCGGTCAGCGGCCAGATGTCGGTGAGCCCTCGGTAGCGGCTCTCCCACGCCTCGATCTCCGGCTGCGTGACGGTGACCAGCGGCACGTCGGACGGGGTCAGGCCGCCCGCGTCCGGCGAGGTGGCATGGCGTGCCAGGGCGGTGAGCGCGGTGCACCACAGGTCCGCCAGCTCGCGCACCTCCTCGGCGGACAGCACGCCCTTGGGGGCGGCGAACACGGCGCCGATCCTGGGGCCTTCGGGGGTGTCGGTGACCATGGCGTTGATGTCCAGCTCGCACAGGGCCGGCATGGCCGGGTCGTGGCCCGCGTCGAGCTCGGCGAGCTCCGTGTACTCCGCGATGTCGGAGGTCAGCGTCCAGCCGAGGCCGCGCAGATGTTCCGGCATGTCGGTGGCGGAGAACCGGCCCAGGTAGTTGAACCCGATCTGCCCGAGGGACGAGGTACCCAGTGCCCTTGCGCCTCCGGGGTCGAGGTGGCGCAGCAGGCCGTAGCCCAGGCCCCGGTCCGGTACGGCCAGGAGCTGTTCCTTCACCGCCTTGAGCAGGGATCCCGCGGCGGGGCCGGCCGCGAAGGCCGCGTCGAGGTCGATGCCCGCGGTGTCGAGCCGCACCGGGAAGACGCTGGTGAACCAGCCGACGGTGCGGGACAGGTCGGCCCCCGGGATGGCCTCCTCCTCCCGGCCGTGGCCCTCCAGGCGGAGCAGTGTCGAGGGTTCGATGACGCCCCTGTCGCGGCGCCAGCGGGCGACGGCCAGGGCGAGAGCGGCCAGCAGGCCGTCGTTGACTCCGCCGCGGTAGGCGTCCGGTACGGCGGTCAGCAGCGCCTGGGTGACCGGTGCCGGCAGCTGGACGCGGACCTTCTCGACCGTGCTGCGCACGTCAGCGGCCGGGTCCAGGCGCCGGTTCCCCAGGACCGGGTCGGGGCCGTCGACGATCGACCGCCATGTCTCGAGCTCGGCGCGCCGGGCCTCGCTCGACGCCTCGTCCGCCAGGGCGTGGGCCCAGCACCGTACGGAGGTCCCGACGGGCGGCAGTTCGGGGGTGCGCCCCTCGCGTATCTGGTGCCACGCGGACGCGAGATCGGGCATCAGGATCCGCCAGGAGACGCCGTCGACCACGAGGTGGTGGAGGGCGAGCAGCAGTCGTCCGGGACCGGACGGCGGCTCGAACCACACGCACTGCGCGACCACGCCCGTGGCCGGGTCGAGTCTCCCCGCGGCGGCCTCGAGTTCGCCGGTCAGCAGCCTGTGCCAGGACTCTCCGGTCCAGGGCCCTTCGTGGGCGACCTGCCGGATGAGGGAGTCGACGTCCACGGAGCCGGGCTCCCCGACGAGCAGTCCGTCGGGGAGCAGCCGGGCTCGCAGCAGGTCGTGACGGTCGACGACCGCGGTGAGGACGGCCGACAGGCCGGTGCGGTCGATGCCCGGCGGGAGTTCCAGTACCACCGCCTGCAGCAGCCGGTCGAAGCCCGGCCCACGGTCGCGGAGCCAGTGGGCGACCGGCATCAGGGGCATCCGTCCCACGCCGCCGCCCTCGGGTTCGGCGAGGACGGGCGGTCCGTCGGTGGGGGCCTCGGCGGCGGCCGCGGCGATGGCCGCGACGGTCCGGCGCCGGAAGATCTCCTGCGAGCTGACGGACAGGCCGCGCGCCCGGCTGCGGGACACCACCTGGATCGACTGGATGCTGTCGCCGCCGAGGGAGAAGAAGTCGTCGTCGACGCCGACCCGTTCCCGTCCCAGCACCTCGGAGAACACCGCCGCGAGGATGCGCTCGCCGTCCGTGGCGGGCGAGCGGTATGCGGTCGAGGTGAACTCCGGCGCGGGGAGCGCCGCCCGGTCCAGTTTGCCGTTGGGGGTCAGCGGCAGACTGTCGAGCAGGACGAACGCGGCGGGCACCATGTACTCGGGCAGCCGGGCGCCGAGGAAGGCCCGCAGGTCCTCCCCGCTCGTCGCACTGCCGAGGGCTGCCGGTACGACGTACCCGACCAGCTGTTTGCCACCGCCGGGGCCGGCGTCCTGGCGGGCGACCACCGCGGCGTGCGCCACCTCGGGGTGCGCGAGCAGTGCGGCCTCGACCTCGCCGGGTTCGATGCGGAAGCCGCGCACCTTCACCTGGTGATCGGCCCGCCCCTGGTAGGTCAGCTCGCCGTCCTCGGTGGCGGTCACCAGGTCACCGGTGCGGTACATCCGCTCGCCGGACGCTCCGAACGGGCAGGCGACGAACCGCTCGGCCGTCTGTGCCGGCCGGTTCAGATAGCCGCGGGCCAGTCCGCCGCCGGCGACGTACAGCTCGCCGGGTGTGCCCGGGGGCACGGGGCGCAGGCGCTCGTCGAGGACATGGGCCCGCATGGTGTTCAGGGCGCGTCCGATCGGTACGTCCGCGCCGAGGTCCTGTGCGCGCTCCACCCGGTGGCTGGTCGCGAAAACCGTGGTCTCGGTCGGCCCGTAGCCGTTGACGAACCGGGTGTCGGGGCACGCCTCCATGGCCCGCCGGACGACCGGCGCCAGCACCCGGTCGCCGCCGGCCCAGACCTCCCGCAGCCCGGCCAGGCAGTGGGGGTCGTCCTCGACCAGGACGTTGAACAGAGCGCTCGTCAGCCAGAGCGCCGTCACTCCGTGGCGGGCGACGAGGCCGGCGAGGACACCTGGGGTGAGGTCCTGCGAGGTGTCGACCACGACCCGGCCGCCGGTCAGCAGCGGGACCCACAACTCGTAGACCGAGGCGTCGAAGGCGAGCGGCGAGTGCAGCAGCACGCGGGTGTGGGCGCCGCCGGCGAACTGGCTGTCCGACGCGAGGTCCGCCACGTCCTGGTGGGTGATGCCGATGCCCTTGGGGGTCCCCGTCGAGCCCGATGTGTAGATGACGTACGCGAGTTGCTCGGGGCGGGGGGCCTGGACGGTGCCCGGCGTGCCGGCGCCGGCCGTGATCTCGGCGGGTGTCACGACAGGGCAGGGGCCGTGGGGCTCGCCGGGGGCGCGGTCGGTCCCGATCCGCAGGGTCGGCCGTACGTCGCGGAGCATGAACTCCATGCGTTCGACCGGGTAGTCCGGGTCCATCGGAAGGTAGGCGGCGCCGGCCTTGAGCACGCCGAGCAGCACCGCGACGAGTTCCGCGGAGCGCGGCAGCGTGACCGCCACGGCGGCCTCGGGGCCCACACCCCGGTCGATGAGACCGGCAGCGAAGCGGTCGGACCACTCGGCGAGTTGACCATAGGTCAGCGTGCGGTCGTCGCACACCACAGCGATCGCCTCGGGCGTCGCCCTCGACTGCCGTTCGAACAACGCGGTGATCGTGACGTCGGCCGGACGCGGGACAGCACCGTCGGCCGCCATGGGCGACCGGTCTTGCTCCATCGAATCAGGCACGTCCATCACTCCACGCGAACAGGCGGATCGGGAGGGAAAGCGAATTGTCCGGCGATGCATTCCACGGCATCGATCCGAGAACGGAATAATCCATCGCCCTCGGGGTCCATTCCAGCCGACCGATTATCTCCGATCGGCAATTCGGAGCAAAATTCCGAATCTCCGGACGATCAATATCCTTGCGGCTGGGTGCTGCACGGTCAAGCGAATACGGGCTCGGACCGATTCCGGTGCGCCGAAGGGGGGTTCTGTCCCGTCGACAGGACTGCGTGCAGACCCCGTCGTGAGGCGGGCACGGCCCTTGTGGCCTCGACGACCGGGATCCTACGGTGGCGACAGCATTCCGGGCCGGCCGCGGATGCCGGGTGTCCTGTCGACAGGACGACACCGAACGGCGCGCTGCGCCGGCCCCGCCGATTTCGCATTCCGCGGCACTCCGTGACGGTTATACATTCGTCGGGCCCAGACAATTTCCATGCGGAAGACGGTGATGGCTTTCCCGCAGCGCCTGTCGGAGCGGTCCTGGATTGGTTTCGCCTCACCGGACATCTCTCATATCGGAGTCAGTTGATGATCCTTCAGGGAAAGCGGGTCGCGCTGCCCTCGGAGCCCGTCGTCCACAAGCAGTTCGAGGCGCACGCGGCAGCCACCCCCGACGCCGTCGCCGTCTTCTGCGCCGGGCAGCGGGTGACGTACGCGGAACTCGACGCGAGGGCGAACCGGTTCGCGCACTTCCTCGCCGCACGCGGACACGGCCGGGGTGCGCGGGTCGGCGTCTGCCTCGACTACTCGATCGACCTGCTCGTCGCCATCCTCGGCACACTGAAGGCAGGCGCGGCCTACGTACCGCTCGACCCGTCCTACCCCGCGGCGAGACTCCAGCTGCTGCTGGGGCAGATGCCCGATCTCGCCCTGATCGTGGCCTCCCCCGCGACGGCCGGGCTGGTCGGCTCGGCGGCCGTCGAGGTCGTCGATCTGGACCAGTTGTCCGACCAGTTGGCGGATCTGCCGGCGACCGGCCCCGACATCCCGGTCACCGGGGACGATGTGTGCTACGCGGTCTTCACGTCCGGGTCGACCGGTACGCCGAAGGTGACCGCGGTGCGGCACGAGGGCTGGTTCAACCTGCTGAACTGGCTGAAGATCGAGTACGGCCTGCACCGCGGGTCGAACAATCTGGTCGTCAGCGCGTTCGGGTTCGACCTCTCCCAGCGCAGCCTGATGACGCCGCTGTTCTGCGGAGCCACCCAGAATCTGATGGCGAGCCGGAACTTCGACGCCGCGATGGCCTACCGCATGCTGGCCGAGCACGATGTGCGCACGGTGCACTGCGCCTCGAGCACGCTGTATCTGCTGGTGGACTGGGAGACCGCACGTGGCGGTGACACCCTCACCCGGCTCGACTACGTGCTCTTCGGCGGGGAGCCGCTGAAGGCCCGGCGGATCGCGGACTGGGCGCGGCGCGAGGGCAATTCGTGCACCCTGCTGCACCAGTACGGTGTCGCCGAGTGCACGGACGTGGCGTCGTCGTACGACCTCGCCGAGTACTGGGCCGGCGAACACGACAACCCGCCGGTCGGCAAGCCGGCCTACAACACCGACCTCCACATCCTCGACGAGCGGATGCGCGGTGTCGGGGCCGGGGAGTCCGGTGAGATCTGCATCTCCGGTGCCAGTGTCGGCGCGGGCTACCTCAATGGCACCGGTCCCGAATCCGAGCGGTTCACCACGATCGTGGTCGACGGCGAGTCGCGCAGGCTGTACCGCACGGGCGACCGGGGCTATGTGACGCCGGCCGGGGACCTCGTCGTGGTCGGCAGGATGGACGCGCAGGTCAAGGTGCGGGGAATGCGGATCGATCCCGCCGACGTCGAACGCGCGCTCGGCAGGCTGGCCGGGATCCGGGAGGCCGCCGTGGTGATCACGTACGCCGATGCCGGCGAGGCCGAGCTGATCGCGTTCCTCGTCCCGGACGGGGACGATCTCGCCGAGAACGACGTGCGCGCCCGCCTTCTCGGGACGCTGCCGCGGAACATGGTTCCGGCCAGGTTCATCAGCATTCCGCGGATTCCGCTGAGTCCGCACGGAAAAGTGGACCGCGCGGCGCTGGTCGAGGCGTACCGGAACGAATTCGCCGGCAGCCCCGCGACGGCATAGTCGGCGGACCTTGATGACAACCGGGAGGACTGTGATGATTGCCGACAGCGTGCGCACCATCTGGTGCCGAGAACTCCAGCGCGACGACATCTCGGTGGACGACGACTTCTTCGCCCTGGGCGGCCAGTCCGTGATCATGGCCAGGATTCAGGGTGCCTTCATCGACGAGCTGGGCGTCGAGGTCCCCATCGACCAGATGTTCCTCAATCCGACGGTGGCGTCGATTTCCGCGTACATCGAATCCCTCGACACGGTGAGCCGATAGCACCAGGCGTGCTTCAAAAACGAACCTTCGAATTAATGATTGGGGTTGGTCGGGGTGAGGGAAACCCGTATGTCCGGGGAAGACCGGGACGAGACCGTGCTGCTGTGCGTGCCGTTCGCGGGAGCGGGCCCTTCGTTCTTCCACCCGTGGCGTGAACCGGCCGGCGACCGGTGGCGCGTGGTCCCGGTCGAACTGCCCGGCAGGGAGCGGAAGCTCCTCGAGACGCCGTACCGGAACGTTGTCGAGGCGGCCAAGAACTCGATCGACGACATTGTCGCGGACCTGGGCGCGGGGGCGCGGACGGTGCTGTTCGGGCACAGCCTGGGCGCGGTGCTCGCGTACGAGCTGGTGCATCTGCTGAGCACGCGCGATGTGCACGTCGAGCGGCTGGTCGTCAGTGGTTCGCCGGGGCCGTGGACCCAGCGGGAGCGGCGGGCGACGGGGCTGCCGGACGACGAGTTCCTCGCCCGGGTCGAGGAGTTCGCGGGATTCCGGCACGAGGCGCTCGATCATCCGGAGCTGCGTGAACTGATTCTCCCCATGCTGCAGGCCGACTGCGAGATGCACGAGAACTACGTCCCGAGCACCGATGAACCGGTGTCCGTCCCGATCAGCTCGATACGCGGCGACTCCGACACCTTGGTCACCGCCGAAGAGGCCCGGCAGTGGCGGGACGCGACCACGAGCGAGTTCGACTACGTGGAGCTCCCGGGTGGCCACATGTACCTGGTCGACCTCGCCCAGGAGGTACTGAACGTCATCGAGGCACGGTCCGCCCGCGATCGCTGATTTCCGGCGAACTCACCCACCCCTTTTCAACCCGAGACATACCCATACCTTTCACGGAAGGACTCCCCCATGGCTTCGCCCGTCGACCATTGGGATGTGCATCCGGGGCATTTCTGGCTTCGCGGAAAGCGCCCCGAGAATCTCGTCTCGTATGACGAAGAGATCAAGATGTGGAACATCTACGGCTACCCCGAGTGCGCCGAGGCCCTCAGCAACACGAAGGTCTTCTCCAGCGACATGATGCGCCTGGAACCCATCCAGGTGGACTACGCCCTCGTCGACGGCGACTTCGGCCACACCGACCCGCCGAAGCACCGCAAGCTGCGCGGCCTGGTCGACCACGCCTTCAAGCCCGCCCTGTTGGGGCGCCTCGAGTCCCAGGTGCACGGCATCATCCATGAGCTCCTGGACCAGGTGGAGGGCAAGCCGTCCTTCGACCTGATGAAGGACTTCGCCGCACCGCTGCCGCTCATCGTGATCGCGGATCTCATGGGCGTCCCGCCGAGCGACCGCGTCATCCTGCGCGGGTGGATGGACAAGATGCTCCAGGGGGGTGAGGAACTCAAGTCCCCGGAGGAGCAGTTGGAGGAGAAGGAGCAGCTGGAGAAGGAACTCGAACTGCTCTGGGAGATGCGCGACTACTGGAAGGACATGGCGGTCGAGCGCAGGAAGAAGCCGCGCGGCGACCTCGTCAGCGAGCTCCTGGAAGCCGAGATCGACGGCGAGCGCCTGACGGACAGCCAGATATCCAACATCTGCAACCGGATGATGGTCAACGGGCACCTGACCACCGCCATGCTCATCGGCAACACCATGCTGTGTCTGGACGCCTATCCGCAGGAGGGCGCCAAGGTCCGCGCGGACCGCTCGCTCCTGCCTTCCGCGATCGAGGAATCCCTCCGCTTCCTGAGTCCCATCTGCGGAGTGGGCCGGGCCACCAACGCCGACGTGGAGATCGGCGGCACCACGATCCCCAAGGACCAGTTGCTCATCGTGTGGACCGGCTCCGCCAACCGCGACGAGCGCCAGTTCCAGGACCCGCACACCTTCATCGCCGACCGCACGCCCAACGCACACCTCGGCCTCGGCCGCGGCGTCCACTTCTGCATCGGCCGACAGCTGGCCCGCATGGAGGCCAAGGCCGCCGTGGAGGTCCTGCTGGACCGTTTCCCCGACATGCGCCCCGACCCTGCCGCACCGCCCACGTTCCTGCAGGTGATCGACGTCGACGGCGTCGAGACCCTCCCGGTCCTCGCCGGCTGAATCCGCCCCTGTCACGGCACCAAGGAGAAGCACCATGACTACGGTCGTCCAGCGGTGGGACATCCACCCGGAACACCCCTGGCTGCGGGGAGAACGTCCCGACTCCCCGGTCCAGTTCGACGAGGCGCAGGGCGTGTGGAACGTCTACGGCCACGCCGAGTGCCTTGAGATTCTCGGTGACCACGCGACGTTCTCCTCCGACCTGACGCGGCTGATGCCCGTCGGCGTCGACCAGTCCCTCATCGAGGGGGACATGTCCCAGATGGATCCGCCGCTGCACCGCAAGTTCCGCAGCCTCGTCAGCGGCGCCTTCACCCCGCGGCTGGTCGCGTCGATGGAGGCGCAGGTCGTCGACATCACCAACGGGCTGCTCGACCAGCTCGACGGCGCATCCGAGATCGAGCTCGCCTCGGCCCTCGCCTATCCGCTGCCGGTGATCGTCATCGCCGAGCTGCTCGGTGTTCCGGCGGACGACCGCGAGCTGTTCCGCAAGTGGGCCGACGACGTGATCGAGAGCTTCAGCGGCTTCTCGTTCCTCGACGACAGCGAGCAGGGTGTGCAGAGCGTCCAGAACGCCACCGAGCGCCTGCAACCGCTGCGGGACTACATGGCCGGACACCTGGCCGAGCGCCGGGCCCGGCCACGCGAGGACCTGCTCAGCCACCTGGCCCAGGCCGAGGTCGACGGCGAACGGCTGACGGACACCGAGATCGTCAACGTGGCCAACATCCTGCTGGTCACCGGGCACATCACCACCACGATGACGCTCGGCAACACGGTGCTGTGCCTGGACGCCAACCCCGAGCAGTTCGCGCGGGTGCGTGGCGACCGGTCCCTGGTGCCCGGCGCGATCGAGGAGGCCATGCGCACGCTCTCTCCCTCGGCCGCCCTCGCCCGTGGCACCACCACCGACGTCGACATCGCGGGAACACGTATCCCGAAGGACCAGATCGTCATGATGTGGCTGGCCGCCGCCAACCGCGACCCCGCACGGTTCCCCGAGCCGGATGTCTACGACCCGGCACGCGATCCCAATCCGCACTTCGGGTTCGGCCGTGGCATCCACTTCTGCCTCGGTGCCGGCCTGGCCCGGCTCGAGGGCCGGGTGGCACTGAACGCCCTGATGGACCGCTTCCCGGTACTGCGCACGAACCCCGACAACCCGCCGACGTTCTTCCCCACGCCGGACATGATCGGCGTCAACTCCCTCCCCCTGCTCACCTCATGACCGGCGCACCGAGCGAAGAGGAGACGACCGCCATGGCGGGGACCGACCCGGCGAACCAGCTCCGGCAGATGATCCTCGGTTTCGTGCCGGCGCAGATCCTGTATGCGGCCGTCGACCTGGGTGTGGCCGAGGAACTGGCCGAAGGCCCACGCGCCTGCGGCGAGCTGGCCGGACGCACGGGCACCGATCCCGCCGCGCTGCGCAGGCTGCTGCGTGCGCTCGCGGGGCTGGGTGTGGTGACCCAGCTCGACATGGAGCGGTTCGAACTCACCGACTCCGGCCGGTTGCTGGCGTCGAGCACCCCCGGTTCGGTGGCCGACGAGATCAGGCTGTCCGTGGCACCCGAGCTGTGGCGGGCCTGGGGAGCGCTGCCGCAGGTCGTGCGCACCGGCACGGTGTTCCGTGACCCGGCCGACGGGCTGACCGCGCACGAGTCGCTGCTGCGGCACCCCGGCCCCGCGGCGGCGCTGCGGGCCGGAAAGGCGGCAGGCGTAGGCGAGTTCGCCGCCCGGGCCGCGGCGGTGTACGACTTCTCCGTGTTCGGCACGATCGCCGACCTCGGCGGGGACAACGGCACCCTGATCGCGGCCCTGCTGGCCGCAGCGCCCGGGACCCGGGCCGTGCTGCAGGACCTCCCGGAGGCGCTCGACGCGACGGCGGCCACGCTGAAGGCGGCGGGTGTCGCCGACCGTTGCGAGACGGTCGCGGGTGATCTCGCTGGATCCGTTCCCTCGGGCGCGGACGCCTATCTGCTCAACAACATCGTCCGCGACCTGGACGACGAACACGCGTCCGCCCTGCTGCGCAGGTGCCGTGCCGCGATGGGGCAGAACGCCCGGCTGCTCCTGGTGGAGACGCTGATGCCGGCGGTGCTCGCCCCGGCCGAGTCGAGCGCGTACGGTCTCACCGACCTCAACAACCTCGTGTTCGCGGGCGGCCGCGAGCGCACCCGCGACGAGTACGCGGAGCTGCTCACCGCGAGCGGCTTCACCCTGACCGCCACGGTCGCCGTGCCGGTCGGCGAGGGGATGCCGGACTATCACGTTCTGGAGGCAACGCCGAGCGGGGATCCCGGGAGGCGGTGAGGGCGCACCGCAGACCACTGAGGCCTGTCCCGGTTCCGGGACAGGCCTCAGTGGTCTGCGGTGATCGCCTCCGCGCGTGCTCAGCCGACGCGCTGCAGCGCCTTCTCACGGCGCTCGGCGACCGTGGAGCCCGACTCCCGGCGGGCCATGCGGCGCAGCACGATCGGGGCGAGGACCAGGCCGAGGACGGCCCAGGCGCCGAGGACACCGATGGTCTCCAGATGGCGCCAGGAGTCGCCGATCTCGACGGTGACCGCGCTGTCCGGCAGCAGGGCGGACCGCATGCCGAGCCCGAGCCAGTAGACGGGGAAGATCTGGGCGAACCACTGCACCCAGTCCGGCATCGACGTGACGGGGTAGAAGATGCCGGACGTGGCGATCATCGCCATCATCGGCAGCATGATCAGCCCCTGGCTGCGGGTGCTGGAGAAGACGGATCCGAGTACGGCGCCGATCGGCAGAGTCGCGACCAGCCCCAGCGCCAGCACCCAGACCAGGGTCAGCCAGGCTTCCGCACTGCCCACGGAGAGTCCGGGGACGATGAGCAGACCGGGGATCAGGAAGATGGCGAGATCGACGAGCAGGCCGAACGACACGAAGACGATCTTGCCGGTGAAATAGCCGGCCATGCCGTTCGGTGTCGCCTTGGCCCGCAGCAGCGTGCCGTCCTCCCGCTCGGCGGTGAGCAGTTGACTCATCGTGACCATCGCCATCGCGGAGTTCATGCCGAGGATGCTCGGCAGGACGAGCGTGCCCAGCCCGAACCCGGTGTCCCCGAAGGACACGTCCCGCACGAAGTAGGTGACGACCAGCATCAGCACGGGCCACAGGAAGTGGTTGAGGAGGTCGCCCGCGTTGGTCAGCGACTGCCGCAGTTCGATCAGTCCACGGGACCAGCCCGCGCGCAGAGCTGTCGTGGTCGGGTTCATCGGTGCACCTCACGCGACTCGTTCAGCGGCGCGGCCTTGTCCTGCCCGGACTCCGCCTGCCGTACCAGGGAGAGATAGGTGTCCTCCAGCGAGGCGCGGCGGACCTCCAGGTCCCCTATCTCCTCGCCGTGCCGCCGGAACAACTCGTGGACGAACTTGGTCGACTCCGAGGTCGAGTGCCGGTGGTGGCGGCCGGCGTGGGTCCAGCGGACCTCGTCCTCGCCGGCGATGCGGTGGGCCAGTTCCTCCGCGGTGCCGTCCGCGATGATGCGTCCGCCGTCCAGGATCATGATCCTGTCGGAGAGCTTCTCGGCCTCGTACAGATCGTGGGTGGTGAGCACGATCGTGGTGTCCTGCTGGGCCGCGAGGCTCTCCACCAGGTCGTGGAACTCGCGTCTGGCGACGGGGTCGAGGCCGGCGGTGGGCTCGTCGAGGAAGAGCAGTTCCGGGCGGCCCACGAGGCCGACCGCGACGTCCAGGCGGCGGCGCTGCCCGCCGGAGAGCATCCGCACCTTCTTGTCGGCGTGGGCGGTCAGTCCGACGGCCGCCACGAGTTCGTCGGGGTCCCAGGGCCGTCGTACGCGGTCGGTGGAGTAGGGCGCGTAGTACCGGCCGAGGTGACTGAGGAGTTCGCGCACCTGCCAGCGACCGTGGTCGCGCCAGGACTGCAGGACGACGCCCACCCGGGCCCGCCAGCGCTCGTCGGCGTCGGCCGGATCGGTGCCGAGCACCTCGACGCGGCCGGCCGACCGCATGCGGAACCCCTCCAGGATCTCCAGGGTCGTGGTCTTTCCCGCCCCGTTCGGCCCGAGCAGGCACACCACTTCGCCGTGGTGCACCCGCAGGTTCACGTCCTGCAGGACCTCCGTCGAGCCGTAGCGCATGCGCAGGCCCTCGACGTCGAGGACGACCTCGTCGCGCGTAGTCATAGATGTTCCCTCGTTCTCGAACCCGGTCCTCGGCCGGCCGTACGGGTGGGGGTGCGGCCCGGAAACCGCCGGGGGATGTACGGTTTCCGGGCCGCGGTCGGGCCGCCGGTGCGCCGTTCGGTTGCCCCGCCCATCGGCAGCCGTGGCTCGTTCCGGCGTGGTGCGGAAGGACTCTGGGCCGGCGGTCTCCCTCATGGGGCGCGCCGGATGACGATGTCGCCGTCGAGGGTGCGGGCGCGCACCTCGACGATCCGATCGCTGTGCGCCGGGCTGTCCACACCGCGCAGTTGGTTGTGGACACTGCCGGACACGGTGTTGACGTCGAGCTTGGCGGCGGTGCCCGCGCAGATGCCCACGTCGATCTGTGCGGAGGCGGCCGTGATCTCGACCGAGCCGCGGGTGACTTCGGCGATGCGGACGGCGCCGTGGACCGTCTTGACCTCGACGCTGTCATGGGGGCGGTCCACGCGGAAGTCGGCGTGCATCCCGGTCAGGCGCAGACTGCCGGTGACCTCGCCGATCCGGACCTCCCCCGTGTCGTTGGAGATGGTCGCGGTGCCGTCGATCTCATCGACGTGGATCGCTCCCGAGCCGGCGCCGATCTTGGCGTCACCCTCCACGCGGGCCACGGTGATCTCACCGCGGGACGTGGACAGGTGCACCGGACCGGTCCGGTCGAGGCGTACGTCGCCCTCGGCGACCTCGAGGCGGCACTCGCCGAGCACTCCCTGGCTGCGCAGGGCACCCCAGGCCACGCTGCCGCGCACGGTCGAGCCGGTGGGCACCTCGATCGTCACGTCGATGGAGCCGCCGTGCGGTGGGATGCCGGAACTGCGGCGCAGCGACGGTCCCTTGACCACGAGCTTGCCGCGGGTACATTCGACCTTGGCCTGCTCGGCGGCCCGGACGTCGGCCGCGTTGGAAGGGTCGCTGGGGCGCACCTCGACCACGGTGTCGAGACGCTTGCCCGCGGTGATCAGGACATCGCCGGTGGTGATCCCGATGCGGGCCGAGATCGGTTCCGGGGTGTCGAACGTGGCCATGCCGGACCTCCCTGGTGAGTCGGTGGGACTGCGGGGTGGCTACCGCACCCAACCGGTGTGGTTCTGCCGCTCGGACGGTGCGCGCCGCGCGGTGCGGTGGGAGCCGCCGTCGAGCGTGGTGGTGGCGGCCCTGACGAGCCATGCGTTGACCGAGAGCCCCTCGCGGCCCGCGGCTTCCTCTATCCGGGTCTTGAGCGCCCCGGGCGGCCGGAAGTTGATGCGTGCGGTGGCGCCCTTGCCGTCGCCGGCCGGTGGTTCGGCACCGGTGTCGACCAGCGCTCCGACCTCCGGTTCGGCCGGCGGCGCCAGCACCACGAAGCCCGGTTCGCCGCCGCGCAGCCGGATGTCGACCGCGCCCGGGACGAGCTCCCTGGAGATCTCGTCGGCGGCTGCCGACAACACGCTGAGCAGTGTGAGCCGGACCGACGCCTCAAGTGGCGCCACCAGGCGCTCTGCGGGCCCGAGGACCTCCGTGCCGACGACCTCGGCCGCCGCGAGGAACTCGCGGCGGAGGCTGTCGACGTAGGACGTCAAGTTCATAGCGCCATCGTGGCACACGCATGGCGCCATGCACAAGTACTCCTCAACCAACGGGAAATACCGAGGTCCGATCGACCACTCCCTCCGCCTTCCGACACTGGGACCGCTACGGATGCGCCATAGTGGCGCGAGGTGGCCGGAGAGATCGGCCCCGAGCGGGCCGCTCCAGCGGGGGACCGGCAGCGCCCCGTCCGGGGCCACCGCGTCCACCTCACGCAGGTCACGGCGGGGGACGTCGCTTGCGCATGGCGCCACCGCAGTGTGAGGATGGCGCCGTGGAACTCACGCGGTATGTCGAGGAATTGCGCCAGAAACTCCTGGCCGCAGCCGACGTGGGCGACGACAGGGCCCGTGAGGCCGCCGAGCGCCTCGTCACTCCGCTCTCCTCCGCCGTGCGCCTGGTCATGCTGGAAGCGCTGTCGGCGGCCACGGACGAGATCACCCGGGAACTCGCTCCCGGCGCGGTCGAGATCCGACTCAGGGGGCTCGACCCCCATTTCGTCGTCACCCCGCCGGTGGCCGACTCGGCCGCGGAGTCCGGCTTCGACCATCCCCGCCGGCTCCCGTTCCCGCCCCCGGCACCCCTCACCCCGGGCACGGTCAGCAGCGACGATCGCACGACGTCCCGGATCAACTTCCGGCCCCCGGAGCACCTCAAGACCCGTATCGAGGAGGCCGCCGGCCGGGACGGGCTGTCGGTGAACGCCTGGCTCGTCCGAGCGGTGTCCGCGATGCTCGAGTACGACGAGCGCACCCGCGGTCCCGAGCGGCCGGCGCCCCGGGGCGGCGGGGATCATTACACGGGCTGGGTTACCTAGATCGTTTCACATATGGCCTGCATACCCCAGCCGTCGGACTCATGACGCCATGGCGCCGATTGGGGGCATTTCTCTCCCGTTATCGCACATGGCCCTTTCCGAACGGCGACCGGACAACCCCGTCATGTAGGTAACCTTTTCACCTCTCCAAAGTTGCGGAATGAAGCACTCCGCGGGTTTGCTCCGGGCTGCCGGAAAACAGCGTTGTATGGTCTGCATAAATGGGCATCCAATGGCGCTATCTTTCCTTGAAAAAGGAAGCAACCTAGGGTTCTACTAGGAAACGCCGTTCGAAGGAGCCGGATCGATCCGCCACTTCGACGGCTTACATCCGCCATGACTAGGGGGACTAGTGGTCGAGGCAAACGGGGCGAGTTGTCGAACGTATCTGTTCCGGTGCCGGCCGGGGGCGCTCAGCGCTGCGCCGGCGGACATGCCGTAGGGCGCGGGTTCCGACCGCCGACGGCGGCGAACCGATTCGGCTGAGGGCTGCGGCAGCCCGGTCCTGCCCCCTGGAGGGCAGTCGGCCGACGACCGGCGTATCACCCGCACACGACGTCGCCGGTCACGTCGCCGTCCCATGGACATGACTCCCTGAGAGACATGGTGTTCCGCCTGTTCAGGAGCGGCTGGCGATGTCCTCGTCCGCTCGATGTACGTTCACATGGAGACACGATGACCAATCAGGCCAGCGGCCTCGACGGCTCCAAGGTCGTGCAGTTCCGCAAGAAACCGGACGCGGGAGCACGGCACCGAAGACTCAACGCCGACGAGGCACGCAGCCAGGTACTGACGACCAAGGTGGGCCTGCAGATACCCGGCGGCCTGCCCTTCGACGACTGGGAGCGGGCCGGACGCCAGCTGTCCGGGATTCTCAACTCCTCCTCCTGGTGGCTGGGCGACTGGCTCGTCTACGGCAAGGACCACTACGGCGACCGCTATCAGCGCGGCATCCGGGCGGCGGGGCTGCAGTACCAGACCCTGCGCAACTACGCATGGGTCTCACGGCGCTTCGAGCTGGACCGCAGGCGCCCCGCACTGAGCTTCCAGCACCACGCTGAAATCGCCTCATTACCCACCGAGGAACAGGATCGGTGGCTCGACCGCGCCGAACAGCTGAAGTGGACGACGAAGCAGCTGCGCAGTGCCATTCGCATGGCCTGCGAGAACGGCACGACCGACGGGGAATCGGCCGAGCCCACTCGCAAGCTCGCGGTGCCCGGCAATCGGCTGCAGTGGTGGCACAAGGCGGCGGAACAGTCGGGCATCGACTTCGAGGAGTGGGTGCTCGCGACGCTCGACAACGCTGCCGAGCGCACGCTCAAGGAGATGCAGGAGAAGGCCGGCATCAGCGCCTGAGCGGATCAGTCGGGACCCGCACCCACCCCGCACGGGTGCGGGTCCCGGTGTCCGCCCTGGCGCAGGCCGGACAAACCAGTAGTCCTTTCACCGTCCCTTTCCGCGTCCGGGATTACCGGCACGCACATCTGAGATTCTCCTTTTCCGATCAGGGGCATGCCGCCGAACTGCTGTCCTGTCGACGGGACACTCGACCGGTACCCGACGGACAACTCGGCTACCGGGTAACACTCCCGCGAATTGCGAGTGGCCTGCACCCGGTCGCAATCAATTGGCTTCACTTCACCGGATACGCACCTCGAATAAATGCGGGAATTCCGGCAGCGCAGAGAACTCACCGAAGGAGCCAACCGTGCCCATCGCGGCGGCGACCGCATTACCCAAGGCGCAGATCCTCATCGAGGCCTTGCCGTGGCTGGTGCGGCACAAAGGCAAGACGGTCGTGGTCAAGTTCGGCGGCAATGCCATGGTGGACGAGGAGCTGAAGGCCGCGTTCGCGCAGGATGTGGTGTTCCTGCACCATGCCGGGCTGAAGCCGGTGGTGGTGCACGGTGGCGGCCCGCAGATCAGCGCCGCGCTGGACAAGCACGGGATAGTCAGTGAGTTCAGGGCCGGGTTGCGGGTGACCACCGAGGACGCGATGGACGTCGTACGGATGGTGCTGGCCGGGCGGGTGCAGCGCGAGCTCGTCGGGCTGCTCAACCGGCATGGTCCGCTGGCCGTGGGGCTGACGGGGGAGGACGCGCACACCATCACCGCCACCCGGCACCAGCCGGAGATCGACGGTGAGCCGGTCGACATCGGGCGGGTCGGTGAGATCACCGACGTCGACACCGGTGCGATCGAGGCGCTGCTGGCCGACGGCCGGATCCCGGTCGTCTCCTCGATCGCCCGCAGCCAGGACGACCATCACGTGTACAACGTCAACGCCGATACGGCGGCCGCGGCGCTCGCCGCCGCGCTGGGCGCGCAGACGCTGGTGGTCCTCACGGACGTGGAGGGCCTGTACGAGGACTGGCCGAACTCCGACGAGGTGATCAGCCGCCTCACGGCTTCGCAACTGGAGAAGCTGCTGCCGGAGCTGAGCTCCGGCATGGTGCCGAAGATGGAGGGCTGCCTGCACGCGGTCCGGGGCGGTGTGACCACGGCCCGGGTCATCGACGGCCGCGTCCCGCACTCGGTCCTGCTGGAGATCTTCACGGATGAAGGGATCGGCACGATGGTCGTGCCCGACGAGTTCGAGGGGACCGTTGCCTGACGGGGCATCAGGACCCCGTCGTGGCGTCATCAGGGCGCCCCCGCTCCGCATCGATGCCGCGCCGACCCTCAGCACCGGCTCCTTTCGGACAGAACTGTCCCACCCCTGCGCCACGCCGTCACGTCATGGCGCCAACCTGAACCACCCACGCCATCGAGCTCAAGGCCATGCGACAGGGCCTTTATGGAGCCTTCGGCGACCCCGGAACGGCAGCGCCCTTTCAGCCAACCACATCGCCATGCCAACAACCCGGATCACACATGGCGCCACATCTGCGCCATACTGGCGTCATGGATCTCACGCCGTTCGTCGACCACCTCCGGCACGAGCTGATGGCCGCGGCAGAGGCAGGCGGGGCGGACAGTCTCGCCCTGGCCGACCGGCTGACCGCGACCATGGAGTCGGCTGTCCGGCTCACCCTGCTCAATGTGCTGTCGGAGGCCATGGACCAGGTCAGCCAGCTTCTGGCAGCCACCACGGTCGCCGTGCGATTGCAGGGCCTGGAGCCCCGGTTCGAGGTGACCGCGGCGGCCGGGCAGACCTCCCCGTCCGGCACTGACGACATCGAGCACGCCGAAGGTCCCGTCCCCGGAGGCCACATCCGCCTTCAGTTCCCGGACGTCAGCAGCGTCGAGGCCGCCGCCCGCGTGTTCCCCACCGCGACCGCGGACCCCGCGGCACGCGCCCTGTACATACCCACCGACGGCGGCCTGCCGACCCTGCGGGCCGTTCTCGCGCGACACGACGAGGCCTCCCTCGACGCCGAGGCCCTCACCGCGCACACGGCCGCGCTCGACGAACTCTTCCAGACCGTCAACGGCTGCCCCCTCCCGAGCGACGACGATCGCTCGGCCCCGACCCAACAGCGCTCATGACGACAGTCGGCCGCACGGCCGTCGCCCCTCCCCCGGCTCCCCCGGCTCCCCCACTCGGTCCCGACCATCCGCTCGTTCGTTAGGAGCACGACCACCGTGGCCACATTCCTCTACAAACTAGGACGCTTCTCCTTCCGCCGACGAGGCACCACACTGCTGCTGTGGCTCGTCGTCCTCATCGGTGCGGGTGTCGCCGCGGCCTCCGCCCCTCCGCTGCCCGCCGACACCTTCACGATGCCGGGTACCGAGACGCAGAAGACGTACGACCTGCTGCAGAAGAGGTTCCCGGAGTTCAGCGCCGACGGCGCCGAAGCCCGCGTCGTCGTGCGGGCGCCCGACGGTGCGAAGATCACCGACCCGGCCAGGAAGGCCGAGGTCCAGGCGCTCTTCGCGGATCTCGCCAAGTCGCCGCAGGTCGATCAGGTCGTCGACCCGTTCACCGGTCAGGCCGTCAGCAAGGACGGCACCACCGCCTACGGGTCGGTCGCCTACGAAGTGGGCCCCACCCAGATCAACCAACAGGCCCATGACGCGCTGCTCGACGCGGCACGGGACGGGCGGGCCTCCGGCCTCGTCGTGGAGATGGGCGGAGACGCGCTGCCGCCGGAGGGTTCGATGGGCTCCGGTGAGGCCATCGGCATCCTCGTCGCCGCCGTCGTGCTGCTGATCACCTTCGGTTCCCTGGTCGCCGCCGGCATGCCGCTGCTCACCGCGTTCATCGGTGTCGCCGTCGGCATCTGCGGCATCGTCACCCTGGGCAGCACGCTGGGACTGTCGTCCACGACGTCGACGCTGGCCCTGATGCTGGGTCTCGCGGTCGGCATCGACTACGCGCTGTTCATCATCTCCCGCTACCGCTCCGAGATCGACGAGGGCAGGGAGCGCGCCGAGGCCGCGGGACGAGCCGTCGGTACGGCGGGCTCGGCGGTGGTGTTCGCCGGTCTCACCGTCGTCGTCGCCCTCGCCGGACTGGCCGTCGTCAATGTCCCCATGCTCACCAAGATGGGTCTCGCCGGAGCCGGCACCGTCGCCGTGGCGGTGATCGTCGCGATCACGCTCGTGCCCGCGCTGCTCGGGTTCGCACCCGTCAAGGTGCTGCGCCGCAGGGACCGCGCAGCGCAGCGCGGCAAGCCGCTGTCGGCTCGCCAGCAGCGCAAGGCCGCCAAGCGGGCGGGCCGCCAGAAGCCGAACCTCGGCACTCGCTGGGCGGGAGTCGTGCTGCGCCGCCCCGTCACCGTGCTGCTCATCGGCGTGGCCGGCCTCGGCGCGGCCGCCGTACCGGCCGCCAGTCTGCAGCTGGGCCTGCCCTCGGAGGGCACGATGGCTCCGCACACCACGCAGCGCAAGGCGTACGACATGCTCACGGAGTCCTTCGGACCCGGTTTCAACGGGCCGCTGACGGTCGTCGTCGAGGGCCGGGACGCCAAGTCCACGGCAACCACCGTGCGTTCGGACGTGGCGGCACAGAAGGGCATCGTCTCCGTGAGCCCGCCGTCCTTCAACGACGCGGGCAACACCGCCATCCTCAACGTCGTTCCGGCCACGGGCCCGAGTGACACGAAGACCGAGACGCTGGTCAAGGACCTGCGCCGACTCGCGGACGGTATCGAGGGCAAGTCGGGCGCCGCGGTGCTGGTGGCCGGCCAGACGGCGATGTTCATCGACTTCTCCCAGACCCTCGACAAGGCGCTGCTGCCGTATCTGGCCGTGGTGGTCGGGCTGGCGTTCCTCCTTCTGATGGTGGCGTTCCGGTCGGTCCTCGTGCCCCTCAAGGCGGCGCTGGGCTTCCTGCTCTCGGTGACGGCCGCCCTCGGCGCGGTCGTCGCGGTGTTCCAGTGGGGCTGGCTCTCCGAGGTCTTCGGCGTCGACCAGCCCGGCCCGGTGATGAGCACCATGCCGATCTTCATGATCGGCGTCGTCTTCGGTCTCGCCATGGACTACGAGGTGTTCCTGGTGACGCGCATGCACGAGGCCTACTCCCACGGCGCGCCCACACGCGAGGCGGTGGTGACGGGCTTCCAGTACGGCGGCAGGGTGGTCGGTGCGGCCGCGCTGATCATGACGGCTGTGTTCTCCGGATTCATCGTGGAGGACAACGACTTCATCCAGATGATCGGCTTCGGTCTTGCCGTCGCCGTCCTCTTCGACGCCTTCGTGGTGCGGATGACTCTGGTACCTGCGCTGTTCGCCCTGTTGGGAGACAGGGCCTGGTGGATGCCCAAGTGGCTCGACCGGCTGCTGCCGAACCTGGACGTCGAGGGCAAGAACCTGTCGGGCGCCGGGCCCGCCGAAACGCACCGGCCTGGCCGGCGGCCGGCCCCCCAGCCCCACCTCACGGACTGAGCCCGTCGCAGCGCAATGAGAGGCGGGGGGGGGGGGGGGGCCCCCCCCCCGCCCCCCCCCCCCCCCCCCCCCCCCCCCCCGCGGCCCGCCCCCCCCCCCCCCCCCCCCACGGCCCCGACCCACCACACACCCGCGGGCGCTACGCGAACCCCCACCCAACAGCCACAGGCCGCCGCAGGCAGTACGCGTCACGCACCACCCT
>NZ_JBIBBC010000028.1:0-91811 GCF_042900345.1 Streptomyces sp. NPDC012935
GCATCAACGGCTCCCTGGAGTGCGACGGCAAGAACCCGGCGCAGGTCCAGAGCCGCGTCGACGCCTACCAGCGCTTCACGCAGATCCTCGGCGTCAGCCCCGGCAGCAACCTCTACTGCTGACGCCCCCTGTGCCAGAGGCGTGTGCGAGACTCCGCCGATGACCTCGGAGACGATCACCGCGCACGCCGCGGGCACCTGGAAACTCGGCGACCTGTCCGTGCGCCGCGTCGGCTTCGGCGCGATGCGGCTGACGGGCAGCGCCGCCTTCCACCACGGGACGCCCAGCGACCGGGGGCGCTCGATCGCCGTACTGCGCAAGGCGGTTGAACTGGGTGTCGACCACATCGACACGGCCGCCTTCTACTTCTCCGCCCTGCGCGCGGCCAACGAACTCATCAACAGCGCACTGGCGCCGTACCCCGACGACCTGGTCATCGCGACGAAGGTCGGCCCGTTCCGCGACTGCACGGGGGAGTGGGGCACCTCGGCCCGCCCCGACCAGCTGCGCGGCCACGTCGAGGAGAACCTGCGCCAGCTCGGCCGCGACCACCTGGACGTCGTCTACCTGCGCCGCATGCGGCAGGACTCCATCGCCGAGCACTTCGGCGCCCTGGCCCAACTGCGCGAGGCCGGACTGATCCGGCACCTCGGCATCTCCGCCGTGGAGCCACGCCACCTCGCCGAGGCGCAGGCCATCGCGCCTGTGGTCAGTGTGCAGAACCGGTACGCGCTCGACCGGCCCGACCCCGAGGCCGACGAACTCCTGCGCCTGTGCGGCGAGCAGGGCATCGCCTTCGTGCCGTTCTACGCCGTCGCGGGCGACACCGGGGAGCGGGGCGCGACCGGCGCCCACGACGACGAAGTGCTCGCCGTGGCGCGGGCGCACGGGGCAAGCCCCGCCCAGGTGCGTATCGCCTGGACCCTGCACCAGGGCCCGCACGTCGTCGCCATCCCCGGCACCGGCAACCCCGACCACCTCGCCGAGAACGTGGCCGCGGGAGCCCTCCGCCTCACCGACGACGAGCTGGCCCGGCTCAACGCGGCGCGACAGCAGACCGGTTGAGCCGCGGCCGGCGCGGCATTGCTCAGCCGGCGAAGCCGGTCACCGGATAGTGGTCGGAGAGGTTCGTGTACGTGTAGTCGGTGCCCCAGCTCGACACCGTCCAGGGCGCGCTCTGCTCCTTGACGACGTCGTTCTTCCAGACGGTGGGACGGGCGTGGCCCGCGCGGTGCAGGACGTAGTCCAGGTCCTCGCGCGGGTCGTCGGGGTAGCGGTCGAGGGCTATGGAGTTCTCCGCCGTGTCGAAGGAGTACGGGTGCCCGGTCCGTGCGTCGGCCCCGACCAGCCCTCCGTCGGCGAGCATCGAGCCGTACTCGGACGTGTGCGAGTCGACGTTCATGTCACCGGCGACCAGAACCTGCTCGCTCGCGGGGATGTTCTTCGCGTCCAGGAACGCGTCGATCGCCTTGAACTGCCGGCTGCGCATCGCGGCGGCCTCACCGGCGTCGCAGCCCGGGTCGGTCGACTGCGCGTGCGTGCCCACGACGTGCACCTTGGCGCCGTTCACGTTCAGCACCACGTACGCGAAGCCCTTGTTGGACCACCAGTCCGACCCGCACGCGTCCTTGTAGACATACTGCTCCTTGCGCAGCACCGGCCACTTGCTGAGGACCGTGACCCCGCCGTCCTCGGGCGTGGTCGCCGAGTACGCGCCACCGGTCGCGTCCCAGCCGCTCTTGCTGCGCCCGACCACAGGCGTCTGGTACGGGTAGCGGTCGGCGAGGGAGCTCTTCAGCGCGTCCGAGGAGGAGTTGTCGAACATCTCCTGGAACACCACCACGTCGTTGCCCTGCACGAACGGCGCCTTGGCGATCTCGGCGGCCCTGTGGTCCTGGCCCCAGTTCGGGTACAGGGTCTTGCTGAAGAGGAAGACGTTGTAGGACAGCACCTTGAGCGGCGGCGCCTGCTCGGCGGCCGACGCGGCGGGCGCCGAGCCCGCAAGACCGGCACCGGCGAGCGAGAGCGCGAGCACGACCGAGCCCTGTGCGCGGCGGTGTGCGGAGAGCGTCACTGGATCTCCCTGTGGTTGAAGGGGGTTGCGTGGCGCCGCACATCAAACCATCAGGAGTTACTCTCAGGTAACACTTGTGCGGGAAATGGATGGCGTAGGGACGTACGCGCGAAACTTGTTCAGACAAGCCACATTCCGTTTCGCATGAGATGCCGCTGTGGCAGTTCATGCTGCTCGTGCCACGCCTGCACCGCGCACGGCCGCACTCGGTAATAGGCATACGTCGCGGAGTCGTTCCGCGGATCCCAGCCCGTTTTCGCACGGAACGCCTCGGCAGCCGCGGCCGGCACCTCGTCGATGTCATAGACCTCCACCTCGCCGTCGATGAGCACGACGTCCCGGGTGTCCCCGAAGGTGAGCCGGGTCCGACGGCCGGTGCGGAGGTTGCGCCCGGTGGGGTTGCCGGGGCGGGTGGCCATCCAGAGCGCCTCGCCGTCCCAGACGAACCACAGGGCGACCAGACACGGCACCCCGTCACCGTCCGCCGACGCCACCCAGATGTCCGTCTCCCGTTCCAGTCGCTCCAGAACGTCCTGCTTGCGGCGCTCGGGGCTGCGCGCCCCCTCCATGATCGTCATTCCCGCAACGCTAGCCGCCGACCGCCTGCCGCACCTCGGGCGGCGGGCGTAGGACTGCGGTCCCGGCCGGGACTGGCGCGGGCTACGTTTTACGTATAACCTCTCCCGTCAATCGCACCTCCAGGAAGGTCCCGATGAGACACATCGCCCTGGTCACCCTCGTCGTCGACGACTACGACGAGGCGATCCGCTTCTACACCGAAGCCCTCGGCTTCCGGCTGGCCGAGGACACCACGCGTCCGGACGGCTCCCGCTGGGTCGTCGTGGCCGCGGGCGACCGGGGCACCGCACTGCTGCTGGCCCGCGCCAAGGGTGACGAGCAGCGGGCCCGGGTCGGCGACCAGACCGGCGGGCGCGTCGGGTTCTTCCTGCACACCGACGACTTCGCCCGCGACCACGCCCGCATGCTCGCCGCGGGCGTGACCTTCCTGGAGGAGCCCCGGCACGAGTCCTACGGCTCGGTCGCCGTCTTCCAGGACCTGTACGGCAACCGCTGGGACCTGCTCCAGCCCGCCGGCTGATCCGCCTCCCGGCCCGGCTCCCGGCTGATCCGCCTCCCGGCCCGGCTCCCGGCTGATCCCCCTCCCGCCCGCCGCTTCGAACCGCCCCGCTCAAGGAAAGACTCCGCCATGACTGCTACGCGCGTAGACGCCGACGTGATCCGTCGCCTCCCCAAGGCCGTACTGCACGACCACCTCGACGGCGGCCTGCGCCCCGCCACCGTGGTGGAGCTCGCTGAGGCGGTCGGCCACACCCTGCCCACCACCGACCCGGACGAGCTCGCCGCCTGGTACTTCGAGGCCGCGAACTCCGGCGACCTGGTCCGCTACATCGCCACCTTCGAGCACACCCTCGCCGTGATGCAGTCCCGCGAGGGCCTGCTGCGCACGGCCGAGGAGTACGTCCTCGACCTGGCCGCGGACGGCGTCGTCTACGGCGAGGTGCGCTATGCCCCCGAGCTGAACACCAACGGCGGGCTGACCCTGGCCGAGGTCGTCGAGACCGTCCAGGAGGGTCTCGCGGCGGGCATGGCCAAGGCCGCGGCCGCCGGCACGCCGGTGCGCGTCGGCACCCTGCTGTGCGGGATGCGGATGTTCGACCGGGTGCGCGAGGCGGCCGACCTGGCCGTTGCCTTCCGGGACGCCGGTGTCGTCGGCTTCGACATCGCCGGTGCCGAGGCCGGTTTCCCCGCCGCCGACCACGTCGACGCTTTCGAGCACCTGCGCCGCGAGAGCGTGCCCTTCACCATCCACGCCGGTGAGGCGGACGGCCTGTCCAGCATCCACCAGGCCCTCCAGGTGTGCGGCGCCCAGCGCATCGGGCACGGCGTGCGCATCACCGACGACATCGTGGAAGGCAAGCTCGGCCGCCTCGCCGGCTGGGTGCGTGACCGCCGTGTCGCGCTGGAGATGTGCCCGACCTCCAACCTCCAGACCGGCGCGGCCACGTCCATAGCCGAGCACCCGATCACCGCGCTGAAGGACCTCGGCTTCCGCGTCACCCTCAACACCGACAACCGTCTGGTGTCCGGTACGACGATGACGCGCGAGATGTCCCTGCTGGTCGAGCAGGCCGGGTGGACGGTCGAGGACCTGCGCACGGTCACCGTGAACGCCCTGAAGAGCGCGTTCATCCCGTTCGACGAGCGCAAGGCCCTCATCGAGGACGTCGTGCTGCCGGGTTACGCGGCCGAGCTGTGAGCCGTTTCGCGCTCTAGGACACCAGTCCGCGGACGTAGGCGGCCTGTCCGACGTGCTGGAGATCGTCGGACAGGACGCTGACCAGCCGTGCGCCCAGGCTCACCGGTGGATCCCAGCGCTCGTCCACGATGCGCTCCAGATCCTTGGCGGCCACCTCCCGCAGCGCCCCCAGGGTCTGGGCGTGCACGGCGTCGTAGTAGCCGGTCAGCAGGTCACCGGAGTCGACCCGAACCTTGGCGACCTTCGCCGAGGTGTGGCCGTAGCCGGTGTCGTGGCGGGGCAGGTCGAGCCCGAAGGTCTTCTGGAAGTCCTGGGTCAGCCACACCTGGTCGAGGCCGAAGGCGTCGGCGATGTGGTCGTCCTGGACCCGGGTGAGATGCCAGATCAGCCAGGCGACGGAGTTGGCGTCGCGGGAGGGGCGGGCGTGCAGGGCGTCGGGGTCGAGGCCCTCGACGGCGGCGTGGACTTCTTCCTGGATGCGGTTGTACCCGTCGATGAGGATGTCCTTCGCATGCATGGCTCCACCATCGCGCACCCGTCCGTCATCCGCCCCCTGTTTCCAGCAGCGCCATGAGCGCCCGGGCCGCGGGGCTGGTGGCCTGCGCGGGCGGCAGCAGGGCGACCGTCTCGTAGACGGTCTCGCCGGTGCCCTTCACGGGCAGTGCCGTCAGGGAGCGCCGCTTGTCCCGGAAGTGCCGGGGCACGACGGCGATGCCGAGGTCCTCGTCCACCAGGTCAAGGAGGCTGTGCACGTCGTTGACCTCCAGGGCGACGGTCCGCCGTACGCCCGCGGCGGCGAAGACGGCGTCCGTGGTGCGGCGCGGCCCCCAGTCCGGGTGGAAGTCGACGAAGACCTCGCCGCCCAGCTCCTCCGGAGTCACGGCGGCGCCGGCGGTGGCGAGCCGGTGGCTCGGATGGCACAGGACGGTCATCGGTTCGCCGGTCAGCGGTACGACCCGCAACTGGTCGGTGTCCTCCTGCGCGGTCCGTACGGCGAAGGCCAGATCCAGGCGTCCGGCCGCCACCTCCTCCGCGAGCGCGCCCGAGCCCGCCTGCCGCAGACAGATCTCCACGTCCGGATGCGCCCGCCGGAAGGCGGCCAGCAGCCCCGCCACATGCACCCCGGCGATGCACTGCTCGGACCCGAGCGCCAGCATCCCGCGCAGTACGCCCTGCACCGCCGCCACCGCCTCGTGGGCGGCCCGCACCTGCGCCAGGATCCGTTCCGCCTCGCACAGCAGCGCCCGGCCGGCCGGGGTGAGGGTCACCCGGCGGGTCGTCCGCACGAACAGGGGTGTCTGCAACTCCCGTTCCAGGGCGCGGATCGAGGCCGACAGGCCCGACTGGGACACCAGGAGGCGCTCGGCCGCCCGGGTGAAGTGCTGGTCCTCGGCGACCGCCACGAAATGCTGGAGATGGCGCAGTTCCATGATTGAGCAGCGTAGCCGCTGAATCCCATCTGATTTACCTGTTGGACCACTGCCAGCAGGTCACGACAGAGTGGAGGGCGACTGGAACACCGGTTCCCCGGAGCCGTCCTCCCTGTGCCAACCCCTCTGGAGTCGCGTTGTACACCGCACACACCGACCGCTACGCGGACATGCCCTACCGGCGCACCGGCCGCAGCGGACTCAAGCTCCCCGCGCTGTCCCTCGGCCTGTGGCACAACTTCGGCCCGGCGGACCGCTCGGTCGAGCACCAGCGGGCCATCCTGCGCCGCGCCTTCGACCTCGGCGTCACCCACTTCGACCTGGCCAACAACTACGGCCCGCCGCCCGGCGCGGCCGAGTCGGCGTTCGGCGAGGCGCTGAAGGCGGACTTCGCGCCGTACCGGGACGAGATGATCATCTCCACCAAGGCCGGCTATCTGATGTGGCCCGGCCCGTACGGCGAGTGGGGCTCGCGCAAGTACATGCTGTCCTCGCTCGACCAGAGCCTGAAGCGGCTGGGCCTGGACTACGTCGACATCTTCTACTCGCACCGCCCCGACCCGGAGACTCCGCTGGAGGAGACGATGGGCGCCCTGCACTCGGCGGTGCAGCAGGGCAAGGCGCTGTACGTCGGCGTCTCCAACTACTCGGCGGAGCAGACCCGCGAGGCCGCCCGCATCCTGGGCGAGCTGGGCACGCCGCTGCTCATCCACCAGCCGGCCTACTCGATGCTGAACCGCCGCCCCGAGGACGAGGGACTCCTCGACGCCCTCGACGAGCTCCAGGTCGGCTCGATCGTCTTCTCCCCGCTGGCGCAGGGCCAGCTGACCTCCCGCTACCTCGACGGCATTCCAAAGGACTCGCGGGCGGCGAGCGGCAGCCCGTTCCTGAACGCCGACGCGATCACCGACGAGCTGCTGGGCAAGCTCCGGGCCCTCGACGAGATCGCCAAGTCCCGCAGCCAGACCCTGGCCCAGCTGGCCCTGGCCTGGGTCCTGCGCGGCGGCCGGGTGACGTCCGCGCTGGTCGGTGCGAGCAGCGCGCAGCAGATCGAGGACAGCGTCGCGGCCACCCGCAACCTGGACTTCGACGCGGACGAGCTGGCTCGCATCGAGGCGATCCTCAAGCCGTAAGGCTGATCCTCAAGCCGTAAGGCGTTCGCTGACCTCCCAGAGGCGGGCCGCCGCCTCTGGGTCCACGGCGTACGGCAGCACGCCCGGTGTCTCCGCTCCGGCGCGCCACTCGGCCTCGTCGGCCTCGGTCACCAGCGGGCTGACGTCGCTGTTCTCGCAGTAGACCCCGCCCAGTCCGGTCAGCTGCGGGCTGGTGGCGCACCAGACGCTGGTGGCGGCTCCCTGCTCAACCGTCTTCAGCTGGCGGGAGGGGTCCCGTACCGGGCGCCCGTGCTCGTCGAGGGCGCCGGCCGCCCGGACCACCTCCGCGGAGACGTGCTTGGCGAGGCCGGTCTCGATGATCGTGCCCGGGTGCACGGCGAAGGCCCGCACCCCCTGGTCCCGCCCGCGACGGTCCAGTTCCACGGCGAAGAGTGCGTTGGCCGTCTTGGACTGGCCGTAGGCGGTGAACGGCTCGTAGGGCCGGTGCTCGAAGTGCAGGTCGTCGAAGTCGACGTTGCCGAAGCGGATGCCCCGCGAGGACACGGCCACGACCCGCGCCCCGTCGGCCGCGACCAGCGCGGGCCACAGCCGGGCGACCAGCTGGAAGTGCCCCAGGTGGTTGGTGGCGAACTGTGCCTCGTACCCGCGTGCGTCCCGGGTCAGCGGGGTCGCCATGATCCCGGCGCTGTTGACCATGATGTGCAGCGGACGCCCGGAGGCCAGGAACTTCTCGGCGAACGCGTCGATCGACGCCGGGTCCAGCAGGTCCAGGTACTCGACCTCGGCCCCGGGCACGTCCTGCAGCGCGGCCCGTGCCCGCTCCAGGTCCCGCGCCGGTACGACGACCTCGGCGTCGGCGGAGCGCAGCACCCGGGCCGTCTCCACCCCGATGCCGGAGTAGCCGCCGGTGACGATCGCCACCTTGCCGGTCAGGTCGACCCCTTTGATCACCTCCTCGGCGGTGGACGCGGCGCCGAAGCCGGAGGGCAGGGGGTGCCGTGCGGTGGTCATGGTGCGTATCTCCTCGATGTGAGCCGACCAGACCACCGTAGGTTCGCGTATCCGTACGATGAATGCGTGAGAATCCGCATTACTTGCGTGATAGTTCGAGCATGACCACAGATCCGCTGTCCGAGGCCCTCGCAGTCGCCGATGCCCGCAGCGTGCTCTCCGGCGGCTTCACCGCCGGCGGCACCTGGGCGATCCGGCTGCGCGGGCGCGACAAGCTGAAGGTGATCGCCGTGGTGCGGGGCGGCTGTCTGCTGGTCCGCGAGGACGGCGGCGAGCCGCTGAAGTTGTCCGAGGGGGACGTGGTGGTCTCCGACGGGCGCCGGCCGTACGTCCTGTGCAGCGCGCTCGGCGTCGAACCACTGGACTCCGCCGACGTCACGGTGGACCCCGTCACCTTTTCCGCCCGGCTCGGTGAGGGCACGGACGAGGAGGTCTCCTGCGTCTCCGGGCACATCGACCTGAGCCGGGACAGCGGTGAACTGCTGCGCCGGGCGCTGCCGGAGCTGATCCACGTACGGTCCGACGTGACCGAGGCTTCGGCGCTGCGCTGGCTGATAGGGCAGCTGGCCGAGGAGATGAAGACGCGCCGGGCCGGTGTCGAGTTCGCCTCCGACCAGCTGGCCCAGCTGATGTTCGTGCAGGTGCTGCGGGTCTGCCTCGTCGAGTCCGAGGGGCTGCCGCCGGGCTGGCTGCGGGCCCTGGCCGACGAGCGGCTCGCCCCGGCCCTGCGCCTGATGCACGGCGATCCGGGCCACCCCTGGCAGCTGGAGGACCTCGCCCGGGCGGCCGCGATGTCCCGGACCACCTTCGCCGTACGGTTCAAGGAGGCGGCCGGGGTGCCGCCCCTGACCTATCTGCTGAACTGGCGCATGAGCCTGGCCGCCCGTGCCCTCAGGCAGGACACCGCCCCGGTCGCGGCGCTCGCCCGGTCCGTCGGCTACACCTCCGAGAGCGCCTTCAGCAACGCCTTCAAGCGGGCGATGGGCGTCGCGCCCCGACGCTACCGTGAGGCGGCTAGGAGCTGATGCGTTCCTCCAGGCGCACGGTCACGGTGTCGCCCTCGGTCTTGCCGATGGCCTTGCGGATGTCGGCTTTCACGGGCAGCTTGTGCGTGCCGTCGCCCATGGCCATGAACGAACTGCGGAAGGGCTGCCCGTCGATCGTGCCGCGGACCTTGACGAGCCCGCGGGTGCCGAAGAACTCGACGCTGCTGGGCCAGACGAGATAGGTCCAGCCGCCCTCGCTCGGACTCTTGCGCAGGACGGCTGTGAACTCCTCGTCAAGCTTGGCGGTGGTGGTCATGGTGGTTCCTCCGCTCGCGGTGGTCATGTACTGAAGAGACCACCGCGAGCGCGCAAACTCATCGCGGACCTGTCGCGGAACTCACGCCCCGGCCGGCACCCGGTCCAGAAATCCGAGGACGGACAGGATCCGTCCCTCTGCGTCCAGCGTGATCACGTCGGACCCGGCGACCGGCGCCGCCCCGTCGACCTCGCTCACCAGCTCCCAGGAGAAGCGCGCCGTGTCGTGGTGGCCGTCGACGGAGCCGGTCTGCCGGAAGACGAAGCCGGGGAACTGCGCGTGCGCCGCCGCGACGACGGCCACGATCCCCTCGTAGCCCCGGACGTCCGCGAGCGGGTCGGTGTAGCCGCCCTGCGGGGACCACGCGATGGCGACAGCCCGGGCCAGCGCGTCTGACTCGCGGGTGTTCCAGGCCTCGAAGTACCGGGCGACGGCGGTCTCGTAGCGGTCGGTGGTCACGGGTGCGGACGCGGACATGGGCGATCAGCCTCCAACGAGGTCGTCACTGGTGGGAACCCGGATCCCGCTCGTGGTGACCCGGTACCGCAACGATGCCCGCGTGCGCCGGAAAGCTCGATTACTCCCGAGGTAATGCCCGGTCATGCACGGGGTTGACGTGTACCCGCCGTATTTCGGCCAATACCGGCTGTGAATATGCCAGGAGACTGGCCGGAAAGTCATGGTGACAGTGTTTCAGTAGTGAACATACTCAACTACGAGGGTGCCTCACATGGGGCGACGGCATCCTTACGCACCGCTCATGAGCCGCAGGGGAAGAGAGGTCCGCCGACAGGCGAACACGGCAACACGGGGGAGGTCACGTGCACGACGAGTTCCTTTGCCATGTCACTGCATACGGCGTCTGCGGCGGCCGACGCATCGGTGTACCTCTGGGAACCTACCGGGCACCCACCCTGGCCCTCGCGCTGTGGTGGTTACGTGACCGGGCCTCCTGGATCGCCGAGCGATTAGACCCGCGACCGGACGCCGTGCACTTCCCCGCGAGTGCGCTCGTCCCGGTCGCGGACAATGTGCCCGACGTGCCGGCCGTGCTCCGCGCATGGTGCGGCGACGACGATCAACAGGACCTGGTGGCCGACGAGTTGGCGGCCGGTCGGCTGGTGCGGATCGCCCTCAGTGACGAGACCACCGAGTACGAACTGCTCGCCGAGTCGATCGACGCCCTGCGGATGCAGCGGACCGTCCCGGCGCTGGTCGTCCCCGTCGCCTGAACCCCCGCCGCTGAAGGAACTCGCCCCGAGCGCAGGCGGACGCCGTGAGCGCAGGCGGCACATACATGGGCAGATCGATAGAATCCTGACATGGCGGAGCGGCCGGTCGCACCGACTGCGCCCGTACTGGTCCTGGAGACCGAGTCGGGCTCCACCGTGATGACCCCCGGCCGTGACTACCACGTCGGACGCGACCCGCTCAGCGACATCGTCATCGACGACGCCCGCGTCTCCTGGCACCACGCGGTACTGCGGCCCGACGCCGACCACTGGACCCTCGCGGACGAGAACAGCACGAACGGCACCTACACCGAAGGCCACCGCATCCGCGAGTGGGACGTAGGACCCGGCACCGTCATCCGCTTCGGCAACCCGTCCGACGGCCCCCGCGCGGTGCTGCTGGACCGCCCGGGCCGGCCCGCCGCGCAGGAACGCCCCTCGGCGGTCTCCATGCCCGCACTCACCGGCACCTTCCGCCGGCCCACCTCCGTCCGGCCCCTTCCCACCCGCGCCGTGCGCATCGGCCGCGCCGCCGACAACGACCTGGTCATCGACGACCTGGTCGTCTCCCGCCACCACGCCGAGCTGCACGCCCTGCCCGACGGGACGTACGAGATCGCCGACCTGGGCAGCCACAACCGCACCTACCTCAACGGCAGTCCGGTCACCACCGCCCCGATCGGCCCCGGCGACATCGTCGGCATCGGTCACTCCGCGTTCTGCCTGGTCGGGGACCAGCTGCAGGAGTACGTCGACACCGGCGAGGTCTCCCTGGAGGTGCAGGACCTCGCGGTCGCCGTCGACCACGGCCGCAAGACGCTCCTCGACGACGTCTCCTTCCCGGTGGGGGAGAAGTGCCTGCTCGCCGTCGTCGGCCCGAGCGGCGCCGGGAAGTCCACGCTGCTGGGCGCCCTCACCGGCCAGCGCCCCGCCGACCACGGCACCGTTCTCTACGACGGCCGCGACCTCTACCGCGACTACGCCGAGCTGCGCCAGCGCATCGGCCTGGTCCCGCAGGACGACATCCTGCACGCGCAACTCACCGTCCGCAGCGCCTTGTCCTACGCCGCCGAGCTGCGCTTCCCCCAGGACACCGCCAAGGCCGAGCGCCGGGCCCGGGTCGACGAGGTCATCCACGAGCTGGGCCTGGAGCAGCGCGCCGGGCAGCCCGTGCACAGCCTCTCCGGAGGGCAGCGCAAGCGCGTGAGCGTCGCCCTGGAACTGCTGACCAAGCCGTCGCTGCTCTTCCTCGACGAACCGACCTCCGGGCTCGACCCCGGCATGGACCGCTCGGTGATGAACATGCTGCGCGGCCTGGCCGACGACGGCCGCACCGTCATCGTCGTCACCCACAGCGTGCTCAGCCTCGACATCTGCGACCGGCTCCTCGTCCTCGCCCCCGGCGGACGCATCGCCTATTACGGCCCGCCCGACGAGGCCCTGCTCTTCTTCGGGTTCGAGCACTGGCCGGAGGCCTTCGAGGCGTTCGAACGCGACCAGGAGCGGGACTGGGCGGGCGACTACCGCAGCTCGCTCTACCACCGGCAGTACATCTCCGACGCGACCGGACAGCCCCGGCAGCCCCGCACCGGCCCGGTCGTGATCGCCCGGCCGCCCCGGCCGCGCAGCCGCGGCGCCCAGCTCGGCACGCTGATCCGCCGCTACGCCACCGCGCTCGCCGCCGACCGCACCTTCCTCGCGATCATGATCGCCCTGCCGTTCGTGATGGGCGCGATGGCCCGGGCCCTGGCCGGCAGCAGGCTGACCCAGGAGACGGCGATGAACGCGCTGCTCATCCTGTGCGTCGGCGGCGTCCTGACGGGCGCGGCGAACGCCGTGCGCGAGCTCGTCAAGGAGCGCGTCATCTACCGGCGGGAGCGGGCGGTCGGCCTGTCCAGATCGGCGTACCTGATGTCCAAGGTGGTGGTCCTGGGGACGATCACCGTGCTCCAGGCGGTCGTACTGACCCTGGTCGCCCTGCTCGGCGTCGACCTCAACGCCCCCGGCGGCGAAGGCGTGCTGATGCCGCCGCTCGTCGAGATCACCGTCGCCGTCGCCCTGCTGGCCTTCACCGCGATGATGCTCGGCCTGGTCGTCTCCGCGCTGGTGCGCAAGGAAGAGGTGACGATGCCGCTGCTGGTGCTGCTCGCCATCGTCCAGGTCGTGTTCTGCGGAGCACTGCTCAAGCTCAACGGTGTACCCGGCCTCGAGCAGCTGTCCTGGGTCGTGCCGTCCCGATGGGCGCTCGGCGCGATGGCCGGCACCTTGGAGCTGTCCCGGCTCGTCCCCGGCGACCTGACCGGCGACCCGCTGTTCGAGCACTCGGCCGACGTGTGGCTGCTCAACGTGGCCATGCTCGTGGCGCTCTCCGCGGTCTTCGGCTACGTCGTCTCCCGGCTGCTGCGCCGCCGCGAACCCGTCGTCATGCGGAAGTAGGCGAGAGCCCATGGCGTCCCCCGGCTTCCGGCCCACCCACGTCGTCCCCCAGCACGGCATGCCCGCCTGGGAGGCGCCCGACCCCGCCCGGCCCACCGTCCCCCTCGACGCGTTCCTGCCGGTCCAGCTCGTCGAGCGGCAGGGCGACTGGGGGCACATCCTGTGCGCCAACGGCTGGTCGGCCTGGGTCGACGGCCGCCACCTGGTCGCCGTACCGCAGGACCCGCCCACCGCCGACGCCGGCCCGCTCACCCGTTCCGCCGACCCGCGGCCGCTGCTCGCCCGCGTCGAGCGGGTGCTGGCCGGCTACCGGTCCGCGGTCGAGGACCTCGCGGCCGGCGGCCTGGACGGCGCATCCTTCCGCGCCCGCACGTCGGGGCTGCGCATCGGCGTCGTCGTCGACGGGGAGTCCATGTGGCTCTACGACGCCGAGCACGGCCGTTGGGTCTACGCGGACGGCACCCGGCTGAGCACCTACGCCACGGACGACGGCCCCCGCGCCGCCACGGACCCCGGCCACGCCCCGACCCAGGTCGTGACACCCGATGGTCCGTGACACGAGCCTCTTCTCCGGCCGCCCCTCGGAGCTCATCGGCCGGGAGATCGCGGGCTACCGCATCGAGCGCGAGATCGGCCGGGGCGGCATGGCGGTCGTCTACCGCGCCCTCGACCTCCGCCTGGACCGGACCGTCGCTCTCAAGCTCCTCGCCCCCGAACTCTCACGCAACGACACCTTCCGCCGCCGCTTCACCCACGAGTCCCGGGCCGCAGCCGCGATCGACCATCCGCACATCGTGCCCGTCTTCGAGGCGGGCGAGACGGACGGCGTCCTGTACATCGCCATGCGCTACGTCTCCGGCAGCGACCTGCGCCATCTCCTCGACCGCCAGGGCCCGTTGCCGCCACCGACCGCCCTGCGCATCGCCGCCCAGGTCGCCTCCGCCCTCGACGCGGCGCACGATCACGGCCTGGTCCACCGGGACGTGAAGCCCGGCAACATCCTCGTCGCGCGCGGCACCGACAGCGATCACCCCGAGCACGTGTACCTCACGGACTTCGGCCTGACGAAGAAGTCGCTGTCCCTGACCGGCTTCACGACCGTCGGCCAGTTCGTCGGCACCCTCGACTACGTGGCCCCGGAGCAGATCTCGGGCAAGCCGGTCGACGCCCGCTGCGACGTCTACGGCTTCGCCTGCGTGGTCTACGAGTGCCTGGCGGGCCACCCGCCGCTGCGCCGCGACAACGACATGGCCCTGCTGTGGGCCCACCAGTACGACGAGCCACCGCCCCTGACCGAGGCGCGCCCGGACCTCGCCCCGGCCGTCGACGCCGTGTTCGCCAAGGCGCTGGCCAAGAGCCCCGACGACCGGCAGGACTCCTGCCTCGCCTTTGTCGCCGACCTGCGCGCCGCGGTCGCGGGCGGTGCGGCGCAGGGGCACGCGCCGACGGAGGTGGACCTGAGGGTCGTGGAGCGTGCGAAGGAGTCCGCGAAGGGCGAGCCGAAACCGCCGCCCCGCTGGGCCGAGCCGGTGTTCCGGCGGTGACCCGGGGCCGGTGCGGCCGCTCATCCTTCCACGCGCGCAGGCACCTCGCCCCTGTGCCGCACCCGCTTCGCCAGCAGCCCGCCGAGGAACCCGGTCACCAGCCCCCACAGCAGTGCCAGGCCGATCGCGCCCCACACCTCGGGCCGCAGGAACAACTCGCCGCCCAGATCCCCGCCGAGGTCCCCGATGCCCAGCACCGACAGGCCGTAGTGCGCGGACGTCCGGCCGACGAGGCAGATCATCAGTACCGTCAGCGCCAGCGCTACCGCCATGTGCACGGCGTGCTGCCAGGCGCGTATCCGGGCCGGTGAACGCCTCGCCATCACGAACGCGGCCGCCACCAGCACAACCGCGTCGACGGCGACCAGCCACCACACCCGGCCGTCGTGCTCGGCGAGCGTGCCCAGATTCAGCTCGGCCGCCTCGCGGCCGCGCAGCACCTCGTCGAGCACATGTGGCATGGGCAGCCCGAAAGGCCCGTCCACCCGCCCGTTCCAGGTCGCGCCGAGCCCGATCGTCAGGGCGAGCCACACCAGGTTCGGCAGACCGAGCAGGATCACCGCGAACGTCTCGGCCGCGTGCCCGCGCGTCGCCGCCACGACCAGGCCGATCACGACACCCAGCACGACGTACGCGAGCAGCAGCGCCACCATGGCGTACGCGGCCGGCCGCACCGACTCCTGGAAGCGCAGCAGCCGGCCCGGCAGCGGAGCCCCGCGCGAGACCAGCAGGGCCAGCACCAGCACGCCCGCCAGCCACAGCAGGCCGAAGAACAAGGTCGCCGGGACGTGGGTGGTGAAGCCGACCTCGGGCGAGATGCCGAACAGGTCGCCGAGGTCGCCGAGCGCGTCCTCCCCGAGGTCACGCAGGGACAGGGAGAACGTCTGGCTGGCGGCGAGGGACAGCGCCAGGAGAGCGACCAGCCACAGTACGGCGATCCTGGCGGCCCAGCCGGCCAGCTCCGCTGCGCCTGCGACCGCCCGGTGCCGCAGCGGTCGCAGGAAACCGGCGGCCAGGACGAGCGCGCCGGCGAGCGTGACGGACAGCGGGATCACGGTGAGCCCGGCGTCGGACTCGGCCAGCCCTCCGGCGTTCCCCGAGAGCTCGATCGTGCCGCCGACCGCCGTGACGACGGTCGCCGCGACGACGCGGGGAAAGGCGTTGTCCGGGAGGTCCGCGGCCCCGGCCGCCCACAGCCCGAGCGTGGCGACCACCCCCATCGCCACCAGCCCGGCCAGCACCGCGAGCAGGGCCTGCACCCAGCCATGGGCGGCGACGGCCGGACGGGAGCGGGGCAGCGCGTTCACCCTGCCACGCTAAGCAGCGCCCCGGCGCCGCGCCCGCCAGGAGGTCCGTCCGCGTCGGCTTGCGGGCGGCGCGGCACCGGAGCACAGAATGGGATCAACGCAGAGAAGTGACAAAGCGGACAACGTGACAAGGGTGCGTGGCGAAAGCACCGTCCATCACGCTGGGAAGAAGGCTTCGTGAGCGTCGAACCTCCGTCGTCCGGCCGCCCCACAGGACCGCCCTCGGGCCCCCTGTCGGGCCCCTCCCAGCCACCCTCCGGCCCGCCTTCGCAACCTCCGTCCTCCGGCGGCACCGGCGCACCCGGCCCCGAACCGCGCCGCCCCTGGTGGCGGTCCGTGCCCCGCATCGCCGCGATCGCCGGCGTGGTCGTGGCTGCCGTGGTTCTCGCGGTCGTCCTCTCCAGCGGCGACGGCGGCGGCGGAGGCAACGGCACCAGCGCGGACGGGGAGGTCTTCCTCCAGGCCGCCGGCAAGACGGGACCCGACCCGTTCACCGAGTCCACGGCCACGGACAACTCCGCCCCGCCCGCGACCCCCACACCGGCGACCGAGTCGGCACCCTCGAACGCGGTACGCGGGGTCGACGGCGGCGCGCCCGGTCTGTACGGCGGCAGCCGCAACGCCGCCGCATGCGACGTCGAGCAGCAGATCGAGTACCTCCAGGCGGCCCCGGACAGGAACCAGGCGTTCGCGTCGGTCGCTCACGTCGACGCGTCCGGCGTCCCCGCATATCTGCGCTCGCTCACCCCCGTCCAGCTGCGCATGGACACCCGTGTCACCAACCACGGCTACCGCGACGGCGCCGCCACGGGCTACCAGGCCGTCCTCCAGAGCGGCACGGCAGTCCTGGTCGACGACCGCGGGGTGCCCCGGGTGCGGTGCGCCTGCGGCAACCCCCTGACTCCGCCGGTCGCCCAACAGGGCACGCTCAAACGGACGGGAGACTCCTGGCCGTCGTACCGCTCCTCGAACGTCGTCGTGATCATGCCCTCGACGACCGTCGTCAAGGTCTTCGTCATCTTCGACGACGAGCGCGACGAGTGGATCGCCCGCGAGCGCGGTGACGACGGCGACAAGGACAAGAAGACGGACCGGCCGGTGCAGCCCTCCCCGTCGGTGAGCGTGTCGACGCCGAAGGCGCCGAGTTCCCCGTCCAGCCCGCCGACATCGAACCCGGAATCATCCACTCCGGAAACCTCGACGTCCGAACCCCCGACCACCGAGCCCGAGTCACCCGAGACCTCCGTGCCGCCGCCGGACGAGGACACAGCCACGACGTCCCAGTCGGCGCCCACGGAGGCGGCACCGCAGTCGCCGCCGCTGTGACGTACGGCGCGACCTGCACGGGGACTGCGCGGCGCCGCTCTGGGTAACAGGACTGGTGCAGCAGCGTCCGGCCGGGGCCGGCTTCCGAGAGAGAAACGCATGATCGAGCACGTGGACGGGGCAGTGATTCCGACTGGTTTCGACGTGCCCGTGGAACCGCTTCGGCGGGCGGCGCACTTCAGCGGTGAACAGGGATGCATCGCCGAGGCGCGGTCCTTCGCGGCGCTTTTCCTCGGGCGGCTCAGGACCGAGTGGTGCGCCACGATCGGGCAGCCGGCCGAGGACAAGGTGCTGTTGGTGGTCAGCGAGCTGGTCACCAACGCCGACCGGCACAGCAACGGCCCGTACATCCTGGATCTGGAGGGCACCGACGACGCGGTGACGGTCTGCGTGTACGACAGCAGTGCCGCGCTGCCCCGCCGCTACCCCAAGGATCCGCAGCGGGTCGGCGGGCACGGACTGGAGATCGTCCACGCGCTGGCCGCCGAGGTCGCCGTGGAACGGGTGCCGGTCGGCAAGCGGGTGCGGGCGGTGCTGCGGCTGGCTGACGAGTGACGGCTTGCCGGGAATCCGTGCCGGTTGACAGCCACGATTTCCCCCAGGGCAGAACGCCGGTCCCTTCCCCCGCCGCGCCACGCTCATAGGCTGGGAAAGTGAGCAAACAAGCGCCGAACGAAGCCCGCGTCATTCCCCTGCGCCCGCCCGCCGCCCGCCCGGGAACGACCCGCCCCGAGTCCGAACGCCCTGCCACCCCGGCACCCGCGCCCGCCGCCACACCGCCCGCCCCGGCACCTAGAGAACCCCTGTGGCGTGACCTCGTCGGCGACGTCCTGCGCCGTGAGCGCCTCGCTCAGGAACGCACCTTGAAGGACGTGGCCGACGCGGCCCGGATCTCCATGCCGTATCTCTCGGAGGTGGAGCGCGGCCGCAAGGAGGCCTCCTCGGAGGTCCTCGCGGCCGCCGCCCACGCCCTGGGACTCGGCCTCGCCGACCTGCTGTCGCAGGCACAGGGCGAGCTCGTGCGGCTCACCAGCCGCCGGGCCCCCACCGGCAGCCGCACCAGGGCCGGTTCACGCCACGACGGGATGTGCCTCGCGGCGTGAGGTCGTGCCGGCGCCTCAGACCCCCACCAGGCGCCGGCTCAGCACCTCGTCGGCCAGGCCGTAGGCCACGGCCTCCTCGGCGGTGAACACCTTGTCGCGGTCCATGTCCGCGCGCAGCGTCGTGATGTCGTGGTGCGTGTGCCGGGCCAGCACCTCCTCGACCTGCGAGCGGATCCGGACCATCTCCTTGGCCTGGAGGGCGAGATCGGACACCACGCCACGGCTGCCGCCGGAGGCGGGCTGACCGAGCAGCACCCGCGCGTGCTCCAGCACGAACCGCCGCCCCGGGTCCCCGCCGGCCAGCAGCACGGCCGCCGTGGACGCCGCCTGCCCGACGCAGAACGTGGAGATCGGCGCCTGCACGAACGTCATCGTGTCGTAGATCGCCATGAGCGAAGTGAACGAGCCGCCGGGGGAGTTGAGGTAGATCGCGATCTCGTTCTCCGGAGCCGAAGACTCCAGATGCAGCAGTTGCGCGATGACGACGTTGGCCACGCCGTCGTCGATCTCCGTGCCCAGGAAGATGATCCGCTCCGACAGCAGCCGGCTGAACACATCGGAGGACCGCTCGCCGTGCGCGGTCCGCTCGACGACGTACGGAATCGTGTAGTTCCCCATGTCACAGCCCCATCCGTCGCTTGGAGGCGGCCGGGCGGACATCCGCGAGGGACTCCACGACCTGGTCCACCATGCCGTACTCCCTGGCCTCCTCGGCCGTGAACCAGCGGTCGCGGTCACCGTCCCGGGAGATGGTCTCCGGGGACTGGCCGGTGTGCTCGGCGGTGATCCGCTCGATGGTCCTCTTCGTGAACTCCAGGTTCTCCGCCTGGATCTCGATGTCCGCGGTGGTGCCGCCGATGCCCGCCGACGGCTGGTGCATCATGATCCGCGCGTTCGGCAGCGCGAACCGCTTGCCCGCGCTGCCCACGCTCAGCAGGAACTGGCCCATGCTGGCGGCGAAGCCCATCGCGAGCGTCGCGACGTCGTTCGGGATCAGCCGCATCGTGTCGTAGATGGCCAGGCCCGCGTGCACGGAGCCGCCCGGGCTGTTGATGTACAGGCTGATGTCGGTGCGCGGGTCCTCCGCGGACAGGATCAGCAGTTGCGCGCAGACCCGGTTCGCGGAGACCTCGTCGACCTGGGTGCCCAGCAGGACGATGCGCTGGCCGAGGAGCTGGGCGGCCAGCTGGTCGTCGAAGCGGGTGGGCGCGGTGTCGCCCTCCTCCGCCCGCGGCGCGAGCGTGCTCAGTGGAGTCATCGGTTCTCCTCGTGGTCGCGGGGATGCCTTCGACTCCACTCTTGACCTCGGGCGACGCCGGAATGCGGATTCTCTGCCCGCGGCAGATTCGCTACCGGCAGAGCGGGCGTCAGCCCTTCTCGCGCACCTGCCGGAAGAACGCTCGTACGTCCCCGATGAGCAGGTCAGGCTCCTCCATCGCCGCGAAGTGCCCGCCGCGGTCGAACTCCGTCCAGCGCACGATGTTCTCCGTGCGCTCCGCCTTGTGCCGCAGGGGGATCTGCGGGTCCCCGGGGAAGGACGCCACCGCGGTCGGGGCCCTCGAGGGCTCGTGCTGTGCGGCCACCCGGTCACCCTTGGCATGAGCGCGCTCGTAATACACCCGGGCGGACGATCCCGCCGTGCCCGTCAGCCAGTACAGCATCACGTTGGTGAGCATCAGGTCCCGGTCGACGGCCTCCTCGGGCAGCTGCTCGGAGTCGGTCCACTCCTGGAACTTCTCGACGATCCAGGCGAGTTGGCCGACCGGGGAGTCGGTCAGGGCGTACGACAGGGTCTGCGGCCGTGTGGACTGCACGTGGAAGTAGCCGGTCCCTTCCCGGAACCACGAGGCCCAGCGCCGCCAGGAGGTGAGCGTCCGCTCCCGCTCCTCGGGGCTCAGCGTCGCCAGCTCCTGCGCGGTCGGCTCGGTGGACGCCTGCGCGCCGGGCAGGAGATTGAGGTGGATGCCGACAACCCGGTCGGGGTGCGCGCGGCCCAGCTCGCGGGAGATTCCCGCGCCCCAGTCGCCGCCCTGGGCGCCGAACCGCTCATAGCCGAGGCGTGTCATCAGCTCGACCCACGCGTCGGCGATCCGGCGGGCCTCCCAGCCGGTCTCCCGGGTGGGTCCGGAGAACCCGAACCCGGGAATGCTCGGCAGGACCACGTGGAAGGCGTCGGCGGGATCGCCGCCGTGCGCGGCCGGGTCCGTCAACGGACCGACGATGTCCCTGAATTCAACGATCGAACCCGGCCAGCCGTGCGTGACGATCAGCGGTGTGGCGTCCGGCTCGGGCGAGCGGATGTGCGCGAAGTGCACGTGCGCGCCGTCGATCTCGGTCGTGAACTGCGGCCACTCGTTCAGCCGCGCCTCCGCCGCCCGCCAGTCGTACTCGTGCCGCCAGTGCCGCACCAGCTCGCGCAGGTATTCCGTAGGCACCCCGTACGTCCATCCGACCCCGGGCAGCTCGTCGGGCCACCGGACGCGGTCCAGGCGGTCGTGCAGGTCGTCCAGGTCACTCTGCGGAATGTCGATGCGGAACGGATGGATGCCGTTGTCGGCGGGCGAAGGCGTCATGACGGCGATGCTAGTTCCGAACGGTGTAACGGCCACGTGGATCAGCCGGCCGTGCGACCGATGAGTTCCGGGACGAGGATCGGTCGGTACAGATGACAGCGTTCCGCACGCCCAGGAGGTATCCATGGCAACCGACGGATTCACCACGTGTCTCTGGTACGACGGCCAGGCCGAGGAGGCCGCCAACTTCTACGTCTCCGTGTTCAAGAACTCCGGCATCGGCAAGGTCGCGCGCTACCCCGAGGGCGCGATGCAGCCGGCCGGCTCCGTCATGACCGTCGAGTTCACGGCCAACGGCCACAAGTTCCTCGCACTCAACGGCGGCCCCCAGTTCAAGTTCACCGAGGCGACCTCCTTCATGATCTTCTGCGAGAACCAGGAGGAGATCGACTACTACTGGGAGAAGCTCACCGAGGGCGGCGGCGAGCCCGGCCCCTGCGGCTGGCTCAAGGACAGGTTCGGGCTGTCCTGGCAGGTCGTCCCGGACAGTCTCGACGCCATGGTCACCGACCCGGACCCGGCGAAGGCGGCCCGCGTGACCAAGGCCTTCATGGAGATGGGCAAGTTCGACATCGCCGCCCTGGAAAAGGCCTACGTCGGGTAGCAACGGCCCCCCGCATCAACCGACGGGGTGCGTGCCGATCACCCGGGTGACCTCCCGGGCGATCCGCAGGATCCCGGGCGAGCGGACCGGGCACGGCCTCGGCTTCGAGGTGGTGGGCGCCAGACAGAAGTGCAGGTAGTCGTCGTCTCGGTGCAGGGCGGTGCGGTCGCGGTCCGGCTGGGTGCAGTACTCGCCGTGCTCGCGCTCGTACGCCGTGCACGGCAGGTACTGGACCCAGGAATAGCGGGCCCCGGCCGCGCTCAGCGTCCTGCCCGCGTCGGCGAGCAGGTCGTCCGAGGCACCGGCCCGCAGCTCGTACAGGGCGTTGACGCGCCGGACCCGGTCGGGAGTGATCGGGTCCGGGCCCTGCAGCACCCAGACGATCCGTGTCTCACCGGCCGCGGCGATCTGGTCGCTGAGCCGCTTCAGGTCGGCCTCGTACCGCTTGAAGTACTTCCCGGGGGAGGCGTCGTGGGTGATCCCGTCCATGCACGGTGTGTAGCCCCACGCGTTCCCCCAGAACTGCAGCACCACGAAGTCCGGCCGCAGCCTGCGCACCAGGGCGGCCGCCTTGTCCGCCACCGGCACGAGGGACCGCTCGCCGGTGCCCTCCAGGTAGTCGCACAGGGTCGTTCCCGAATACGGGGCGCTCGTGTACGTCGCCCCCAGCTCGCGACGCAGCTCCTGCCCGAGCACGTCCTGCGCCTCCATGGCGAGCGAGTCGCCCAGGTACAGCACGGTGGGTGCCTTCGCAGGGGCGTTCTTGCCGGTGCCGGTGCCTGTGCTCGCGCTCGGTGAGGCCGGCGCCCGCTGCTGCGTGGTCACCGACGCCTGCGGTGCCTCCGGAGGCGGCGCCGCCTCCGGCTCGGACGCCGGATCGCCGCACGCGCCGAGCAGCACGACGGCCAGCACCAGCCCCACGATCCACGGCCTGCGCATACGGCAACTCCCGCCCCGGGCACCGAAAACGGTTCCCCAGGCAAGCACAGCCCGGCCCAAGGCGGAAGACGCGCGTCGGCCATGGCAACCCATGGCCGACGCGCGCCCGACGGTCGGTCAGACGCGGTCCGCCGCGATCAGCAGATACTGGAAACTGCCGTTGCGGTACGCCGTGAGGAACGTGTCCTCGATGCCCGTCACCAGGTGCTCGGCCTCAGCACGCAGCTCCCAGTAGGGGATGGTCGCCTCGGTGAGGTCCTCCACATGGACCGGGACGAGCCGGTTGCGGGCCATGGCGCGGAAGTACTCCGAGCGTGGATGGATGTCGCAGATGTAGTGGGCGTTGATCAGGGACACCTCGCGCGAGGCGCGCCCGTAGCTGTCGTTGTAGCAGCCGGTGATGGTCACGTAGCGGCCGCCGCGGCGCAGCAGCCGGGCGTGCTCGGCGAACAGCAGGTCGAGCTCGACGTACATGGTCGACTCGTTGTTCCAGGAGGCCGCGTACGCCCCGGTCTGCAGCCCGGTGTCCAGCATGTTGCGGTGGTGGTAGCGCACCCGGCCGTCGATGCCCCGCTTGCGGGCCTGGGCGTTCGCGAAGTCCGCCTGCTTCTGCGAGATGGTGACGCCGTCGGCGTGGCAGCCGTACCGCAGATGCGCCGTGACGCTGCCGCCGCCGCGCCCGCAGCCGGCGTCGAAGACGCGGTCGGCGGGGGAGAGGGGGCCGAGCCGCTCGGCGAGGAGTTCGGCCTGGGCGTGCTCCAGCCGGTGCAGTTCGGTGGTGATGCGTTCCCGCCGCAGGTCCGGGTCGGGTTCGTCGAGCACGGAGCGGTCGGCGGCGCCGATGCCGTAGTGATGGTGGTAGAGATCGTCGAGCTTTCCGAGTTCGAGGTTGACCGGGTTCTCCTCGGCGTTCCAGTAGTCCGCGACGCGGGTCTGGTACGTGGACTGGGTCGGCACCGATGCTGCCTTGGTGCCGGCGTCGGGGGCGATGGTCAACGGTGACTCCTCGTGCTGGTGCGTGTGACGCTCTGTCATTCGATCGCGCTTTACCAGTAGTTGGGCAGGTGGTAGCGGTGGGTGTTGGTGGAGTGCCACTCGTGGTTGCCGGCCACCCAGTCGGAAAGGCCCCGGGCGTACCGCTCGACCAGCGGTGAAGTGGCGGACAGCAGGGCCGACTCCTCCTCGAAGGCCTCCATGATCCGGTTGTGGATCTCGACGGCCTTGAGGTAGGCGGCTTTCAGACCGCAGCGCTCGTTCGCGGCGATGACCTGCGGCAGGTTCAGATGGTCGGGGTCGCTCGCCAGCTCCTTGGTGAAGGAGTACAGGTCGTTGACGATCGTGGTGGCGTTGCAGGCGAGCGCCGTGATCCGCTGGATCTCGGGGCGGGCGTAGACCACCTCGGGCAGTTCGTAGCCGTCCACGGCGTCCACGATCGACAGACAGGGGCGGAAGTTGTTGAACTGCCGCATCACCAGGTACTCCCAGACCTGCGGGACGTACCGGGTCTCCGCCCAGGCCGCCTCGGCGAGGTAGCCCAGGTGCAGCCGGGCGATGTCGTGGACGAAGCGGTCGGTCTGGCTCGGGGTGGCGAAGGCGGCGTAGTCCTGGAGGGCGAAGTGGTACGAGCGCAGTGGACCGTCGGCCCGCACGCCGTGCCGCCACTCCTCCTCCAGCTCGGGAATGCCGTGGTACGGGTCGAGCGCCGACTGGGCCATGATCAGCCGGCCCCCGAGGCCCCGGCGTGCGCCGCCCCGGCCCTCGTCCTCCTCGCAGTAGCAGGAGTCGACGACGTTCTCGGCGAGCAGCAACTCGCCCGCGGCCGTCAGACGTTCCAGGTCGAGCGCCTGCGGATGCTGGAGCACCACGGCCCGCCCGAACTGGAACCCCGAGAAGTCGCCCTTCCACGCCTCGGGGAACAGATCGAGGTCCCGGGCCCACTCCTCCAGCCTGCGGTCGACCTCCGCGGCCTTCGCCGGGTCGGCGGGGGGCACCTGCCGGTACCGGAGCCCGGGGATCGCCCCGGTGCGGCGCTGGGTGCGCAACGAGCTCGCGATGTTCGGCGGTCCCGGCAGTGCGAAGGCGGGGGTGCTCATCGGGTGCTCCACGCGGTCACTCGGCCGTCCGGCCGATCTGGGCGTTCTCCAGGATCCCGACCGCGTCGGGGACGAGGATCGCCATCGAGTAGTAGGCGGTGACGAGGTAGCGCATGATCGAGTTGGCGTCGATGCCCATGAACCGCACGTTCAGGCCCGGCTGGTACTCCTCCGGGATGCCCGTCTGATACAGCCCGATGGCGCCCTGGTCGCCCTCCCCGGTGCGCAGCGCGATGATGCTGCTGGTGTGCTGCGGGCTGATCGGGATCTTGTTGCACGGGAAGATCGGCACACCCCGCCAGGCGGGGATCTCGTGCCCGTCGACGTTCGCCGTGCCCGGCACCAGACCACGCCGGTTGCACTGCCGGAAGAAGGCCGCGATCGCCTTCGGGTGAGCGATGAACAGCTTGGTCTTGCGGCGCATCGACAGCAGTTCGTCCATGTCGTCGGGGGTCGGCGGCCCCGTGAACGTGCTGACGCGCTGCCCGTAGTCGGCATTGGCCAGCAGCCCGAACTCCCGGTTGTTGACCAGCTCCCACTCCTGCCGTTCGCGGATCTCCTCGATGGTGAGGCGGAGTTGCTGCTCGGTCTGGTTCATCGGGTCGTTGAAGAGGTCGGCCACCCGGGTGTGCACGCGCAGCACGGTCTGGGTGAGGGACAACTCGTACTCGCGCGGGGCGAGTTCGTAGTCGACGTAACCACCGTCGATCGTCGGCTCGCCGGTGTGGCCGGCCTGCACCGGAACATCGGCCTCGCCCTTGCGGTTCATGGGCAGCTTCTGGCGTTCGCCGTACGCCTCCAGGTGTGCCGCGAGGGACGGCACCCGGTCGACGAACTCCGCGACCACGGCCCAGGGGAGTGCCAGCAGTACGCCCGCTGTCTCCGCACGCACCGAGCTCCGCCACAGCGGGTCGGCCTGGCCGATGGCCTCGTCGCCGATCTGGTCCCCGTCGGTGACGACCCCGAGGATCTCCTCCTCGCCGTACTTGCCCTCGGTGAAGCGGGTGAAGCGGCCGTGCACGACGAGGTACGCCTCCGTGACCGACTGCCCGGCCGCGACGAGCACCTGGCCGGCCCGCACCTCGCGCACCCGGAAACGGGTCGCGACCTCCTTGAGGACATCGATGTCGGAGTAGCCGCGCAGGGCGGGCAGTTCGGTGAGCGTCTGCGGGATGACCTTGATGTCGTCGGCGCCGTTCTGCTCGAACTGCACCCGGCCACGGCCCACGCGCAGCTGGAGGCGCCGGTTGACCCGGTAGGTACCGCCCTTGACGTCCACCCACGGCAGCATCTTCAGCAGCCACCGCGAGGAGATGGCCTGCATCTGCGGTTCGGACTTGGTGGTCGTGGTGAGCTGGCGCGCCGCATGGGTGCTGAGACTGGTGAGTTGTCCGTCGGCGGAGGTGGCGGTGGGGGCGGAGTCGTCGGTGGCGGGTCCGGTGGCGCTGTCGGGTACGGACACGTATCTCCCTAGAGGGTGATCGGGCGTGAGCGAAGTGGTCGGTGACGACGGCAACCGCGGGCGCGTGATAGGGGCTGCCCAGTGGCACTGGTGAGCCGCACGCGCCGCAGGGACAAGCCAAACAGCGCCGGTGGTGGGGCCGGTACGGCGTGAAGGGGGCGGTTTTGCCACCTGGGTGGCGCAAACCCTCCCTGGAAGCAGAGGGCACACGCGCACGTGCCTGCACGCCGGTCGCGTTCGCCCCGACGTGCGGGCGCGAGGGGCGCGACCTGCGAGCTCTCGTGATTCGTGTCCCCCGTCCGGCGCGCGGGCCGCACAAGGCTCAGGAGACGTCGTTCACCAGCACGGCTGCCCCGTCGAAGCGCCCGGCCTTGAGATCGCGCAGCGCCTCGTCCGCACGGGAGAGCGGATACGTGTGCGTCGTGGCGCGCACCGAGTGCTCTGCGGCGAGCGCCAGGAACTCGCGGCCGTCCGCGCGCGTGTTGGAGGTGACGCTGCGCAGCTGCTTCTCGTAGAACAGCTCGGTCTCGTAGTGCAGTGCCGGGACGTCGGAGAGGTGGATGCCCGCGACGGCCAGCGTGCCGCCCCGGTCGAGGGCGCGTAGTGCGACCGGGACCAGCTCGCCGACCGGAGCGAACAGGATCGCGCTGTCCAGCGGCTCCGGCGGCGTGTGCTGTACGTCGCGGGCCGAGGCGGCGCCCAGATCGAGCGCCAGCTGCCGCGCGGCCGCCCCGCGCGTGAGGACGTGCACGGTGGCGCCCTCGGCCATCGCCACCTGCGCGCACAGATGGGCGCTGCCCCCGAAGCCGTACAGTCCGAGCCGCCCGCCCGGTGGCAGCGCGGCGCGCCGCAGGGCGCGGTACCCGATGATCCCGGCGCACAGCAGGGGCGCGCACGACACGTCGTCCAGGCCGGCGGGCAGCCGGTACGCGAACGCGGCCGGCACGGTCGTGTACTCGGCGTACCCGCCGTCGGCGTCCCAGCCGGTGTACCCCGAGGCCGGGCACAGGTTCTCGGCGCCCCGCGCGCAGTAGCCGCACGAACCGTCGGTCCGCCGCAGCCAGGCCACCCCCACCCGCTCCCCGATGCCGAAGCCGCTCACGGCCGCCCCGAACCCCGCGACCACGCCGACGACCTCGTGCCCCGGCGTCACACCCGGCCGGTGCACCTCCAGATCACCCTCGGCGACATGCAGATCCGTACGGCACACCCCGCACGCCCGCACGCGCACGAGCAGCTCGTCGTCCCCCGGCACCGGCACCGGCTTCTCGACCGGCCGGACGGACCCCGACTCGACCGGCCCCGGCTCGACCACCGACCACGCGCGCATCGTCCCGTCCGCCATACCGTGTCCCGTTCGCCGACCGGCTGCCGTCCACCCCAGTCTGGAGCGGAACCGGCCATTCGGCGCGCGGCCGGAGGGCCTGGTGGCTAGCGTAAGAATCCGGACAGCTCACCGATCCGGGAGAGGGCCGCAACCATGGCCGTGAAACCTGAAGGAACCCCGATCTGGGCCGACGCGATGTTCAGTGACGTCGAGGGAGCAAAGAGCTTCTACGGCGACGTCCTGGGCTGGACGTTCGGCGAGGAGTCGACGGAGTTCGGCAACTACACCCAGGCCTACGCGAACGGCAAGGCGGCCGCCGCGGTGGTGCCGCCCATGCCCGGCCAGGAGGGCCAGTCGCAGTGGTGCCTCTACTTCGCCTCCTCCGACGCCGGCGCGAGCGCCGCCAAGATCCGTGAGAACGGCGGCGAGATCCTGATGGAGCCGATGGCGGTCGGCGAGTTCGGCAGCATGTGCCTGGCCCGGGACCCCGGCGGTGTCGTCTTCGGAATCTGGCAGCCCGGCACCCACAAGGGCTTCGAGACGGAGATGGACCAGCACGGCGCCTTCTGCTGGTCGGAGATCTTCACCCGCGAGCCGGAGAAGTCCGACGCCTTCTTCCCCGCCGTCTTCGGCTACGGGCAGCAGCAGATGGAGGCCGGGGAGATGGACTTCCGCCTCTACACCCTCGGCGGCAAGGAGAACATGGCCCTGGGACGGATGAAGATGACGGACGACTTCCCGCCCGACATCCCGCCGTGGATCAACGTCTACTTCAACGTCCCCGACTGCGACGACGCCGTCGCCAAGGCCACCAAGCTCGGCGGTGTGCTGCGGTTCGGACCGATGACCAGCCCGTTCGGCCGGTTCGCGGCGCTGAGCGACCCGCAGGGGGCGAACTTCTCGGTGATCGACACCGGCACGACCGAGGGCGACATGCCCAAGCTCAGCGACGTCTCCTGACCGACTCCGCGACCGGGCACCCGGCCCGCCCATGGCATGATCGGACACATGCGTGAACGTGTAGTGGCCGCGTGCGACGGGGCTTCGAAGGGAAACCCCGGACCGGCGGGCTGGGCCTGGGTCGTTGCCGACGAGACCGAGGCCCCGGCCCGCTGGGAGGCGGGACCGCTCGGCAGGGCCACCAACAACGTCGCGGAACTCACCGCCCTGGAACAGCTGCTCACCGCGACCGACCCCGGCGTACCGCTGGAGATCCGCATGGACTCGCAGTACGCCATGAAGGCCGTCACCACCTGGCTGCCGGGCTGGAAGCGCAACGGCTGGAAGACAGCCGCCGGCAAGCCGGTCGCCAACCAGGATCTGGTCGTACGCATCGACGAACTGCTCGACGGCCGCACGGTCGAGTTCCGCTACGTCCCCGCCCACCAGGTCGACGGCGACCCGCTGAACGACTTCGCCGACCGCGCCGCCAGCCAGGCCGCCACCGTGCAGGAGGCCGCGGGCAGCGGCCTCGGCTCACCGGAGCCGCCGCCCTCCCCGGACACCCCGAAGGCCAAGTCGGCCCCGCGCCGCAAGGCCGCCGCGCCCCGGAAGAACGGCAGCTCCTCGCGCACCATCAAGGCCAAGTTCCCCGGCCGATGCCTGTGCGGCCGCGGCTATGCGGCGGGCGAGTCCATCGCCAAGAACGCCCAGGGCTGGGGCCACCCGGAGTGCCGGACCGCCGAGGCGTGACGCTGAGCCCTGCGGGGCTCAGGCCGCGTCGAACGTGTAGTGCGCGGTGTGGTCCAGCAGGTCGGCGGGGCGCACGTCGTTCCACGGCTTCATCGTGTCGTTGAGGTCGATCACGTTGGGCGTCCCGGCCGTCGGCAGATAGCCGGAGCCGGGGTGCCGGCGCTGCCAGTCCGCCCACAGCTTGTCGATGTAGGCGTGGTGCAGCCAGAACACCGGGTCGTTGGGCGACGCGCCGGTCGCCATCTGGCCGCCGACCCACACATGCACCCGGTTGTGCAGATTGACGCCGCGCCAGCCCTCCAGGTGGTTGCGGAAGCCGTCCGACCCGCTGTTCCAGGGCGCCATGTCGTACGTCGGCATGGCGAGCACCGACTCCACCTCGGCCCGGGTCGGCAGCTCCCGGACGCCGGCGCCGAGCGCCCGTCGCAGAAACGTACGCCCGTCGACGCGTACGTTGATCTGCCAGTTGCCGATCGACGCCGCGAACGGCCCGTCCATCACCTGTCCGTCGCGGCTGCGCCCGGTGCCCCCGAGGAAGTCGGGCGCCCACAGCGAGGACCGTATCGAGCGGTCGGTGCTCCAGTCCCAGTACGGCAGCGCGACCGAGGCGTCCACCTCCTGCAGCGCGCGCTCGAACTCGAGTAGGAATCTGCGGTGCCAGGGCAGGAAGGACGGTGAACGGTGTCCGGTGCGCTCGCCGTTGTCGGTGTCGCCGACGATGAATGCGTTGTGGGTCGTGACGAACTCGTCGTAGCGGCCGCTGCGCTTCAGCTCCAGGAGCGCGGAGACGAACCGCCGCTTCTCGTCGGCGGTGAGCAGGGCCTGGTTCTTGCGGACGGTCATGGTTGCTGGTGCTCCAAAGTGCGGGTGGGGCGAGTCAGTGGGCGCCAAGCGCTGCCTGCTCGACAAGGGGTTCGCGCGCGCTGGACGGCGGGCAGTCGGCGGTCGGCCGGGTGCCAGTCGGCGTTCAGCCGGTGGGGAAGGGGAGGAGGGCCGCGCCCTGTAGTTCGTCCACGGCGGCGCGGGCCGCGGCGCGCGGCGTGGGCACCGGGTCGTAGTGGCTGACGACGCTGATCCAGCTGCCGTCGGCGTTGCGCATCACATGCAGTTCCACCCCGTCGACGAGCACGGCGTATCCGGCGCCGTGGTGCTCGTGACCGCCGCCCGTGGCCGGCCCGCCCTGTATCCGGCGGCCCTTGTAGACCTCGTCGAAGGGCGAAGGGGTCGGCGCGTGGTGGTCGTGCCCGGCGGTGGACGCGGTGGACGCGGCGGGCGTGGCGGACGCGGTCGTGGCGGTGCGCGCGGTGACCGTCTGGACACCGGCGACGGTGGCGAGGGCGGCCGCGGCGGTGAGCGCACGGCGACGGCTGAGTTCCGGCATGCGGACCTCCTGAGTTCGTTGGGTTGACGACTCCGCATGCCTATCGGGCCGGACGAGAGCGGAAGAAATCCCCCGGCAGTGGTTGGCCCCGATCCGGACAAGTAACTACATGTCGTGCAAGGTTGAAGGAAGGTGATCTTGCCGCGACGGTGGACCTGAAGCCCCGGAACGGGAAATTCCTCCCCCTGGAGATCGCGTTCCGGATGGTCCTTCACCGGGGGAGCCGCCGCGCGTGGCCCACCTCACGCGCGGAAAGTGGCGCGATCCGCAATGCCGCGGGATGGGGTGTCCGCCCTGCTACTCTGCCGAGCAGATATGGCCGATTTGCGTATTTTCAAGGGGTATGTGTGAAGATCGCCTGTGTCGGTGGCGGGCCCGCCGGCCTCTACCTCTCGATCCTGCTGAAGCTGCGGGACCCGTCGCACGACATCACCGTCCACGAGCGCAATCCGGAGGGCTCCACCTACGGCTGGGGCGTCACGTACTGGCGCGGGCTGCTCGTCAAGCTGTACGAGCACGACCCGGTGTCCGCTCGCGCCATCGAGGAGAGCTCGGTCCGCTGGGACGAAGGCGTCGCTCATGTCCGGGGCGTGACGACCCGTCGGCCCAGCGACTCGGGGCATGGCATCGGCCGCCACCGGCTGCTGGAGATCCTCGCCGAACGCGCCCGCGCACTGGGCGTACGGCTGGACTACGAGCACGAGATCACGCCGGAGAACCTTCCCGCCGCCGACCTGATCGTGGCGGGCGACGGCGTCCACAGCTCCCTGCGCACCCAGTACGCCGACCACTTCGGTACCCAGGCCAGAGCCGGCCGCAACCGCTACCTCTGGCTCGGCACCAGCAAGGTCTTCGACGCGTTCACCTTCGCCTTCGTCGAGACCGCCCACGGCTGGATCTGGTGCTACGGATACGGCTACGGCAAGGGCCTCGGCCCCGACGCCAGCACCTGCGTCGTCGAATGCGCCCCCGAGACCTGGACCGGCCTGGGCTTCGACACCGCGAGCGAGGCCGACGGTCTGGCTCTGCTGGAGAGGCTCTTCGAGGGCATCCTCGACGGCCACCCCCTCATCGGCCGCTCCGGCGCCGACGGCGGTGACCGGTGGCGGCCCTTCCGCACCTTCTCCAACCGCACCTGGCACCACGACAACCTCGTCCTGCTCGGCGACGCCGCCCACACCACGCACTACTCCATCGGTGCGGGCACCACCCTCGCCCTGGAGGACGCCATCGCCCTCGCCGGCGCGCTGCACGAGCACCCGGTCCTCCCGGAGGCGCTCGCCCACTACGAACGGGAGCGCAAGCAGGCCCTGTTGGCCATCCAGAGCGCGGCCCGATACAGCGCCCAGTGGTACGAGAACCTGCCCCGCTACCTCCAGCTGCCCCCGGACCAGATGTTCGCCCTGCTCGGCCAGCGTCACTCACCCCTGTTGCCGCACGTGCCGCCACAGCTGTACTACCGGATCGACAGGGCCGCCGGGCAACTGGAGGCCATGCGGCGCCTCAAGCGCTGGCTCGGACCGAAGGTCGCGCGCACCGTGCACGCCAGGTCTCTCGCGTCCCGGACCTAGGGCCTCACCGGAACAGCCGGTCGAGGAAGGCGTTGCCGAACACGCCGTGCGGGTCGAGGCGGTCCAGGACCCCGGAGGCCTCGCCCCACACGCCCTCCCCGAACGAGCCGGGCACGACCGTGCCCAGCACCTCCCCGTCGCTCCAGGCGGCCTCCTTCGTATAGGCCCAGCCCTTCGACCACTCGGCGCGGGTCATGGCGTACTCCCCGTCGAAGGTGCGCAGCACGAACCGCTCGATCTGGCTCAGGAAGGCCTCCGCGTGCGGTGTTGTGGGCAGCGTCAGGATGTTGAGCCAGACGGCCGTGTCCCACTCGGGACGGTCGTCGCGTGGGCGGAGCGCCGACAGCAGCGGGGCCCGTGCCCCGGCCAGGTCGGCGTCCGCCGGGTCGTCGAGGCCGGTCACCCGGATCTCCACGGACCCGTTGACGGGGAACTGCCCCCGGTCGGCGTACGCCGCGAGACGCTCCCGGTAGAAGGCCGTGAACTCGGCCACCACGCGCTGCACTTGCGCCCTGCTGGTGAGCACCGCGTAGCCGTTCGTGGCGATCCTCAGAGTCGTCGGCCGCAGATACAGCAGCGTGTTCTTCGACGGACCCCAGATGTCCCCCGACAGCGTCGCCACCAGTCCGAGGGCGGCCACGTCGTACTGCGCGTTTCCGAGCACCGGTGCCAGATACCAGGCCCCGTCCGACACGATGCGCCCCACCAGGTCCGCGACCGGGGTCGGGACGCTGTCGGAGAACGGGTAGTTGTACGGCCTCGTCACACGCCGCGAGACCGGTGGCCGGGTGGGGGAGACGCTCCACACCTTCAGCCACGGGAACTCGGTGAAGGCGAACCAGATCGCTTCCACCCGCCCTGCCCGGTCCAGGAAGCTCGCGAAGGTGCGTCCGTCGGCGCCGGGTGCGGCGAACAGCTCGCCCGCCGGAATGTCCGTACGGCTGACGCACCGAAGGTTGGTGTTCGCGCCGACGCGCAGCACGACCTCGGTGACCAGCGAGCGGCCGAGGTGGGCGAGCAGGGCGGCGCAGTCCGCCTCGTCACGGCTGTACGTCCGCAGCACGTACGCGCCACTTTCCTCGTCCCAGACGACGGCCGTCAGCGACAGCACGAGATTGCTCAGCGAACCGTACGTGTGTCCGGGCAGCCGCCGTTCACCGCGCGCCGGTACGGCGGTGCCGTGCGCGTCGACGGCCAGGGCGCCGCCCAGGGTGAGGTTGCCGGGCGCGGGCGCGGCGGTGACGCCGAGGCCGTGTTCCTCCAGGTAGGTGAGCAGCCCCTCCAGGGTGACGCCGGTGCCGGCGCGCACGGCCGTCGGCGACTGGAGGGACAGGCCGGTGAGATGCGAGGCCATGTCCACGAGGAGGACCGGCGCCTCCGACGGGGTGCCCTGCGTGATCGTCAGCGGCGACCAGCCGTGGGAGGCCCCCCGGGCACGGACTCTCCAGCCGTGCCGCCAGGCCCAGTTGACGACGGCGACCGCCTGCTCCGGTCGGTCCGGCGCGCAGGCCCACAGGCCGTCGGCGGTGATCTCGCCGACCCAGTTGCGGTAGGCCGAGCGGTAGAGGGCCACATCGGCCGGGAAGTCGGGCAACTCCTGCGCCGCGGCGGCCGGATCCGCCGGCAGAAGAGTCGGTACGGCGGTCAGGGCCGCTGCCGTGCGCAGGAAGCCCCTGCGGCTGAAGTCGTCGGTCACGCGCTCACGCTAGGCACCGTCTTGACAGGCACCGCTCGCCTGTCGAATTGATTCACCCGTGTGAGTGACGGATTCACAGGCAGCGAGGCGGAGGGGCCTGTTCCGCGCACCTGGATGACGAGTGACACACTGACGCCATGGACGAGCGTGTAATCGGTAGGTCGGGCCAGCGGGCATCCGTCGTCGGTCTCGGTACGTGGCAGCTGGGCGCCGACTGGGGAGACGTCGACGACAAGGAAGCCCTGGCGGTGCTGGAGGCAGCGGTCGAGGCGGGAGTGACCTTCTTCGACACGGCCGACGTGTACGGCGACGGCCGCAGCGAGCAGACCATCGCCACGTTCCTGCGCGCCAGGCCCGAGCTGGACATCCTCGTGGCGACCAAGATGGGCCGCCGCGTCGACCAGATCCCCGAGAACTACGTCCTCGACAATTTCCGTGCCTGGAACGACCGTTCGCGCCGCAACCTCGGCGTCGACCGCCTCGACCTGGTGCAGCTGCACTGTCCGCCGACGCCCGTCTACTCGACGGACGAGGTGTTCGACGCCCTGGACACCCTGGTCGCGGAGGAGCGGATCGCCCGGTACGGCGTCAGCGTGGAGACCTGTGAGGAGGCGCTGACCGCGATCGCCCGCCCGGGTGTCACGAGCGTGCAGATCATCCTCAACCCGTTCCGCATGAAGCCCCTGCGCGAGGTGCTGCCCGCCGCGCACGAGGCCGGCGTCGGCATCATCGCCCGGGTGCCGCTGGCCTCCGGGCTGCTGTCGGGCAAGTACACCAAGGACACCGTCTTCGCCGCGAACGACCACCGCACCTACAACCGGCACGGCGAGTCCTTCGACCAGGGCGAGACCTTCTCCGGCGTCGACTACGCCACCGGCGTCGAGGCGGCCGCAGAGTTCGCCGAACTCGCCCCGCAGGGCTACACGCCGGCCCAGCTGGCGCTGCGCTGGATCATCCAGCAGCCGGGTGTGACCTCCGTGATCCCGGGCGCCCGTACCCCCGAGCAGGCCCGTGGCAACGCGGCCGCCGCCGCGCTGCCGGACCTGTCCGAGGACACGCTCAGCGCGATCAGGGATCTCTACGACCGGCGGATCAAGGACCAGGTGGAAAGCCGCTGGTAGTCGCCTACGGCTCCGGGACGGCGCCCCAGCCGCACCCGGAGCCCCGCTGTTTGAATGTTCACCGCCGGGGTTACCCGCAGTGCATGACCACGAAGGAAAACCGGACAGGACGCGACGAGACCCAGGAAGAGCGTGCCGACCGCATGTGGGGCGAGCTCATCCAGGAGGTCAGGGTGGCCCAGATGGGCGTCCAGATCCTGTTCGCCTTCCTGCTCACCGTCGTGTTCACACCGAAGTACGACACCCTCAGCGACACGGACCGGACCATCTACATCGTGACGGTCGTCCTGGGCGCCACCGCAACGGGTGCCCTGATCGGTCCCGTGTCCCTGCACCGACTGGTGTCGGGGCGCCGCATCAAGCCACAGGCGGTGGAGTGGGCCTCCCGGCTGACGCTGCTCGGCCTGATCCTGCTGCTGGCCACCATGGCGGCCGCGCTCCTGCTGATCCTGCGGGTCGCCACGCACGACGACTGGGTGCCCTGGCTGGTGACGGGCGTGGTCGTGTGGTACGTGGTGTGCTGGTTCGGGCTGCCGCTGTGGACCCGCCGCCGCCACACAGAGTGAGCGGCGGCGCCTGGACGGTGTGAGGGCAGCTACTCCGCTCGCGCCGAGTTCTCCTGTGTCGCGCGCAGCGCCGCGATGCACGTGGAGATGGCCTGCTGGAGTTCCTCCAACTGCTGGACCATGTCGTCCTCGACGAACTCCTGCACATCGTCGAAGGTCAGCTCCTCGAAGACCTTCGTCGCCCGCTGCAGGCTGCTGTAGAACTTCGTCCGCCGCTCCTGCACGCGCAGCTCGGGGTCGGCCTCCACCGTCTCGGCGACGAGGGACTTCATGGTGTCGTAGGCCTCGGTGGCCCACTGGCCGGTGTCCTCCTCGTCCTCCAGCTCGTCGATGAGCGACAGATGCCGCTCCGCCTCCTGGCGCAGATCGACGGGCGCGTCGAGGGTCTGCCCGGCCGGGGTCTTGATCTGGCCGGACTCGGCGATCTGGCGGACGTACCCGATCCGGTCGGCCGCGCGGCTCTCGGTGGCGACGGCCTTCTTGAGGTCGTCGGTACGGACGACGTCCCGCGCCAACTCGGCCTGCAGATCCGGGTCCTCGCGGACCCGGTCAAGGAGCGCCTGGCGGGCCGCGCGGGCGGTCGAGGGGTCGGCGAGGATCGCGGCACGCAGCGCGGTGGGGTTCTCGGCGACCTCCAGCGCCTTCGTCGGGCGGATGCCCTCGGCCTCGGCAGCCTCGGTGATGGCGGTGCCCCGCTCGGAGGTGGCGCTGTTGCGGGAGACGTAGTAGGTGAGCCACACGTCGGCGTCGGGCAGCTCGACCTCCTGGCCGGGCGTGAGCGTCTCGAAGTGCGGGACGAGACCGTCGTCGGCGGCCCGGTCCCAGGCCTTGTAGTAGCGCATGACGCGGTCGGGGGAGCACCCGGCGAGTTCGGCGAACTCCTTCGCGGACACCTTCGGCGTCTCGCCCGCGCCCTGCCCGCCGGGCCGTACGCTGCGCGCCACCATCAGGCCGAAGGCCCATCCTCCGGTCCGCGCGTAGACCCCGAACTCACGCGCGTCCCGCGCGACGAGGTCGGACAACGGGGGCTGGGACGCGGGGGACGTCTCGGGCGGGACGAACGCCAGTGACACGGATGACTCTCCTGTTGGGGCTGCTCGGAAGGCACCGCCGGGAAGGCTCGGGTGCCGACCGGCAGCCTATGGCACGCGCGGACGACGCTCTCGCGGTCCCCGGTATCGCCGGGTGCGCGTGCGTGCGTGTGCGTCAGCCGAGCGCGTCCCGCAGCGCGGGCAGCAGCGTGGTCTGCGCCCAGTCGATGTAGGGCCGTTGCTCCTCGCCCCCGATCTGGACGAGGGCGATCTCGGTGAAACCGGCTGCGGCGAACGGACGGACCGCGTCGACAAAGGCATCCACGTCGTCGCCGCACGGGATCGCTTCGGCGACGTCGTCCGGGGTGACGAACTGGGTCGCCGCCTCGAAGGAGTCCGGGTGCGGCAGCTCCGCGTTGACCTTCCAGCCGCCGCCGAACCAGCGGAACTGGGAGTGGGCGCGCTTGATCGCGGTGTCCCGATCGGGGTCGTAGCACACGGGGAGCTGCCCCACCCGCGGCTTGCCCGCGCCGCCGTGCCGGTCGAATGCCGCCAGCAGGTCCGCCTTGGGCTCCGTGGCGATCACCAGGTCGCCGAGCCGGCCCGCGAGCTCGCAGGACTGCTCACCGGAGACGGCGATGCCGATGGGCGGCGGCTGGTCCGGCAGGTCCCACAGGCGGGCCGACTCCACGTCGAAGTGCGTGCCGCGACGGTTCACATGGCCGCCCTCGAAGAGGGTGCGGATGATCTCCACGGCCTCCTCGAACATCTCGTGCCGCACGTCCACGGACGGCCAACCACCGCCCACGACATGCTCGTTGAGGTTCTCGCCGGAGCCGAGCCCCAGCCGGAACCGGCCCTCGGACAGCAGTTGCATCGTGGCGGCCTTCTGCGCGACCACCGCGGGGTGGTAGCGGAACGTCGGACACGTCACGTAGGTCATCAGGGGAATTCGCGACGTGGCCTGGGCGGCCGCGCCCAGAAGGCTCCACGCGTACGGAGAGTGACCCTGCGAACGCAGCCACGGAAAGTAGTGGTCCGAGGTCACAGAGAAGTCGAAGCCGGCTTCCTCGGCGCGGACCAGATGGTCCACCAGGTCACGAGGGGCGGCCTGCTCGGTCATCATCGTGTATCCGATCTGCACCATGCGGCCCGAGTCCCCGGACACAGATGGTGAAAACGGGATTGACGGGACGGGCGGCACGGAATGCGGGGCCCGGGCGGGAACGCCTCTGCCATGGCCCCGGAATCGGAGAGGATGCTCGCATGAGTGTTCGCCCGCTGCCTTCGGGTACGCCCGCAGCCCAGGGCGTCGACGCCTCCGGTGTCCTCGCCTTCCTCGACGCCCTCGACGCCGCCCCCGACATCGAGCCGCACAGCCTGATGATCATGCGCCACGACCGGCTCGTCGCGTCCGGCTGGTGGGCGCCGTACACCTCCCAACGCCCGCACCTGCTCTACTCGATCAGTAAGAGCTTCACCGCGACCGCCGCCGGGATCGCCGCGGGCGAGGGGCTGATCCGTCTCGACGACCCGGTGATCTCGTACTTCCCCGAGCTGGACGCCGACATCACCGATCCGCGCAGCCGCGCGATGCTCGTGCGGCATGTGGCGTCCATGGCCAGCGGACACGAGACCGACGCACTCGACGAGGCGCGCGTACTGGACCGTGAGGACCTCGTCCGCGGATTCCTGCTGGCGCCCCCGCCCCGCGACCCGGGCACGGTCTTCGCCTACAACCAGCCCGCCACCTTCACGCTCGCCGCCATCGTCCAGCGGACGAGCGGTCAGTCGCTGACCGAATATCTCCGGCCGCGCCTGCTGGACCCGCTCGGCATCGGCGAGGTCGCGTGGCTGCGCTACCGCGGGGGTCAGGAGCTCGGCTTCAGTGGACTGCACGCCACGACTGACGCGATCGCCAGGCTGGGCCAGTTGTATCTGCGGGGCGGGATGTGGGACGGCGAGCGGCTGCTGCCCGAGTGGTGGGTGACCGAGGCCTCACGTCCGCAGATCTCGAACTCCGGCGTCATGCCGGGGGACGACTGGCAGCAGGGGTACGGCTTCAAGTTCTGGATGTCCCGGCACGGCTATCGCGGAGACGGCGCGTTCGGGCAGTTCTGTCTGGTGCTGCCCGAGCAGGACGCCGTGATCGCGACGACCGCGGACACCTGGAACATGCCGGGCCTCCTGGAACTGGTCTGGGAGCATCTGCTGCCCGCGTTCCGCCCCGCGCCCCTGACGGGCGGCGAGGCGGCGGACGTGGCCCTGGCCGAGCGACTGGCGGGCCTGGCGCTGCCGCCCGCTGACGGTGAGCCCGCGCCGCCCCAGCAGGCCGAGGCATGGTCCGCCGCCGCGTTCACCCCGTACGGCGATATTGGCGGGAAGCTGTCGAGGCTGACCGCCATCGACCTCGCGCCGGACGCGGACGGCTGGGCCCTGACGCTCACGGACGACGGTCACCCGCTTCGGCTGCGGCTGGGGAAGGCCGACTGGACCGTCACGGAGGGGGCGGTGCCCACCGCGGTCAGTGGCGGCTGGACCGACGCGGACACCCTCGCCGTGGACATCGCGTTTCTGGAGACCCCGCACCACCTGGAAGTCACGTGTTCGCTCAAGGACCGGACGTTCACGGCGCGTTGGCGGACCGAACCGCTGCACGGCCTGCCGCTGTGGGCCATGTGCGCACCCCGCGGGCCGGCCTGATCAGGCTTCGGGCACCCGGAAGGTGCGCAGGACGGTGTCCAGGGCCTCCTGGTTGTCGGCGTCGTTCCAGTCGTCCGCCGGGGTCGTCCAGCGCAGTGAGTAGCCGAGGCCGTCGCCGATGAGGAAGCCACGGCCGAACGTGCGCACCCTGGTGTCGTCCACGTCGGCGAGCCACTGGATGTCGGCGGCCCGGTACCCCTGGTACGTGGTGGCCTCGATGTCGCCGATGCGTTCGTAGTCGGCGTCGGCCCGCTTCAGTCCGGGCTCGACGTCGTCACGCCACACGGCGACGGGGTCCGGGCCGACGCGTTCGCTGTAGGTGACCGCGAGCGTGCGCGGATCGCCCTCCGCACCGAACACGACCCGGTACGCGAGGTCCGAGGCGCGCGTGGTGTTCAGGGGTTGCCAGTCCTCGGGAACGGCGAGGGAGAAGCCCTCCGGTGAGGTGTACGTCCGGAAGCCGGAGGGCAGCCCCGTGCCCGAGGGGGACGGGGTGGGCGATGCGGTCTCCGGCGCGCTCCTAGTGGGGGAGGCCGTGGGTTCCTTCGTGGGGGAAGCGCTCGGAGCCGGAGTCGTGGGCTCCTCGGCGGAGGCCGACGGGCTGGGGGCCGTACCGGCCGCCGAGGGGTCCGAATCGTCCGACCGGTCGCTGGTCATCACCAGGACGGCCGCGGCGACCGTGACGACGGCGAGCGCGGTGCCGGCGATCATGGCGCGTCTGCCCCAGCCCGGTCCGACGGCGTACAGACCCCGCAGCCGGGGACGCGGCTCGGCCGGCAGAGGCGTCTGCGGATCCTCGTTCAGGACGCGCACGAACGCCTCACGGACCACGGGTCTGCTCAGCCGCTCCCTGGAGTCCTTGCGCAGCAGTCCCTGCACGGCCTGGGTGAGCGGCCCGGCACGCACCGGGGCGCGCAGCGGGAGCCGGTCCACGCCCTTCAACGTGGCCTCGGGCCGGTCCCGTTCGCGATACGGCGGGCGCCCCTCGATCATGGCGTAGAGAATCGCACCGAGTGCCCACAGATCGGATGCCGGTCCGATGTGCTCGTCGCGGGCCTGCTCCGGTGAAGCGTACGAAGGCGCGGCGATCCGCGGCGCGAGGGTCGCGCCGGCCAGTCCGAAGCCGGTGACCACCACGGTGCCGTCGCCGCGTACGAACACCTGGCCGGGGCTCAGTTCGCCGTGCGTGATTCCGGCGACATGCGCCGCCTCCAGTACGTCCAGCAGTTCGAGGCCGATGCGCGCGGCCCGCACGTAGTTGAACGTGCCCTGCTGGGTGAGGAGTTCACCGAGGGGCGTGCCGTCGATCCACTCGGTGACGATCCACAGGTTCCCGCCGTCCTCGACGGCGTCCACGACCGTGGCGACCGCGCCCGGGCGCAGCAGCCCTATTCGCTCGGACGTGCGCAGCATGCGCGAGGTGGCCCGGCGCCTGTCGTCCGGGCTCGGGGCGTCGGGGAGCCCGATCTGCGTGAGGAGGAACGGGTGTTCGGTCTCAATATCCTCGCCGTAGTAACTGACGCGGTTCGTCTCGCTGTGCACGACATCGACGAGCCGGTACCTCCCGGCGACCAACTCGGATGTGGAGACGCGCGCCTTGACCATGGCCATCCCTCGCTGAACCCCTGAATCTCATTTCTCACAGGAAGTACGAGAGACGGGACAGGAAGCGTTCAACGAAAACCTCAACTAAAGGGCTGTTCCTTTCCTTTGCTACTTACGCGTGAGTAACCTGACGAAAAAGTAAGGAATTCGAGCCGACGTTTCAGTGAACCCCGAAATCCGCCGCCCAGCGCAGCACGTCCTCGGTCGTCGCGTTGCCCCCGCACACCACCAGCCCGAGCCGCGCTCCGTCCCCGACCCGCTCCAGGACGCGCCGGGCCGCGGGCAGCAGGCAGCCGGCGGCCGGCTCGGTCCACAGCTTGGCGTGCTCGGCGAGTTCGAGCACACCCCGCACCGCCTCCCGGTCCGGCACCACGAGCACCTCGTCGACCAGGGCGGACACATGGTCGTACGTCAGTCGGGACGCGGTTGGCGCGCTCAGCGTGGACACGATCGACGACAGCGCCACCGGCACCGGCCCGCCCGCCGTCAGCGCCGCGGACATCGCCTCGGCGCCCTCGGTCTCCACGCCCCAGATCCGTACGCCCGGACGGCGGGCCCGCAGCGCGACCGCGACGCCGGAGATGAGTCCGCCGCCCCCGACGCTGACGATGACGTCCGTGAGCTCACCGGCGTCGTCGGCGAACTCCAGCCCTACAGTGCCCTGGCCGGCGATCACCAACGGGTCGTCGAAGGGATGGACGAGCGTCAGCCCTTCGTCCCGCAGCCGCGTGACGAGAGAGAACGCTCCGTCCATGTCGTCCGTCAGCCGCACGCACGCCCCGGCGCCGCGGGCGATCTCCACGGCGCGGACCGGCGCCGAACGCGGCATCACCACGGTGACCTTCACATCGAGGACGGCGGCCGTCATCGCGAGGGCGATCCCGTGGTTGCCACCGCTCACCGCCACCACCCCGGCCGCCCGCTGGGCCTCGGTCAGCGACAGCAGCTTCGCCGTCGCCCCTCGGGCCTTGAACGAGCCGGTGCGCTGCAGCAGTTCGAGCTTGGCCGTCACCGGGACGCCGAGCAGGGCCGACAGGCCGGGGCTGGGCACGGTCGGCGTGCGGACGACGTGGCCGGCGATGAGGTCGGCCACGGCTTCGACATCGGAGATCCCGATCAAGGCAGTCACCCTTCCGGCGCGGGGCGGGGTCCACGCCGTTGGCACCCTGACGCGGGAGCCTCCACCGGTCAACTCGGACTCGCCGCGGGGCGTCACGGTGATTGGGCGTTCACCGTCCCGCTGCGGGTCGTGTCTTCACGGGTCGTGCCGGACCAGGAAGTCGAGCACCGGCCGTAGTTCGTCGGCGGGTCTTCGGCCTTGGGGGGTGTGTCGGTCGGAGTGGCTTCCGCGGTGGTCCATGGCGTCGGTCGAGTCGGGCTCGCGGGCGGCACGGTGATTCGGCCCGCACCGCCCTGCTGCGGGTCGGGTCTTCACAGGTCGCGCCGGACCAGGAAGTCGAGCAGCGACCTTAGTTCGCCGGCGGGCCTGGCCTTGAGGGGTACGTCGGCCAGAGCGGCCTCCACGGCGGTCACATGGCGCCGGGCCTCCGCGAGCGCGGCCGAGCGGCCGCCCGCCTCCTCGATCAGCGAGGCCACCTCGCCGGGGTCGGCGGCCGACTCCAGGAGCACGGCGACGCGAGCGCCGGAGCGGGAGTGGAGCGCGGCCAGCACGGGGAACGTCTTCTTGCGCTCCCGCAGATCGCCGTACACCGGCTTGCCGGTGACAGCCGGGTCGCCCCAGATGCCCAGCAGATCGTCGACCACCTGGAAGGCGATGCCCAGATGCCGGCCCGCCCGGTCGAGGGCGGCGACGGTGGCGGGCGGGGCACCGCCGAGCAGGGCGCCCAGCGCTGCCGAACAGCCCAGCAGGGCGCCCGTCTTGTGCTCGGCCATCGTCCGGTACTCGTCCGGCCGCACCCGCTGTGGCCCCGTCCACGGACGCGTGGCGAACAGCAGATCGTCCGCCTGCCCACGCACCAGGTCCTGCAACGCCACGGACAACAGCCGTACGGCCGGCGGGCCCGCCGGTGCGGCGGCCAGCGTCTCGACGGCCAGCGCGAACAGCGCGTCACCCGCGAGGACGGCGGGCCCCGTGCCGTAGGCCTTCCACACGGTCGGGCGGCGGCGCCGGGATGTGTCGCCGTCCATGATGTCGTCGTGCAGCAGGGAGAACGCGTGCACCAGCTCCACAGCGACCGCCCCGGGCACCGCGAGCCGCCCAGGGGCACCGGCAGCCTCGGCCCCGAGCACGGCCAGCGCCTGCCGTACGCCCTTCCCGCCGGAGGCGGCGGCGGGCGCGCCGCCCACCTCGCACCAGCCGAAGGAGTAGGCGGCCATCTCACCGACCCACGGGTGCGTCCGCCCCACGGCCTCCCGCAGCGCGGGCCGCACCAATGCGCGGCAGCGGTCGAGGACTTGGCGGGCGTCGGCAGGAGCCTGAACCGGCGAGGCGTGCCCTTGGACGCCGGACGGAGCCCGGAGAGCAAAAGGGGAGGCCGTCACCGTACGGCCCCCGCCCCGGCGCCTGCCATGGCATCCTCGCCGACGCCGAACTCCTCCTGGGCCCGCGCCACCATCTCCCGGGCGTGCCGCAGCCCGATCCGCTCCAGCACCCCGGCCAGCTCGGCCAGTTCGGCGGCCGTCTCGGCACGGTCGCACCCCAGCTGCGCACGCGACTTGGCCAGCCCGAGCCGGGACAGCGCCTGGCCGCGCGGCTCGCTCATGGCGCGGAACTCGGCGAGCGCCTGCTCGTACAGGTCCCGGGCCTCGGCGTAACGCCCGGCGCGGTAGAGGACGTTGCCGCGCATCTTGTGGTTGTAGGCCAGCGCGCTGGACAGCTTCATCGCCCGGCACGTGGTCTCCGCCTCGGACAGCAGGGCCAGTGCCCGTTCCGTGTCGCCGTCGCGCACGGAGACGACGTCGGCGAGCCCGCGCAGCGCCCAGGCATGGCCACGCCGGTCCTCGGCGCCCGCGGCGATCCCGGCCGCCTCCTCGAACAGGTCGTACGCGGTGTCGTAGGAGCCGGTGTTGCGGTGGATCTGGGCGATGCCCTCCAGTGCCCACACGGTGTGCCGTGCCTCGCCGCGCCGCCGGGCCTCGGCCAGCAGCTGCTCGTGCAGCCGGTGGACGGCGCCGTAATCGCCCTGGATGCGGCCGGTCTCGGCGAGACCGGCCAGGGAGTAGCCGCGCACGACGATGTCGCCGCCGCGCTCGCCGAAGTCCGCCGCGAGCTGCAGCAGCCGCCGGGCCAGGGCGAACGACCCGCGCTGCCGGGCCAGCGTGCCGCCGCTCCACAGCGCCCAGGCCATCGCCGCGGTGTCGTCGGCCTCCCGGGCGGCGCGGTAGCTCGCCTTCCAAGCCCGGTCCGCGTCCCCGATCTGACCCAGCCGCCGGTGCGCCTCGGCGACCGCGAGCCCCGAGCGTGCCGCCTCGCCGTGCTGCCCGGACCGCTCGGCCGCCCTCAACTGCTCGGTGCCGGCGGCCAGTACGTCGGTCAGCGAGGAGTTCACGGACAGCTTGGTGAGGGCTCCCTGGTACTCCGGGGCGAATGCCTTGCCGTACATCGATGCCTCTCGATCGATATACACGTCATCTCTACTCTCTGTGTATACGCAGTGCGTATACGTGATGGGTATACATGGCGTGTATAGAGCGTTGAAAACCTGCCCTGGCCGGAAAGGACGACCAGGGCTTCACTTGTTGTCGATCAAGACGTCGGCAGGGCGGACGGGGTTGCTCGTGAGGCGCAGATCACCTCACGGCGGCGGTATCAGTGCTGCTGGGACTTCTGCGGCGTCGCCTCGCTCGGCCGTACGACGACATGGCCCTGGCCCTGCAGCATCAGTTGCACGGCCTCCCCGGAACCGCCGCGCAGCATCGAGCCGAGGGACTGCGAGCGGTGCAGCGAGGTGTCCAGGCCCGCGGTCCAGCCGACGACGGCGTCCGTGTCGACGTACACCGGGTACTGCGGCGAGACCGGGATGACCAGCGGATTGCCCTCACACACCAGGCCCAGCCTGCCCTGCCCCGAGAAGACACTGTTGAACAGGCCGCCGCCGGTGATGCCGGCGCCCTTCACCGTCGCTATCCGGTACGACAACGAGGCGTCGAAACACAGGACGTTGCGGCCGTTGACCGTGAACTCGTCGCCGGGGTCGACGTCGACGACGAAGCAGTTCTGCGCCTCGTGCGCGAACCAGGCTTCGCCCTGTCCGCGCACCGCCATCAGCGGCAGCCCCTCGCCGGTCACCGCCCGCTTGAGCATGCCGCCCACGCCCTGGCCCTTGCGCTCGAACTGGAGGTTGCCGCGGTAGGCGACCATCGCGCCCTGACGGGCGTGCATCTCGCCGTTCACCGCGTACTTGATGCATTTGGCGTTCTCGATCGTCATGCCCGGCGCAGTGGCGGGCTGGACCATGTGCTCGTTGGAAAAGAGGTCACCCTTCATGCGGGCATCCTGTCCCGGAGGCTCCCGTTCTGCCTAGTGCGTTGACCACGATGGTCGGCCGGGTTGGGGTGTGACGATCTCGGTTTCCGGTCAGGTGCAGGACCTGCCACTTCGTCGTGAAAGGAGTCCTGTGATGGCCAGGCCAGTACGGGCCCGTCGGCTGACGGACGACGAGGGCCGCACCCTGCTGCGGATCGTGCGGCGGGCGGCACGGCACGATCAAGGTCCGTAGGGCGATGATGATCCTCGCGTCGTCCTCGGGCAACACTGACGAGGCGATCGCCGCGCTGGTCGCGGCCGATCCGGACACCGCCCGCGATGTGATCCACGCGTTCAACGACCGGGGCCCGGCGCGTGGGAGCCGCAGTGGTCCTGCGGCCGACCGCGGCGGAGAGCCGAGGCCGACGAGGCGTACATCGTCGAGTCGCCAGGATGCGACCCAGGAAGTCCGGGGTGGACACTTTTAGCAGGACACCAGTGTCTCTCGAAATCGATCAGAGGAGTGATCGCCATGACCGAGGAACTGGTCCCTCCGCTCACGGTCGTTCGCCCCGGCGAGGGCGCCGAGGGCTTCCTCGGTTCCATCGGAGTGGTCTTCAAGCTCTGGGGTGCCGATACCAACGGCGCCTTGTCGGTCGTCGAGCACCCGTTCCCGGTCGGCGCGCTGGTGCCGCCGCACCTGCACACCCGCGAGGACGAGTACTCGATCGTCACCGAAGGCGAGATCGGCTTCCGCTCAGGCGACCGCGAAGCCGTGCTGGGCCCCGGCGGCTACATCACCAAGCCGCGCGGCGAGCTGCACGCCATGTGGAACGCCGGCTCGGTCCCTGCCCGCATGATCGAGATCATCAGCCCGGCCGGTTTCGAGAACTGCTTCCGCGAGGTGGCCGAGATGCTCGCCGACGGCCCGCCGCCGTCCGCGGACGCGATCCCGGCACTCGTGGCCAAGTACGGGCTCGAATTCGGCCAGCCGGAGTGGCTGCCGGACGTCATCGCGCGGTTCGGGCTGACGCCGCCGGGAGCGTAAACCCACAACCCGGTGACCAGCCAGAACACCACCGCCCAGAGAAACGCCTTCCAGGCCGCCGCACCCATGCCCGCCCAGGTCAGCCCCCTGATTCGGCACTCCAGGCCGCTGAATTACGCGGAACGCGGGCTTCACCAAAGCCGACCATCTGACCCACAGTTGCCTACTGCCGCGGCGCACGATCTGCTGCAGCTTCTGCCCCACCTGGTCGGTCAGTCTGTGCACACGAACGGGCTCAGCCACCCGCGGCTCCAGCGGTCGGTTCGACCGTCACCGCACATTCAACGCCACGACCACCAACCCGGCGAACCTGTGCGGTCACAGCACTAGATCGCGGCGGGTCGGATTCCCTGGACCCTCAGGCGCCGAAGAGTTGCGTCCAGTACGTGCCGGCGGGTCCGCCGCCCGCGAAGCCGATTCCTATGTGGGTGAAGTCGCGCTTGAGGATGTTGGCGCGATGGCCCGGGCTGTTCATCCAGCCATCCACGACCTCGGCGGGGGAGCGCTGGCCGCACGCGATGTTCTCGCCGATCGAGCGCATGCGGGAGCCCGCGGCGGCCGCCCGGTCCCAGGGCTCGGTCCCCTCGGGCGAGGTGTGGGAGTAGAAGGCCCGGACCGCCATGTCGGCGCTGTAGGCCTGCGCCGCGGTGCTGAGCGCGGAATCGACGGCGAGGGGTCGCAGCCCGGCGCGCGCCCGCTCCCGGTTGGTGAGGTCGACGACCTCGGACGCCGTGCGGGACAGGTCGCCCGGGGTCAAGGGCCTGGCCCACAGCGCCGTCCAGTACGTGTCGCCCGAGCGGCCGCCCCTGACGCGCGCGAGCGCGGCGTGGGTGAAGGCCGGGTCGTGCAGGGTGCGGCGGGGCTGTTCGGTGCGCAGGCAGTACGCGACGAACTCGGCGGCCGTGCGGGGGCCGGAGACAAGGTGCTCGCCGACGGTGACATACGCGTACCCGGCGCCGGTGATGCGCTGGTACACCGAGACGCCGTCGCGGCACTCGACGCCGAGGCGCCCTGCCGCTGCCATGGCGGAGGCGTGTGCCTGAGCGGCGGAGGCCAGGCGCGCGTCGAGGGTGACGGGCGGGGAACCGGCACCGGCGCGCGCGGAGTTGACCAGGCCCAGGAAGCCGTCGCGATCGGGGGTGGGGGCGTGCGGGCCGGTGACGGCGGACAGGGTGTGCATCGCGGACCGTGCCGTCCGTCCGGCCGGAGTGATCGGCGCGGGTGCCGCGGCGACAGGGCTCGGCGTCGCGTCCTCGATGACGTCCACCCCGAAGTCGCGCGCCAGCCCTGCCAGCCCGTCCGCATACCCCTGCCCGATGGCCCGCAGCTTCCAGCCGTCGCCGCGCCGGTAGATCTCCGCGAGCAGCAGCAAGGTCTCCTGCCGTGGACGCGGCGGGGCGAACCGGGCGATCGCACGGCCGCCCGGGCCGTTGACGTGGAGCACGGGAGCGGGCAGGCGGCCCAGGGGAGTGCCCGGGTCGGCGGGGCTGACGACCACAGTGACCCGCGTGGCACCCGGGCGCAGGCGTGGCGGATCGACCGTCAAGGCGTCGCCCTGGAGTCGGGCCCCCGGCGCCGACGGCTGGTTGTAGAACACGAAGTCGGCATCACCGCGGACCTTGCCGCTGTCGTCGGTCACGAGCGCGGACACGTCGAAGGGGCCGGGTACCCGGACGGTCACGCTGCCGCCCGGGAGGGGCGTATTGCCCCCGGGGACCAACTCGCTCATCGGGCCGTCCTGATGGGTCGTACGAGATCCGGTGGAGATGCCGGTGGGGTTGTCCTGGAAACGTCCACCGGATCCCGCGGGTTCCCACCCTGCCCGCGTCCTCAGCCCGTGTCCTCAGCCCGCGTCCTCAGCCGTGTGCTCAGCCCGTGCCCTCAGGCCGTCTCAGCCCGTGTCCTCAGCCCGCGTCCGGGCCCAGGGGGAGCCGGATCCCGGGTTCGATGTCCTCGTGCCGTTCGACGACAGCGGAACGCTCTTGCGGCTTCGTACGCTTGCCGCAGAACGCGGACTCCAGCGTGCCCATCATGGAGTTGAGGACCGTTCCGTTGTTGGAGGTGTTGGCGAGCGCGGCGAGGCTGCGCCTGCCGTCCTTGGATGCGAAGGCGTACGTGTAATAGCCCTGTACGGCGCCGGTGTGGCCGTACACGGAGACCCCGCACGACAGATCCCGGCGCCGCAGCCCCAGCCCGTACGACTGCACGCCGCCCGCCGGTACCCAGCGCTGCATCTGGGCGAGCTGCGCCCGGGAGGTGAGCCGGCCGCCGAGCAGGGCCGACAGGAAGGTGTTGAGGTCCCGCGTACTGGAGATGACCGCGCCCGCGCTCTGCGCCCAGGACGCCGTCTGCTCGGTGGCGTCGACGAGCGCCGCGCCGGCCGTGTCCGGCGTGAGATAGCCGCGTGCGTGCCGGCCGGGGATCTTCGTGCCGGGGTGCACGTAGAAGGTGTCGCGCAGCTTCAGCGGTTCGATGATCCGGTTCCGGTACTCGGTGCCCACGGAGTGCCCGGTCAGCTTCTCGATGAGCATTCCGGCGACGACGAAGTTGGTGTTCGAGTAGGAGTAGGCGCCGCCCGGCTTCGTGGTCCGCGGCTTGCTCAGAGACCGGTTCACCAGCTGCCGGTACGTGAACACCTTGGTGCGGACCGCCTCGAAGCCGGGAACCGTCCGCGCGAACATCTCGTTGGTGTAGTCGTGCAGGCCGCTGCGGTGGCTGAGCACATGCCGCACCGTGATGCCGCCGTCGGGCAGCAGCCCCGGCAGATAGCGGTTGACCGGGGCGTCCAGCTGCAGCCTCTTCTCCTGGGCCAGTTGCAGCAGGACGACGGCCGAGAAGGTCTTGGTGACGCTGCCGATGCGGAAGCGGTCGGCGTTGCTGATGGCCCGCCCCGACTTGCGGTCGGCGACCCCCACGGCCGCCCAGCGGGCCGTGGCGCCGTCGTCGAGACGCGCCATCGCGCCGGGTGCGCCGTGCTGTCGCGCCGTGCGCAGGACTTTCCAGATGCCGTCGACGTCCGGGGCGGGCAGGGCGGCTGCCCTGGCGTCGACCGCGGCGGCGCCGGGTTGCCCGGGCGCGGCGTGGGCGGGAACCGCCAGGAGCGACATCACGGCCGCCGCCACCGCCGTACCTCTGACCACCGTTGCTGAGACCATCCGGATTCCTCACGTTTCAGTCGATGTGCTGCTCATACGAGAACGATCAGCTTCTTGCGGGGCAACCCTCTCTCATCGCGTCAGATCGCCACAGACGACGCGCAGTTGGACAGGCAGGGATCACTGGGTGGGAGTCCTTCAGCAGTTCCTCAGGGAATCCTGCTTCTTTTATTGACGGCGGAAAATAAGCCATCTAGGTTCCGGGCATGTCCTCGATCCGCCGTGCCGAGACGTTCCCGGCGAACACGCCGGCCGCCTCGCAGATCTTCACCACGGTCCTGAGCCATGGGCCGCTCACCCGCCTTGAGGTGGCCCGGCGTGCGGGACTGTCCCCGGCCGCCGTCACCAAAGCGGTCCGGCCTCTCATAGAGGCCGGCTACCTGGTGGAGGACGCGGACGAGCCGGCCCGGCCCGCGCTCGGCCGCCCCGCGAACCCGGTGCGGGTCGACGGGGGACGGGCGCTGTTCATCGGCATCAAGGTGACCGGCGACGAGGTCATCGCCGTCCTCACCGACCTGTGCTGCCGCATCCGCGTCGCCCGCCACGCCCCGCTCCCGGACCGCGAGCCCAAGCACGTACTGGCCTCGATCGCCGAGCTGGCGGGCGAACTGCTCGCCGAGGCCGGTGACTCGGGCGTGCCGGTTCTCGGCCTCGGAATCGCCGTCTCCGGTGACGTGGACCGCGGCGCCGGAGTCGTCCGCTACTCGCCGTTCCTGGAGTGGCGGGACGTGCCCCTCGCCGAACTGGCCGCCGCGACCACCGGATTGCCGGTCACCGTCGACAACGACGTACGGGCCCTGACCGTCGCCGAGCAGTGGTTCGGCGCCGGCGTGGGGCTCTCCGACTTCGCCGTGGTGACCGTCGGCGCCGGCATCGGCTGCGGTCTCGTGGTGCACGGCCGCGTCGTCGCAGGCGCGCACGGTGTGGCCGGGGAGATCGGGCACGTGACCGTCGACCCGGCCGGCCCGCCCTGCCACTGCGGCAACCGCGGCTGCGTGGAGGCCATCGCGGGGGACGCCGCGATCGTCCGGCGGATCCGCGAGACCACCGGCGTCGAGGTCGCCGACGCCGCGGAAGCCGTGGCTCTCGCCCACCGCGGCCTCGCCGGCGCGCGCGAGGCCTACGCGCGCGCCGGTGAGGCGATCGGGCGCGGCATCGCCACCGTGGCCAACCTGCTCGGCCCCGAGCGGGTGATCATCTCCGGCGAGGGGCTCGCCGCCTACGACCTGTTCGCCGAACAGATCCGCGACGCCTTCGGCGCGGCCGCGTTCGGCTCCGCCGCCCAGTGCGACGTACAGACCCGCCCGCTGCCCTTCGAGGAGTGGGCGCGCGGGGCCGCGGCCACCGCGATCCAGTCCTTCATCAGAGCCGACGACCAGCGCCAGAACCGCTGAACCAACCCAGGGAGGTACGACCCATGAGGTCATCCTCGTACTCCGTCATGCCCGCACGCGCCCTGAGAGCCGTGGTGGTCCTGGCCCTCACCGCCGGTGTCACGGCCGCCGTCCCCGCCGCACAGGCCGAGACCCCCGCGCCCCCGGCCGCCCCGACCGCCACCGTGGCAGCCAAGCCCTACATGGGCTGGACGAGCTGGACCATGCAGTCGTCGAAGTACCCGGGCCTCAACCCGAAGGGCGACTACAGCTATCTCTCCGAGGCGAACGTCCTCAAGCAGACCGACGCCATGGCCGCCAAGCTGAAGAAGTACGGCTACGAATACGTCAACATCGACGCCGGCTGGTGGATGGACTGGTCCTGGAAGTCGCAGTTCGACGAGTACGGCCGGCAGAAGGCCGACCCGGTGCGCTTCCCCAGCGGCATGAAGGCCGTCGCCGACCGCATCCATTCCAAGGGCCTCAATGCTGGGATCTACCTCCCGGTCGGCCTGGAGAAGGGGGCGTACAACGACGGCAAGAACCCGATCTGGAACGCCGAGGGCTGCACGACCGGCGACATCGTCTACGACGACCTGCGCACCACCAACGGCTGGGACAGCGCCTACAAGATCGACTTCTCGGACCCCTGCGCGCAGAAGTACATCGACTCCCAGGCCCAGATGTTCGCCGACTGGGGCTACGACTTCCTCAAGCTCGACGGCGTGGGCCCCGGCTCCTTCAAGAGCGGCGACAACTACAACAACCTCGCCGACGTCGCCGCCTGGCAGAAGGCCATCAAGACCGCCGGCCGCCCGGTCCACCTGGAGCTGTCCTGGTCCCTCGACTACGGACACGTCGAGGACTGGAAGAAGTACTCCAACGGCTGGCGCATCGACACCGACGTCGAGTGCTACTGCAACACCCTGGTCACCTGGGAGAATTCGGTCGACGACCGCTGGGACGACGCCCCGGCCTGGACCGCCCACGCCGGCCCCGGCGGCTGGAACGACCTCGACTCCCTGAACGTCGGCAACGGCGAGATGGACGGCCTCACCAAGGCCGAGCGGCAGAGCTACGCCACCTTGTGGGCGATAGCCAAGTCCCCGCTGTTCACCGGCGACGACCTCACCAAGCTGGACTCCTACGGCCTGTCGCTGCTGACCAACCGCGAGGTCATCGCGATCAACCAGAGCAGCGCCCCGCCCGCCGAGCCCGTCACCGCCTCCGACCCGCAGCAGGTGTGGGCCGCGAAGAACCCGAACGGCACCTACACCGTCGCGCTGTTCAACCTCTCCGACGCCCCCGCCTCGGTGACCGCCAACTGGTCCACCCTCGGCTTCAAGGGCAAGGCCTCGGTACGCGACGTGTGGAACGAGGAGAGCCTGGGCTCCTACACCGACAAGATCACCCAGGCCCTCCCCGCGCACGGCTCGCGCCTGTTCACCGTCACCCCGCGCGGCACCGACCTCGCCTGGACCGCCTACGAGGCCGAGGCCGGCACCCTGAGCGGCAACGCCTCCGTCGCCGACTGCTCCGCCTGCTCCGACGGCCACAAGGTCGGCAACCTCTACACCGGAGGCAAGCTGACCCTCGACGACGTCGTGGTAGCCAAGGCCGGCACCTACCAGATCAAGGTCGCCTACGTCAGCGGCGACGCCCGTTCGATCTCCGTCTCGGCCAATGGAGGCGGCGGCGCCTCGCACAAGTTCGCGTCCACGGGCGACTGGTCCACGGTGAACAGCGTGTACGTGCCGGTGAAGCTGAAGGCCGGGGCGAACACGATCACGTTCGACAGCGGGACCGGCTATGCGCCGGACATCGACCGGATCGACGTGCAGAAGTCTTGATGACCTTCCTCCATCGGGGCCCGGCCGCGCGCCGGGCCCCGGCCCAGACGCCTCCGGAGCCCGCATGAACACCAGCCCGAACGAGCCGAGCCGAAGAACCCTCCTCTCCCTCGCCACCACCGCGGGCCTCACCGCCGCCCTCGGCACGCTGCCCGCGTTCACCGCCTCCGCCGCTCCCGTCCGCCCAGCCGAAGTGCCGCTCCCCGCCGACGCCTCTCGGGAGCGGCTGTGGTGGCAGGCCCCGGGCGACGAGGGCTCACTCATCGAACAGGGCCTGCCCCTCGGCAACGGCCGCATCGGCGCCCTCGCGAGCAACGACCCCGGCCGCGAGCTCCTCCTCATCACGGACGCCACCATGTGGACCGGCGGCCTCAACGACACCCTCGACCAGGACGGCCAGTTCCCCTACGGCCGCTCCGACTTCGGCTCCTTCACGCTGCTCGCCAAGCTCACCGTCGACATCCCCGACCACGACCTGGGCGCCGTGACCGGCTACCGCCGCACCCTCGACCTCGCCCAGGGCCTGGTCACCAGCTCCTACGTCCGCTCCGGTGTCACCTACCGGCGCGAGATGTACGCCAGCCACCCCGACGACGTCATCGTCCTGCGCTTCACGCAGAGCGGCGGCGGCCGCTACACCGGCACCATCACGCTGACCGGCACACACGGCGAGAAGCCGACCGCCGCCGAGTCGTTCGGCGCGGCCCTCCCCAACGGCCTGCGCTACGGCGCCGCCGTGCAGGCCCGCGGCACCGGCGGCAAGGTCGCCGTCAACGGCACTCGTATCGACTTCTCCGGCTGCAAGGACCTCACGGTGGTCGTCAGCGCCGGCACCGACTACGCCCCCGACGCCGCGGCCGGCTTCCGCAACCCCTCGCTCGACCCGGAGCGCCTCGCCCGAACGAAGGCCCGCACCGCCGCCGCGGAATCCGCGGACGCCCTGCGGCGCACCCACGTCGCCGACTACCGCGCCCTGTACGGACGACTCGGCCTCTCCCTCGGCACGTCCACCGACGCGCAGCGCGAACTGGACACCTGGGAACGCCTGCACGCCCGCACCCGCGACCCCGAGCCCGATCCGGAACTGGAGGCGGCCTACCTCCAGTACGGCCGCTATCTCATGATCACCAGCTCGCGCGACAGCCTGCCGATGGGCCTCCAGGGGCTGTGGCTGGACGGCAACGACCCGGACTGGATGGGTGACTACCACACCGACATCAACATCCAGATGAACTACTGGATGGCCGACCGCACCGGCCTGTCGCCCTGCTTCGACGCCTTCACGGACTACTGCGTCGCCCAGCTCTCCTCCTGGACCGACACCACCCGTCGCCTGTTCAACGACCCGCGCAACCGCTACCGCAACTCCAGCGGCAAGAACGCCGGCTGGGCCGTCGCCTTCTCCACCAACCCCTACGGCGGCAGCGGCTGGTGGTGGCATCCGGCGGGCAACGCCTGGCTGTGCACCACCTTGTGGGAGCACTACGAGTACACCGGGTCACGCGAGTACCTGAAGAAGATCTACCCGCTCCTCAAGGGCGCGTGCGAGTTCTGGGAGGCGCGGCTGCTCACCGTCACCCTCCCCGGCACCTCGAAGGAGGTGCTCGTGGACGACAGCGACTGGTCTCCCGAGCACGGTCCGCAGGACGCCAAGGGCATCACCTATGCTCAGGAAGTCGTGTGGACACTGTTCGGGAACTACTGCACCGCGGCCGCCGAACTCCGGCGGGACACCGACTACGCGGATACGATCGCCTCACTGCGCAGAAAGCTGTACCTGCCGCAGGTCAGCCCGAGCACCGGCTGGCTGGAGGAGTGGATGTCGCCCGACAATCTAGGTGAGACCACGCACCGCCACCTGTCCCCGCTGATCAACCTGTTCCCCGGCGACCGCATCCGCCCCGACGGCTCCACCCCTGCCGAGATCGTCGCCGGCGCCACCGCCCTGCTCACCGCGCGCGGCATGGAGAGCTTCGGCTGGGCCAACGCCTGGCGCAGCCTGTGCTGGGCCCGCCTGAAGAACGCGGACAACGCCTACCAGCTGATCGTCAACAACCTCCGCCCGTCGACCGACGGCAGCAACGGCACGGCATTCAACCTCTTCGACATCTACGAGGTGGAGCGCGGCCGGGGCATCTTCCAGATCGACGCCAACTTCGGTACCCCGGCCGCGATGGTGGAGATGCTGCTGTACTCCCGGCCGGGCCACGTCGAGCTCCTGCCGGCACTCCCCGACGCGTGGGCCGACTCGGGCCATGTGCGGGGCGTCCCCGCGCGCGGCGGCTTCGAGGTCGACCTGAGCTGGCGCGACGGACGCCCGACCGAGGCCCGGATCCACAGCGTCGGCGGCCGCACCACGACGGTCGCGTACGGTGACGTGTCCCGCACGGTCACCCTGCGACCCGGCGCGTCGGTCACGCTGAAGGACTTCGCCAAGTGAGGGCCGGGCTTGCGCTTGCCGCCGTCCTGCTGACGGTCGTCGCCTGCCAGTCACCGCCAGCCGGGGCGACCGCGGACGCGAGCGGCGTCGTCACCTGGGCGGCGAGCGCCGACCGCATGGCCGACGGCGTCGCCGGCCGCAGCTACCGGCTCGTCGTGCACACCAGCGTGGGCGGCACGGACACCCGGATCCGGCTCTCCAACGCCTTCGGGGACCGGCCGATGACCTTCGACAACGTCTACGCGGGCATCCAGAAGCAGGGCGCCGAGCTGCGGCCCGGCAGCAACCGGCGGCTGGCCTTCGGCGGCGAGCGCACGGTCACCGTGCCGGCCGGCGAGACCGTGTGGAGCGACCCGCTGCCCGGGAGGCTGCCCGCCGCGACCAACCTCGTCGTCAGCCTGCACAGCCCGGACGCGGGCGGCCCGGCGACCGGCCACTGGATGGCCATGCAGTCGTCGTACGCGACCCAGGGCGACCACACCGCCGAGGAAGGCGGCGCCGCCTGGACCATCCCGACCGGCTCCTGGTTCTATCTCGACGCCGTCTCCGTGCGCGCCCGCGCGGGCACCGGAGCGGTCGCCGCCCTCGGTGACTCCATCACCGACGGCTGGCAGTCCACCACCGATCGGAACCGCCGCTGGCCCGACTACCTCGCCCGCCGGCTGCAACGCGCGGACACGGCGGTGAAGGGCGTGGCCAACGAGGGGATCTCCGGGAACAAGGTCCTCGCGGACGGCCCCGGCGAGAGCGCGCTGAACCGGCTGGAGCGGGACGTCCTGTCCCAGCCGGGCGTGCGGACCGTGTTCCTCTTCCAGGGCGTGAACGACATCAAGGCCCATACGGGAGTCACGGCCGACGACCTGATCGAGGGCTACCGCGAGATCATCGACCGGGCGCACGAGGCCGGCAAGTGCGCCGTCGGCGCGACTGTCGGCCCCTTCAAGGGCTGGCTCGAATGGGACCCGGCCGGTGAGGCCGTACGCCAGGAGGTCAACGAGTTCATCCGCACCAGTGGCGAGTTCGACGCCGTCACCGACTTCGACCGCATCCTGCGCAGCCCCTACGACCCCGCGCGGATGATGCCCGCCCTCGACGGCGGCGACCACATCCACCCCAACGACAAGGGCATGCAGGCGATGGCCGACGCCGTCGACCTGACCGCCCTGGACTGCGACAGCCGCTGACGTGCTCGAGGGGCGTCAGCCCACCGCCTCCTCGCGGGTGATCAGACCCTCCCGATAGGCGATCGCCACCGCCTCCGTACGGCTCGCGGCGCCCAGCTTGGCGAGGATGTTGGAGACGTGGACGCTCGCCGTCTTGCCGGTGATGTACAGCTCCTCGCCTATCTGCCGGTTGCTGCGGCCGAGGGCGAGGAGCCGCAGCACGTCCTGCTCGCGGGCCGTCAGCGGGGAGGAGCGGTCGGCCGGGGTGTCCGCCAGACGGCCCCGGCGGATCAAGGCGTCCACGCGCTCCAGCAGCAGCGTCGCGCCGAGCCGGGCCGCCGTCTCCCGTGCCGCCCGGGCCTCGGTGGCCGCCGCCTCGCGCTGCTCCGCCGCCAGCAGGGCCTCGGCGTGACGCAACCGGCAGCGCGCCCGCTCGTACTCGTCGCCGTAGTCGAACGCCGCCACCGCCTTCGCCCATGCGCGCGCGTCCGGCCCGGACACCGTCCGCGTCCACTCCGCCTCCGCTCGGGCCAGCCACGCCATGCCTTCCGGGCCCTGCGCCCTGCCGTCCCCGCCGCGTGCCGCCGTCGCCCGGGCCAGCTCGACAAGTTCGGTCGCCGTGTCCGCCCAGCGGCGCAGCCCCGCCTCGTCACCGGTCAGGCGCAGCTCGGCCGCCCGGTCGCCGACCGCGGACAGCGCCAGGGCGGCGAGCCGGACCGTGGCGTCGGGCAGCGCCCCCGCGTCGTCGGTGAGCGCCGCGACCGAGGACCGCATCCGCTCCACCGCAGCCTCCACGTCACCGCGCCACGCGGCGGCGTCGGTGAGCGCGATACCCGCGACGAGCGTGCCCATCCAGTCGAAGGGACCCGCCAGCAAGGCGCGGGCCTGCTCGACGGCCCCGAAGTCACCGCGCGCGAGAGCGACGTACAGCGCGGGACCGGCCGTGTATCCGCCCGCAGCCGGCAGCACGTCGGCGTCGGTCGCCGCCACGCTCAGGCACTCGTCCCAACGGCCCAGCGTGTACAGCACGAGCAGCCGCAGGTACCGCATCTCGAGCGGATACAGCGAGGACAGCAACCCGGCGCGCCGGGCCCGGTCCAGCCCTTCCGTCAGCCAGGGCAGCGATTCCTCGAGGTCCCCGGACTCGAAGCAGCCGACAGCGAGGCTGAACAGGGCACGCATCTCCACCGGGGCGTTGCCCGAACGCCGCGCCAGATCCCGGGCCTCGCGCAGCCGTTCACGCCCCTGCGGTGTGCGCCGGCCGCCGGCCTCGAGAACGGCCAGCGAGATGAGCAGGTCCGCCCGGGCGTCCGTCACCTGGAGTTTCTCGGCGGTGCGCAGGGCTTCACGGGCGACCCGCAGGGCGGTCTCGTTCTCCCCGACCTGGCGGGCCGCCAGGACATGGGTGGCTGCCGCCCACACCCACGTCCGCGACGGGGGCTCCGCCGGGATGAGGGCGAGCGCCTCGCTGCTGTAGGCGAAGGCCGCCGTCAGGCTGTCGACGCCGAGCAGGTTCCCGGCGAGCGTGTAGCGCACCCGGGCGGCGAGTTCGGCGTCGGTGTCCTGGCCGACGCCCGCGAGCGCGGAGCGGGTGAGGGAGACCGCGCGGTGCGACTCCCCGGCGTGCGCGGCGGCCGCGGACGCGCGCAGCGTGAGCGTCACCCGGTCGGTGCCCTCGCCCGACGGCCGCGCGGACGGCTCCACCACCGACCAGATGTCCAGGGCGGCCTCCAGGTGCCGCAGCTCCTCGGCGGGCGCGCCGACCCGGTGCGCCTGGTCGGCGGCCTCCAGCGAGGCGGCCAGCGCCTCGGCCAGATCGTGGCTTTCGCGGTAGTGGTGGGCGCGCTCCGCCGCCGTCTCGTCCGGGCGGCCGCGTCCGGCGAGCAGCCGCGCGAACGCACCGTGCAGCCGGGCCCGTTCACCAGGGAGCAGATCCGCGTACACCGCCTCACGCGCGAGCGCGTGCCGGAAGGCGTACGTGTCGCCTTCCCCCGCCACGAGCAACTGTCGCCCTATGGCCTCACGCAGCGCCGACTCCAGCTCCTCCTCCGGAATGCCCACGGCACCCCGCAACAGGTCGTGCTCGACGCGACGCCCCGCTACGGCGGCCGTCCGCAGCACCTGCTGAGCGGTGTCGGACAGCTGCTCGAACCGGATGAGGAGGACATCGGCCAGCCCGCTGGGCACCCCGCCGGCCTCGGTGTCCGTCGCCGCGACCAGTTCCTCGGCGTAGAAGGCGTTGCCCTCGGCCCGCTCGACGATCCGCCGGACCGTGCTGTCCGGCAGCGGCCGCTCCTGGACGGCGCGCACCAGCCGGGCCACCTCGGTGTCGGCCATCGGCCGCAGCTCCAGACGCTCAACTGCGGGCAGTCGCACCAGTTCGGCCAGCAGCGGCCGCAGTGGATGACGCCGATGCAGGTCATCCGCGCGGTACGACGCGAACACGGCCAACCGATGTGCGGGCGCCCCGCCGGCCGGCCGCTGCAAGATGCCACGACTCAGCAGGAACCGCAGCAGATCCCTCGACGACTGGTCGGCCCAGTGCAGGTCCTCCAGCACCAGCAGCACCGGCGCGACGTCCGCCAGATCGGCCAGCAGCCCGGCGACGCCCTCGAACAACCGCAGCCGGTCACTCACGGCGTCCGTGCCGCCCCCCAACAGCCTTCCGACCACCGGATGCGCGGCGAGGACGTCCGCGAACCGCTCGTCACCGGCGAGCACTCCCAGCACCTCGGTGAACGGCAGGTACGGCAGCCCCACATCACCGAGATCGACACAGTGCCCGGACAGGACGACCATCCCGTCCCGAGCCGCCGACCCCGCGACCTCGTCCAGCACCCGCGTCTTGCCGACCCCGGCGTCCCCGGCGATCAGGACGGCCCGGGCCTCACCGCCGCGGGCGCGCTCCAGCGCCGTGAAGAGGCGAGCGAGTTCGCCGCCTCGCCCGATGAGCGGCGTGGTGAAAGAGGTCTGCGACACGCGTACATCCTGTCACTCACCACCGACAGCGCTCGTGCCCTTCAGGCACGCAACGTGTTCGCCCAGTCGGTCGGCACCCGCCCCGCGGGCCCCGGCGTCGGCTGCTCGGCCGGATGACTCCCCGGCGCGGCAAGCTCGGGCCCCGACTCGTACATCTCGTTCGTGTCGTAGTTCCAGTACCAGCTCTCACCCGGCTCGAAGCTCTGCACGAAGGGATGCCCGGTCTCCCGGAAATGCGCCGTCGCATGCTTCGCGGGCGAACTGTCACAGCACCCCACATGCCCGCACTGCGCACACCGCCGCAGATGGAACCACCACCCGCCGGCCTCGTCGCACTCCGGGCACCCACTGCCGCTCGGCGGCACGTTCGGATCAATGCCCTTGACGTCGTTCATGAAGCCTCCTCGGACGTGAGTGGAAGCAGGACCTGGAAGCGGGTGTCGCCCGGTTCGGACTGCACCTGGATCGTTCCGTGGTGCTTGTTGGTCACGATCCGCCAGGAGATGTCGAGCCCGAGCCCGGTGCCCTCACCCACGGGCTTCGTCGTGAAGAACGGATCGAAGATCCGCCCCCGGTTCTCCGCCGGGATACCGACGCCCGTGTCACGGAACTCCACCAGCAGCCGGTCGTGATCCGGAGCCGTCCGCACGGTCAACGTCCCTTCGCCGCCCGCGCTGTTGATGGCCGAGACGGCGTTGTCGATCAGGTTCGTCCAGACCTGGTTGAGCTCCGCCGGGTACGCCGGGACCCTCGGGAGCGTACGGTCGTACTCCTTGACGACCTTGATCTGCGGGCCGATCTTGCCCGACAGCATCAGCAGGGTGCTGTCGAGGAGTTCGTGCACGTCGGCGTTCTGGAAGGGCGCGCGGTCGAGCTGCGAGTACTGCTTGGCGGCGTCCACCAGATGCGAGATGCGGGTGGTCGAGTCGTTGATCTCGTCCATCAGCAGCTCGGTCTCGACGGTGTAGTTGAGCCACCCGATCGCGCTCGGCAGGATCTCCTCGTCCACCGCCGCCGCGACCTGGTCCAGCCAGTCCACGTCGAGACCGGCCTGGACGAAGGTGGGCGCGATCCGCCAGCCCTCCTGGATGCCCTGGTCGTCGAGCCAGTCGCTGAGCGCGTCCTCCCGGTCGGCGGCCTCCAGCGGACTCAGCGTGGGGGCCTTGGCGACTCGCTCCGCGGTGCGTTCCTGGATGTCGATGAGGTTGGCGATGACCTCGGGGGAGTACGAACCCTGCGTGATGACGGCGAGCTTGTGCCGCATCTTGCCCACGCGTTCACGCAGCGTGGACGTCGCCCGTACGGCCGCCGCCGCGGGGTTGTTGAGCTCGTGCGTGAGCCCGGCGGACAACGAGCCGAGCGCCAGCAGCCGTTCGCGCTGCCCGACGGCCTGCTGCGTGCTCTTCGAACCGAAGAAGAGCCCCTCCAGCAGATGCACCGCCATCGGGAACCACTCCTGCATGATGTCCGCGAAGGTGTCCGCGGGCAGCACGAAGAACCGCGTCGGCTCCGTGACGCGCATGGAGTTGTTGTAGACCTGCCGCACCCGGTCACCCAGATAGGCCTGCATGGACCCCGCGTACACGCCGCGCTGCGAGGTCCGCGTCACCTCCACGTCGTCCCCGGCGACCCGGCGCGACAGCACGACCGTGCCCTCGATCATCACGTAGAAGCAGGTCGAGGGGTCACCCTCGGTGTACACGGGTCCGGGCTCGAAGTGCTCCACCCGCCCCTCGTCGCACAGCCTGGCGAGCTGCTCGGGGGTGAGCTTCTCGAACAGGAACAGGGACCCGATCTCCTGGGCGTTGCACGGCATCGACTGCCCGCTCATGACTGCTCCAGATAGCGGTGGACGAGCATGACGGCCATGGCTCCCTCTCCGACGGCGGACGCGACGCGCTTGGCGGACTCCGAGCGCGCGTCGCCCGCCACGAACACGCCGGGGACGTTGGTCTCCAGGTGGTACGGCGGCCGGTCCAGCTCCCAGCCGGCCGGCGGCCGCCCGTCGGCCGACAGGTCGGGCCCGGCGAGGATGAACCCGCGCTCGTCCCGCAGCACCGTCTCGTCCAGCCAGTCGGTCAGCGGTGCCGCGCCGATGAACACGAACATCCACTGGGCGTCGACGAGTTCGGTCGCACCGTTGTCCACGTCGCGCAGCGTCAGCTGCTCCAGGTGCTCGGAGCCGTGCGCGGACTCCACGACGGTACGGGCCCGCACCGAGATGTTCGGTGCCTCCTCGATCTGCTGGACCAGGTAGTACGACATGGACGCCGACAGGGACTCGCCGCGCACCAGCAGCGTCACCGACTTGGCGCCCCGCGCCAGGTACATCGCCGCCTGCCCGGCGGAGTTGGCGCCGCCGACGATGTACACGTCCTGGCCCTGGCAGGCGGGCGCCTCCGTGAGCGCCGACCCGTAGTACAGCCCGCGGCCGGTCAGGTCGTCGCAGCCGGGCGCCGCCAGCTGCCGGTACGACACGCCGGTCGCCAGGATCACGCTGTGCGCGGCGACCGCCGAGCCGTCGGAGAACCGTACGATCCGGGCGGCTCCGCTGATCTCCAGCCCCGTCACCTCGCGCGCGGTGAGGATCTCGGCGCCGAACCTCGCCGCCTGCCGCCGGGCCCGGTCGGTGAGCTGCGCCCCCGACACGCCGTCCGGGAAGCCGAGGTAGTTCTCGATCCGGGAGCTCTGCCCGGCCTGTCCCCCCGTCGCCGACCGCTCCACCAGCACGGTCCGCAGCCCCTCCGACGCCCCGTACACGGCCGCGCCGAGCCCGGCCGGGCCGCCGCCGATGACGACGAGGTCGTAGAAGTCGGCCGTCGGCATCGTGGCCAGGCCCACCTTCGAGGCCAGCTCGGGAGCCTCGGGCGCCACCAGGGGCGTCCCGTCCGGCGTGACCACCAACGGCAGCCGCTGCCCGTCCTGCTCGGCGGCGGCGAGCAGCCGGCGGCCCTCGGGCTCGTCGGCGGAGTACCAGCGGTACGGCACCTGGTTGCGGGCCAGGAACTCCCGCACCTCCGAGGAGCGCGCCGACCAGCGGTGGCCGACGACCTTGGTGCTGGGCACCGGCCGGTAGTCGCTGCGCCGCCACGCCTCCAGCAGGTCGTCCAGGACCGGGTAGAGCTTCTCCTCCGGCGGATCCCACGGCTTGAGCAGGTAGTGATCGAGATCGACGACGTTGATCGCGTCGATCGCCGCGCTCGTGTCCGCGTACGCGGTCAGCAGCACGCGGCGGGCTCCGGGATAGACGTCCAGGGCCTGTTCGAGGAACTCGATGCCGTTCATCTGGGGCATGCGGTAGTCGGCCAGGATCACGGCCACGAGATCACCGCGCAACTTCAGCTCGCGCAGCGCCTGCAGCGCGGACTCGCCGGACTCCGCGCGCACGATCCGGTGCGACTCGCCGTAGCGCCGCCGCAGATCGCGGGCGACCGCCCGGGACACTCCCGGGTCGTCGTCCACGGTCAGGATGACGGTCCGCGCTGCGTCGGACGCCTGTGCCATACGTCTCCCACCCCGGGGTTCGCGTTCACGGCGCGGCAGTGAGCGTCAGGAGGCGCGGTCGCCGAGCCGACTCCCGGCCATCGTATGTTCGATCCGCCCGCTTCGCTCAGGTACGCGGGAGCCGGGCACCCTGCGTGAGTGCCGGGTACTCAGTGGCGACGTGCGGCGAGCACGCAGAACTCGTTGCCCTCGGGATCCGCCAGCGTGACCCACGGCTCCTCGCCGCTCTGCCCGATGTCCGCGTGGCGCGCGCCGAGGGCGAGGAGGCGGGCGACCTCCGCCTCCTGGTCGTCGGGGCGGAAGTCGAGGTGGAGGCGGTTCTTGACGGTCTTGCCCTCCGGGACCGGCCCGAAGATCAGGCCGGGCAGCCGGTCCGGGGCCGGCCGGATCTCGAACTCGTCGGCCGAGTCGTTGAGTACGACCCAGCCGAGAGCCTTGGCCCACCAGCGGCCGAGGGCCACTGCGTCGGCCGCGTCCACGTTCACCTGCTCCCACTCCAAAGCCATGGCCGCAGCGTAGTGAAGACTGGGGTCGACGGACGTGACCGCGACACGAGGAGGCAGCCGGAATGACGCGCCCGATCACGGCAGGGGTGGACGGATCGGAGGAGAGCCTCGCCGGGCTGGCCTGGGCCGCCCGCGAAGCAGTCCGCCGGGGGCTCCCCCTGCGGGTGGTGCACGCCTGGCGGTTCCAGCCGCACGACGCGATCGACGCGGGGGACGAGGAGACCCAGGCACAGTGGGTGCGCGACGCACTGGCCGAGGCGGCCCGCACCGTCACCGAGCGGCACCCGGGCCTGGAGGTGACCACCGACGTCGTGGAAGGCCCGCCCGCCGAGACGCTCATCGCCGCCGCGGACGAGGCCGAAATACTGGTGCTGGGCTCGCGCGGCCACGGCCGGGTCGTCGGGTTCCTGCTGGGCTCCGTCGGGCAGCAGGCGATCGCCGGGGCGACGCGGCCCGTCGTGCGGGTCCGGGCCGGGGACGAGCCGTCCGGCGAGGCCGCCGGGCGCGAGATCGTCGTGGGGCAGCAGGGCGATCCCGAGGACAGCGCAGCCGCGCTGCAGTTCGCCTTCGAGACGGCCGCGGCGCGTGGCGCGACCGTGCGCGCCGTGCGGGCCTGGACGCTGCCGCCGCTGTTCGCCTACAGCCCGGGCTCCCTGAAGCTCCTCGACGAGGCCGGGGGACTGGAGCCGTACGAGAAGAAGGCCCTGGGCGAGGCGCTGCGGCCGTGGCGGGAGCGCTTCCCCGACGTCCCTGTCGTCGAGCACGTGGAGATGGGCAGCGGCGGGCAGGTGCTGCTGTCGGTCTCCGGGCGGGCCCAGTTGATGGTCGTGGGGCGCCGAGTCCACCGCACGGCCGTGGGCGCCAGGATCGGCTCGGTGGCGCACGGCATGCTGCACCTCGCGGACTGCCCGGTGGCCGTGGTGCCGCACGACTGAGTCAGCCGGACGTCGGTTGGACGTCAGTCGGAGGTCGTCGGCTGCAGCGTCTCGCGGGCCCTGGGCAGGATGTTCGTGATGTAGTCCTCGACCACCGCGTCCAGGCCGATGTCGTGCTGCGCCCGCTCGGACAGGTACCAGCGGTGTTCGAGCAGCTCGTGGTAGATCTCGGCCGGGTCCATGGAGCCGCGCAGGTCCAGCGGCACGGCCCGCACGGTGGGGCGGAAGACGTCCCGCACCCAGCGATGCGCGAGGACCTCGGGGCGGGCGCCGAGGGGGTCGCCCGGGGCGTAGTCGTCCTGGGTGGCCATCCAGCTCTCCAGGTCGTTCAGGAGGCGTCGGGCCTGGTTCTCCTCGGTGTCCAGGCCCGTCAGACGCAGCAGTTGCCGTTGGTGGTGGCCGGCGTCGACGACCTTGGGCACGAAGGTGACCGTGTCGCCGTTCGTGGCGTGCTCGATCTGCATCTCGGCCACGTCGAAACCGAGGTCGTTCAGTCGCCGTATCCGGCGCTCTATGTAGTGGTACTTGCCTGCCGGGTACACCGAGGTGCGGGTCAGTTCCTGCCACAGGCTCTGGTAGCGGGCGCAGATCTCGGTGCCGAAGTCGATCGGGTCCACCGAGGGGTGCAGCGCCCCGGACGCCTCCAGGTCCAGCAGTTCACCGCTGATGTTGACCCGGGCGAGATCCAGGTCGTAGTCACGCTGGCCGTTGCTGAGCTGCGGGTGCAGATCGCCCGTCTCGGCGTCCACCAGATACGCGGCGTAGGCGCCGGCATCGCGCCGGAACAGCGTGTTGGACAGTGAGCAGTCGCCCCAGGCGAACCCGGCGAGGTGGAGGCGGACCAGCAGCACGGCCAGTGCGTCCATGAGGCGGTGCATGGTCGCCGGGCGCATCGTCGTCTCGAACATCGAGCGGTACGGCATCGAGCCGCCCAGGTGCCGGGTGATCAGCACCGACTCCAGGGAACCGCCGTCGGCGTCGGTGCGGCCGGTGACCACGGCGAGCGGGTCGACGGCCGGGATGCCGATACGGTCCAGGTCGCGCAGGAGCTCGTACTCGCGCAGTGCCGGGCGCTCGGCGAGCTCCTTGACGGCGATCACCTCGCTGCCGGCGCGGGCGTAGCGCACGACGTGCCGGGATATCCCGCGCGGCAGCGGGACCAGCACCTCCTCGGGCCATTCCTCCAGCGGCAGCTGCCAGGGCAGTTCCAGCAGGAGCGCGGGGTGCTCCGGGTTCGTCGCGCTGATCTGCAGTGCCATGGGGCGTTCGTCCTCGCCTAGCCGTGATCGTCAGCTCACCTTAGAGCGCGCGTTCCCGGGCCTGAAGAGCAGCTTCCTGCACCGCTGCGCGGTGTACGGGGCCGTGCCCGGGCAGCAGCACATCCCCCTCGAGCCCTGCGAGCACGTCCAGCGAGGCCACGGCGCGGGCCCGCTCGTGGTGGAACATGTCCGGCAGCAGCTGCGGTCCCTTGACCCGGGAGGTGGGGTGCCCGCTGACCAGGGCGTCGCCCGCGATCACCGCACCGGCGCCGGGCAGATGGTAGGCGCAGTGCCCGTCGGTGTGGCCGGGCGTGTGCACCGGGACGGGCCGGCCGGGCAGGTCCAGCGGGCCGGCCGACGGGAACGCCTCCGGGGAGGTGACCGGGACATGCGCGGTGCCGCCGGAGCGGATCGCGTGGATCGCCCAGGGCAGGACCCCGGGGCGCCAGCCGTTCTTCAGGACCGTGCCGACGTCGACCTGATGCAGGAACTCCCGGCGCGCGTGCGGTACTTCGGCCTCGTGGAGGTATACGGGCATGCCGTACGTGGCACGCAGGTACTCGGCGTTGCCCAGGTGGTCGGTGTGCGCGTGCGTGATCAGTACGGCGCTGACGGCCTCCGGTGAACCTCCCACCTCGGCAAGGGAGGCGAGGAGCTTCGGCCGGTCCCCGGGGTAGCCCGTGTCGATCAGCGTGACGGCGTCCCCCTCGGTCAGGATCACCCAGTTCGTGTTGCTGCCGTGCACCAGATAGGTGCCGTCCGCGACTTGCTGCACATCTGCGCGCATGATCGTCCCGCGTGTGAGGTCCGTGCTCGACGGACACAGCAAAGCAGATCGCGAAAAAAGGGCGTTCGGCGGGGCCGGACGCATCCCGAACGGTGCTCGCGCCTGCCGCGTCCTCCCGTCGACGAACGAACGAAAAGGGGAGCGGCTGCCTCCGGCACCGTCCACCGGAGGCAGCCCCCGCGCGCATCCGAAGCGGCCGCCTCTCCGCCTCAGTGCACGCCGTGCGGGCGGAACTGAACGCTGATGCGCGGTCCCGTGGCGCGCGTGGTCTTCGGAATGGAGTGTTCCCAGGTTCGCTGGCAGGACCCGCCCATCACGATGAGGTCGCCGTGACCGAGCGGCCGGCGCACCGTCTCACCGCCGCCCCGCGCCGGGCGCAGCAGCAGATCCCGGGGCGCGCCGACAGAGAGGATCGCGACCATCGTGTCCTCGCGCGCGCCCCGCCCGATCCGGTCCCCGTGCCAGGCGACACTGTCCCGGCCGTCGCGGTAGTAGCAGAGCCCGGCAGTCGTGAACGGCTCGCCCAGCTCCTCGGCGTAGTGCGCGGACAGGGCGTCGCGCGCCTCGACCAGGACCGGGTGGGGTAGTGCGTCCTCGGCGCCGTAGAAGGCCAGCAGGCGGGGTACGTCGACGACGTTGTCGTACATCTTGCGCCGCTCCGCGCGCCAGGGCACCTCGGCTGCCAGCTGTTCGAACAGGGCGTCGGCCCCGCTGAGCCAGCCGGGCAGCACGTCGATCCAGGCGCCGTGGCGGAGCGGGGTACGGCGTACCCCGGCGAGGGACCCGAGGCGCAGCTCGTCGGTCTGGTCGAAGAGGGAGCCCTGGAGGTGCGTGGCCATGGTTCCAGCGTACTCCTGAATCGAAAATATGTTCCCATCGAATTTCACCGTCCTTGTGCGCACCCCCTTTGGATACATTCATGTATCGGATACATTCCCGTATCGAATGGAGGTCCGGACATGGCGGTGGAGGGCACGACCAAGCGCGTCACCAGGCGTCGCGTCCGCACGCGCGCCAATCTCCTCGACGCCGCGTTCGCGGTGTTCGCCGCAAAGGGGTTCGGACGCGTTTCCATCGAGGAGGTCTGCGAGGCCGCCGGCTACAGCAGGGGTGCCTTCTACTCCAACTTCGACAGCCTGGACGAGCTGTTCTTCGCCCTCTACCAGCAGCGCGCGGACCTGATCGCCGAGCAGGTGTCCGGGGCGCTCGCTCTCGACGGGCCCGACCTGGACGTGCCGGCCGCCGTGGACCGGGTGACGGACGTGCTGCTCCTGGACCGCGACTGGCTGCTGGTGAAGACGGACTTCCTGGTGCACGCCGCCCGCGACCCGGACGTCGCGCGGACCCTGCTGGAACACCGCGCACGGCTGCGCGGCGCGATCGCCGACCGGCTCTCCCGTGCCCAGGTGCACAGCGCACTGCCCGCCGTACTCGGCGACATCGACGGCGCCGCGCACGCCGTGGTCGCCGCCTACGACGGAGTCACCACCCAACTGCTGCTGGACAAGGACGTCGAGCACGCTCGCGTCTGGCTCGGGCAACTGCTCACCGCGCTGCTCACCGACGGCAGCGACACCACCGCATGAGGACATGAGGAAGGGACGGTCGCCATGGATGCCGACGTCATCGTCGTCGGAGCAGGACTCGCGGGCCTGGTCGCCGCGAGTGAACTGACCAGCCGGGGACGCAGGGTCGCGCTGGTTGACCAGGAGAACGCCGCCAACCTCGGCGGACAGGCCTTCTGGTCCTTCGGCGGGCTCTTCCTCGTCGACTCCCCGGAGCAGCGGCGCCTGGGCATCAAGGACTCCCTCGATCTCGCCTGGAACGACTGGCAGGGCAGCGCCCGGTTCGACCGGGTGGACGACGAGGACTCCTGGGCCGTGCGCTGGGCCCGCGCGTACGTCGAATTCGCCGCCGGCGAGAAGCGGACCTGGCTGGACACACACGGCATCAAGTTCCTGCCCACGGTCGGCTGGGCCGAGCGCGGCGACCTGCGCGCAGACGGCCACGGCAACTCCGTGCCCCGGTTCCACATCGCCTGGGGCACCGGCACGGGGGTCGTGGAGCCCTTCGTCCGGTACGCCCAGCAGGCCGCGCGCGACGGGCTGCTCACCTTCCACCACCGGCACCAGGTCGACGCGCTGGTCATGGAACAGGGCGCGGTACGCGGCGTGCGCGGCACCGTCCTGGCCGACGACGACTCTCCCCGGGGCGTCGCCTCCAACCGTGACCGGGCCGGCGAGTTCGAGCTGACCGCCCAGGCCGTCGTCGTCACCAGCGGCGGCATCGGCGCCAACCACGACATCGTCCGCCGCTACTGGCCCGAGCGCCTCGGCACCCCGCCCACCGAGATGGTCACCGGTGTCCCCGCCTACGTCGACGGCCGGATGCTCGACATCAGCGCGGAGGCGGGGGTGCGGCTGGTCAACCGCGACCGGATGTGGCACTACACCGAGGGCCTGCAGAACTGGGACCCGATCTGGCCCGGCCACGGCATCCGCATCCTGCCCGGACCGTCCTCCATGTGGTTCGACGCCCTCGGCCGCCGGCTGCCCGACCCCTGCCTGCCGGGCTACGACACCCTGGGCACCCTCAAGCACCTGCGGACCGACGCGGACATCGCAGGCCACGACCACTCCTGGTTCATCCTCAGCCAGAAGATCATCGAGAAGGAGTTCGCGCTGTCGGGCTCGGAACAGAACCCCGACATCACCGCCAAGGACCGCGCCGGATTCCTGAAGGAGCGGGTGCTCGGCAAGGGCGCCCCAGGGCCGGTGGCGGCGTTCGTGCGCAACGGCGCGGACTTCGTGACCGCCCCGAACCTGGAGCAACTGGTCGAGAAGATGAACCAGTTGACGGACAAGCCGCTGCTCGACGCGGAGAGCGTCCGGCGCCAGATCGAGGCCCGTGACCTGCAGATCGCGAACCCATACAGCAAGGACGCCCAGGTGCAGGGCATCCGCAACGCCCGCCGCTACGTCGGCGACCGCCTCGGCCGCGTCGCCACCCCGCACCGCATCCTCGACCCCGCGGCCGGCCCACTGATCGGCGTCAAGCTGCACATACTGACCCGCAAGACGCTCGGCGGCATCCAGACAGACCTCGACTCCCGCGCGCTCGGCGCCGACGGAACGCCCATCGACGGCCTGTACGCGGCCGGCGAGGTCGCAGGCTTCGGCGGTGGCGGCGTCCACGGCTACAACGCCCTGGAGGGCACCTTCCTCGGCGGCTGCCTCTTCTCGGGCCGCACGGCGGGACGGGCCGCGGCGCGGCAGACGGCCTGACGGCGGCGTACGGCCCGTCTTCTCACGCCTGCAGGAGACGGGCCAGCACGGCGGCGTGGCTCTGATCGGGAGTCTTCGACGAGGTCAGCAGGGTCACTGCGCCCTTGCCCGCCAACTCCCTCACCTGGTCGAGTAGTGCGGCCGCCTCCGGAGCGGCGAGCTCCGCCTCATAACGGTCGGCGAACTCCTCGTACGAGCCCTCACCCGAGTGGTACCAGCGGCGCAGCTCGGTCGACGGGGTGAGCCCCTTGGGCCACTCGTCGACGTGGGCGGCGTCCTTCGACAGGCCGCGCGGCCACAGCCGGTCGACCAGGACGCGCACGCCGTCCGCGGGTTCGGGTGCTTCGTAGACGCGACGGATGCGAACGCTCATGACCGGGCCTTTCTCGGATGCCCGCGCTCGGATGCGCGTGGCGACCTGCCGAATCCGGCGGATCCTTACAAGTTCCTTACAAGTGTCGGTCAAGGTCGATGCATGATCACGCACAAGTCCCGTGTCGCCCTGCTGGTCGCCTCTCTGCTGCTGACCGGCTGCGGCGCCGGTGCCACTGCGACGCCCGACGAGGAGCCCGCTGTCACCCGCACCCCCAGGCCCGCCCACGCCGCCGAAGCCGCCGCCCAAGCCGAAGCCGAGGCGGCCGCACGGAAGCTGCCCGGACTGGGCCCGGCGACCTGGGCCAGGGTGCCGTCCGAGACCCGGCAGGCCGTCGTCGTGACCGGACGCGGCAGGGACTCCTCGCACTCCACCGTCGTCCTGTACGAGCGCACCGACACCGGCTGGAAGGCGGGCAGCAGCTGGCCCGCTCGCAACGCGTTGCGCGGCTGGACCGACCACCACGTGGCCGGCGACCTGCGCTCACCCATCGGGGTCTTCACCCTGACGGACGCCGGGGGGCTGCTCGATGACCCCGGAACCAGGCTGTCGTACGACTACGGTGACGGATTCACTGCCAGCGGTACCGGCTTCGAGGGCGAACCCCTCGCCGGTTCCTTCGACTATGTGATCGCCATCGACTACAACCGCAGGATCGGCGTCTCGCCCCTCGACCGGACCCGCCCGCTCGGCACCGAACTCGGCGGCGGCATCTGGCTCCACGTGGACCACGGAGCGCCCACCCAGGCCTGCGTCAGTCTCGCGCGGGAGCACATGAGGCTCCTGCTGCTGGCGCTGGATCCGCAGCGACATCCCGTCATCGTCATGGGCGACGCCGAGTCGTTGGCCCGCTGACGTCCCCCGAACGGCTCAGAGTTCCCCGCGAATCCGCACATGTGCCGGTCGCCACCCGCCTCGTCCGGTCCGTGTTCACGTTGCGGGCGCCGCCGAGCCCGACGGCGCCGTTTCGTGATCCATCGGTCATCCGGCCCGCTGCCGCAACGCCCTTCGCTCGTCCTCGCTCTTGCCACCCCAGATCCCGATGTACTGCTCCGTGTCGAGCGCCCAGCGCAGACACTCCTCCCGGACGGAGCAGCGCCGGCAGACGGCCTTCGCCTGCTCCGTCTGCAGCAGGGTGGGTCCGGACGTGCCGATCGGAAAGAAGAGGTCCGGGTCCTCATGGCGGCAGGCGCCGTGGCCTCGCCAGTCGTCCATCAAAGTCACCTGCGATCGTCGACGTGCCCTCGGTCGAGAATTACTCGTATGCGAGTCGCCTGTCGATGCGTGAGTGAAACCCTGTTGGACACCGGCGATTGAAGTCACTGTTCGCGCATGCCCCACGGGGAGCCGTACGCGGTCAGCAGGTCCAGGAAGGGACGGGCCGGGAAGGCCTCCGGGCCCAGCACGCCCGCGCCCGACCAGGCGCCGGTGGCGAGGAGTTCGAGGGCGACGACCGGGTTGACGGCGGTCTGCCACACCACGGCCTGGCTGCCGTACTCCGCCATGGACCACTGGTTGTCGACCACGTGGTAGAGGTACACCTCACGCGGCTTGCCGTCCTTGACGCCCCGCACCCACGTGCCCGCGCAGGTCTTGCCGTGCATCCGCTCGCCCAGCGTCGCGGGGTCCGGCAGACACGCGGCGACGACGTCCCGGGGTGAGACGGCCACCGGCCCTGAGGCGCTCGGCACGGTCACCGGTTCGGTGCTGTCCAGGCCCAGCAGGTGCAGCGTCTTCAGGGTGCCGATGAACTCCTCGCCCAGGCCGTACTTGAAGGTCACCCGGCGCGCGTCGACCCAGCGCGGCATCAGGAGCACCTCCTCGTGCTCCACGTTCACGCACTCGACCGGGCCGATGCCCTCGGGGAAGTCGAACACCTCGGGCTCGCTGAAGGGTTCGGTGGTGAACCAGCCACGGCCGGTCTCGTAGACGACCGGCGGATTGAGGCATTCCTCGATCGTCGTCCAGATGCTGAAGGACGGCGCGAAGTCATAGCCGTCGACGGTGAGGTTCGCGCCGTCGCGGACGCCGATCTCCTCGATCTCGTCGAAGAGTTCGTCGGCCGCGTGCCGGGCGAACACATCCGACAGGCCCGGCTCCACGCCCATGCCGACGAGGGCCAGCGCGCCCGCCTTCTCCCAGTCTGCGGCCGCTTTGAACTGGGCGTCGCCCAGCTTGACCCCGCACTCCTCGTACGGCCGCTCCGGGTGTGGCCGGGACAGTGACATCGCCATGTCGACATAGGTGGCCCCGGCCGTGCGGGCGGCGCCGAACAGCGGCATCACGAACCGCGGGTCGGTGGCGTTGAGCAGCACGTCGCACGCGTGCCGCGCCAGCAGTGCGGCCACCGCCGCCTCGTCGTTCGCGTCGATGCGCTCCGGCCGGAACCGGGCGTCGCCGCCGAGGGCCGACACGGCCGCCTCGGCGCGCGCGAGGTCGTAGTCGGCGACCACCATCGCCTCGAAGAACGGACGCCGGGCGGCGATCCGGGTGATGGCGGTGCCCACCCCGCCAGCACCCACGAGCAATACACGCATGACAAGACTCCCTCGGCTTGAAGGTCTACGACGTGGTGGGGCCCCGCGAGAGATACAACGCGGTCGGTTCGCGTAAGGTCAATGGCGTTGGCATAAGGTGGAGCGTGCGGCACAGGAACGGAGAGCATGGTGCCGAAACCGGTCGTTCCGGAGGAGAAGCGGCGCCGGCGGCGTCCCACGAAAAGCGGCACCGTGCTGTCCGAGCGGCTCATCGTCGAGACGGCCCTGCGCATGCTGCGCGAACACGGCAGCGCCGGCCTGACCGCCCGCCGGCTGGGCCTGGCCCTCGACGCCGACCCGAGCACGCTGTACCGCTACTTCCGCGGCATGGACGACCTGACCCTCGCCATCGGTGACGCACTCATCGGCCAGGCGCTGGAGGGCTGGGAACGCACGGGGGAGTGGCGGGAGGACATGCGCACCGTCGGGCTGCGTATCCACGCCGCGTATGTGGCCCATCCGCAGGCCGCCGCGCTGACGACCAGCCGGGTCACCGGCCGGGCCAACGAACTCGCCGCCGACGAGGCCGTGCTGGACGTCCTGCGGACCGCCGGGTTCGCGCTGCCGGACACCGTGCGTATCTATCACGCCTTCATCGACCAGACGCTGGCGTTCGCGGCGCTCGACGCCGCGTCGTTGGCTCTGCCGAGTGACGCGTTGCGTGCGGACGAGGGCATGTGGCGGTCGACGTACGCGCGGTTGCCCCGGGCCACACATCCTCGGATCGCCGAGGCCGCGCCTTTGCTGGCGAACCGGATGGTGACCAGTGCGTATCCGACGGCGCTGGAGATGCTGCTGGCCAGCGCGGCCGCTGAGCTGGAGGCACGGTAGTACTCGTCGGCGCTGCCGCAGTACGGTGGCGAGCGGCTGCTGCGTCGTCGTGGCTGGTCGCGCCCGTGCGGCGGAGCCGCATATCGATGCCGCCCGCGCCCCTTGAGGGCGTCGCAGATCCGGCGGCACGCCGAAGCGCAGCCGTCCGGGCCGTGCGGGCAGTCCGAGTTCCGGGGGCCGGCGGTACAGGAACCGCTTCGGCACCGCGCCTGCGGCCGGTTACGAACTCCTGGTGGAACGCTCAAGTCGCCCGTGATGTTCAGCCGCGAAGTGCCTCGGCCGCCGCCTCCGTCACCGCCTCCGTGACCGCAGCCAGCGCCGGTGAGTCCAGCTTCCACTGCTGCCAGTACAGCGGGACGTCGAGAGGCCGGTCCGGGGCCAGCTGCACGAGGCGGCCGGCCTCGAGGAGGGGTTCCGCCTGGGCCTCGGGGATCAGACCCCAGCCCAGTCCGGCGATCACAGCCGACAGGAAGCCCTCCGAGGTGGGGACGTGGTGCCGTAGGGGACTCGCGCCTGTGCGGGTGTGCCGAAGCCTGCGGACGAACGAGTCCTGGAGGTCGTCACTGCGGTCGAAGGACATCACCGGCGCCCGCACGAGTGCGTCCCCGAGCGAGCCGCCCAGATGGCGCTCGGTGAACTCCGGGCTCGCCGCCGCCAGATAGCGCATCCGGCCCAGCGGCCGTACGGAACACCCGGCCACGGGATCCGGCGAGGAGGTCACCGCGGCCATCACCAGCCCCTCCCGCAGCAGCGTCGCGGTACGACTCTCGTCCTCGCGCCGCAGTTCGAAGCAGAGCTGCGGCTCCTTGCGTACACGGGTGAGCGCCGCCAGGAACCATGTCGCCAGCGAGTCGGCGTTGACCGCGATCGACACCCGGGTCGCATCCCCGGCGCCACTCATGCCGAGCTCGGCCCGCGCGTCCCGCTCCAGCCGGGCCAGCTGACGGGCGAACCGGACGACGACCGCGCCCGACTCCGTCGGCCGCACCGGTTTCGTGCGCACCAGCAGCACCCGGCCCGTGCGCTGCTCCAGCGCCTTCACGCGCTGACTCACCGCGGACGGCGTCACATGCAGCGCCGCGGCGGCGGCGTCGAAGGTGCCCTCGTCCACCACCGCCAGCAGGGTCCGCACCTGGTCGAGGGGAAGCTCGGTCAGTTCGGTCTTCACGCGAGCTAATGATAGGTAAGAATCTTTAGCTGTACGTCAGGACATCGCTTCCCTAGCGTCAATGGCATGACAAACGCCTTGACCACCGCTGCCGCCGGATTCGGCACCGGCCTCTCCCTGATCGTCGCCATCGGCGCCCAGAACGCCTTCGTTCTGCGGCAGGGAATCCGCCGCGAGGCGGTCCTCGCCGTCGTCGGCATCTGCGCCCTGTCCGACGCGCTCCTGATCACCCTGGGCGTGGCGGGCGTCGGCGCCGTGGTCGTGGCGTGGCCCGGGGTGCTCACGGCGGTCGCCTGGGTCGGTGGGGCGTTCCTGCTCTGCTACGGCGCCCTCGCCGCGCGCCGCGCCTTCAAGCCGGGCGGCGCCCTGCTGACCGACGGCGAGGCGGCCGGGTCACGCCGGCGCGCGGTCCTGACCTGCCTCGCGATGACGTGGCTCAATCCGCACGTCTACCTCGACACCGTCTTCCTGCTCGGCACGGTCGCTGCCGACCGCGGCCCGATGCGCTGGACGTTCGGCCTCGGCGCCGTACTCGCCAGCCTGTGCTGGTTCGCGGCGCTGGGCTTCGGGGCTCGCCTGCTGAGCCGCCACCTTGCGAAGCCCGCCGCGTGGCGCGTCCTGGACGGACTGGTCGCCGCGACGATGATCGTCCTGGGGGCCACCCTCATCTTTGGGGGCGGCGGCGCCTGATCCGTTCTCGGTCCGTTCCGGTTCCACCTCGTGGTGCGGCTGTGGGCACCGCCAAGGGGGCGGTCCCGGGGGCGGCCCAGGCGGTCCCGTCGGGCCGGGGGAGAACCGGTGGCGCGGGCGCCGAGGGTGAGGCAGGCCGCGGCGGGTCCACGGCGAAGGCGGTCACGGCCGGCAGCAGGGCGCGACTGCCGGTGTCGCCGGGCGCAGTTGATGGGGTCCGATGGGGTCCTGCCCGGCGGCGGGGTCAGGGCTGTCAGGGCTCGAGGAGGGCCTTGATGGCGCGGCGTTCGTCCATTGCCTTGTAGCCCTCGGCGACCTGCTCCAGGGGCAGGGTCAGGTCGAAGACCTTGCCCGGGTTGATCCGGCCGGTCAGCACTCGGTCGATCAGGTCGGGCAGGTAGCGGCGGACGGGGGCCGGGCCGCCGCGCAGGCCGACGTGGGAGAAGAACAGTTCCTGGCCGTCGATCGCCACCTCGTGCGGGACGCCGACGAAGCCGACGTTGCCGCCGGGCCGGGTGGAGTGCAGGGCCTGCCGCATGGACTCCGCGGTGCCCACGCACTCCAGCACGGAGTCGGCGCCGATACCGCCGGTCAGGTCCTTGACGCGGGCGACGCCTTCCTCGCCGCGTTCGCTGACGACGTCCGTGGCGCCGAACTCCACGGCCAGCTTCTGCCGGGATTCGTGCCGGCTCATCGCGATGATCCGCTCCGCGCCGAGTTCCTTCGCGGCGATGACACCGCACAGGCCGACCGCCCCGTCACCGACCACGACGGCGGTGGAGCCGGGCTTCACCTCGGCGGCGAGGGCCGCGTACCAGCCGGTGCCCATCACGTCGGAGACGGCGAGCAGGCTGGGCACGAAATCGGCCGAGGGGTGTTCGTCGGTGGCGACCAGGGTTCCGTGGGCGTTGGGGATGCGGACCCAGTCGGCCTGGCAGGTGCTCATGAACTCGCGGTGCAGGCAGTTCGACTGCCAGCCGTTACGGCAGTTCGCGCAGGTGTTGTCCGAGGTGGCGAAGGAGCCGACCACGAACTGTCCCGGCTCGACGTTGGTCACCTCGCTGCCGACCTCCTCGACGATGCCGACGTACTCGTGGCCCATGGGGTGCGGGTCGCCGATGGGTTCCGCGCCGCGGTACGGCCACAGGTCCGAACCGCACACGCAGGTCGCGACCGTACGGATGACGGCGTCGGTGGGCCGGCTGATCTTCGGGTCGTCCAGGGTCTCGAAGCGCACGTCGCCGGGGGCGTGAATGACTGCTCCGCGCATGAGGGGGCTTCTTTCAGTACGAGGGCGGGTGTACCGCAGCCGAGGGAAGGAACGGCTGCTCACCGTCGAGCCTCACACTGCAGAGCGGGAGCGAAAAGCGGAGAAATCCATCCGGGGAGGGAAACATCCTGGGCGGAAACCCTCCCCCTTCCTCTCAGACCCCCCGCCCGCTGCTGCGATAGTGATCCCCGACGAGAAAGATGTAACGAGCATCCAGGAAGCGCGTGGACACCAGCGAGAGCAGCACCGAACCGCAGGAGAAGGACCATTTTGCGGTGATACCCACGCGGCGCGGCTGGCGGCGCTGGGCCATGGACACCCGGCCCCTGCGCCGCCCGGCCTACCGCCGCCTGTGGTCCTCGACCATCGTCACGGCCGTCGGCAGCCAGCTCACCGCGGTCGCCGTACCCAAGCAGATCTACGACATCACCGGCTCCTCGGCCTGGGTGGGCACCGCGAGTCTCGCCGGGCTGCTGCCGCTGGTCGTGTTCGCGCTGTGGGGCGGGGCCATCGCCGACAGCATGGACCGGCGCAAGCTGCTGCTGATCACCAACAGCGGCATCGCGGTCACCTCGGTGCTCTTCTGGCTCCAGGCGGTCACCGGACTCGGGTCGGTGGCCGTACTGATGCTGCTGCTCGCCGTGCAACAGGCGTTCTGGGGGCTCAACGCCCCGGCCCGCAGCGCCTCCATCGCCCGTCTGGTGCCCGCGGACGAACTGCCTGCGGCGAACGCCCTCGGCTCGACGGTCATGCAGACGGGGCAGGTGGTCGGACCGCTGCTGGCCGGCGTGCTCATACCCGTGATCGGCCTGGCCGAGCTGTATCTCATCGACGCGCTGGCCCTGTGCGTCACCGTCTGGGCAGTCGTACGGCTGCCCGCGCTGCCGCCCCTGGCTGCCACCGCCCAACGCCGCGCGGGCGTACGGGAGATCGTGGCCGGCTTCCGGTACATGGCCCTGCACAAGGTGCTGTTGCTGTCCTTCCTGGCCGACATCATCGCCATGGTCTTCGGCATGCCCCGCGCCCTGTTCCCGCAACTCGCGAGCCAGACCTACGCGCCGTACGGCGAAGGACTCGCCCTCGGCCTGCTGTTCGCGGCGATCCCCATCGGTGCCGTGCTGGGCGGACTCTTCTCCGGCACGTTCTCCCGGGCCCGCCGGCACGGCTGGATGGTGATCGGCGCGGTCGTCGCCTGGGGCGCCGCCATCACCGGATTCGGGCTGAGCGGCAGCCTGTGGCTCGCGGTGGTGTTCCTGGCCCTCGCCGGGATCGCCGACATGGTCTCGATGGTCTTCCGCGGGTCGATCCTGCTGTCCGCCGCCAGCGACGAGATGCGCGGCCGGATGCAGGGCGTCTTCACGGTCGTCGTGGCGGGCGGTCCACGCCTCGCCGACGTGCTGCACGGCACGGCGGGTTCGGCCTTCGGCGCGCGCACGGCGACCGTGGGCGGCGGACTGCTCGTCGTCGCCGCGATGCTGGGCCTGGCCGCGGCGGTGCCCGCCCTGCGCCGCTACCGGGTCTGAGGGTCACAGCGCGCTGCGCCGATGCTGCCCGTACTGTTCCATGAGCCTGCCGCGGGTCATCTCCAGCCGGTGCGCGAGGATTTCGGCGACGTGGCGGATCAGGGACATGCCGAGCGCCGGTTCCTCCTCGCACAGCCGCAGCACCGCCTCGGCCTCGAACTCGTAGGCGCGCACGGGGCTGAAGGCCTCCGCGCCGAAGTCCCACTGGTACGGCGGGAACAGCCAGGACCAGCCGAGCAGATCGCCCGCGCCCAGGCTGGCCACGGTGACCCGCTGCACGGATGTCACCCGCTGGTCGAGGGAGACGGCGCCGGAGCGGATGACCCAGAAGCGGTCGGCCGTGCCGCCCGCCTCGAAGATCCGGGCGTCCTCGGGGAAGGAGACCTCCCGGGCGAGCGCCATCAGGTGCTGGCGCTGAGGCGGCGGCAGGGCAGTCAGCAGTTTGATCGCTTTGGTCATGACACGGGGCTCCTCACCGACGACTGAGGTTCCGGTGCTTCCCTGCGTCCATTTCAGCCGCTACCGCCGCCGTGAGCACCTCGGCGGAGCGTGGTTTCGGTTTTGGCCGGGAATCCTCGCGGGACGGGGCGCCCGCGGCATTAAAAAGCCCTGGCTGGACGGGGGAGGCCAGCCAGGGCCGTAGGTGGTGGTGCAGGGGGGACGAGTGCGGTCTCCCGCGGTCTACCCCGAGACCACTTATGAATGAACCGTAAACCATCTTGTTGGATTCCGCGTACCCGAGACCGGGGTACGTGACCGGTTTCACTTGTCTTCCGCCACCACCCTGACCGTCTCCAGTCGAGGATCGCTCGGATCGGGGAGGTTCATGCCCGCGGCGAGACCGGTGACCAGATAGCGCAGGACCGGCCCGGTCAGCCGCTCGCCCGGCAGCACGACCGGAATCCCGGGCGGATACGGCGTGATCATCTCGGCGGCCACACGTCCGGCGGCCCTGTCCACCGGGACGTCCTCGGTGGCCGCGAAGAACGCGTCCCGCGGCGTGATGGCCTGCTCCATGCGCAGCCGGGACGGCGGCGGCACCTCGATCCGGGGCGCGGGGCGCAGCTCGGATGCCGCCTCGGCCAGGGACTTGAGCGCGGCGAGCAGTTCGCCGACCGTCCCGTGGTCGTCGCCGTGGGTGATCTGGGTGGCGATGCGGCGGTGGTCGTTGAGATGGGCGTCCACGTTCCGGTGCTCCCGCAGCCAGTCCGCGGCCTGGAACCCGGAGATGCCGAGACCCTCGAGGTCGATGACGACCGGAAGCGGGTCGAAGTCCGCGGCCAGTCCCGCACCGCAGAAGTCGTCCCGGTCGTTGACGTGCATTCCGTCGATCTCCTCGACGGCGGCCCGCACTTCGGCCACGAGATCGAGCGCGGAGCCCATGATCTCCTCGCCGCGCAGGGCCATCTGCCGGCGCCAGCCGTCCATGCCGGCGAAGATCAGCACCGAGGGGCTGGTGGTGCCCAGCAGGTCCGCCCGCATGCGCAGCACCGTCGCCGGGACGAGATCCCCCTGCAGATGGAAGACCGAACCCTGCTCCAGACCGCTGCCCATCTTGTGGATGCTGGTCACGCAGATGTCGGCGCCCGCGTCCATCGCCCATGACGGCAGCTCGGGATGGAACGGCAGATGCGCACCCCAGGCCTCGTCGACGACCAGTGGCCGCGAGCGGCGGTGGCAGACGTCGGCGATCGCCCGCAGGTCCGCGCAGCTGCCGTACGGCGTCGGACTGGTGACCAGCGCGCCCTTCGCGTCGGGATGGCGCTCGAAGGCCGCCTCGAAGTCCGCCGCGGACGGAGGGTGGGCCAGATGCCGTTCGGCGTCCCACTGCGGCTCGACCCAGACGGGCCCGATGCCGGACAGGACGAGACCCGACACGACCGACTTGTGGGCGTCCCGGCCGAGCAGCAGCTTCTCGTGCGGGCCCGCGACGGCCAGCATCGCCGCCTTGACGGACAGGGAACTGCCGCACGTGGTGAAGTACGTGTGCTCCGCGTGCACGGCGTCGGCCATCAGATCCTCGGCGTGCTCCATGACGCCGCTGTGGTGCAGTCGGTCGTCCAGACCGCCCGACGCCAAGACATCACCGAGGAACACCGCGTCGCCCAGCACCTCCCGCACCGCGGGGTCGGCTCCCCGGGCCTGCTTGTGACCGGGCGGCGAGAACGACGTCCGCCCCTCTCGGTGGTAGTCGGCCAGCGCTTCGAGGACCGGGGCCCGGGTGTGATCGGCTGTCATGCGCCCTCGGGTGCCCACCGGGGGCGAGGCCAATCGGCGGCGCCGGTCAGCTGTCCTCGGTGTGCGAGCCGGGGGAAAGGAACTCGTCCAGCACGTTGATCACGGTCTCGTAGGCGATCATCCGTACGGCGGCGTCCCGCGCTGCCGCCGGGTCGGCAGGCTCCAGCTCGACGCTGCGGGCCTGCCATACCCGCTCCTCGCGTCGGGCGTAGGCCCTGGCACGCTGCATCCGCCTGAGCAGTTCGTCTGAGTCCACGACATCGGTCATGACTTCCGCGTACCCCGGTACCGCCGGGATGTGCCGTCCTCCCCGGCATCGCCTGGATGAACGGTCATCCGTCAGATGCCTTCACGGGCACCCCCAGCGGACGGGCCAGACCGGACACGGCCTCGTCGAGGCGCTGCAGATGCCGCAGGACACGGTCGGTGACCCGGCCGTAGCGCGGTGCGCCGGGGACGGTCCGTCCCAGGAGCGATGCGATGCTCGGGCCGGTCTCGATGCCGGCCGTGGAGAGCTCGTCGGTGACGTGCGCCGCGATCGCCTCGATGTTGTGGGCGATACGCCCCGCGGCCCGGCGCAGCCTGGGGTCCGCCGCGATCGAGGGATGGGTGGGCAACAGCTCGGCGGTCGCCGCCAGCGAACGTGCGTGATAGGCGCAGGTCTCCAGCAGCGCCACGACGTAGCGGGCGGTCTCCTTGCGGGCCCGCAGCGGCGTCACCGGATGCGTGAGCGGCTGCACGGCGGCCCGCAGGTCGGCAAGCGCCTGGTCCAGGTCGCGCGCCTGGTCGAGCAGCTCGACGGGCGGTCCGCCACTGAGCTGGTCGACGGAACTGCGGGTGACCTCGCCGAGCCGGTCCAGCACGGTGGCGAGCAGTTCGTTCGTACGGCGGTCCGTCTGCACCGGCAGGACCACTGCGGCCGCGATCACCCCGCAGGCCGCACCGAGCGCGGTCTCCTCGATGCGCAGCACGAGCACCGAGAGGCTGTAGGTCTGCAGCAGCGTGTACAGCAGCCCGAGCGCCGCGGTGACGAAGAAGGACGACAGCGTGTACGACAGCGGTGCCGAATAGAACATCGCGAAGACGAACAGCAGCACCAGGACGAACGCCGTCCAGGTGTGGCTCCCGACCGCGCCCGCCAGCACGATGCCGGCCAGGACGCCGAGCACGGTGCCCAGCAGCCGACGGTAGCCCTTGACCAGGATCTCGCCCGTGGAGGCGGTGTTGAGGAACACGATCCAGCAGGTCAGCACCGCCCAGTACCAGCGGTCGTGGGACAGCAGCTCACCGCCGACGATGGCCAGCGTCGACCCCACGGCCACCTGCACCGCGGCACGCGTCGTGGGGCGGCGCAGCCCGCTGGGCTCCTCCGAGGCCTCCTCCTCGGCGTCGAGCACGGCGTCCTCCGCGTACAGCTCCTCGCGTGAGCGCGCCGTGGCCGGGCTGTCGTCCGACTCGTCCTGGGTCCCGCCGAGGGCGATCCGCAGCCCGAGGACCGCGCGGGCGGTCTCGCCGATGGCCCGGAAGGCATCCTGCACGGCGGGGGAGGCGTCGGGCAGGTTCTCCTCGTCGCGGTAGGCGAGGAGCCGGTTGCGGACCTGGGACAGCGCGGTGCCGGTGGCCTGGCCGACGGGGTGCAGGACGAGCACGCGCAGGGCCTCGAGGTCTCGGCGCAGCGTGACGCTCGCCTCCTCGCGCACGGGATGCCGCCCGCCCGAGGGGACTGGGGCGCCCGGCAGATGCATGGCCAGGGTGTCGGCGCGCTCGGCGCCGCGCGCCGCGAGCAGGGACAGCCCCAGGCGCTCGGCCGCGATCTCGGCGTCCGCGACGCGCCGTTGGACGAGCCGGGCCATCGCCTCGTCGGCGGTCCCCTCCTCCAGCCGGCCCTGGATCAGCAGCGCCGTCTCGTGCAGGCGCCCGGTGCCCTCTCGTACGTGCTCCAGGGCCCGGTCCGCCTCCTGCGGGCCGGCGTCGAGCAGTTCGAGTTGCGCCGAAAGCAACTGGGCCAGCCGGGCGCGGAAGGCGCTGCGCAGTCGTTCGAGCACCCCCGTCGGCGTCTCGGGGACGAGCACGAACCGCACGAGCGCGCTGCACGCGAAGGCCACGGAGACCGCCCAGCACAACTCGGGCAGCCCGGAGACGGTGGCGCCGACGAAGAGGGACATGAAGTAGGTCTGGAAGCCGATCAGGCCGAGCGCGGTGCCGCGGTCGCCGAACCTGCGGCCGTAGACGGCACAGAAGATGAGCGCCACGAAAGCCAGGTCACCGGCCACGACATGACGGTGCAGCACTGCCGCCAGGGTCATCGAGGCCAGCGCCACCGGGAGGCCCAGGGCGAGCGTGAGGGCCTGCGGACCGCGCTGTTTCTCCCGGATGGCGAAGGTGGCGACCATCGCCGCCAGCGCGCCTGTCACCAGGTGCGTCACATCGGCGCCCAGCAGGGCGAGCACGGCGACCGCGAGGGCGATCGCACCCGCCGTGCGCAGCCCCGCGGCCAGCCGCAGCAGCCCGGGGTCAGACGCCGCGACACGGTCCCGCACGCGCGCCCGGACCGGCCCTCCCGCTGACCTCACGCCGACGTACTCTCTCCCGCTCTCTTCCTGGTCACACCACGAACCGAAGGCTCTCAGCCGAGGCCGTCACCTCACTCAGCCGTCCCTTCGGGCGCCTCGGATCCGCCCCTCTCGGCCATACGCTCGTGCAGCTGCTCCGGCGTCAGGTACGCGTGGACGAACTCGAAGTCCTTCAGCTTGGCCGGCCTGCGGGCCTGGAACCCGGTGCGCACGAAATCGTCCCCGGCGACGGCGTTGAGCAGCCAGTTCGTCATGACGCGCGTCTTGGCGACGTTGGTGCGCAGCGCCGACCAGTGGTAGCCGCGGGCCACGGCCATCGCGGGCAGGCCCTTCAGTTCGACGCCGAGGGGCTTGGAGACGGCGTCGCGGCCGCCGAGGTCGACGACCAGGCCGAGGTCCTTGTGCTTGTACGGCCGCAGCGGCTGGTTGCGCAGGGACGCGATGACGTTGTCGGCCACGACCTTGCCCTGGCGCATGGCGTGCTGGGCGGTGGGCGGGCAGACGGCACCCTTCTCGCCCTTGGCGATATCGGGTACGGCGGCGGCGTCGCCGAGCGCGAACACACCGTCGCCGCCGGGCAGTTTCATCTCCGCGGTGACCGCGAGCCGGCCCCGGACCGTGTCCGCGCCCAGTGTGCCGATCAGTGGGCTGGCGACCACGCCGGCGGTCCAGATCAGGGTCCTGGTGGGGACCACCCGGCCGTCGGTGAAGGTGACCTCCTCGGGGCCCGCCTTGGCGATCGACACGCCCAGCGAGATGTCGACACCGCGCCTGCGCAAAATCTTCTGGGCCGCGGAGCCCAGTTTCTCGCCGAGTTCGGGCATCAGCCTCGGCGCGATGTCGATCAGATGCCACTTGATCAGGTGCGGGTCCAGCCGCGGATAGCGCTTGACCGCGTTGTGCGTCAGCATCTGCAGACATGCGGCGGTCTCGGTGCCCGCGTATCCGCCGCCGACCACCACGAACTGCAGCCGGGCGGCGCGCTCGGCCGGGTCCTGGCTGGCGTCGGCGAGGTCCAGCTGGGAGATGACGTGGTCGCGCAGGTAGGCGGCCTCGGCCAGCGTCTTCATGCCGTACGCGTGATCGGTGAGCCCGGGGATGTCGAAGGTGCGTGTGATGCTGCCGGGGGCCAGCACGATGTAGTCGTACGGCTCGTTGACGATCCGGTCGGTGATGGTGCGGATCACGCAGACCTTGGCCGCGAGGTCCACGCCGATGGCGCCGCCCGGGATGATCCGGGTGCGGTACCTGCGGCTGCGGCGCAGGGACACGGCGATCGACTGGGGCGTCAGGACGCCGGAGGCGACCTGGGGCAGAAGTGGCAGGTAGAGCTGGTAGGAGGACGGCGTCACCAAGGTGATCTCGGCCTCGTCGGCGGAGAGTTTGCGTTCGAGTCGGCGAACGCAGCCGACTCCGGCGAAGCCTGCGCCAACCACCAGGATCCTGGGTCGTGTCACGGTGATCTTCCCTTCTGCGGCTCCAGGCGGTCTGCCTCGACGTCGTTCGCCTGCCCCTGGATCGCGGCTTCGCACGCCTCGATCCCACCGCGCCACCGGCCGTTCCGCCAGCCGGGTGCGGCAGGCAGATGAACCCGTCGTCAGCCACCCTGCCCCAACCGGTGCGGGGGCACACCGGTTCGGATGTGAAAGACGTGTCCGCGCGATCTCTTGACGACTGATTGGTCTGAACCTAACGTCCGTCTCGCTCGTCCATGTCAGGGGCCGTGGTTCATGTACGTGACCAAATGCATCACCATGTGCGTGGCCCGATGCGTGACGTGCGGTCCACCCCCCATCCGACAGGAGGCAGGATGCTCGTACGCCTGCGCACCCTCACCGTCACCACGGCGCTGTGCGCCACATCCTTGCTCGCCGCCCCGCACGCCTTCGCCGAAGTCGAGCCCGGAGGCTGGCAGTCGGTGTCACCGACCTACAACGTGCAGGAACGGGGCTGCGGCCAGGTCGACGGCCTGACGTTCCGGCTCACCTGCTCCACCGCGAGCGGCGACCAACGGGCTGAACGGCGCTATGCCACCTACACCGGCGGAACCCGCCAGTTCGAGGGCTACTTCCGCATCACCAGCCTCAGCGGCACCCGGATCAGCCTCAAGCAGACCTTCAACGAGTCCGGCTCCGGCCCGTACTTCATGCTCGCCGTCGAGCGTGGCGGCCGGCTCTACGCAGTGCACGGTGGCGCCACACTGTCCAACGCCGGGACCGTCGGCGCGACGGTCCGCGTCAACACGGTCCACCAGGTCGGCGTCGAACACCGCACCTACATCAACGGCTCGCTCAAGCACACCTACGACAGCCCCGGCGGCAGCTTCTACGACAAGTTCGGCGCCTACCGCACCAACAGCGGCAGCGGGCAGGCCACCGTTGAGTGGAGCAACGTCCGCTTCTGGCGCAAGTAGCGGCTGCCGTATGCGAGGAAAGGCGCGCATCGCGGCGTCGGCAGCGCTGATCATGGCGCTGCCGGCCTGCTCGGCCGGCACCGCGGACGCCGACAAGCCACTGCGAGGTGTCCTCACGACACCCACGGACATCGACCTCGACTGGACGGACGACCGGCCGGGAGTCGCGGGCCACCTGCTGGAGTTCGCGACCGAGGAAACGGGCCCCTACACCGTCCTGGACTACCTGCCCCGGCAGGTGTCGGACTACCGCCACCCCGACCTCATGCCGCACACCACGTTCCACTACCGCCTGCGGGACTACCGCGGCCCCGTCTCCCGTCCCACCCGAGCCGAACTGCCGGACGGCATCCGCTTCACCTGGACCGACACGACCTCGGACGAGGACGGATTCCTCCTGGAGATGCGCAAGAAGAACAGCATCGGTTACGAACCCGTCGCCGTCGTCGATCCGGACGTCACCGCCACGACCCTGGTCACCCTGCCCGGCGAGGAGAACGCCACCTTCCAGGTCCGTGCCTTCGTCCTGGGCGAGCAGTCGAATGTCGTACGGCTCACCACGGGCGAGTAGGCGCGCTCAGCCGAAGACGTTGTCCGCGTCGTCCCAGTGCGGCGGCTCGTCCACCAGGTGGTCCCGCGGCACACGTGAACGCGCCTGGTACATCGCGTCGATCTGGAGGGCGTAGTGCCGCACGATGGCGTCCCGGCGCAGCTTCATCGACGGCGTCAGCAGGCCGCTGGCCACGTCGAACGGCGCCGGCAGCACCCGGAACACCCGGATGGACTCCGCGCGCGACACCGCGCTGTTCGCCGCGGCCACGGCCCGGCCGATCTCCTCCCGCAGCGCGTTCTCCTCGCGCGCCTCCCGGATCCTCGCGTCACTGCGCAGCGTGAGTGATTCCCGCCAGTAGCCCAGGAAGTCGGGGTCCAGAGTGATCAGGGCCCCGATACAGGGCCGGTTGTCACCCACGATCACCGCCTGGTGGATCATCGGGTGCATCCGCAGGCGCTGCTCCAGGAGCGCCGGGGAGACGCTCTTGCCGCCGCTCGTGATGATGACGTCCTTCTTGCGCCCGGTGATCGTCAGATAGCCGTCGGAGTCCAGCCGCCCGAGATCCCCGGTGGCCAGCCAGCCGCCGCGCAGCGCCGCCCGGGTCGCGGCCTCGTCGTTCACATAGCCCTGGAACACCGACGGCCCGCGCACGAGGATCTCGCCGTCGTCGGCCACCCGGATGTCCACCCCCGGCAGCGCCTTCCCGACCGTTCCCGACAGCTCCCGGCCCGGCGGAGGTGCCGTGACCCCGCCGCAGGTCTCGGTGAGACCGTAGGCGTCGTTCACGTAGATGCCGATGCCCTCGTAGAACAGGGACAGTTCACGGTTCAGGGACGAGCCGGCGGACGTCGCCCGGCACACCCTGCCGCCCAGCGCGGCCCGCAGTTTGCGGTACACCGTGCGTTCGTACAGGGCGTGTTGGAGCCGCAGATCGTAACGGGGCCCGGGCCCGCCGCCCAGCCGCTGCCGTTCCAGCGCCGCCGCGAAGTCCCGCGCGGTGTCGGCGGCCCGCTCGAACAGCGCGCCACGGCCCGCCTGCTGGGCCGTGCGCAGGAAGGTCTTGTAGATCTTCTCGAAGATCGACGGTACGGCGCACAGATAGGTCGGCCGGAAGGTGCGCAGCGCCGCCGACAACGCCTCCGCGTTCAGCTCGGGCTCGTGGCCCATCAGCATGCCGCCTCGGATGGCCAGCCCCTGCACCACCAGGCCGTACACATGGGAGAAGGGCAGGAAGGCGAGGACCGACGCCTGCTGCTCGCCGGGCGGGATCACGGTGTGGCCCCAGCCCGCGAGGAGGGTGTCGCAGGTGCTCGCCAGACCGCGGTGGCTCAGCGCGCAGCCCAGCGGGTGACCCGTGGTGCCGGAGGTGTAGACGACGGCGGCGGTGGAGTCCGGCAGGACGATGCGGCGCAGCGAATCGACCGTCGCGAACGGGATGAACTCGCCGCACGCCACGAGCTGCTGAAGCCCCCCGGCGTCCAACTGCCACACATGGCGCAGCATCGGCAGCGATCCGCACACGGAACCCACCGTCATGATGGCCTGTTCGTCCTCGACCACCACGGCCACGCATTCGGCGTCCCGCAGGATCCACTCGACCTGGTCGCGCGACGACGTCGGGTAGATCGGCACGACCTCGGCGCCCACCGCCCACAGCGCGTAGCAGAACACGGTCCACTCGTAGCGGGTGCGGGCCATGACGGCCACGCGGTGGCCCGGTGAGATCCCGGACGCGATCAGTCCCTTGGCCAGATCGCTCACTTCATCGCGCAGTTCCACGGCGGTCACCTCCTCCCATGTGGTGGAGGAGGGATCGGGGCGGCGCGCGAGCATCGGCAATGTCGGATCGAGGGCCGCCGTCTCGAAGACGCTGTCGGCGAGTCCGCCGGTCAGGGGCGTGACGGTCGGGGGAGCGAGGCCGAGGTCGCGCATGCGCTGCTCCTGATGTGTACCGGGTGTGACATCACCGATGAGTTCCGTTATCGGCGGTGCCCGAATCTAGCCCAGCTGAGAGCGCGTGGTGACGAGAACTGACAATTGACCCCGTTCGGTGATCTCAGCCGCGGGGGCAGGGCGACAGCCACACCGTGGCAAGAGGCGGCAACGTCAGCCGGATGCGGCTGTCCTCCGGCTTCACCGGGTTGGGGTTGACGACGTCGCTGCCACCATACTGGGCCGCATCCGTGTTGAGGGTCTCCTGCCAGGCGACGACGTCGTCCGGCACCCACAGGGCGTAGTCGTGACGCACGACAGGGGAGAAGTTGGAGACGGCGAGCAGGGGGCTGCCGTCGGCACCGAACCGCAGGAAGGCGAAGACGTTGTCGTCCGCCGCGTCCCCCAGCACCCACTGGAAGCCGCCGGGGTCGGTGTCCCGCTCCCAGAGAGCAGGCGTCGTCCGGTACCGCGCGTTGAGGTCACGCACCAGATCCTGGACGCCCCGGTGGTCGCCCGCGGACGCGTACCCGGGATCCAGCAGCCACCACTCGGGACCGTGCTCCTGGGACCACTCGGCGCCCTGCGCGAACTCCTGGCCCATGAAGAGGAGCTGCTTGCCGGGGTGGGCCCACATGAAGCCCAGGTAGGCGCGGTGGTTGGCGCGTCGCTGCCACCAGTCGCCGGGCATCTTGGAGACCAGCGCCTGCTTGCCGTGCACGACCTCGTCGTGGGAGATGGGCAGGACGTAGTTCTCGCTGTAGGCGTACACCATCGAGAACGTCATCTCGTTGTGGTGGTACTTGCGGTGCACCGGCTCCTTGGCGATGTACTCCAGGGAGTCGTGCATCCAGCCCATGTTCCACTTCAGCCCGAACCCCAGCCCGCCGCTGTCGGTCGGCCGGGTCACCCCGCCCCAGGCGGTCGACTCCTCCGCGATGGTGATGACGCCCGGGTTGCGCCGGTACACGGTCGCGTTCATCTCCTGCAGGAACGCCATCGCGGCCAGGTCCTCCCGCCCGCCGAAGGCGTTCGGCGCCCACTGTCCGGACTCCCGCGAGTAGTCGAGGTAGAGCATCGAGGCGACGGCGTCCACCCGCAGCCCGTCGATGTGGAACTCCTCGCACCAGTACGTGGCGTTGGCGACCAGGAAGTTGCGCACCTCGGTGCGTCCGTAGTCGAACTCGTACGTCCCCCAGTCCGGGTGCTCGGCGCGCCGATCGTCCCCGGGTTCGTACAGCGGTTCCCCGTCGAACCGGCTCAGCGCCCAGTCGTCCTTGGGGAAGTGGGCCGGCACCCAGTCCACGATCACCCCGATGCCGGCCTGGTGCAGGGCGTCCACCAGGTACTTGAAGTCGTCGGGCGAACCGAGCCGCGAGGCCGGCGCGTAGAAGCCGGTGACCTGGTAGCCCCAGGACCCGGCGAAGGGGTGCTGTGCGACCGGCATGAGCTCGACATGGGTGAAGCCGAGGTCGTTGACGTACGCGGGCAGCTGTTCGGCGAGTTGGCGGTAGGTCAGTCCCGGGCGCCAGGACGGAAGGTGCACCTCGTAGACCGAGAAGGGCGCCTGATGCACCGGGACGTCGCCCCGGTGCGCCATCCACTGCGCGTCGCCCCACTCGTGGTGCGAGGCGTGCACGATCGACGCAGTGTCCGGCGGGACCTCCGCACGGCGCGCCATCGGGTCGGCCTTGAGGAACCGGCCGCCGTGCCGGGAGGTGATCTCGAACTTGTACCGGGTGCCCTCGCCGATGCCCGGCAGGAACAGCTCCCACACCCCGGACGCCCCGAGGGACCGCATCGGGAACGCCGTCCCGTCCCAGCAGGTGAAGTCCCCGGCGACCCGCACGCCCTGAGCGTTCGGCGCCCACACCGTGAAGCGGGTGCCCGGCACGCCCTGGTGAGTCATCGGCTCCGCGCCGAGCGCCTTCCACAGCTCCTCGTGGCGGCCCTCCCGGATGAGGTGGAGGTCCAGCTCGCCGAGGGCGGGCAGGAAGCGGTACGGATCGTGGACCTCGCACTCGTCGGACCCGCCCTCGGCGTACGACACGAGCAGCGTGTACGCGGGGATCTCCTTCAGCGGCAGTACGCCGGAGAAGAGCCCGCCGCCCTCCGAGACCAGCGCGGTGCGCTCGCCGCCGGCCACGACGCTCACCGCACGCGCGAAGGGTCGCAGCGCCCGGAAGGCGATCCCGCCCGGGACCGGATGCGCCCCGAGCAGCGCGTGCGGATCGTGGTGGGCGCCCGACAACAGGCGTTCACGGTCCGCCGGATCGAGTGCGGGCGCGGTGGCGCGCCGGTTCGGTCCTGCCGATTCGGGGCGCGAGGTCTCGTGCAGGGCCATGGGTCAGGCTCCTCTCACGGCGAGGCGTTCGATCGCCGCCATCGGTACGGGCAACCAGTCGGGTCGGTGCCGGGCCTCGTACAGGACCTCGTACACGGCGCGGTCGGTCTCATACGCACGCAGCAAGCCGTGCTTCTTGCGCGGGTCCCAGCCGGCGAGGGCGGCATAGCCCCCGCAGTAGGCCTCCCGGCAGCGGCGCGCCCACTCCGGACGCCACGGACGGCGCTGCCGGGCGGCGTAGTCGAAGGAGCGCAGCATGCCGGCGATGTCCCGCACTGGCGAGTGGACGCCGCGCCGCTCGGCGAGCGGGCGGGACGGCTCGCCCTCGAAGTCGATGACGAACCACTCACGGCCCGCCCGCAGCACCTGCCCCAGGTGCAGGTCGCCGTGGATGCGCTGGTCGGGCGGCCCGGGATCGCAGCTGGCGAGGGCGCCGAACGCGGTGCGCAGGCCGGGCACGTAGGGCTGCAGGGCGGGGACGAAGTGCGCGGCGATCTCCAGACGCTCGGTCATCGCCGCCGCCATCCGGGCGTTCTCGCCGTGCGCCCGGGACGGGAAGGCCGACGCCAGCGCCAGATGCACCTCCGCCGTCGCCCGCCCCAGCTGGCGGGCCTCCGCCGTGAAGTCGCCGCCGGAGGTCAGCGCGTCCAGCGCCAGTGTCCAGCCGTCGGAGGCGTCACGCAGGAACGGCTGCAGCACGCCGAGCGTCGCCTCCCAGGGGTGCGTCGTCCGGAACCAGGCCACGGGGGCCGGGACCCGCCCGCAGCCCTGCTCGGCCAGCGCGCCGGACAGCTCCAGGTCGGGATTGACGCCGGGCTGGATGCGCCGGAACAGCTTGAGGATGAACGTATCGCCGTACACCAGCGAGGAGTTGGACTGCTCGGCGTCCAGCACCCGGGGAACGAGTCCCGCCGGCACGGACACGGACGGGTCCGCCTCGAAGCAGAGCGGGCCGGCCGTGCCGGGATGCCGCAGACGCTCCAGGAGCAGCTGGGCCGAGCGGGGGTCCTGCAGCGCGTCGAAGACCGTCAGACCGGCCAGCGGCCCCTCCTCCGCACGGCCGATCAGCGCCCGGCCGAGCCGCGGCGACAGATGCTGGCGTACGCCGAGCAGCAGCTGGTAGCAGTCGCCGGCCGGGGGAGCACCGCCGGGCGCGGGCACCGCGGAGTGACCGGCGTGCACCAGCAGATGCAGACAGCCCGGGAACAGCTCCGTCATCGACAGCAGCGCGAGGTCCGTGACGGGCCGGTCCTTGCCCGCGAACCAGCGCTGCCGTGGCAGCCATTCGCGCAGCAGTCCGGCGAGCGAGGCCATGGGGCTCGCGTCGACCGTACGGCTCGATCGGGGAGTTGCGGTCTTCTGCATGGTGACCCGTCCTTTCCTCGGCACACGCTCGAAGCTCACGCTCAAAGTCGTCGGCCGATGCGGGATGCGACTCGGGAGAGCCGGAACCAGTAGAAGCCGTGGCCCCCGAGGGTCAGCAGATACGGCAGTTCACCGATCGCCGGGAAACGGACCCCGCCGAACAGCTCGACCGGGTGGCGGCCGGCGAACTCGCGCAGGTCGAGTTCTGTCGGCTGCGCGAAGCGCGCGAAGTTGTTCACGCACAGCACCAGGTCGTCCTCGTATTCGCGCAGGAAGGCGAGGACCGCCGGATTGGAGGACTGGAGTTCCCTGTAGGAGCCGAGTCCGAAGGCCGGGTTCTGCTTGCGGATCTCGATCATGCGGCGGGTCCAGTGCAGCAGCGACGACGGCGAGGCCATCGACGCCTCGACGTTCGTCACCTGGTAGCCGTAGACCGGGTCCATGATGGTCGGCAGGCAGAGCTGCCCCGGGTCGCAGGTGGAGAAGCCGGCGTTGCGGTCCGGCGTCCACTGCATCGGGGTTCGTACGGCGTCGCGGTCGCCGAGCCAGATGTTGTCGCCCATGCCGATCTCGTCGCCGTAGTACAGGATCGGGCTTCCCGGCAGGGCGAGCAGCAGGGCCGTGAACAGTTCGATCGAGTGCCGGTCGTTGTCGAGGAGCGGGGCGAGACGCCTGCGGATTCCGATGTTGGCGCGCATGCGGGGGTCCTTGGCGTATTCCGCCCACATGTAGTCGCGTTCCTCGTCGGTGACCATTTCCAGGGTCAGCTC